>CAZSBG010000135.1:0-16271 GCA_964605145.1 uncultured Cytophagia bacterium | reverse complement strand
GACGCCAGTACTTTTTTAACTTTTTTTATGATCAAAATGGGACTGAATAGTTACGTACCAGAGAAGTAAAATCCTGACCATTTTTGGCAGAAAATAGATCCAGTGGAAATATTAAAATAATATTGTTTTGAACTCACGTCTTTTTGAAGTTTGGATTTTATTTGTTATTTGATTTTTGCGTTTTGGAATTTCTGGTTTATCCAGATTAGGAATATAACTTCAAAAATTTCTCAGAAATTTACTCTTTGAAATATTTTTTTAATTCTTCGCGCCTTCGTGTCTTCGCGGCATTCTATACTCTTCATCAAAAATCAATCCCGCGCATAGCACGAAAATCCTGCTTCGCGGATCAGCTTCACTGCTTCTTTACGTTCCCGATCCGTCTCAAATGCCAACCGGATGGAACCGCCTTCACCTTCGCGGACTTTCAGTACTTCGATATCTTTAATGTTTATATTGCCTTTGGCTAACAAATTGGAAAATTTGGCGATCACGCCGGGTTCATCCTCTACTGAAATTGAAACATCGAAAAGTGGACGTAAAAATCCCTTGCTGTCTTTGGGGATGGCAAGTCGTGTGGTAGCCGCCCGGTCGAAATAGACTTCCAGATCCTGATCAAGCAAATAATTTCGCACCTGCTTCAATTCGTTCATGTATTCCTCTAAAAATTTAACGATCTGATCCCGATTGGTACGGCAAATGTCTTTCCAGACCGAAAAAGGGCTGGATGCAATACGCGTCATATCGCGAAAGCCGCCGGCAGCTAATTTTAAAAAATTCGCATTTTCCTGGTTGTGTCGGCCCAATAAATTCACCATAGCCACTGCGGCGAATTGCGGCAAATGACTGACCCCGGCGGCAATGTCATCGTGCATTTCCGGTGTCAGCATCAAAATTTTGGCGCCGATGGATTCGAACAGCATGCCAACTTTTCGCGTGATAGCCTCCGGCACTAACTGGCCCGGAGTGAGCACCCAGATTGCATTTTCGAACAAAAACGGATCCACCGATTCTATGCCACGCTTTTCAGCGCCGGCCATGGGATGGGTTCCAAGAAAATAATTTCTCTCACCAAAATATTTGCTCGCTTCGGATACGATGTAAGACTTGGTGCTGCCCACATCGCAAATGAGGGCATTTTCATCGGCGAGTTTGGCTAATTTAGGCAGTAATTCAATAATTTGCTGAACCGGGGTGCACACAAAAATCAGGTCGGAACCCTTAAGCGCTTGTTCAAGTTCCGAAGGATTATAGCCTTCGGTTATGGCGCCGCGATCCAGCGCCTGGTGGATGATGGAATATTCATCCACACCCACAATGGATGTGCACAGCTTTTTTCTTTTTAAGGCAAGACCAATGGAGCCACCAATGAGTCCTGTGCCGATGATGGTTATTTGAGTGCAGTTTTGCATGGATTCACCTCGATTTGATAGTGAAAGAATAGTTTTCGATTGAGCTATCTGGTTTTATAGAGATATTCATAAAATGCGGTCTGTAGTTTTTTTGTTATTGGCCCCGGTTTTCCGTTTCCGACAGTCCATTCAGCCACACGTACAACGGGAGTTATTTCAACAGTGGTGCCGGCGATAAATATTTCATCAGCATGTTTCAGTTGTGTTTCAAGGATGGGGAATTTTTTCACCGGGATACCCATAATTAACGCGAGATCAAGCACAACCTGTCGCGTTATGCCAGGCAGCAGATAGTTGGATTCCGGTGCAGTGACGAGTTGCCCATCGTAAACACCAAAAAAATTAGAATGCGTCCCTTCAGTCACCGCGCCGTCGCGAATGAAGACAGCTTCCATCGCACCGTTGTCCCTGGCCAATTGATGTGCCAGAATATTGGGAAGAAGTGAAATGGATTTGATATCGCACCGGCTCCATCGGGTTTCAGAAACCAGAATGACTTTGATGCCGGTATCCAGTTCCTCCTGATGCGGCTGAAAAACCGAAGCCGAGCCGAACACAGTGGGCGGTACCGGTTCCACCGGAAATCGGTGCGTGCGCGGCGCTACCCCTCGTGACGCCTGAAAATAGACTGTCGCCTGATCGGTGTTCAAATTGTTTTTTTCGATGAGCTGCTCTGCGACAACAGTCAATTCGTTCACTTCGGGAAATTCAATCCGAAGCGCCTTCAAACTTCTGCCGAGGCGCTGAATATGGGCTTCATTCTTAAATAATTTTCCTTCGTAGCATCGAATCACTTCGTAAGCGCCATCGGCAAAGAGAAATCCCCGATCATCCGGAGAAATGGTGATTTCTTCTTTTGGCAGAAAATCTCCATTCAGATAACCGATCATTTTTGGCTTCTCCTGAATTATAAATTATTTTTTGGCGTAATATTTTGAGAACAGCGTCAGTCCATGAGAAGAAAACGAAATCAAAATGGCAAGTCAATCTTTCTGAGCCTGTTGAACCGGAATTTTTGTGTGGATCAATTTATCCTCTGTGATTTCGGATGTGTGCTGCGGTTGTTTGCTGTTCAGCTTGAGTGTGGGGCTCAGATTTTTCGGTGTTGCATATCGACGTATGGCTGACGGCCAGGAAGTGCGTATGGCAATTTTTTTCAGCATCGATTGCACCATGTATGGCATTTTTTCGAACAGCCACACTGTCTCCCGCGCGAATTCAACCATGTTGAGCGGTCGGCTGACAACTTCCACCTTGCCCTGCTTGATGGCCCGGATAATTGAAGGGATCGTTTTTTCCTCGGCGGACACATACGAAAACGTTGTCCCGAATTGGTAGTCCTTATGCGTATCGGAATTGCCAATTAGCGGCAATCCGAACTTTTTGGCCATGCGAACCGCTTTCTTATTTGGATTCAGATATTTCATATAATAGTGACAGTATTCCACAGCGTCGAAACATTGAATGTGTTTGGAGAAATCCCGTCCCAAACATTCTGAAATAAAGTAATAGGGATGCGGTGCAATCACCAGCACATCATCGGTTTTGTGTTTTAATAAATCATCGTACGAAAGAATATATTTTTTTGTTGAAAAATTAATCAGCAAAACATGTTTTTTATTGATGAATGTTTCCACGCCGGGAATGATGAGCAGCCCTCTTTGCCGTGCGTATTCAACCAGCTCATCATCCACATATTGAACTCCGTGATGTGTGATGGATATGGCATCGTAGTTTTGAGCCACGGCCATATCGACCAATTTTTTGGGAGAGATCAGATTTTTTCTTCCCGCTACAATTTCTGCCAGGTCCCTGTTCGTGTGTAAGTGCAAATCAACTTTTAACTTCATCGCCATTCCCGCTCCAGATTCCACGAATTAATAAATGTACCAATTTCTCTCTGAAAATCCAAAAAGTCGGATTCATAATTTTAATTGAAAGGGTATACTTTGTCCATTAAATTTTGCCATGAATAGGATTTATTCAAAGGCGTCACAAAAGGCGCTGCCGGTCGATTGTAATAATGCTGCTTCAACACAAGCATGCCGGTGTCTGTGGTTTGAAGCGTATCCAAAACTGACGGATTCACTTCAATACTGTATTTATCGGCCAATTGTGTCAAAAAATTATCAATTGCCCGAATCCGTTTATCCGTCAATGCATCTCGCTTTACATCGTTACGCACCTCTTCCAAAGACAGTGGCCCGGCTTCGCGTTTGTCTAACAATTTGAACACAGAATACTGATTCGACTCCGTCTCGACCGGCCCGCCGATGTCGCCGATATTCAAATTTTGGGCCACCTCACCGACTTTTCCCAGCGCTGATACGGAAAAATATCCTGTCACTCCATCCCGTTTCAAACTGATTTCACGCGTGTTGTATTTTCGAGCCAGTGAACCGATATCTTCACCACTTTGAATTCGTTCATACAGTTTGTACGCCAGATTTTTATCATCGACTAATATTTCCTGAAGATTTACCATGGCCGGCCCGGCATAATTATTTTTATTTTTGGAATAGAAATATTCTACTTCTTCATCAGAGACTGAAATGGTATCGATTATAGCCTGTCGCAATTCCTGGGCCAGATATGAATCTGACCACATTTTTGTCTGATATTCGACATAATACGTGTCGTCCAGACCCAGCTCTTTTCCTTTTTGAGCCAGTGATTCGAATTCCACCATGCTTTTTACAGCGCGGCTGAGACTGTTACGGAATGCTTTTTTGGAATTATAACTGAGCCGATAGGGCCCGATGCTCAATTTTTGAATGAAGTCCCGAACGGTCCACGTAGAACCATCGTCGAATCGGGCGAACGGTTCGTTTAGGTAATCTGCCAGTTCTCGCTGCTGCAATGCTTCCAATGTGGAATCGCGAAATATCCGGGCCGTCTCAATGTCAGTGTCCCGCTTCCGAATGGGGTAGACTTTTTCCAATTCGCCGGCAACCAGACCAAAAATTTCATGAGAGACTTTGACTTCCTTACCCTGCATCAGTGTTTTCATGTACCCATGAAATTTTTCAGTGCGCTTTCGCTGTCTGATCGTCTTGCGAATTGACGGCTCGTTGCGCAGGTAATCGGCTTCGGTTAATAACACCTGGCTCGTTTTGTTAATGAGTTTTAAAATGAAATAGGTGCCATCGACAAAAATCGGTTGAGACACCTCGTGTGGTTTCAGGGAATAGGCGATATCTTCCAGCGCCGGGTGCGCCTGACCCCATCTCATGGGCAAGGTGAGCACTGAGTCGGCAGAGATGAATGTATCCGTTTGAAACTCGCGTTTCACCTGGTTCAAACTTTTGCCTGCCTCAATTTGTCTCCGCGCATCGTTTGCCTGTTGCAGGCTGTCGAAGGTCAGCACTTGCAGATCCAGCTTGGACTGAGATTTGATATATCCCTGTTTCACTTCCTGTTCGGATATTTCAATGGTGGCGCTTATTTCGTGGTCAAACAGCGCTTCGACAATGGCTTCCTTTTTCATTTGTTCCACGTAAGCCTTGTATTTTTCGTCATCTTCCAAATTTCTCCGATAGGCTTCTTCTACTAAAACTTTTTCGCCCAGAAGAGAAGCCACTGCGTTTCGTCGGTTCCTCATTTGATTTTGTGTTTGCAATATATGAGGTGTGAACTGATATCGCTCCCGAAATTCCGAAAGCGGAATGGTTGTTTTTCCAGCTTTGGCCACAATGGGTTCGACTTCTTTCTTGCCACATGTGACAATTAACAGCAACGTGACTTGAACAATAATAGCGGCAAAAATAAGATGATACGTATTTTTAATTTTGTTTTTTTTCATAATAACACACTTTTAATTCAGAATTTTCAAAACTACGCTAAGAAACTTGATGATAATTGGAACATCCCCTGGCTCGTGATGACAACCCAGGGGATGTGGACAAATCGTTTGGTATTAATTCAAATATTTCTCCGCTTCTTCCACATCGTTGAAATGAATGGTTCTGTCTTTCAGGGTTTGCGTGGTTTCGTGCCCCTTGCCAACGATCATAATAATGTCGCCCTCGCCAGCGTTTTTAATAGCGTATTCAATCGCCTTTCCCCGATCGATTATCTTTGTACAGGTCGTTCCTTTTACGCCCTGCTCAATTTCGCTGATAATGGTCTCCGGGTCTTCGTTGCGGGGATTGTCCGCTGTCAGCACAACTTCATCGCTGTATTTGTCAGCGATTTCTCCCATGATGGGGCGCTTCTCTTTATCGCGGTCGCCGCCGCAGCCAAATACCGTAACCACACGATTGGGATTCAAATTTTGGGTGAGGCTGAGCACTTTTTCCATGCCGTCCGGCGTGTGGGCGTAATCGACCACCACGGAAAACGGCTGGCCTTTGTCCACCAACTGGAACCGGCCGGCCACGACGATATTTTCTTCCAAACCTTTTTTAATTGTAGCCAAATCCATTCCCTGGGTAACCGCAACCGCAACTGCAGCCAGGGAGTTGTAGACATTGAACATGCCCACCAGTTTTTGCTGAATCTCGATTTCGCCTTTTGGAGTAACCAGTCGGTAGTCGGTTCCCTTGATGCTGAACCGAATATCTTTTGCCATGATGTCTGCCTGATTATTTATACCGAATGTGATTTTTTTTGCTTGGGTGACATTCAGGAAATCTTTACCGTGCGGATCATCGATATTGGCGATGGCATAATCTTCCGGTCTGAGCCATTGAAACAATTTCATTTTTGTCTTGAGGTAAATATCCATTGTTTTGTGGTAATCAAGATGATCCTGGGACAGATTGGTGAACAGGGCCACATTGTAATCCACGCCCTGCACTCGGAAAAAGTCGATGCCGTGCGACGAGACTTCCATGGCGCAGTATTCCACATTTTCGTTCACCATGTTGGTGAAAATTTCCTGCAAATCCGGCGGCTCCGGTGTGGTGTCTTTGGATTTGTGAATTTTACCGTTGATTTTATAATAGAGTGTCCCAATTATTCCAGTGCGAAATTTTTGCATCAGCAAACTATCGATGATATGCGTCGTCGTCGTTTTGCCATTGGTACCGGTCACGCCAACCATTTTCATTTGCTTGGAAGGGAAATTATAGAATTTATTGGCGAGCAAGGCCAGGGCATAACGGGAATCCGGCACCACGATTTTAATCACAGAATCGGGCAGGTCCATATCTTTTTGCAGAACAACAGCAACAGCGCCATTGGCGACGGCATCGTGCACTTTATCGTGACCATCCGGGATTTCAATTTTGTCCAACTGGGTGTAAATATTAATCGCCACATACATGAAATCTTTTTCCACGCGCAGCGGATCGTACACAATTCCTTTTACATCGATTTCATCCATCTGTCCATAGATTTTTTTGTCGTTTAATTCATCCAGAAGTGTCTTTAACAGCATGCTTTCCTCTCTTGATTTTACATGAATATTTAATCGCTAATTATAACTTGAAATACAAGTTTTTGAAAAGAGATCGAAGTGTTGCTCAAGCTCGTCACTCATGAGCTTTAATTTTTTGAGAAACTCCAGAATCAACTTTCGCGCGATGTCCCATGCCTCGCGCTCAAAATCAGCTTTTTGTTTTCCCCTGTCCAAATTTATGTGATGCACGAATTCCTTTTCCATGTTTTTGAACGAATAATTTTGCCACTGAACAAAATGTCCGGCTTCATGAAAAAGCAGGAACAGAGGCCGGGAAAGGTCTTTTTTGCCCGGATTGTAGAACAAATTTATCGTCGAAACCTCTTTGGATGGCGGATAGAAAAAGGCAACTTCATCCTGAACCGGAATGAGCTTGATGGCGAGCTGCGGAAATTTATCCCAGCAGAGAAACGCCTTTGCCTCAAAGAGTATCGATTGTTCAACCATTTTTAATCCGATTTGAAATCAAAAATAAAACCCTAAGTTAAACATTAAAAAATATTAAATCAAGGATTTTGTGAAAATGTAATAATTATTTCTTGATTATTTGGAAGGATGTTTTCAATGTTTAAACTGAACACCGATGACTTTTAGCTATCTATGAAAATAAACAGTTGACATTTTTCCGAGTTTTTTATAAATTGTATAGTATTAATTCAACCTGGAGGTAATTGCAATGCCTAATATAACAATTTCACTTGATGAAGATTTAATGCGAAAAGGTCGTAATTATGCTAAAAAGAATAATACATCACTAAACAATTTGATTCGAATGTTATTAAAAAAAACAGTAACCTCTTCCGAATCTGATTGGCTTGATGAATTGTTCCAAAAAATGGATCAAACAAATGCAGATTCAAATGGTGCCGAGTGGAAGCGAGAGGATCTTTACCGTGGCTAAAATATTTATTGATACGAATATTTTTGTTTATACAATGGATCAGCATAATTTGACCAAACGAAATAAGTGTCGCGATTTGCTGAAAATTGTGGATCAAGAGCATGTTGGTGTTATTTCGACACAAGTTATGCTGGAGTTTTTTGTTGCTGCCACAAAAAAACTCAATACTGATCCTTCATTAATGAAAAATATTTTACATTCCCTGCTGAATTTTGATGTTGTTATTATTACACCTGAATTAATAGAAGTAGCGATTGATATCCAAATTTCAAATAAGTTGTCTTTTTGGGATTCTATGATAATTGCTAGCGCCGAACATGCCAAGTGTAATCAACTGTGGACAGAAGATTTAAATTACGGGCAAGTGGTGCGAGGTGTTAGAATCATCAATCCATTAAAATGAAGTGCTTTTAAGTGTCTTTGATTCTGATGATAGAAAAAATGCTAAAATATATATCTCTTTTTTTATTCATATTGACAGGATTACACAATACACGTGCCCAACAAACCTATAATTTCTCCGGTTACATCAGTGATAAAATCCTCGAATCACCCATTGATAGCGCGTTTATCCAGATTTTCACCGACATTGATACCCTCCAATTAACCACCAATTCTACCGGCTTTTATGAAGGCAGTATCACGTCAACGGCTATTGCAGCCAATGAGCCCATACCAGAAAAATACGATCTCATCTCCCAGAATTATCCCAATCCGTTCAACCCGGCAACCACCATTCAATACAGCAAGCCTGGCGCAGTTGAACTTTTCGATGTCACCGGCAGGCTTGTTTTCGCCCGGACGCTGAATGGGGACGATGTGTCACGAAAACAACGACTGCCGGCCGGCGTTTATTTCTATCGTATCCTGGCGGACAATGGGGAGCGCGTTACCAAAAAAATGCTGTTGCTGGACGGTTCACTGGCCACAATTCGGTTTGTTTATATTGCAGGGGAAGAGGGAGGTAAAAATAGTGCAGCGAAAAAATCCTCGGAAATATCGGCGCGTTATTTCATCCAGAAGTTAGGCTATGTTCCCATTGATATAATGATTACTATTTACGATTACGAAGACATCAGACACAATTTTTATTTACTCAGAACGAATTATCCGCCTGTGACAAGCGTTCCCAATGTGACTGTGAAGAGGAACAGCAAGACAACTCTCAACCTCAACGACCATGTTGAGGATGTTGACAATTATCCCTCAGAGATGAGCTGGCGCGCAACAGGCTATGACACCAGCATTGTGAAGATCGACATAGCAGACAGCATAGCAACCATAACAGGGAAGGACAGGAACGGCTCCACATACGTGACGTGGATAGCGACTGACCCTCAAAATGCTTCCGGCCAGAACAATGCCAATGTTGACATCGAGTTTGCCCTGAAGCTCATCGGCCAGGTGTATGACGGCATCCTGGACAGGGGCGTGCCCAACATCCATGTCAGGCTTGACGGGCCCAATGGCGTGAAGGACACCCTGACAGGCCCTGACGGCAGGTTCACGTTCTACTCTGGCCAGGCAGGCAACCACACCTTCACGATTGTCCCCAAGGACACGATCATGGAGCTCGAGCAGGTGCTTGAGAACCTCTCTGGCGACTATGACATGGGAAAAGTGGGACTGACGCATGCTGACCTTCCGTGGATCGGCTACATTCACGCGCAGAATGCGGGAGTGCAGGGTTTCGGGAACGATTATGCCTACAACAAGCACATGGCTGAGGGGCTTGGGCTGTTAAAAGACCCAAAGACCATACCCACATTCTTTATTATCAGGTATGCAGACAGCACAGAGATGAAGATAGACATTGACAGCTTCAATGTCCAGGTCGGGAAGGGCGCAGCGCAGTACAAACTGGAGAGGCCCGGGATGCATAACATAGTCGAGAACACCTCCACGAACGCACAAGAGGAGCGCGACCTCTGGAACCAGGTCTATACAAATGGTGATGACGGAAGGTTCGTGATCCTGGTACAGTACAATAATGCCTACGGAGGAGGGCCATCCTCAGCTTTCAATTCCACAAGCGGAATAAATCCAGACGGCCCCCACCTCTCCACCAAGGCAGGCGCCAAGGTGTATGAGAGATGGCCGTATAGTGTGTTATACGGCGAGGCATTGGCAGGTATGCAGAACAAATCAGGAGAAATCGATGGAATAGAATACCCTGACTGGGCTTATACAATTCTATGGGGGTGGTACGAGCCTGACAGAAATGGTCAGTCCCTGGACCTACCGCAACGGCATCTACTATAAGGAGGAGATGGTTGACAAGATGAGCAACAAAGTTTTGACTCCAGGAGCGAAAACCAACTGGAACAGGGACAATGACAGGTTCAAGGTCATCATCAGATGAGGCCCATGCTCACATCCTCCTTTTTCCCCCAGCAATTCCGCTTGTGCCCCACTCATAATAACAGCACGCACTATTATCATCCTCAGGATAGAGGCAGGCAATGTCCCAGCACACCTCCATGTAAAGTGGTGCATCCGTACAGCTATCTGTGTCCTTACAAGTCCAAGTCAGATCATCGCAGGTGTCCCCGCCTGTTGTTTCATCCATACGTACTTTCACTTCGACAGCCGTAGCAGAAATAGCTGCTGCCGTAGTCGGCATTGCAGAGGGGGGTTCCGTCTGTCTTCTGCTCTGCGCACACATTCCATATTAAATATTTTACTCCGCATCTCTTCCAAAATTGAAATATTTATCTCCCTTCACCAATCGAGCACTTCGGGGTTTTATCATTGTTCAATTCACAAGACTGAAAAAATACTTGACTATGTATCTCAAAAGTGGTACATTATTCGAAATTATTTATGGAGATCATCATGCCAAAAACAGAAATGATACGCGCTCGCATTGAGCCTGACCTGAAAAAAGAGGTAGAGAGTATTTTGTCAGAATTGGGCCTAACACCAACCACGGCAATAAATATTTTCTATCGACAGGTGAAGCTCCGCAAAGGCCTGCCATTTTCAATACTTATTCCAAATGAAACCACGCTCCAAACGTTTAAAGATACCGATGCCGGAGAGAACCTGGTCCCTTGCGAAGATGAAGACGACCTGTTCAAAAAACTGGGGATATAATGTTAAAACCTGTATTCACCAAACAGTTGGATCGTGACCTGAAAAAAATGATGAAGCGGGGAAAGAATAAAGAACAAATTAAATCAGTCATGTCCAAGCTTATTCATGAAGAGCGATTAGCGCCTAAATATCGAAACCACAAATTAATTGGAAGTTATGAAGGCAGGTTTGAGTGTCATATTGAACCGGATTGGTTGTTAATTTATAAACTTGATGCGGAACTGATAATTTTCGAACGGACCGGGACACATGCGGATTTGTTCTAACTTTCTGTTTCATTGATTTCAATTCTATTTTGTGTCTGTCTGAAAACCGCGGTTGTCCGCCCGAAGTTGAAAACCGGCCTTCTCTGTGGTGGAGGAGGTCACCGGCTGTTTAATACAATTCATCAACGAGGAGTGAAACACACCCGGTGTCCTTCGGACAACCGGGGTGTAGTCCTTTTCGGACGGAGTCTATTTAGTATTGCTCTATTTTTGAGTTTAAAGGAAAAAATTATGCCGGAACTCCCGGAAGTGGAAACCATTGTCAGGCAATTGCGGGACAAAATTGCCGGGCAGGAGATAGAGCGCGTGCAGATTTTAAGACGAGACCAGTGGAAATTAAATGATCCCGTGGAGATGGAGAAAAGGTTGGCCGGGGAACGCATCGCTTCAATCAATCGCCGGGCAAAATTCATCGCCATAAATTTCGAGAGCGGCAATCAGTTGGTGATACACCTTCGAATGACCGGCAAGCTGATCTGGTCGCCGGGAAAACCACAGACCGATAAATTCACGCGCACGATATTTTTTTTCAAACGTGGCAGCAGCCTGCAATTTAACGATACGCGGGCGCTGGGCACGCTGGCTTTTTACGAACACAGCGAGAAAAACTGCTGGCAGAAAAAACTGGGGCCGGAGCCGCTGGATTCGGACTGGCAGTTACCGCGCCTCAAAGAGATTTGCGGTCGGACTGTTCTGCAAATGAAAGACCTGCTGCTGGACCAAACCAAAATCGCCGGCATCGGGAATATCTACGCCAATGAGATTCTGTTTCGGGCCAGAATTCACCCTGAGCGACGGGCGAACACGCTGTCAGACAAAGAGATCAGTGCGCTGCATCGGTTCATCCCGGAAGTGCTGCAATTGGCCGTCGATAAAATGGGCACGTCGCTGGGCGATGGTGTGTTTAATTACCGTTCCGTGTACAATATCGAGGGGGAATTTCAGAATATCCTGGCCGTGTACGACAGGGAGGACGAACCCTGCCTTGTTTGCAATTCACCGATTCGGCGTATTAAGCAAAAGGGAAGAAGCAGCTATTTTTGCGGGACATGCCAGGTGTGAAAATATAACCTTCGTTCCCACGCAGAGCATGGGAACGAAAATGGAAAAGTTTGTCATTCCTGATGCGCCTACGGCGCATTCAGGAATCTCCGCCTCTACCAGAGGAGATTCCCGCATTCGCGGGAATGACAACTACTGAGGATTATTTAGCAAATAGCTATTTTTTCTCGCTCCAACGGTCTCCGTGGGAGCGTTGTTTATATTATAACTTCGAGCCTTTGAGACTTGGAGGCATAGATGTTTATTAAAATCAAAAAAAGGTTTAGATGACTTCAAAAGAACGAGTGAAACGCGCATTTGCACGACAGGTGCCGGATGTGATTCCCATGGGCGAGTTTGCTGTTGATTTCGACACGGTGGAAAAAATCATTGGCCGCGAAACGTTTTTCAGGAATAAAGCCAGAACCCAGCTCGGGTACTGGGAGAATCGCCGCGACGAAGTGGTGGATAGCTGGAAAAAAGATGCGGTGGAGGTGTACCAAAAACTGGATCTGGACATCGCCGTTGCCTGGCTGGTTCCGCCCAAAGATGCTGAATTCGAAAAGCCCAAAAAACTGGATGAGACGACGTATGAATTCGCGGATGGCAGAGTGGTGAAGTATTCGGATGTGACCGTGGATTTTTCCACAGTCCACGACCCGGCTGCGGCCCTGTTGCCGGCGCCAGAATCATTTGAGAATGACGACTTCAGCTATTACGATGAAAGCTGTTTCGAAATGCTGGAATATCTGTGTCGCGAATTAGGCGACGAAAAGTTTATTCTGCTGCAATGGGGTGAGGAAGAGGCTACGTTTGCGCTGTTCCCCAATTACGAGCAGGGATTGATCAACATAGTCGAGCAGCCGGAACTGGTGAAAAAGGCAATCGATTATAAAACCCGCCAGGGAGCTTTCCGCGATAACCAGCTCAAGAATTATCCCATTGATGGCATTCTATTGGGCGGCTTCGATTTTGCCCATACCGGCGGCCCGTTCATTTCTCCCAAAATGTTCAGGGAGATGAGCCTCACTTCAGCCAAAGCGCGAACTGCTTCGCTGCAATCCCTCGGCTTCCAGGTCATCAAACATTCCTGCGGCAACAACTGGGAGTTGCTGGATCAGTTCGTGGAAGCCGGCTACGATTGCTACCAATCCATTCAGCCATCCGCGTCCATGGACATCCGAAAGGTGAAGGAGCAATACGGCGACAAATTTTCCCTCTGGGGCGGAGTCGCCGTGGAACACCTTGTCAGCGGTTCACCGGATGATGTGAAAAATGACATCGACTATGCGGTGAAATACGCCGCGCCAAACGGTGGATTCGTCCTCGGCGCGAGCCATTCCATTGCCGTGGGCACAAAGTATGAAAATTATATGACCATACTGGAGCATTATCACCAGGTCAAAGCGTGTTATTCGTAAAAAGCTTTCAGCTCTCAGCATTCAGCCATCAGCATGGAGTGATCACAAATTCTTCGAAAGAATTATATTTAAATTTGAAAGGTGCTGGAAATTAGAAACTGGTAACTGGAAAATGACTACAAAACAAAATTGCTTTTAATTCCTATTTTCTAATTTCCGATTCCCATTTTCAATTCCCCGAATTTCCAATTACAAAAATCTACGAGCATACCCAATAGTTGAGAAAAAAATTAAGGATGATAAAATGACCGAACCAACCGAACATGTACGACCAACAACAACTATGATGTGGACGATTACCGATAAAGTGATTGAAGATGAAACCATTCTTGAACACCAGTTTTTCGATATGCAAGAAGCCGGCTTTGGCGGCGTCGCTCCGTTCATTCGGTGCAGTCGCTACACGTGGGATCATCCTTTGGCCCAAAAGGCGCTGGCCCGAATTAATCAGCTTTGTAAGGAACATGGCATGGAATTCTGGGCTGTGCCGGATCCGCGGTTTCTCGCGCGCGACCTCACCCAAAAGTTCGGCGGTTTGCCGGTGGTGCTTTACGGCGATAAAATTTTGGCGCAGCAGGTTCCCAATTTCTCGCCGGTGGAAAATGATCGATTTAACGTTCGCTGTCACATTCCTCCCCGGCAAAGTCACATGGTGAACGAGGTGGCCATCGATTTTACGCCGGTCCGGATAGTGAAAGTGTATGCGATTCCAAGACAAAAAGGTTCGTTCAAAGATGAAGATGTCATTGACATTACAGATTCGGCCACTTTCTTTTACAACGCGAAGGAGAAGTACGTCGAGGCGTTTGGCGAGTTCGAACCGCAGGAAAATGGAGAATGGCAGGTGTTCGCTTTTTTCCAATTTAATGCCTGTCACGTGGATTATTCCAATTATGCCCACCTGGATTTTTACTTCGAGCGATTGGCAAATTTCGCCCATCATGTTGGCAAGGCAGATTTGCTCATGTGGGATGAACCCGGTTACACCTGCGTATACGGCGCGTTGCCATTTTCCGAAAATGTTCAAAAGCGATTTTTCAAGAAAACAGGGCTGCGACTGGAAGAGAGTCTTTGGAAAATGGCGCTGGACGCTGAAGATAGCAGTCATGTGTCTTTTCGAAACGCATATTTTGAAATTGTTCAGGACACGGTGCTGGCTGCGCAGAAAAAATCATGGGAAATTGTGCGGGCCATGTGGGACGGGAATACCTCGTGCGGCGTGCACGATACCTGGCATTCGGAATACGGTGATATGTGCGACATGAATCACGGCAGCCTCGACGTGTGGAAGGGGCTGGAATCTAAAAATGGCGGTTTCGTTGATGTGGGCAATATCAATTTTTTGAAGGACAAAAATTCGTTCCATTACTCAAACGTGGCCGCGGTGTGCACAATGAATAAATCCCTGGGCAAGTTCAGCCGGGACAGGTTCGCGTACAATAATTTGTGGACAGCCGGGAAAGACGCGGACTGGCAAAGCGGTGTGATGGATTATTGCGTGAATGCAATGGCGCTGCTGGGTCAGTACTGGTTCGCCCATATTTACGGCCCGGTGGGAACCATTGGTGAAGAAGAGTCGTTTTTGGGCGACAATCCCATGCCGGGCTATCCCAATCACAGCACGTGGGCTGGTTTCCCGGAGTGGAATCAGCGTTTGAAAGATCACTTTGACGCAGTGGAGCATCGATTGCCGGAAGCGAATATCCTGCTCGTTTTTCCCATTGAGAGCATGTACGCCCTGGCAAACAATCGCGCGGATAAATTAGCCAGGGATATTTTCAACCTGGCGCTCAATTTGATGGATGAACATTATCACGTGGATATTGTTTCCTCGACAATTTTTTCGACTGGAATTTGGAAGGAGGGAAAATTCAGAACGAATGGTTACGTTTATGACGCGGTGCTAATGCCTCACGCGACAGTTTTGGACGATGTTGTCGCCGAACTGCAGCAACACGGCGCCGGGCAATCTCTGTACATTTTTTCGAAGCCTGAACGCACGGCCGATGGCGCGGAAATTTCCCTGCCGGTGGAGAATTGGACAGAAAATAGCAGTCAGGTTCTGAAATGGCTCGCCGCACAAAACAACGTGCGCCTGGTCAAAGCGCCGAAGAATTGCTGGGTCAGCTTGACAAAAGTGGAAAACGGGCATGTGGTTACGCTGATGCCATCACGGTTTGGCGGAACATACTCGGGCGAAGTGCGGTTCGGCGGGCAAACGGTGAAGGTTGAAAAAACATCAGGGTTGGAGAGACTGTTTTTTGAGGAATAGTCGATTTGGTTTAAGGGGATAGTATCGGATGCATTTAGTGGAATTATGTTATTACCCAGCAACTTTTGCAAATTTGTGCAAAATGATTTCTATGAATCGGTCACCACGTATTATTATTTGCAGCTTTGCCCCGCTGGGATATTGTAAAAATTTGATTTATTTTTTTTCCACCAATCCTGTTTCATCTGCTCTGATAACTCCCAGGCTTTATCTTCGGTTAGTTCACTTTTTTCCAAAATTGCTTCAAGCCGGAGTCGATCGAGAAATTGCTGAACGTAGTTTTTTGTGAATAACTCTTTTGGAAATTTTAAAATAGCGTCGTTATTTTCAAACGTGATTTCAACCATAATTTACACCTGTTGATTCATTTTTAAAAAATGTTCAATATTAATTGAATATGTTTTAGCCTCGATTATTCACATTATATTGCTAAAGGTATCGAGATAACCTGAATGGTGCTG
>CAZSBG010000134.1:0-16610 GCA_964605145.1 uncultured Cytophagia bacterium | reverse complement strand
GAAGGGAATGCCTGTGGTACGGGAATGACAATGATATGGGAATATTGCCTTGTTTATCGATACGTTTTTCAATCTGACTAAGTAGTATTAATTTGTTTCAATTAACTCCCGAATATCTCATCATAATACGCTCCATGATATCCAAACAAAATTGGATGGGGAATTTCCACTCTGGCGATTTCACTAAACGAGCCGGCGTCCAAAATTAATAGAAATGATTTTTCTACTTTTTCATTCAGAATTATAGAGAGAACCACACCATCGTCTTCATTTGTGCGCTGCGGACGACCGACAAAAATGGGTTCTCCCGGATACGAATTTTCTTCAAACCAATTTACTGATTTGTGACTTTTGATATCAATCTTGACCAACTGATTGTAAAAACCGGTACGCTTTTGTTTTTTCAAACTCACGCCGTACACAAATTGATAATCGCTGTTGAGATTGAACCGGCGGTAGTCATAATTACTCAATTCCAAATTTTCATCGGAAAGCAATTCATAGCTGATTTTTTTGGTCTTCAGGTCAATGCGGTATCTTCGCAAGTCACCGAAGGGTATCTCTGCGCGTTCATCTTTCAATCTATCCAGGTAGAATGCATTCACCACATCCGGATTTGAATAGGCATTTATATCAAAAATCAGTTCATCTCCAATTTCAAAAGCATTGACATGATGAAATGCAAAAAATGCGTCGGTTTTCAATCGTGCACTAATTTCGCCTGAATTTCGATCCATTATCGTAATGGCTGTCCCTTTATTTGGCTTCCATTTGAAATTTTCGATGAAAGGCCGAATCTGAAAAAGCAGGCTCAGTGGCTGAACCACGAACGGGAATTCAGTCAGAATTAAATATTTAGATGACATGCCAAAACTGTGCATATATGCCGGTTTTGAAACCGGGATTTCTCCCACAACACTGATCGTGCCGTTGGGCGCGATTCGTACGAACCGATAATGGCTCACACGACTGAATCGTGTGACTAATTGGTAAGCGCTGTTTTGAGTGAAATCAAACTGAGGATGCACCGTGGTGATGTGCTGTTTGTATTTTTCCTCATAATGAAATTTTCTCATTGAATCCAATGTTTTTGGATCGAACTCGATTTGCTCCGAGGTTTCACCCAGAGCCAAAAATTTGTCACCGATTTTTTCTATGTTGACCTTGGCGCTGTCCGTGATTCGCTGGTCGAAAACAGCGAATATTTTCCCAAGCGCCGAACGATTCGGATCGGTTGCATATTCGGAATATTGAATACGGCCGGTCTGCTGCGCCTGATTGTACGCGTCGCACCTGAGAAATTTATTGGCATACGACACATTGCCATTTTGAAAGGTGAATTTATGCAGCATGGCCAAACCATCGAACCAGTGGCGATATTTTTCATCCCCGACCGAGAACGTTCCCGGGCCGTTTCTGAACAATGTTCCTTCCAGCCATTCCGGAATATTTCCCTCAACGCGAAGTTGATCGTAGCTGAATTCACCTTGTGATTCTGTAAATCCCAGTTCAAATATTTTTGACATGGACGAACCTTCCTTCAAATTATGAACTTGCCGGCGTCGGATCGATGAGTTCCGCGGCAATTTTTCCTGACGACAAAACAGCCGGCACGCCGGCACCCGGGTGTGTTCCCGCGCCAACAAAATAGAGATTGTCGAATTCTTCTGATTGGTTATGCGGCCGCCAATAGCCGGATTGTAACAGACTCGGTTTCACCGAGAAGGCCGCCCCAAGATGGCTGTTCAGGGTATCATGAAAATGCACCGGATCGATGTGATGCTCTGCTATGATGTTTTTCCGCAAATCCGGCAGGTAGTGGTCTTCCAGATATTTATAAATTTTTTGCTTGTACGGCTCAATCTCTTTATTCCAGTCAATATTGGCGCGCAACGTGGGCACCAGCGAAAGTACATAAAACGATTCACATCCTTCCGGTGCGATGGATGTATCCGTAATTGTCGGCATATGGAGATACAACGAAAAATCTTTGGGTAGCGAATCGCCGTAAATAATGTCCTTGAGCAGTCCCTTGTAGCGCGGAGCAAACATAATGTTGTGATGCGCGAGCTTGGAGTCAAGATAGCGTTTTTTGGTGCCAAAATAGATCACAACCAGGGACATGCTGTATTTCATTTTATCGATGCGGCGATTGGTGTATTTGCGTCGATGCTCCTCCGGAATGAGATTGCGATAGGAATAAGCGATATCGCCATTGCACACGATGATATCGGCATTTTCGATGGAGCCATTTTCCAGCTTTACACCTGTGACTTTTTTATCCTTCACCAAAATTTCTTTGACTTCCGCGTTAAGCTGAATTTTTCCGCCCAAATCGGTGAAAAGTTTGCCCAATCCTGAAACGACCGAACCTGTGCCGCCAATGGCGTAATGAACGCCCCATTCTTTTTCAAACTGAACAATGAGCGTGTACAATCCAGGCGTCTCGAACGGACTGCCACCAACGAGAAGCGGATGAAACGAAAAGAACTTCCGAAGATAATCATTCTTTATGAATCGGGATACGAACCGATACGTGCTCAAATGTCCCTGAAGTTTAATCACGCCCGGCATAATTTTGAGCATTTTATTGAATTTAAGAAACGGTTGATCTGTGTATGGATGAAACAGGTTGAAAATTTTTCTCGTTTCAGCGACAAATTTTTCATATCCCTGAACATCGCTGGGATTCCATTTCTCAATTTCATTCAGCATATCTTCGTGATGATGTCGGTAGTCAAAAAAGTTGCCGTTCTCATCGAAGAGGCGGTAAAACGGATCCAGCGGCACAAGTTTGAAATAGTCTTCCCTGTTTTTTCCAGCAGCTTCAAAAATTTCGTCGAAAATATATGGGGCGGTCATGACTGTGGGACCGCCATCGAATTTAAATCCGCTCACTTCGTATTGATAGCCTCGACCACCGAGTTTGTCGCGCTTTTCCATCAGTGTGACATCATGTCCCTTTGCGGCCAGTCTACTGGCTGCGGCCAATCCTCCAAAACCTCCACCTATAACGATGATCTTCTTTTTCATGGATGAGTTCCTTTCAGCGAATCTATTTTGATAATCAGAAATTCAAATGTTATTTTGCGATTTGTATTTGTCGTCCCTTCCATTGAATAATTCCCCGTCGAATGGAAAGGAATGAATTCAATCCGATAAGAACCGCGTAAAACATGCCGACCGGATGCAGTAAAACACTGACCCAAAACGGGTGTTTGTATTTGACTGAAATAATTGCCCGAATGAAAATATTCATGCCAACGGCAGCCAGGGATAGTTCCCGCACCACAGGGAAAATCCATAGAACATACGGGAGTATAAATGCAACGAACATCATCAGGATAATTCCAAAAAATACGACGTTATTATAACCGGCCAAACCATAAAAATTTTTGGAAAAACCCTGCCAGATTTCCTCCCTGTTTTGATACATGCGGCAGAAAACCGCGCTGGTGCCTGCTGTTGTAAGAATCTTTATTTTCTTTTTCTTGGCGATTCGACTCAGAACCGTATCTTCGACGAGTTCATTTTTGACAATCGCATGGCCTCCCAGTTTTTGATAAGCCTCGCGAGTGAAGGCGAGCCATTGTCCATTTGCAGCGGCCATGGATGGAAAAGGCGCGTAATACGTGAGCCATAGCGGCAAAGTCCCGTAAACAAATATATCCATAATCGGAACAATGAGCTTTTCAGCCAGCGTGACAGTCCATTGCTGCGGAAACGCTGAGATCAGGCCAAGTCTGAATTTTTGAATGTAAGCGACTGTGTTTTTCACAGCATCCGGCGCATGCTGATTATCTGCATCCGTGAAAATGAGAATATCGCCTGTGGCGGCTTTACTCAACTGATGGCACGCCCAGTTTTTACCGGACCAGCCGGTCTGCAAGGTTTTTCCGCGCAGAAGCTGAATTCTTTCATCTTTTCGCTGCCATTGCTGAACGACTTTTTCTGTACCGTCCTCAGAAGCATCATTGAGTACAATAATTTCCAGATTCGTGTAGTTCTGCCTGGTCATGCCTTCCAGGCACTGACCAATGTTGTGCGCTTCATTTCGAGCCGGAATCAAGACCGACACTTTTGGTTCGGACTTAAGCGCCGGCGCTCTGGCAATCCGTGGCGCTGAAAAAAAATTGAACAGCGTGGTGCCGAGTATCATCAGTAAAAATCCGATTGAAATGTAAAGTACGATAGCCAAAAGTGCCTCTCTTCAATTTCGAAAAAACTTAAAACTTATTTTTTCTTTCGAATTCTGTCGATTTTTTCATTGATTGAATGACTGCCCAGGAACAGACTCACTCCTTTTTCCTGGCTGAGAATTCTTTTTTCCAGGGAATTCAATATTTTCTCTTCGGCATGTTCCAACTCCTGCATGGCCGTAAAGTTTTCAGAATTCACGCGTATCTGTTTGCCAAATTCAAAAAAGACCTCTGCCTTCTGACCGCTCCCAAATTCTGCCCGTATGGCAAGTGGCACTATATCAATATCTTTTTCAAACAAACGAACGATCGATTCTATTCCACTTTTAAAATTCAGGGGCCTTTTTCCCCATGGCAGCAGTTCTCCCTGGGGAAAGATGCAAATCAGGGAATTTTTCTTTCTCATCAATTTTGATGTATAATTCAGCGACTCGATTACTTTTTTTTTGTCCCCCGGCGTAATGCCAAACGCGCCAACACGGGCGAAGAATTTATATTTCGCCAACTGACTGTCCAGCATCATTAGATAAAGATCGCGTTTCAATATTTTTTCATTCAGCAAATAGACAAAAAAACCATCCCACCAAGTGCTATGATTCGGAATCAATATAACCGGGATATCCTGATTCAATTTGGGAAAATCGCCAAATAGATGAAATTGGTGAAAGCTTTTTTTCAACAATCTCATGATATAGAAATGGAATAAAATTTTTGCCCAATGGGATTTATTTGCTTTAATCATTTGATAATATCTGTTCGAAATTTATTTATTGCTTTGGACGTCTGGCGCATTTTATTCATTCGCCAACTGCACATTGTTTTTTCCAAAGCGTTCATGGAACGAGCGCTTTTTCGACCGCAAAATTTCATGAAATAAAATGCGTATTTTATGAAAAAATGGTACAAAAACTCGTCCCAAAAATGGATTGTAATCGCTTGCTTCAAGTTTGGTCAGAATGCCCTGGTAGATTTTGCTGGCAGCATAAATCGCAAACTGCGAATCTGTGCTGAGCATGGCAATGCCCTTGTTCGCTTCTTTGTAGTAATCGTGCGCTCTTTGAATTTGAAATTTCATAAATTTTCTAAAATTATCATTGAAATTTTCATTGATCACATCTTCGTCACTGATCCCAAACTGGCGCATTTCATCCTGGGGGAGATAGATTCGTCCCATTTCTTTATCTTCCTTGATATCCCTTAAAATATTTGTGAGCTGCATGGCAATGCCCAATTTTTCCGCGTATTTGAACGCCTCTTTATCTTTATATCCCATCACATGCGTCATCATCAGTCCAACGACACTGGCCACGCGATAGCAGAAGACATATAAATCGTCGAACGTTTCATAACGGGAAATTTCAATGTCCATCTGCACTCCCTTCAACAAATCGAGAGGATATTCGATGGGTATGTTGTGTTTTAGCGCCACAACGATAAACGGTTTTAAAATGGGATGCTCGGACTCACAATTACGATAAGACAGTTTCAATTCTCTGGTGAAACATCCGAGTTCGTTTACAATTTGCGGTTTCGGTCTGTTTCTTGGGCTGTCAATTAAATTGTCAGCAAAGCGACAAAAACCATATAGCGCGTAAGTGGCCCAGCGTTGCTCTTTCGGTAGAAATCGGGCAGAAAAATAAAAACTTTTCGCCCAGTGAGCAGTCAAAGTCTTCATGTGTTTGAAAGATGCTTTATATTCCTTTTTTTTCCAATATTTCATTACATGCTCCTTTTCGACGAATCGGAGAATAATGATTCAAATAATATTAAATGAATTTTGACCCTGCGGCCGGTTTCCGATTTATTTTTCAAGGTGTACTCAGAATAAATAGAATAACATTGACGAATTTCAATTTATTTAAAAATCGTAACTATTCCGCCGCCAAGACTCAAAAACACGAAGTTTAATTTATTACGTGATTCTGTCTTCAGAAATAGCAAATTCGTTAACTCTCTTTATCTTCCTTAAAGCTCTATTGAACTCCTTTCTCCCATTGGGAGAAGGGCCGGGGATGAGGGAAAGAATTATTACAATATATCTAATTTTTTTGAAGTCAAGCTGAATAGTATCAGAGATTCGGTGGCGCATCGAACCTAATTCAATATGAAAAACTTATAATTCGCCAGACGCTAAATTTTTGAATTGAATTTCAAATTCTGTAAAATTAATAGATTCCCGATTAAAACATTCGGGAAAAACATCGTGACAAGATTCAAGTTTCTTGAAAGTTACTTAAAATCTTTCAAAATGGCATTTTCTGTTGCTTCTGCCGTGAGCAATACTCCCGGAATTCCTGCGCCGGGATGAGTGCTGGTCCCAACCAGGTAGAATCTGTCCACATCCTCGCTCTTGTTCCGCGGTCGCAGGGTGGCTGTTTGCGTAATCTTCGGTTCAAGTCCCCAGGCGCTTCCCAGGTAGTTATTGCAATGTTTGGCAAAATCATCCGGCGTAAAGAGCTTCAAGACATCGATGTTTTCTTTCAAATCTTTCAGCCCGAAATCATGCTCGAGAAAACTGATAATTTTATCTGCGAAAGGTTTCGCAGTTTTTCCCCAATCAATATTTGCGGCCAGATTTGGCACCGGGACCAAAACATAAAGACTTTCGTGTCCCTTTGGCGCCATGGTATCATCGGTCCGCGTTGGTGCGTGGCAATACATGGAGAAGTCATCTGCCAGAATTTTGCGTTCGAAAATATCGAAAATAAGTTCCTTGTAACGTTCCGCAATGATCAATGTGTGGTGACGCATCTCCGGATAACGTTTTTTAATGCCCATGTACAGCATGAAAGCGCTCATTGAATACGACATGTTATCCACTTTGCGATCGGACCATTTGCGCCTGTTTTCTTTTGGAATCAAATCTTTGTACGTATGCGCAAAATGCGCATTGGACACTACCCCATCTGCCGGGTAAAATGTATCATTTGCTACCACGCCGGTGGCTTTGCCATTCTCAATTTTTATTTCTGTGACTTCCGAGTTGGTTTTAATTTCACCACCAATATCCAGGAATAATTTTTCCAATGCCTGAACCAGGCTGTACATGCCGCCCTTTGTATACCAGATGCCGCCGATCTTTTCCAGATAGGGAATCATGAGGTAAACCGCTGACGACCGAAATGGATTTCCGCCGATGAACAACGGGTTGAATGAAAACAGAAACCGGTTTCGCGGGTCTTTGAAATAGCTTGCCACCACGTGATACGCCGGCATGGGGACTTTCAGCTTCATGGCTTTGGGCGCGAATTGAAATAGAGTTTTCCAGTCAAAGGGACGCGAGCCAAGACCTTTTACAATCACTTCATCGTAAATTTGTCGTGTGTAATCGATGAAACTGTCATATTTCTCTGCATCTTTTTTATTGAAGGCGCCCATTTGGACTTTCATTTTTTCCGTATCGCCGGAATAGTCGATATATGATTTATCATTGAAATATATTCGATAATAGGGATTCAACGGGATCAATTCCAAATAATCATTCATATTCCGATCCGCTGCGGTAAAAATTCGTTCGATGAGATCCGGGATGGTAATGAGCGACGGACCTAAATCGAATGTATAGCCGTCCTGCTTAAACTGATATGCATGTCCGCCAAGCTTTTCATTCTTTTCGTGTAACGTAACCTGAAATCCTTTGGCCTGCAATCGAATCGCCAGGGCCAATCCACCAAAACCGGAACCAATGACAGTCATTTTTTTCATTTCAACCATTCCTTTTTTTCGTATTTATATAAAATCTTTTCAGAGATCAATTTATTTTTTTTCATTTTTTTCGCTCAATAAATCGGCGCACAATTTTCCTGAAAGTATTGTTAACGGAACTCCACCTCCCGGATGCGCTGATCCACCGGCAAAATAGAGCCCGTCTAATTCGCGATTCCTGTTTGCCGGGCGGCGGAAAGCCGTTGTTTTGCTATTGGATGAAATGCCATAGATGCTTCCCCGATTGCTTCCATACAAGCGAAAGAAATCTTTCGGTGTCAATACTTTTTCTGTCAAAATAGCAGAAGATACATCGATGCCGTGCTGTTTCAGTTTGTCCAAGATGTTCTTGCGCGTTCGACGAACCAGCTCCGACCAGTTTTGATTTTCAGCGAGATAAGGTACATTCACCAGCACAAACCAGTTTTCGCAATGTATCGGTGCCAGATACGAATCCGACTTACTCGTAATCGCAACGTATACTGTTAGATCATCCGGCACCTGTTTGGATTCGAAAATTTGTTTGAATTCAGACTCATAGTCATTTGAGAAAAATATATTATGCTGAGCCAGTTTCGCATGTGTGCTGTTGATTCCCCACAAGAACACGATCCCGGAAAGCGACGGTTCCATACGGTTCAAGCTATTTCTTTTCTCATCAAAACCATCGATTAATTCATTGAACGTGACAACCACGTCCGAGTTACAAATCACGTTTTTTATTGACACGGTTTCGCCATTCACGCGCAGCCCTTGCACCTGGTTGCTCCGATGCAAAATTTTTTCAACCCGGGTGGATGTGTGAATTTCAACGCCGAGTTTTTTTGCCACCTTTTCCAGAGAAGTGACAAGCCTATAAATCCCCCCCCTGATATAGTAGCTGCCAAGCCCGTATTCCACGTAAGGAATGATGTTCAGAGTGGCCGGCGCCTGGTACGGATTCGATCCATTGTAGGTGGCGTAGCGATCAAATAATTGCACGATTTTTGGATGCCCGAAAAAACGGTTCACACCCTGATGAACAGTGCGGAACGGATCGATTTGATGTATCCTGAAAAATTTGATCAGGGTTTCGAGGCTGGCAATCTTTTTTATTTCATGCAGCGGATTGAACAAAAAAATATCCGCAGTGATGTCGTAAATTTGTTTTGTGTATTTCAAAAAACGCGCGTAGTTGCCTGCGTCGCGTTCGGATATTTTTTTCAATTCATCCTGCATCAAATTGATGTCAGTCGATGTGTCCAGAACTGTTCCATCGGCCCAGAAATACCGGCAGACCGGTTTGATGGCCATCATCTCAAAATAATCCCTTCGATTCTCGCCCACCGAGTCGAACAGTTCGTCGAGGACAAACGGCATGGTAATCAATGAAGGCCCGGTGTCGAAGTGGAATCCCTGATCTTTCCAGTAATTCATTTTTCCGCCGAGGCTTGAATTTTGTTCGAAGAGACTCACCTGAAATCCACTGTGCGCCAAACGAATTGCCGCGCTGAGCCCGCCAAGACCTCCTCCCACAATTGCGATACGATTATCCACGCTGTCTCCTTTTTAAATATTCGTACAGGGATGTGGACATGAGAATAAGTGCAATTCCGTACCCAAAATCTTCAATGGGAATCGTATAAATTCGAAAACCCAGTTGATAAATTTCATTGTAAAGAACAATTGGCCGCCATGTCAGGTAGCCGTTAAAAATCAGCATCAGAATAATTGAAATTCCCATGAGTTGATAAGCCCGAAGCTGGCCAAAAAGGTTCGTCTTCAGGCGGTCATCAGTCACACCAACGATACCCAGTGCAAACAACATCAGTCCTGTGTATTCTTTGCCAAGTGCGAAAAACAGAATCCCCAACGGTAAGCCTGCCATGAATATAAATCGCAGCACGGAAAGCCGATTCAGTTCTTTGTTTTTGAAATATGCCGCGAAAACTTCCCAGACAAATAAACATGCGTAAGGAATCGCGATGAAAAACAACCATTCTCCCGGCGGCAAATTGGCGATACGAAGATCCAGTGTGTACGCGTGGTTGAACCACCAGTGTCGCCCGGTGACCAGGGCATCCCAAATGAGGAAAAGCGCCATTGTTGGCACGATGGCTTTTGCGACACAGGGCCACTTGTCAACAAAGTGCACACGTCGGTCAAAACTAAGCGAAAGGGGGCCGCTGATAACCACGAGGTTGAAAATCAGATATTCTGCATTCATTGCACCGATCCTGTCCCGGAAGAGTCAGATTCACTGATCGATATTTCCGTTTTAACATTCCGCAGAGATTCTTTTTCAGCTTCTGTCAATTCAGCATTTTTCTCGATGAATTCAATGGTGTTTTTGAGTAACTGGGCGTCGTAATTTTCTTTTCCGGACGGAAGAAGCGCCACAATACGCTTCAATTTTTCCTGTGCATCATCCCCTCTTTCAAAAAAGAAAGGCAGATGAAAACAGGTCGATCCGTGAATGAAGAGCGCTTCGATGTCTTCAGGGCTTTGTTGGATTCCCTCATCCATTAAAGCCAGGCCCCGTTTCACCCATTTGAGTTTGTTGTGGGGAAGTAAAGCGTGTTTCCCCCGGAGTGCAGTGAGCGCACCGATATATGTTAAAGAACGACCGGCAAGAGAGGAATCTTCTTTCTCAATTTCGCGAAATAATTTTATTGCCGGCCTGATCTGATTTTCGTCTTCAACCGATGCATAAAACAGCGTACGAGCCTCAGCGATAAGCTTGGGATTGTTTTCATTTTCAGACGCAAAAGTCATGGAAATTGTAATAATTGACACCATAAATAATAAACGTTGCCCAAAGTGAATTTTCATCATTTTATTAAGTCCTAATCAATTTACTTAACAATAAGCGTATTGAGCGAAATAATATACAACTAATAACCATAAAAGTCAAGTAAAATCTGGCAAAAAAAATAAAAAAAGCTCATATCGCTTAAAAAGCTTGACTTTTTCATTTTAATTTTGTATATTTATTCAACATAAAAATGACAGATAATCCAGGAGTAGAATGGAAAAATGGACTATTACTTTTCATTCCTTAATGACCCCCATCAAAACTGTTTTACTCATAAACGAAATGGCATTTTATTAACAATGTAATAATAATGAAGAAAAAAGCAACAATATTATTGACAGGCGCTACCGGCTACATCGGTGGAAGACTTTTGCGCGTTTTGCAGGAGCAGGACTTCAAGGTGCGCTGCATGGCCCGACGGCCCGAAGCCCTGAAATACAAGGTAAACGAAAACACGGAAGTCGTTTATGGGGATGCTCTAAAGCGGGATTCATTGGAGAGTGTATTTGAGGGGATAGAAACGGCGTATTATTTCGTCCATTCGCTGGGTTCAAAAGGGAGTTTTGTGGGCCCGGACCGAATCGCTGCCCAAAATTTCAGTGAAGCCGCAAAAGCTGCCGGTGTGAAACGCATCATTTATTTGGGCGGGCTTGCAGACCCGGATGAGGAATTATCCGATCATTTGAGCAGCCGATTGGAAGTGGCTGAATATTTGCGAAAATCCGGCATTCAGGTGATTGAGTTTCGGGCTTCCATTATTCTCGGTTCCGGCAGCCTGTCTTTTGAAATGATTCGGTCGCTGGTGGAAAAATTGCCCGTCATGATTATTCCCCGCTGGGTGCGAATGAAAGCGCAACCCATCGCCATTGAAGACGTGCTGAGTTATCTCATTGCAGCAATAGAAATGGAATCCGATGAAAATGAAATTTTTGAAATCGGCGGTGCGAATAAAGTGTCTTATATGGGCATTATGAAAGAATACGCCCTGCAGCGGGGATTGAGACGAATCATGATTCCGGTGCCGGTTTTAACGCCGTGGCTGTCGAGTTTATGGCTGGGGCTTGTGACACCGCTATACGCGCGAATTGGTAAAAAATTGGTGGACAGCATCAAACATCCGACCATAGTGCGTGATAAAAAAGCTTTGCAGGTGTTTGACATAAAGCCAAAAACTGTAAAGCATGCCATCACCCAGGCGCTATGCAACGAGGAAAGGGAATTCGCTGAAACGCGCTGGTCCGATGCCCTGTCTTCTGCCGGAAATGCGCCCAGAGATTGGGGCGGCATTCGATTCGGAAACCGAATTATCGATTCCCGTTCGATTAACGTCAGCGTCAAACCTGAGCTTGCTTTCGAGCCCATCCGACAAATCGGTGGGAATACCGGCTGGTACTATGCAAATTGGTTATGGGATTTGCGCGGTTTTCTCGATTTGCTTTTGGGAGGTGTGGGTGTGCGCCGGGGCAGGAGGGATCCGGAGCATGCACATATCGGTGATGCAATTGATTTTTGGCGCGTGCAGGCGGCTGAACCGAATAAGCGGCTCCGATTACTGGCTGAAATGAAGCTCCCGGCCCGAGCCTGGCTCATGTTCGATGTGGAACCTGATGGAGAAAATGGATCCGTTATTCATCAGACCGTGGAGTATGATCCCATCGGTCTGGGAGGACTTCTGTATTGGTACGCTGTCTCTCTGCTTCATTATTTCATTTTTTCCGGAATGCTTCGGAACATTGGCAAGGCCGCTGAAAAGCTCGGGAAAAATCTATCGGATTAGTTCGCTTAACCTGGATTATTCATTGTAATGCATTAAGGAATCCAGATTGCCTGAATGGTGCTTCATTCCGAATTCAGTATATCTAACTTTGTTAATTTTCATATATCTGATTAATTTTATTGATAACAATAAGTTAAATATCTATTGTTTGAAATTTGTGAATAATTCAGGTTAAGATGATTTATGGTGATTCATAAAAATTATTCGGAGAATGACAAAAATGGATGATCGTCCAAAGCTTGGTATAAGTACCTGTCTCCTGGGGAAAAATGTCCGATACGACGGCGGGCACAAACTTGATCGTTTTTTGAGGGATGAGGTGGGAAAATTTGTCGATTGGGTTTCGGTGTGCCCGGAAGTGGAATGCGGCATGACAATCCCGAGAGAGTCACTGCGTCTTGTGGGTGAGCCGGAAAATCCAAGATTGATTACCACGCGTACCGGAATTGATAAAACCGATCAGATGAAAACATGGACAGAAAAGCGGCTGAAATTGCTTGAAGGGGAAAATCTGTGTGGATTTATTTTCAAGACAAAATCACCGAGTTCCGGTATGCGAGGCGTAAAAGTATACGACAAAAATAGTGTCCCATCGAAAAAAGGAGTGGGAATTTTTGCACGGGCTTTTATGGACCACTTTCCGCACATGCCGGTGGAAGATGATGGCAGGCTGAACGATGCAAAGCTCAGGGAAAATTTCATCGAGCGGATATTTGTGTATAAACGCTGGATGCAATTCGTTGATGAGGATGGTTCCCGGAAAGGTCTGGTTGATTTTCATACGCGGCATAAATTGTTGATCATGGCGCACGGCCCTGCTCTAATGCGAGAGTTGGGTGGATTGGTTGCCAGGGTAAAGGAAATGGAAACGTCAGAACTTCATCATCAATATATGACCACACTGATGCGGGCCCTCAAATTGAACGCGACAGTGAAAAAGAATGTGAATGTATTGCATCATATCATGGGGTATTTTAAAAAACTACTTTCAAAGGATGAAAAGAAGGAACTACTCACGATCATTGAAAATTATCATCGGGGATTCATCCCGCTTATTGTGCCTGTGACGCTTTTGAATCACTTTACACGAAAATTCGATGTCGACTATTTAAAAAATCAATATTATCTCAATCCTCACCCGATTGAGCTAATGTTAAGAAATCATGTCTAATTTTAAACTTATTTATTTACGAATAGAGATATTCAATATGCCACTCGCCTGCGATTGAGCCGATTTCTCTTAAGGTTAACGTCTGTCAATGGAGATGATTCGGGGAATCTCAATTGGATTCTGAATATGGGATTTTGGGATTCATTTGACGTATTTTGTGGAACCAAAATACTGATTTATTGAACGTCAACAACATATTCATCTTAAATGACAGAATTTGTCCTGATGATTATTATGAACGGAGCAAGAAAATGCAGCCCAGCATGAAGTATTTCAATAGTGTAGAAGCAGCAAAAATTTTAAATGTCAACGTATCAACGATCAAGCGATGGACTCAGGAAGGTAAGCTTGAATGCGTTAAAACACCCGGTGGACATCGTAAATTCGCTACGCATCATCTGGCAAAATTTCTTGCGAAAAATAAAACAAAAACCTCAAAGGTAAATTTATTCCCGGTTGAGAACGAAAAGGATTTACAAGTTAGCACATATATTCTGAAGAAGGATTATGCATATTTGGCTGATTACCTTTTTGAGCAGGCGCATGTATGCGATCGAAACGCAGTTCAGCGGGTGCTAAATGGGCTGTATATGGGGCAAACCCCTATCTATGAAATCTACGACAAGTTACTAACCCCGGTGTTGTATCATGTGGGGGATCTGTGGGAACGCGGTGACATAAGTGTGGCAGAAGAACACTTCACGACGCAAACCATTCGCGATTGCTTTATTCGCTTGCAGGGATTAATTCAATTGCCGGCAGAGCAAGACCGAACAGCATTTTGCCTGATGATGTCCACAGAATTTCATGACCTTGCCCTGAAAATGGTGGATCACATTTTGGAAATACAGGGTTACAAAGTATATTACAGTGGCCCAATGACCCCTTCATTAAAAATTGAACAAATATTCAAAAAATATCAACCGAATCGCGTGTATATTTCCAGCACCATAGTCATGGATGAGAATTTAACCCAGGCTGAATTTGATAAGATATGTTACGTTAGCGCTGAAAACAATGCAAAGGTTTATGTCGGTGGTCGGGGATTTGACATAATTGATTATTCACATCCTGCTATTCAAAAAAGACTTTTAACATTTGAAGATGTCTATTTAACAACAACGAAGAAATAGCATCGTCAAAAAGAAATGGATAATGAGAGATATGTTCATCGATATAAACTTAACATTTGAGTTGAACGTAACCAAAAGATGATAAAAATATACAGGAGAAAATTGTATAGAATCAGTATCTTACAATAATATTGTAAAAATTTATATGAAATAGTAACGTTCTACTTACAAACCAACGAATTCGTTTAGGATAAGTCTTCAAATTGGCTACACTAACTTAGTCAGATCAAAAAAATTATAATTTTTTGATTTGACTCCAACTTACCACAAAAATCTAACCTTGAAATTGAGACTCCACTAATTTTAGACACTTTCTGTCTACGATAATTCTTAATCAAATTAATAAAATCATTTGATCGGGTTTAAATTCAGCTTAGAAATAATATAAGTTAAACCTGGAGGAATCGCTGTCTTTGTCTTTTTTATTATTTAAGAGCGAAGGTAATAGCAGATAAATTGAGCTTTATGCATGCTGATTTTTTGTACATTAAATTGGATGATTGTTAAATTGGTTGTGAAACTTTATTGAACATCAATGGATTTTTATTTGACAAAAAACCGATTCGAATTTTACAAATAAGCGTAATGGGCGAAAATATAAATGAATAATTTCGAAGGCCATAAAAAGCCCAAAAAGCTCATAAAGGGAATTAAAAGCATATTTAGGCACTTCATTAGGAAATTAAGAAAATATTAAATAACAATTACTTAAGAATAATTAACATTATCTATAAGCGATATGAGCGAAATTAAATAAAATAAAGCTTGACTTTTTGATTTGTTTGTTGTATATTAATTCACATTAAATAACGCCTAAAACGCTTAATTCAAATCAGCGTTGAGGAATGCTTCAAATTCATAAATAAGGAGGTCGTCATGACTTACTTAAGAAATTTGTTATTAGTTCTCGTTGTTTTAGCTCTTATGCCTTTAGCAGTTCAGGCCCAGGAAACTGCACGTTTACAAGTTATTCACAATGCAGCCGATCCTGCTGCTGAAATGGTTGATATTTATTTAGGCGAAACACTGCTTCTGAATGACTTTGCTTTTCGCGCAGCCACACCGTTCATTGATGCGCCTGCCAATCAGGAAATCGTGATTGGCGTTGCGCCGAGCACAAGTTCTTCGGTCAGCGATGTGATCGCAAGCTTTACATTTAATTTAACAGCTGGTGAAAAATACATCGCAGTTGCCAATGGCGTGCTCGATCCCAACAGCTTTGCTGGTAATCCGGACGGTATCAGCACAGGCTTTGATATTTACGTCAAAGCCATGGCACAGGAAATGTCGATGACACCAGGCAATGTGGAATTTGCTGTCATGCACGGTTCAACCGATGCTCCGACCGTTGACATTGTAGCTCGCGGCGTGGCAACACTGGTGGACAACGCGCCTTACACTGCCATTACCGATTATATTTCAGTGCCACCGGCTGATTACACTATCGATGTGAAAGATTCTTCAGGTGCTGTGACAGTTGCCACGTTCATCGCTCCATTGTCCGGTCTGGCTGATGGCGCTGCGTTTGTGTTTGCTTCAGGGTTCTTGAGTCCTGCTGACAATCAGGATGGCGAAGGATTCGGAGTATTCGCGGCGTTGGCTGACGGACAGGTTTTGCAACTTCCGGCGATCACCACAGCTCGTCTGCAGGTAATTCACAATGCGGCTGATCCTGCTGCTGAAATGGTTGATCTTTATTTAGGCGAAACACTGTTGCTGAATGACTTTGCATTTCGCGCAGCCACACCATTCATCGATGCGCCGGCAAACCAGGACATCGTGATTGGCGTTGCGCCGAGCACAAGTTCTTCGGTCAGCGATGTGATCGCAA
>CAZSBG010000133.1:0-16817 GCA_964605145.1 uncultured Cytophagia bacterium | reverse complement strand
CCTTGGCATAGATTAAATGATTCGGCTACCATTAATTATTGAGTGGATACAATAAAAGATGTTTAAATTAATGTTATTAATATAATTAATCAGATATATGAAAATTAACAAAGTTAGAGATAATGAATTCGGAATTAAGCACCATTCAGGCTACCTGGATTCCTTAATGCATTACAATGAATAATCCAGGTTAAAGACAAAAATAGTGGTCAGGTATCACGATTAATTAAACGATTATATGAGCATCGATTGATTCGAAAAATTAAAAACTCGTATAAATACTATCTGACTAAATTGGGCAAACAGGTTATTGTGATGGCACAGAAAATAAAACAGCTGGTCATTGTCCCACAACTTAATGCGGTTTAATCCCATTTGACTTTTGCCAAAAATGGTCAGAAATTTACTTTTAAGGTACTAAAATGAAATTGGTACTCATCATTCAACCATCAATTACAAAGAATTTGTGGCAATAAATTCCGCCAACGAAGGTATACATTCGCATCGATTCACTTGATTAACTTCCTCGAGAAATCAGCACCCAGCTAAGAAGAAAAAAACTTATAAAGATAAAAGCAACAAGTTAAAATGAAATTAAAAAAAAATCAAATTCTAAATAAAATGGTTGAATTTATTAAAAAGACTTCTTACATTAAAAGAAGTTGAAAATACTGATAAAGCGAAAGTTTAAATCTATTTTTGAAGGTAGCACAAAAGGTGACACACTCTGAAATAAAAAAGAATTTAGCTGATTTATCAGTATTCATAAGTAATAGTAATTAAAAGAGATAATAAACCTGGGAATGCAAGGGTACCTGGTGGGCCCCGCGGACTTCAAATCCGTAGTGCCCCGGCCACAGTCGGGACAGGTGGGTTCGATTCCCACACATTCCCGCAATCGAAATGGGTAGCTGTAGTTTGGTTACCCATTTTTTTAAATACAGAAGCCCTTAGCCTGGATTATTCATTGTAATGCATTAAGGAACCCAGACAGCCTGAATGGTGCTTAATTCCGAATTTATTATATCTAACTTTGTTAAATTTCATATATCTGATTAATTGTATTAATAACATTAAGTTAAATATCTATTGTTTGAAATTTGTGAATAATTCAGGTTAGCTTCGCCACAAGTAATCCAGCCTGGGATGTTATGCTGAAAAATATTACAACTCTTGATGCCGTTTTTGTCGCGCTCATGGCGGCATGCGGCATTGCATTGAAACCCATCATCGGACCATTCGCCAAACTTATCGGATCGGCTTTCTTTATTCCATCTGGGTCCATTGCCGGTGCAATTTATATGGTCTGGCCCATGCTGGCATTGCTCGTCGTCAGGAAAACCGGAACTGCTACCCTTGTTGGTCTCATTGAGGGCATTGTTGTTATGGTCACCGGCATGTACGGATCGCACGGCTTGCTTACGTTAATAACGTATACCATCCCCGGCATTTTTATCGATCTCGGATTTTTATTCATAAAACCTTTCAAAAGCCGGTGGCTTCTTTTTTTGCCTGCTTCAATGGGGAATATGAGTGGTTCTCTTCTGGTGGGGGTTATTATTATGCATTTGCCGAAGATACCATTGATTATTAGCCTGATCCCCTCATTTATTTTTGGCGGATTGGGCGGGTATCTAAGCTGGGGGTTTTATCAATGGCTGGTGAAAACATTTCCTGTGTTTCAGAAGCCTGAAACAGATTTTTGAATGTTTAATTTCGATTGAATCACATGCTGCTTCAGATTGAAAATTTAACTTTTGGCTGGTTGGACACGCCGCTTTTAAACCTTGTCAATTGCTCTATGGATAGAGGCGATATTGTTCAACTCACAGGCGAGAATGGTTCCGGAAAAACAACGCTGCTGAAATTGATTGCCGGAATGATCCCTCATTTTGAGCGCGGAAACGTGCTGCATGGTAATATTCTGTTCAACGATAAAGCAGTGTTCGAAAATCCACCGAAATCGTTTTTTCCATGGATTGGATTTGTGCCCGGCAAAAATCTTGACTTTTTTTTATTTTCAGAGAATATGACCGATGAGGTTACGTTTGTCAGTTCGGTATTGAAGATTGACAGAAAAACAATTGACGCCCGACAGCATGATTTCTTCAATTTATTTCAAGGCTTCAAACACATTGTTAAATTGCCATTCAAGGAAATGGAATTATCGCAGAAGGTGCTTTCTCTTACATTCATTTATTTTCTCCAAAATGCGGTTCTTTATCTATTCGATGAAGTGCTGAACAGATTTTCAATCGATGAACTGAATCAATGGCATGATTTTTTTGAATTTTTGGCGATGAAAAATAAAGCAATTCTCCACATCGATCACCAGATAGCAGTTCGGGGAAATCGTCAGTGGTCGCTGTTGCAAGGAAATTTGATGGTGCACCATGCTTGAGTTGCTGCGGAAAAACTTCACCGGCTCTCAACACTATTTAATTTCCCAAACCGATGCCGAAGAAATCAATCGTTTTGTAGGGAAATCACTTTTGCAGCCATTTGAACAGCGCCGAAGGCAGGGTTTGTGGGGAGCCGCCGCGAAGAAGCTTCCGGAGATGGGGAGAAAAATTGGATGGGTGCCGAATGCCATGGTGGCCACATTTTTGAATGGGACTGCTGAACTGGAAATTGCGGATTCCTGTGCTGCAGCAGACAATCTTGCTCAGCCACGAGCGAAGCATCTTCAGATAGCCCGCACTTTAATGCATAAATTTAACATGAATCACCTGGCGAATCAGAATCCGTTTCTCTTGTCTGAAGGAGAGGCAAAACTACTCTGGTTTCTCACGCAATGGGTGAAGCGGCCTGAGTACCTTATTGTTGGTTATTTGCCAACCAATCTTTCTCGTCGGAGAATTGAACGCCTGATCGAATTTTTGCTAAGAAAAACTGAAGGGACAGGGTATTGTCCCACACTTGTGATGGGCTATCTGAACGAATCTTCGCAATGGTGCGCACCTTTGCTTGAAAGTCATGTTTGGAAAAAACTTAATTCTTGGCCTGTAAAATAACGGAGGCGATGTTGAATGAAACAAAAGCAGTGATGTGTTGGGTATGACGTTCCATTTCCTGACAATTCTTCTTGCCGGATCATCTGCAACGTTCTGGGCTGTATACACAACCTATTTTATTATGCCTTTGTTATGGTTGATTTTATTGATCCTGTGGATTGCCTGTATCTCGCCGGGCGAATTCAAAATATTCCTTCGGCGCTTTTCACAAATTGGGTCGCTGTTGTTGGTGGTATCATTCGTTCAAATCGTTTTTCGCAGGCAGGGCGATATTGTGTTTGCTTTTCAGGGATTCCCGCTAATTTTTTCAGACGGCTTAACTGAAGCGATTCTCCTCTGGATTCGATTTATGATCATTTTTATGCTGGCATTTATTTTTGGTCAGGTCCCTCTCTTTGATTTTTTCCTGTTTTTGAATAAAATTCGAATCCCGTTTCAGTTAAGCCTGCTTTTGTTAGTAACGATAAAATTTCTTCCATATCTTTATGAAGAAGCAAAAAAAGGCTTATGGACCATTCGATTCCGCGGAATTCAGTTAGGGCGGCTGAGTTTGAAAAATAAAATGTTGATGATTCGAAAAATATTTATGCCCATGCTGTACCGGGGAATGCATTTTGTGTCGTTTTCGTCTCTTGCGCTGGAATTACGTGGTTATGGCACTGAAAGACCAATTAAATTGAATCGCCCCTATCCGCTGAAATTTAAAGATGTCTGGGCAATTTTTCTCATAATCGTGTTAAACGCAGGGGGAATAGTCATCTTTCTCTGAAAATAATCTCTTCCTGCAAAATTATCCATCATGTCAATCAGGAAAATTCATCGATGAGATTGCAAAGGATTGTTTTTCTCTTGTTGAGGGCAAACCGTTACAATTAAATTTGGAGCAGAACCATGCGAGCATTTCAAGTGTGCGGGTATCACAATTCAGGAAAAACAACCACGGTACGTGAATTAATTCAGCGAATCAAAATTGGAGGGAATCGTGTTGCTTCGGTCAAACAGATTCATTTTGAAGGATTTCAAATGGATTCGCCCAATAAAAATACAGCGATTCACAGAACTGCCGGGGCGAATCCTGTTGTTGCATGCGCTGAAGAAGAGACCGATTTCTTGTACAGCGAAAAAATGGAGCTGATGGAAATAGTGCACAAAATTTCAGCGGACTGGCTGATTGTTGAGGGATTCAATGATTTCCCCCTGCCTAAAATTGTGTGCGGTAAAACAGAAGAAGAAGTGGATGCATTACTTGACCGGCGAACATTTGCCGTTTCCGGGGTGATTTCCAATAAACTCGATGAGTATCGGGGATTGCCGGTGTTGAATCCCCGGAAGGCGGAGCACGCTCAAAAATTGTGGGAAATCGTGTCTGAGAAAGTTTTCCCCATGCTCCCGTATGTGGATGAACAGTGCTGCGGGCTATGCGGGTTATCGTGTCAGAAAATGGTTGAAGCAATCATTCAGGGAGAGAAAAAATACACTGATTGCACAATCGATAATACAGTAGTGAAATTGAAAATAGGGGGAAGGCCGGTACCCATCGTGCCGTTTGTTCAGAATGTGCTTCGGAATAATGTATTGGCAATAGTGAAAGAATTGGATGGATGGGAGCAGGGACGCTCAATTGAAGTCACATTGGAAAAATGAAATGAACATTGTTCAAAATTGTATTAGTTACAAAAATTATGCCAAATAAGATAAGTTTGTACTTGACAAAATCAAATAATTATTTTATATTAGGACGTGTTGAAAAAACAGATGTTAGTTTAAAAAAAATATTTTCCCAGCGCGGTAAAGCCGCACATAAAAATACTTGATGACCGATTTATAGATAATTCTTTTGCAAAAAATTGCAAAAGTTGCTGGGTAATAACATATATCAGGTTGTACAGATCAAATATACTGTGTGAAATTATGGGCATTACGTCTCAAGAAATTGATAAGCTGGCCAAATTGTCTTGGCTTGAATTTTCGGAAGAAGAGAAAGAAAAACTGATCATTGATTTTCAGCAAATTATTGAATATGTGGAAAAGTTAAATGAATTGAATCTCGATGAAGTCGCTCCAACGTCGCATGTGCTGGAAATCAATAATGTGTTCCGGGAAGATGAGGTGAAGCCTTCATTATTCCAAGAAGATGCCCTGAAAAATGCGCCTGTGAGCAGGGATGGTTTTTTCAGCGTGCCCAAAGTGATAAAAAAATAACGAGTGAACTGTCGAACACAACAGGAAATGAACAAGGTGCGAACAATCGGAATCATTCCAGCCCGATACGCCTCGACACGTTTTCCGGGCAAGCCTCTTGCAGATATTTTGGGAAAATCAATGATTCAGCGGGTGTACGAACAGGCCTGCGCATCAAAGCTATTGGATGAAGTCATTGTGGCAACGGATGATACGAGAATTTTTTCGGCGGTAGCGGATTTTGGCGGCAAAGCAGTGATGACCTCATCCGAAGCTGCCAACGGGACGGAGCGCGTGGCTGAAGTCGCGAAAGCGGTAAATGCCTCGTGGATTGTCAATATCCAGGGCGACGAACCGGTCATTGATCCGTCGATGATCGATCAGCTCATTCAGACAATGCTGGAGGAGCCGGCTGCTCGCGTGGGTACGCTGGTGAAACATATCAAATCAGGCGATGTATTGACCGATCCCAATATTCCAAAAGTGGTGGTGGACAAGAATTTCTACGCGATCTATTTTTCCAGATCAGCAATTCCGTTTTACCGGGACAAAGAAAAAAAGGAAAACTGGCATAGCAGATTTAAATATTTCCAACATATTGGATTATATATGTATAAGAAAGATTTTCTGATCGAATTTGTGCAATGGCCGCAATCGGAGTTGGAACTGGCGGAGAAGCTGGAACAGCTCAGGATAATAGAACATGGCTATAAAATCAGGGTCGTGGAGACAACATCAGATTCGATAAGCGTTGATGTGCCGAAAGATATTGAAAAGGTCGAACAGTTTTTAAAAGGGAGAACATCTTGAAACCTGGGAATCAAACCAAATATATCTGTGTGACAGGTGGTGTCGTTTCATCGCTTGGCAAGGGAATTGCCTCGGCGTCTTTGGGGGTGCTCCTTCAATCTCGGGGAGTGAATGTGACTATTTTAAAAATGGATCCCTACATCAATGTCGATCCGGGCACGCTCAGCCCGTTTCAGCATGGTGAAGTGTATGTGACAAACGATGGCTCAGAAACCGACCTCGATCTGGGCCATTATGAGCGGTTTTTGAATCGGGATATGAACAAAAGAAATAACGCCACCACCGGCCAGATTTATTATACTGTGATCAAGCGAGAGAGAAACGGAGATTATTTAGGACGTACGGTTCAGGTTATTCCGCATATCAGTGATGAAATAAAGCGCCGCATCATCGATCTGGGCAAAGGTGATGATGGCGTGGATGTGGTCATCGTCGAAGTGGGAGGTACCATTGGCGACATCGAAAGTCTGCCGTTCCTTGAAGCCATTCGGCAGTTGCAACTGGATGTGGGGCACGCCAATTTAATCAACGTGCATTTAACTCTGGTCCCATACATTCGTGCGGCCGGTGAATTGAAGACCAAACCAACCCAGCATTCGGTGATGAAGCTTCGGGAGATTGGTATTCAGCCTGACATTCTTTTATGCCGTGCAGAGAAACAACTAAATGTTGACCTGCGCAAAAAGATATCCATGTTTTGCAATGTGCCCATTGAATCGGTCATTGGCGCACCGGATGTGCCCACAATTTATGAAATTCCGCTCATGTTCCACGAGGGTTGCCTGGATGATATTGTCGTGGAGAAACTTCAAATAAAATGTAAATCGCCCAACTTGACCAAATGGGAAAAGTTCGTCCAGCGCGTGAAAAATCCTTCTTCAGAAGTCAAAATAGCTATTTGCGGTAAATATATTGATTTGCACGATTCATATAAAAGCATCTCGGAAGCTTTCGTGCATGCCGGTGTAGCAAATGATACAAAGGTCAACATAAAATGGGTGGATTCTGAAATTCTGGAGCGTGAATCTCCTGAAAATCATTTGGGTGATGTTTCCGGCATACTTATTCCCGGCGGTTTCGGCGAGCGGGGCATTGAAGGAAAAATAACGGCGGTGCAGTACGCGCGGGAAAACAAATTGCCCTTCTTTGGCATTTGCCTGGGATTACACTGCGCTGTAATTGAGTTCGCCAGAAATGTGTGTAATTTGGAAAAGGCGAATAGCAGCGAGTTCAATCAATCCACGCCGCACCCGGTGATTGATTTGATGGAGGATCAAAAACGGGTTAAAGCGAAAGGCGGTACCATGCGCCTGGGCTCGCAGCCGTGCGAAATACAGAAAGGAACAAAGGCTGCCAAAATTTATGGTGAGGAATTTATTCAGGAACGGCACAGGCATCGTTTTGAGTTGAATAACAAGTACCGCGAAATGTTCGAAAAGCATGGCATGGTGATGAGCGGAATGAATCCGGAATTGGAACTTGTTGAAATCATTGAATTGAATGATCATCCCTGGTTTGTTGCCGGCCAGTTTCACCCTGAACTGAAATCACGGGTGCTGAACGTGCATCCGTTGTTTCGAGCGTTCGTGGAAGCGGCCCTGAAATATCAGGCAAAGAAGTGAGATCGGAGAGCATGCGCGAAATTACTATTGGAAATATACAGATTACAAAATCATCGCCCTTTGTGCTGATTGCCGGGCCGTGTGTGATCGAGACCGAAAAAATCGCTCTGGAAACGGCTGAGGCGGTTGTGAAAATAACGTCGGGACTGAATATTCCGTACATTTATAAATCATCGTACACCAAGGCCAATCGCCAGAGTCTGACCTCTTTTACGGGGCCTGGACTGGATGAAGGATTAAAAATATTAGATAAAGTAAAAAGAGAATTCGGTATCCCGGTGCTGACAGATATTCATCTGGCGGCTGAAGCCGAACCCACCGCGCAGGTGGTTGACGTGCTGCAAATCCCTGCATTTCTCTGCCGGCAAACGGATATCGTCGTGGCAGCCGCTAATACAGGCAGGACTGTCAATATTAAAAAAGGTCAGTTCATGGCGCCTGAAGACATGGGGCCCATTGCGGAAAAATCCATAAAATCCGGAAATTCACAGGTGATGCTAACTGAACGGGGGATGAGTTTCGGGTATCATAATCTTGTCGTTGATTTCAGGTCGCTGACGATTATGAAAAGTCTCGGCTACCCGGTTGTGTTCGATGCCACGCATAGTCTGCAATTACCGGGAGCTGGAAAAGGCATTTCCGGGGGACAGCCGCAATTCATTTTTCCAATGGCGCGGGCTGCGGTGGCTGTTGGCGTGCAGGCAGTTTTCCTGGAAACGCATCCATGTGTGGAAGAGGCGTTGTGCGATGCAGCGAATATGCTTCCGCTGCAAAAATTGGAAGCGCTATTGAAGCAATTGAAAGAGATTGATCGATTAAACAAACAACTCGAAATGTGAACGATTTGAATCTGAATAAAAGGCTTCAAAGAATTCGATTGATATTGCTGGATGTGGATGGCGTGCTCACGAATGGCAGCGTGGTTTTGGGATCAGGCGCGTATGAATTGAAAATATTCAATATTCAGGATGGTCTGGGAATTCGTCTGGCGCAAGCTGCCGGAATTGAGGTGGGCATAATTACCGGTCGAAGTTCTGAGGCTGTTGAGAGACGAGCCGCGGAATTGGGTGTTTCGATTCTTTTTCAGGGTGAAAAGAACAAGTTGAAAGCTTGCCGGCAGATACTGACCGACCTGGATTTATCCATCGGGCAAGTCTGTTTCATCGGCGATGATTTACCTGATTTACAATTGATTCGAAACGCCGGTCTCGGTGTAACCGTGGCCAACGGCTGTGAGGATGTCAAAACATACGCGGATTACATCACAGAGAGAACCGGGGGACATGGCGCGGTTCGGGAAGTGATTGAATTGATTCTTAAAAGTCAGGGACGCTGGGACGAGCTGGTTCAAAACTATCTTGGTGCATAGGAGAAGAGGAAAATTCCCATGGTGAACAAGATGCTGGATAAAACGAATCTGGCAGTTTTAATTTGCAGTTTCTGTATTCTTTTGTTCTCGAATCTGGGAGCAGGTGAAAAAATATCCCTCGCAGTGCTGGATTTTAAAAACAACAGCTCCATCATCCGGTTCGACCGGCTGGAAAAAGCCGTGCCGGAAATGCTGAAAACAGAGCTATCACGATACCAGGGAATTGTAGTTGTCGAACGAAGCAAAATCGAAAGTATTTTGAGCGAACAGGCGCTGGCCCAAACCGGTCTGATTGAAGATATGACCGCCCAGGAAGTCGGGCGAATGGTTGGCGCACAATATATCATTGCCGGCGAGATCAACAAAGCAGACAATCGCCTCCGAATCGATGCCCATTTGATTAAAGTGACGACCGGGCAAATTTTGGGCGAAAAAATAAATGGGAAAAATGCGAAGAGCATCGAACCCATGATTCGGCTGCTGGCAAATAATTTGATTTACGATTTAACCGGAGAAGGCGCTTACAGGGAAAGCCAAAAAATTCACAATTATCATTCCGGATGGGTGATGGCCGGAACGGCTGTACTTGCCGCGACAACAGCAGTGCTTCATTTCCAGTACAGGGATAATTACGACAGGTATCACGACAATACCACCATCGGTGAATTCGATACCTATTATGACCGGGCCAATGCCTTTCATAAAGCACGGAATCTTTTTCTGGCATTAACCGGCGGTGCTGCTCTAACGAGTTTTATCCTGTGGCAAAGTGATAAAAGCAGGAGCAACAAAGTCTATGCGCTGGATTCAAATCGGAACGTCGGGCAGAAACTGGCGCTTGGAATTTCCATGCATGGCAACGATTATCTCGTGTCGCTCAAGTTGAATTTTTAGGGAGGGAAAGTGAAGCAGTTACTTTCTTTTGGTATCATCGCTCTGCTCATAATTTTTGCATGTGCCGATCTGGAGCGGGATAATCTCCTTGATCCTGAAAATCCGTTAAGTTATACGGAGAAGGCTGTGCTTGTGGAATTGTTCATCAATGACAGCACAGGTTATGACTATTGCGAATATGCCGTTGACACGATCGAAGAAATCGGCCTGCGGGATGAAAACCAGGGCAAGCTATTTGTCCTGGAATATCACGTGAATAATCCCGGTTGGAACGACGCATTTGCCTTGAACGAAAATACCCAGCGCTATCATGAATATGTGCCGTCCACTGCGGAACGAGGGATCCCGGATGCCTTTTTTAATGGGCGCGAAGTCAGGGTTCAGGGCGCGTCTCAGCAAAATGTCTACAGTCGTTATTCCGCAGCGGTGGAGGATGTCATTGATGATAATGGATATTTTATCATTGAAGCAGAGAAAAACATCAGCGGCAGTGCGATAAATCTGGATGTTACGGTGGCTCGTCTTGGCAATTCTGAAAAGAAAGATCTGGCCATTCATGCGGTAGTCTATGAGGATTTGGGAATAGAGCGTCAGCGATTTGTCGTGCGGAAGATTCTGCCGCGACAAACCATTAGCAGATTCGATTCCGGGCAAGTTAAAGGTTTTAAATTTTCTGCAAACATTTCCAATGCAGAAAATATTTATCAAACGTATGTTTTAGTTTTTTTGCAGGATCAATCGAAATCAACTCGGGGTATTTACCAGTCAGCAAAATTTTAATACGGGGAAAAAATGGTGAATAAACTCTGGTTGTTTTTCCTGTCCGCGGTTCTTGTGTTTTTATTATATTGCGGCGTCGTGGAAAAACTTGCCAACAAAGATCCGATTATCAACAGTGTAACCGCCAATCCGGTTCAAATAGGCACGCTGGATAGCACCACGCTGCGGGTTGAAGCTGAAGATCCGGATGAGGATAAATTATCGTATCGCTGGACCAGTAATTCCAAAGGACAGTTTATTTCAACCACCGGGGAGGAAGTGAAATGGATTGCGCCGGACTATTCCGATAGGTTCAGGCTTGAAGTGGAAGTGAAAGATGAGAACGGCGGAAAGGCGACAGGTGAAATTTATGTGAATGTCAGAGGTGACGAAAGCCCGATCGTTACCATCATTCAGCCGGTTGAAAATGAAATTATTCCGGGACTTGGATTATATCCGATCAAAGTTGATGTGGTTTTTGATTGGCCCATTGAACGGGTGGATTTTTTCATCGATAGCAGCACGCTGCTTTTCTCAGACGAGCAAAAACCTTACGAATTCAACCAGTGGGATGTAACAGGCATGTCTGGAGAAAAAATAATAAAAGCCATCGCCCACGAGTCCGGAAATGAAAATAATTTTGGCGTGGATTCGGTGCGTGTTTCTTTTGAAGGCATCGTGCCGGTGCCAAAAGCTTCAAGCTATAATAGATGAAATCAGACCAAAATGATACGATGAAGATATCTGGAAATGAATTGAATTATCAGGCATGAAGAATGACGAGTAGCAAGCACGAAGATTTTGAAAAATTAATCACGACAGGAAAAGAGGTTTTTGCAAAAGAGGCTCAGGCAATTCGCGATCTCGAAAATAAAATTGATGTGAATTTTGCCAAAGCGGTCGAGCTGATTTCCAATTGCAATGGTCGGGTGGTTATTTCCGGCATGGGAAAATCCGGGATTATTGGCAGAAAAATCGCGGCCACGCTCACCAGTACAGGGACATCCGCCATGTTTCTGCATCCGGCTGAGGGGCTTCATGGCGATTTGGGTGTGGTGCACAAGGATGACATTGTAATTTGTATTTCAAAGAGCGGGGACACGAGCGAACTGTTCCAAATCGTTCCTGTGCTGAAGCGGATCGGGGTGCCGATCATCACCATTACCGGCAACAGACGTTCACGTCTCGCCGAACGCAGCGATATCATTTTGGATGCCAGTGTGAGCGAAGAAGCGTGCCCGTTCAATCTGGCGCCAACTTCCAGCACGACTGCCGCGCTGGTCATGGGCGACGCCCTCGCTGTTGCGCTGCTTGAACGACGAAAATTCAGTGCACAGGATTTTGCAATGCTTCATCCCGGCGGCAGCCTCGGCAAAAAATTGTCCATGCGAATTGATGACATCATGTTCACCGGGGATCGTATTCCCAAGGTCACTGAAGATGTGCTGCTGGAAAAAGTGATCTTTGAAATCACATCGAAACGGTTTGGATCGGCCTGCGTTGTTGATGAAAATGATAAACTTCTGGGTATCATCACTGATGGCGATATTCGGCGACTGGTGGAAAAGACACAGGATGTCTGGAAATTAACAGCCAAAGAAGTGATGGGGGCGCATCCCAAAACTGTGGGGCTTGGCACCATGGCGGCTGATGCCTTAAAATTAATGACCGATTATAGCATCATGCAGGTCATCATTGTGGATGATGAAAATATCCCGCGGGGCATTGTTCATATCCACGATGTATTGGAGGCTGGAATTTTGTGAGCACGAAAAGACTGCGCAAGCGAGTTAAGAACTGGTTAATCTATGTGGTGGTGAAAAGCGGCGTCATGTGGATGAATGCCATTCAGCGAGCCACCGCCATGAAGTTCCTTGAAAACTTGGCTCGATTGGGTTATTTTTTGGCGGCAAGTGAACGCAAGAAAACGATCCGCCATTTGTCCATGGTATACGGCGTAACAAAAACGCCGCAGGAGATAAGAGGAATGGCGAGAGATGTGTTTGCCAATCTGGGTAGAAATATGGCAGACGCTTTTCGGCTGCCACAGTATAATAGCGAAAATATTGATTCCATCGTCAATTCCATTGGCCTTGACAAACTGGATCGCGCGCTTGAAAAGGGACGCGGTGTTATCGCACTGACAGGGCACATTGGTAACTGGGAGCTGATGGGAGCCTTTCTGGCCATGAAAGGCTATACAGTAAATGTTGTTGGCGCAACAATTTACGATCCACGCCTGGACGACCTTGTCGTCGGGAACCGTGAGAATTCCGGGCTCAAATACATTGAACGCGGCTCTGCCACCAGGGAAATTATTCGCGCACTGCGCCGCAACGAAATTGTCGGCCTGTTGATCGATCAGGACACCACGCGCGTGGATGGCGTGTTTGTGGATTTCATGGGGGAAAAGGCATATACGCCGGTGGGACCGGTCATGTTAGCCATGAAGACAAATGCGATCATTGTGCCCATGGCAGTGCACACCAATAAAAAAGGGAAGCATGTTGTCCGGATACGGGATGAGATCGATATGCAAATCACTGGAAATGCGGAACAGGATCGAATCCGAAATACCCAGCAATGTTCCGAAGTGTTGGAAGATTTTATTCGGCAATACCCCACGCAATGGGTCTGGATGCACGAACGATGGAAAACGCGGCCGGAGGTAGCGGAGTGATGGTAGAAAAATGCTTACAACGAATGAATAGAATTATGGTAGATAGTCATTGATGTGAATTTTATTATATGAATAATCAATTCAAATATTGTTCAAAATTAAATTTGTGTGAATTGGGAGATGAAGAAGATTTTATTCTATAAGATGTTTTTTTGATTCTGGATATCAATATAATGATTATCCCTTTTCAGACGAACAATATTTTGTATAGAGAATAAAGTGAAAAGGTACAATTGAAATCCAAAAGTTTATTTATGAAAAATCAGTCACAGGAGAGACCATCTTTTCTGCATCGGCAGTAACATTAGCAGAAATTTTGGTGACGATCAGAAGAGCACGTAAAAGTCATAGAATTACAATAGAACAATACAGTAAAATTAGAGATGAGTTTTATGATCAGTGGGAAAATGTTGATATTCCGCTGGTCGATAAGTCTCTCATTGATAAATCAGGAGAACTCGCAGAGAAATATGTATTAAAAGGATGTGATGCGTTTCAATTTGCCTCTGCAATTGCATTGGGATTTGTTGTCTGGGATCCGGCTGAGGGTGAACTAAATTATTGAAGCAAAGAAATTGATATCCAAAGATTTCACTCTTAAATTATGTGCGTATCATCAAATATAAAACATGATATTTCGTTTGAAAAATCCCAACATAAATTACACAAAATTAATGCAATATAACAAAGCTATTTTTTTGAAAAGACGATAATAGTAATGACCAATATAAAGCCTTCACTTTTTTATAAATTTTTGATCGCATCAGTGTTCGCGCTGTTGGTGATTGGTTGCGGAAGCCGCGGCGAAAACGATGTGATCGACGCTGATGAGATGAAATTTCCGGATCAGGAGGGATGGAATTCCACGGTGACTTCAACCCAGAACGGAGTGGTCACGGCTGTGATAGAGTATGGCCACATGCAGCGGTTCAACAAGAATAAAATTGTGGAGTTCGATCAAAATATCGTTGTAGATTTCTTCGATGAGCAGGGGAATCATACGTCGCAGTTAACTTCGGAAAAAGGCCGGCTCGATGAAGCCACAAATAACATCGAAGCGTTTGGCAATGTGCACGTGGTATCTGACACGGGAATTACGCTGCAAACAGAACATATCTGGTGGGACAATCGCCTCGAGAAAATCGTGTCCGATGAATTTGTCACCATCACCACCGCGGAAAATGACACGATCTATGGCACCGGTTTCGAGTCCGATCAGAATCTCGAAAACTGGGTCATTACCAAAGGCCGCGGGCGTTTGAGCCGCGCGCTGAATCTGGATATCGATCTAAAGAGCAAAAAGCAGGAAAAGGATTCCAGTGTAACGGACACAACAACTCAGGTACCGGATTCTCTGAATAATGAGACAATGATAAAATGAAATATTGGTTTTTTGCAATAACAATTTTCTTAATTCTCTTCCCGGGTTTTGCCTTTTCTCAAGCAGCTCCCGGGGAAAAATTGGAATTGGTCAGCTACGATAGCCTGCGTCAGACCAACACGCCGCAAGGATTCCTGCGGGAGTTGGTGGGCAATGTTCACCTCCGACAGGGAAAATCGGAGATGTATTGTCAACACGTGAAATGGTGGGTCGATACCGACGAGGTGGTTATCGAAAATAATGTTAGAATCTATGATGAATCCAAAGTAATGCTGGCCGATGTCGTGTATTATTATATTGATACGCAAATTTACAAGGCTGTGGGAAATGTACAGTTAAAGGATTCCACAAAAAAAGTGACAGCCAAGCGAATTCTATATTTTAAACTGGAAGATCTGATCAAAGCAGACGATAATGTTGTTTTGCTTGATTTTAAGAATAATTTAAATATTTATGGCAATCATGCTGAAATCGATAATTCGAGGGATTATGCGCTGGTTGAGGGCAAACCGATTCTCGTGAAAAAAGATAGCACCGGCGCGGAGGAATTCAGGATAACCAGCAAGAAAATGGAATTGTTTGAAGGAGGAGAAAGAGCGGTTGTTACGGACAGCGTAACAATCACTCAAAATAAAGCTGTTGCCCACTGTGGGCTGGCTGAATATTTTCGGAAAAATGACGAAATTTTTTTAAAAGAAAATCCGGTTGTCACACAGGGTGGTGACTTGTTGACGGGAGAGTTGATTCATCTTTTCATAAAAGAAAGAAAGTTGAAAAAGGCAATTGTCAAGAATAACGCAATGGTCACCTCAGTCGTCGATACGATGCGAAAGGGGGATTCGAGAAAATTGAATAAGCTGACCGGGCAGCACGTCACCATGTTTTTCGAAAATGAGGAACTCCGAAAAGCAATCGTTGAAATGCAGGCGACCAGCTACTATCACGTTTATGAGGACGAAGAAGAAAAAGGTTTGAATAAAATTATCGGTGATAAAATTACAATGTTTTTCCAGGATCGCGAGATTGTCAAAATTCTGATTGAAAGTGATCCCCAGTTATCGTCAGGCATTTTTTATCCGCTCGGAAAGGTGCCACCGGGAGAGGGTTTATAAGTTCATGACACAAAAATTACGCGCAGAAAATTTAGTTAAAATATATAATAAACGAACAGTGGTGAACGATGTCTGCCTTGAAGTGAACCAGGGCGAAATTGTCGGTTTGCTGGGTCCAAACGGTGCAGGCAAAACCACAAGCTTTTATATGATTACCGGCATGATCCGGCCAAACCGGGGCTCAATTTATCTGGATGATCTGAATATCACGAATCTTCCCATGTACAAGCGCGCACGAATGGGGATTGGGTACCTGGCCCAGGAAGCTTCGATTTTCAGAAAATTGACCGTCGAAGAAAACATTTTGGCCATACTGGAAACCATGTCAATATCCCGATCAGAACGGAAGGAGCGTTTAAAAACACTGCTCGACGATCTGGATATTTCACATCTCGCCAAAAACAAGGCGTACACATTATCGGGCGGTGAACGACGCCGCGTGGAAATCACCCGGGCACTGGTCACGAATCCAAGTTTTGTTTTGTTGGATGAGCCGTTCGCCGGTATTGATCCCATTGCAGTGGAGGATATTCAAACTATTGTGCGCAGACTGGTGGATCGTGGAATTGGAATTCTTATTACGGACCACAATGTCCATGAAACGCTTTCGATCACGAATCGGGCATATTTGCTTTATGAGGGTGTTGTGCTGAAATCCGGGAGTTCTGAATTCCTGGCAGAAGACCCGGAAACCCGAAGATTGTACTTAGGCGAGAAATTTCGACTGGATCGTTGATTCTATAAAAAAATGTAACTATTCAACCTTATGAAAAATGCCACCGAGACACAGAGGTCTCAGATATTTTCTCATTAATTATTTGCGGAAAGTGTGTCTCATAATGTGATTGAAAAATATTTTCATTAATGATTTGGAAACAGAATAACAAAATACAATACCTGTTCTTCGCATAAATATAAATTCATTTTTAGTGTATGTAACTTTAACCTGAATTATTCACAAATTTCAAACAATAGATATTTAACTTAATGTTATG
>CAZSBG010000132.1:0-17145 GCA_964605145.1 uncultured Cytophagia bacterium | reverse complement strand
CTTGCCTTGGCATAGATTAAATGATTCGGCTACCATTAATTATTGAGTGGATACTCCAAATTTGTTCTAAAATAAAAATAATCAAAATAATAGGAGGCATTATGAAACTAACACGAATTATAATTTTGCTATTGATCCTCACGTCTTTTGCCACCGCCCAGACAAAAGTCGATGATGTCCAGTCGTTCACCCTGGCAAATGGAATGAAGTTCTTCGTCATCGAAGATCAGTCCATTCCCAACGCCAACATGTACATTTTCTGGAAAGTCGGTTCGCGGAACGAATACCCGGGAATTACCGGGCTGTCTCATTTCTTCGAGCACATGATGTTCAATGGCGCCAAAAAATACGGTCCCAAAGAATTCGACCGCGTCATGGAAGCTGCCGGCGGGTCCAACAATGCATACACCTCAGAGAATGTGACTGTGTACACCGATTTCTTTCCTTCCAGCGCAATTGAAGTTATCTTCGACCTGGAAGCTGACCGCATCGCCAACCTGTCGTTCGATGAAAAAATGATCGAAAGCGAACGCGGCGTTGTGTTGTCGGAGCGCATCACCGGCATGGAAAACAGCAACTGGCAACTTTTGAGCGAGCAGGTCAAATCGGTCGCGTTTCAGGCGCACCCCTATCGCTGGTCCGTGATCGGGTACGAATCCGATATCAAGAACTGGACAAAAGGAGATCTGGAGCGATATTTCCAAACCTACTACGCACCGAACAACGGCGTTGTTGTGATGGTTGGTGATATCACGCTGGATCAGGTTCAAACGCTGGCAACGAAATATTTTGAATCCATCCCGGCTCAGGGTCCGCCCCGTCCGGTTCACACTGTGGAGCCGGAGCAATTGGGCGAAAAACGATTGTGGGTGAAAAAGGACGTTACTTCGCCCAACATCATGATTGTTTACCACGTGCCGGACACCAGGTACGAAGATTATTACCCGCTGGACATGCTCAATTCCATTTTATCCGAAGGAAATTCGTCGCGGCTCTACAGTTCGCTGATCGATGAAAAACAGTTGGCCGTGAACGTTTTCACGTATCTTCCCCTTGCCTTTGATCCGAATTTGCTTTATGTGTACGCTGTATGCAGCCGAAACGTGGATGAAGTAAAACTGGAAAAAGCGATTTATGAGGAAATCGATAAAATTATTGAAAAAGGCGTCACCGAAAAAGAGCTGCAAAAAGTGAAGAACCAGAAGCTCGTCGAATTCTATCACAGCATGGAAACCATCAATGGCAAGGCAAACACGCTCGGTACCTATGAGTTGTTTTTCGGAGATTACAAAAAATTATTTAATGCGCCGGAAGAATATGAAAAAGTGACTGTCGACGACATTAAGCGCGTCGCTGAAAAATATCTGAAAAAATCAAATCGAACTGTTGGTATTTTGAAAAGAAACGAGGAGGGTTAAACCATGAAAATCTTTCATAAACTGTCATTATTGTTGATCGTTTTTACGCTATTTCTGGCCTGTGGTCAACCCTCAAGTGATACCGAAAAAAAGGCCGAGGGATTTCAACTCCCTGAATATGAAAAAGTTGTCCTGAAAAATGGACTCACACTTTTTCTAATGGAACAGCACGAAGTCCCGTTGATCTACGCATCCATGGTTTTCCCGGCCGGTGCGGTGAAAGATGGGGGAAAATCAGGCCTGGCTTCACTCACAGCGGACGCGCTTCTTTTCGATACAAAGAATTATTCGAAAAATGAAATTGAAGAAACGTTGGACTTTCTCGGCGCTTCATACGGGACATCTGCTTCCGCTGAAGTGGCTTCAGTTTCAATGTCATTCATCAACAAAGACTGGAACAAAGTGCTGCCAATTTTGAAAGATATTGTTGTAAATCCCAAATTCAACAAATCAGAATTTGAGAAACGAAAAAAGCGCCTCATGGTGCAACTGGAACTGGCAAAAGAGCGGCCATCAAGTGTCATTGGTGATTACTTCAATAAATTTCTGTTCGGCGGTCATCCGTATGGAAATCCGGAATCCGGCACCAAATCGAGCATTTCGAATATAAAAATTAATGATGTGAAAGCATTTTATGAAGCGAACTACCAGCCGGAAGAATCAGCACTGGCGCTTGTTGGTGATTTCCAAACATCAACATTGAAAAAAGAAATCGAAAATCTTTTCAAAGACTGGAAGGCTGCCAGCGTATCGCACAAAGTCGATGCTGCGGAAATTCCATCCTATGACAGGAGCCGGCTTCTTCTTGTGAATAAAGACGATGCCACTGAAACCCAGTTTCGCATCGGTGGCTTAGGCGTGAAACGCAGCAATCCGGATTACGTGCCCATTCAGGTCGTGAACACCATTCTTGGCGGACGGTTCACCTCGTGGCTCAATGATGAATTGCGCGTCAATGCCGGCCTCACCTACGGCGCTCGAAGCTATTTCAGCATGTACAAGAATTCAGGAACATTCGCGATGAGCAGCTTCACTCGCACAGAAAAGACCATCGAAGCGCTCGATTTAGCCTTAGAGGTTTACGATCGACTTTTCACTCAGGGGATTGATGAAACCACGCTTACTTCTGCAAAAAATTATGTCAAGGGCCAATATCCGCCGCGCTATGAAACCGGCGGTAGTTTGGCTTCGCTGCTCACCGCCATGTTCATCTATGATTTCGATGAATCATTCATCAATGATTTCGAAAAAAATGTAGATGGACTGACCGTGGACAAAACAAAAGAGATCATTGAAAAATACTTTCCAAAAGAAAACCTGCAATTCGTGCTGATCGGAAAAGCATCGAAAATTCGGGAAAAGGTAAGCAAGTACGGAGAGATCACGGAAAAGGAAATAAAAGCGGATGGGTTTTAGGTTCTTACCCTTCAAAAACGTGAATTTTGTTCATGATTTTTACTGCCAAATATAAAACGCTCGATGGAAATGATTTTGGATTTTCGCCATTAGATATTCGATTTTTTACAATTTACTTTTTCCTATTTTCCAACTTCTTTGATCATCATTAACGAAATTTTATTAAAGCGTTATAGTAGCCTGGCAGTTTACTTCAATAGTCTTTTTTGATAAGGATTAAATTTAATACTTCAAATGGAGAAATGAGATATAATTTTAGTCATAGTTTCATTTCTCCATTTTTATTTTGAAGGATAATAATCAAACGGGAGCATATCGCCGATTCGCTCTCGGGTCCAGTAACCTTGCCGCGTAATCCCCATTTTTGTGTACAGATTCCCGAGGGTATCGATCATCGCAACGCCATAATTGAGTTGAATGAAAGAGGTGGGAAACGAGATGCGCATTTCACTGATATACGTGCCCTGTCCGCTGTGCGAAAGACCCTTGTAAATGATTTTCAGTGGTTCGTCGTAAATCAGGTGTTTCAACATGGCAGATGTGTCGCTGTGAACGATATTCAACTCTTCGGCAGTCACGCGTTCGTTACCCCGGCGATATAATTCAAAATATTCCTGCTCTTCCGACCCACGTGCCAGCGCCGAAAGAAAATGTCGGTATGACCCTTCGTACGTGAAATTCCGATTTTTCCCCCATTCATTCTTTTGCTTTTCATCACTCGCCTTTAGTTCTGAGTACAAAGGATAAATCATATAATACAGGCTGTCCTGGCAATACCTGAATTTCTCTAAAATAATTCGGACTTTGTATCCCAGTCCTTCATTGATGATGGTCAGCATACTATCGGTTGAGGCTAAAAATTCACCTGTTTTTCGGTTCACTTCGAAATCCAATACTTCAGGATTTTTTATCCTGCACTTTTTTGCATTATCTGTTTCACCCACGAATAATTCGATGAACCACTTCAGATTTTTCTTCCACTCCCTTGGTTCCTCGGCTTCAATTTCAACAGCTTCACCGGAAAGAATTTTGGGGTCGAGTTCAATATTTTTTTTAATTGTCTTTTTATTCAAAAAATCGACCTGCACCTTTACCAGTTCATAACCAATCATGGAAACGATCAGTTGATACGACCCGGGTGGAATATTTTCAATGAGATACGTCCCGCCAGGCCCGGACGCAGCGCCCCGCGTGGTGTTTGCCAGAAAAACGTTCACATTGAACAGCGGTTTCCCGGTCTCCGAATCAATAATTTTACCGGTTAATGTATTGCTGAATTTGGATTGTGCGAAAAGACCGCTACCAAATATGCAGGACAAGAAAAATATATATATTTCGGAGAATAATAATCTCCTCATTTTTTCACCAAAATTGTTACTTCATTCACTTCAGATTTTATGAAATCACATTATGCTTCTTGCCAACTTTTGCAAATGCCGCAATTGCGCGGTCGATTTGCTCGGTGGTGTGCGCCGCGGAAATTTGCACACGAATACGGGACTGTCCCTTTGGCACCACAGGAAAAAAGAAACCGATCGCATAAATTCCCTCAGCGTACAGATCTTTTGCCATAGCCTGAGAAAGAAGGGCATCATTTTCGAAATTCCGGAACATCACCGGGACAATCGGGTGAACGCCTTCGATGATGTCAAATCCGATTTCAGTCATTTTTGATCTGAAATAAGCCGTGTTTTCCATGAGTTTGAGCCGGAGGTCATCGCTTTGCGAGAGCAGATCGAATGCAGCAATTGCTGAAGCTGCGATGACCGGCGCCAGGGTATTCGAAAACAGGTAAGGCCGTGATTTCTGCCTGAGTATTTCGATGATCTCCTTCCGCCCGGTGGTGAATCCGCCGGAAGCGCCGCCCAGTGCTTTGCCGAGCGTGGACGTGATAATATCCACTTCGCCCATCACACCGCAGTACTCGATGGAACCGCGACCGGTCTTCCCGAAAAATCCGGTAGCGTGGGAATCGTCCACCATCACGATGGCATCATATTTTTTGCCCAACTCCACGATCTCGCGAAGTTTGGCAATATCGCCGTCCATGGAAAACACGCCGTCGGTTGCAATGATAATATTTCGTGCCGGCACCGGTTCGCGCGCCAGGCCGGGACCGTCCCAGATGTCCATGCCGGTTCTGGCCCGCTGCAACACTTTTTCGAGGGAATCCATATTGGAATGCTCATAAATGAACCGCTTGGCCTTGCACAACCGAATTCCGTCGATGATGCTGGCATGATTGAGCGCGTCGGTGATGATGGCGTCTTCTGCGCTCAATAAACTCTCGAACAAACCGCCATTGGCATCGAAACACGACGAATATAAAATCGTGTCATCTGTCTCGTAAAAATCCGATATTTTCTTTTCCAGTTCCGTGTGCAGACTCTGCGTGCCGCAAATAAACCGAACTGAAGCCATTCCCAGGCCGTATTTATCCAGCGCCGCGTGGGCTGCTTCGATGAGCTTGGGATAATTAGCCAGCCCTAAATAGTTGTTAGCGCAAAAATTCAGCACCTCCTTCGGTTCCGATCCCTGCGGATACGAAACGCTGATGCCGGGCTTCTGATCCGACAGAATGACTCTTTCCTCTTTGTACAAACCGGCCTCTTTTATTTTTATCAGTTCCTGTTTTAAATCATAACGAACGCGTTGGTACATATTGACTCCAATTCAAATTTTGCTATTAATCTCGTTCAATAAATTTTTTTTATCATTAATCTCATTCAGATTGTTCTTGCTCTCATGAAACTTGGGTTTTTCGGACTGTCGCTCCTGCTCGTTTTAAGCGGGAGCCTATTGTTGATTGTGAAAATATGCAAGTATTAACCTGAATTATATTTTCAAATAGATTTCAAACTACTCTTATAAAATTAGATTTCACGTCTCTACGAATCTCTTACACTATCAACAAAAAGCTATTAAAACAGTTTTGGAGGATTTCCTTTTTGTTCGACTACAGATCTGACATAACCGCCCCACTTTCCAATAATCTCTCTCCATTCAATCGTCTCAAAATACTCATCTATATCTTTTTCTAAATTAAATTCGGGCATGTAAACTCCAACCACTCCTTTCTCAAGTATTCCATCATCAATCACGCCTCTTTCTCTTAGAATTAGAATGGGTAATCCGATTTGAAAAGCCATAGCAGGCTCAATGTGTGCCCATGGACTTGTCATCCACTTTTCTCGAACTTGAATACCTCTGTGAGATTCTAAATCAGTTTTAGGTTTTGCAATTCCCTCGTTAATATATAGCCGTCGAAATGCGATTGCTATCAAACCGTTCGATTCGAGCATAAGTCGTCTTATAGCATTAAGAGGTGCATTCATATCATAATCTGTGACACCCAAAGTTCTTGCTAAAAAGCCTAAATTATCTAACTTCATGACTAATTTTGATATAAATTCTTCTTGTTCCCTCAAGAATAATTTTGGATAACTTAAAAATACTGATATATGCATTACTATTCTCCACCTTATCTTTTCTTAGATAAAAAGTTTAAGAACCATATTGAAATTGGAAAATACAATGTAAGTTGCCGTGTTTCTCTTTAATTGATTCCAAAATGATTGTAGGAAAAAAATCAACAGAAATATAACGATTCTTACTCCAAATTTCAATAAAAATTTCTCAATTCCTGAAAGTAGCCGGATAGTATAACGGATAGTGCCAAAGGTGGGATTTCGTGATGATTTATAATAGTATCATTACTTCTGAAAATTCATTCTCCTCCTTTTTGCCTTCCAATGAATGAATTACCGTTGACGAAATCGAAATGACGGACGCATTGAAATCTGGCTATCGTCATTCATGATCACTTTTTTTATCTTTTTCTTTTTGGGTTCTTCCGGGACCTGCTCGGCATTCTTGTCATGTGTGGATTCTTTCATTTCTTCCTGAATGCTTTCTTCGAGTTTCTCATTAATTTTTTCTTCGTCCTGTTCCTTTTTCAAATCATCCTGCTGAAACTCCACATCAAAAATTGTCATGACTTCTGCTTTCAGATAATCATAAACTTCATTGATTACATGACTTTCCTGTTCCAATTCTTGTTTGAGCCTGTTTTCCAATGAAATCATCTCATCAGGAATTTTAATTGAATCCTGTTGTAAATTCCTCATTGCGCTCTGAATGACCTTCAATTGTTTCGATTTATGAACCGCTCCTTCTTTTTTCCTGCCATGCAATTCTTTAACAAGTGCACGCAAATTTGTCACTATTTCTTCAGCTTTTTCTTTCATCAAACAACTCCTTGCCCGGGTAATAATCGTCTTGTTGACTTTTCTAAATGTATCGGCAAGATCAGGATTTTATTAATCACGTAATAATTTGAAGGCCTGATTTCATACATCAATCATTCGGTATGAATTACATCATTTTTAGGCAAGTTCAGGTATAGATCGAAAAATTTTGGAAGGAAAAATCCGGCCATCCTTGTTTCAGCATTGACCAGGGCAACAATTCCAATTTTTTTATCCGGGATGAAACCGATTTCCGCGCGAAATCCTTGGACCCATCCGCCGTGGTATACAATTTTTGTGTCGCCATAATGATAAATACGCCAACCCAATCCGTAGTGCGCATTCGTAAGCCCATCGCGCCACCGATATTTCCTCAATTCCTGAGGTGTCCGGGCGTGCCGTGCTGTGACTTTTGTGATGACTTCGGGCGGTATAATTACCGGATTCCCGCCCATCATGGCCCGCAGCCACTTTGCCATATCAGAAATACTTGCATTCACCCCGGCAGAGGGAGGCACCTCGTAATACGCTTTTTTCACATCAGTCACAGCCCATTCGTAACTCTCCCGGATATGCGGTTCTGCCCTGTTGGCTGACATCAGAAATTGTACATAACCCAGGGATGCGTTTTTCATTCCCAATGGCCTGAAAATACATTCTTCAATCAAATTTTCGTATGTTTTCCCGGTTGCTGATTTCACCACGTCGCCTATAACAGCGTACAAAATATTTTGATATGCATATCGTTCTCCTGGCGGAAAAATCGATTTTACTTTTCTCAATTTTTTCAATATTTTTTGGTAGGGAACATCATCCTCCAGCAAATTTGTGTAGGCATGAGGCGGCAGGCCGGTTGTATGACTCAAAACATGCCGGATGGTCAAATTCTTTGTTGCATTGCTGTCGCTGAGCTTAAAATCGGGAAGAAATTTGATTACCGGCGCATCCCATTCTAACACATTTTCCTGAACCAGCAGACCGGTCAGCACAGAAGCAAATCCCTTTGAAACCGAGGCGAGCCGAAACACGGTATGCGAGTCAATTTTTTGTGACGAATCAACAGCCCGTACTCCAAATCCCTTCAGGAAAACAATCGAATCATCTTTGACAATTGTCACTGCTGCACCCGGGACATTCCAGTCAAATAGCGACTCTTCGACAAAACATTCAAATTGTTCAAGCACATCGCTGAAATCGTTTGGTGGGAACGCATTTTGCGAATGCACACGCGGCGGAACAAAGGTTAAAAAGGTAAACAGCCAGATCAGTACTCTATTTCTTAATATTGCTTTAAACCAGATCACTTTTCTCATTCGGAAATTTGCTTTTCATTTCAATATTATACAATTCGGCAGAAACGTTTTAATGTTTAACATTTTGCTCACAATGTCTCGTTTAAAGTTGAGACAGTTTCTCCATCAATTTCTTGAACTCTATTTCATCGAGACCGGTTACTCCCAGAGGACGCTGCTGAGTGTCATGGCAATCCGAGCCGCCGGTGATGACCAGACTATAATTTTTCGCCCACTCCATCATAAGCTGTTGATGTGCTTCTGTGTGTCCCGGATAGTAGACTTCAATTCCATCCAGCCCCAAATCCAGAAACTCCGGGAAAATTTTTTCGACGATTTCCACCGGGGGCAGCACTTCCTTGTAATGACTTTCTCCGGGAAAAGAACCGGCAGCCGGATGAGCCAGCACTCGAAGGACATTGTACTTTTCAAACAAAGGGCGAAGCAAATCCATATCCAATCCGGATGGAATATATGCAGGACTGTCATTCCCGATAATTTCACTGATTTCATTTTTATCTTCTATGCCATGTTTTTCCTTGAGCGCCAGAGCAAAATGGCGCCGCGTAACATTCGGACTGTAGCCGACCAATTCCTCAACTTTAAGCGGATTTTTCAGCTTCGGCTGTTCACCTTGTGGCCCGAACACTTTATTTATCGATTCCACGCGCGATTCCACCAATGGAAGTCCGCGGCCCTGCGCCAATATTTCATTCAGCATGGCGGTGAATTTTTTATCTCCCAGCAATTGTTGGGGTAAATAAAGCAACAAATGCAGCGTTCCTACAAAATAGTCTCGCTTGAATGCCAATGATACCTCAACACCGGGGAGAACCTTCATCCCCATTGTAGCCCCGGCCTGAAGGAACTCACTCGTTCCTTCAATGGTATCATGATCGGTCAGCGCAACTGCTCCCAATCCAATATCCTTGGCTTTCTCTACCAATTGTGTCGGCGTATATTCGCCATCGGATGCAGTGCTATGGTTGTGCAAATCTGCGAAAATTTTTCCAGCCATCAGTTACGTTCTCCTATTCAATGATCGATTTAGTCTGTCAGACTTTTTCCACAGTAATACGGTAAAAAGTGGCAGTTCGCTGATTTTTATTCACGGATGGCCTCATCAAAACCACCCAAAAAATTTCCTTCAATATACAAAATTATTTTGAAATATTCTAATAAAAAATGAACAAATACAATTCATTGAGCCGTTAACAGCCATAAATATGACAACTCTATTTAAACAAAATATGCATGAATAAAAACCAATTTGCTTTTAACTTTCTGTGATTTAATAAAAAGGCAGGAAATCCATTTGCGATAAAAATTACGCTGCCACTGCACACCATTAAATTACACAATATTAAGGGAGGTATTGTGAATTGACATGTTGCGATTTTACAATGACAGCGTAAGATGCAATGAATTGAGGCACTAATTTTTGGCCGGTTTATATTTTACGAGCTTCAATGTATATTTACTTTCGTTTGAATTTGGCATCGTCATACTTCTTTGCCCTGAAACGGCAGTTGTTCCTTCATAAAATGTATTTTCCGAAAACTCAACGAGCACGCCCTCTTTGGGAGCGAACCAGACCTCAGCATCTGTTTCCCCTTCGCCTTCGGTACTGATTTCACTGCCGCGCCTTTCGCCCTCACCAATGCGAGAATAAGTTGACGTCATTTTTATATGGAGGCATTGCAGACCTTTCTTTTTCTCTTCTGCAACAACAGTATATTTCGTCTCACGTTCTTCGGTTTGCTCCATACCTCCGAACCGAAAACCACGTCGATCTTCATCCGGTTGGCCTTTTGTTTTTTCAGTCCAGGAATCTCCGACTTTCAGGTCCTTATCTGGCAGGGTAAACATTTGAATTTGAAATTGCCTCCGGGGATCTCTCCGCCGATCGCCCGGCCGACGGCCTTCTCTTCCGCCTCTGCGTTCGGGCATTTTTATCTCATCGATGGCCGATAAATCCGCCACTTCACCGAGCGCTGTCAGTTTCACACGCAAGCGTTTCCCTTCCACATCCTCCGGCTCTGCCCCACGAAAACCACGACCACCGCTGCTGGAAAAATCAACCTTGTCAATAGTAAGGATAAAACTCAAATTGGTATCGCTCTTCTCGCTCTGGAGTTGAAAATTGTACTTTCGCGTTGTGGTAAATTCCGATGTTTCCCCCCGTCGCTCCATTATTCGTGTAGACTTTGTCACAGTCTCATAAACCAGCACATCCCCCACATTCGATTTATAACTTAATTGCGGCATTGCCCAGACGCTACCGGCAATAAAACCCAGGCCAATAATCAAAAAAGCTATTCGGCCAAAATAACTCCTGTTGAATGTTTCCATAAAATCCTCCTTCACAAATTATTGTATTTTAATTTATCCTAACAAATGTGCCTGTTATTTGAACACCCGGATATTAATTTACTTGCGGCTAAAATTCAGGACACACTACCCCTCAAAAATTTTCTCAATTGAAAAAAGCAATCTATCAGTGAATACTTTTTATCAATAAGAACCTGGGTAAACCAGTGCCAACTGATATATCCATTTTTTTCACATCTGACGAAGCGAACTCAATTTTAACTTGAAATTGATATTATTTTCCAGTATAATGTTTAGGATTTGTATTGAAAGATTTCATAGCCGCTAATCTTCCCCCGATACCGGGTCCGCCCAGCATCGCGCGCAGGCTGATGGATTCGTTCATTCAAAAAAAATCATCAACTGAATTCGGACTAAAAAAATGAGCTCTTTTCCAATAGAATACGACGGGCCGCTGTTCCGACCGCCGGCAGAGGCGAATTCACTGATCTTTCAAATCACGCTGGGCTGCTCGTGGAATAAATGCGCGTTCTGCGAAATGTACACTAACAAGCGGTTCCGCGTCCGAAAAGAAGAGGATGTGATTCGCGAAATCAGGGACACAGCGCTTGTGTACCCCAACGTTCGGAAATTCTTTTTGGCTGATGGAAATGCAATGGTGCTTTCGGCAGCGAAATTGCTGAAAATTATCGACGCGATAAACAGATCCTTCCCCAAAGCGCATCGGATTTCCGCTTATGCGCTGCCCAAAGATATCGCAGCAAAATCATTGGATGAATTAATCGCATTAAAAGAAGCAGGACTGGGTTTGCTTTACGTGGGAATCGAGACCGGGGACGATAAATTGCTCCGATTGGTGAACAAAGGCGAGACATTCGAATCCACCGAACAGGGACTACTGCTGGCAAAACAGGCCGGCATCAAACTTTCGGTGATGATTCTCAACGGCCTGGGCGGATTGAAATACTCGCGCCAACATGCTATCAATTCCGCCAAAATTCTGAACATCGTTCAGCCGGAGTTTGCCTCGACACTGGTGCTGAGCTTCCCGTTCGGTGAAGACCATTTTCGGCAGCGATTTTCCGGCGACTTTGTCCGGATGAGCCTGCTCGATCTCATCCGCGAAATGGAAATTTTCATCGACCATACCGAATTGGACAGCACCATTTTCCGAAGCAATCATGCCTCCAACTACCTTGTTTTGAAGGGCACGCTCTCCAGAGACAAGCATCGCTTGTTGAATGAAATCCGCAGTGCGCTGGAAAATCCTGCTGCGGCGCATTTTCGCGAGGAATGGGAGCGGGGCCTCTAATTTCCACCGGAACTTGTTGAAAACCGCCGCAATCCCTCCCAATACATTTTCTTTTCAAACGGCAGTGGTAGTGTTTTTTCTTTCGGATTGAGCGGAAACCAGGGCTGGCCTTGCCGGTAATTGAGCAGATAAAACCGGCACGCCGGGGTATCGCCGTGGCCAATCAACGCTATTTTTTCTCCCTCGGCATTCACGGCGAAATCGAGGATCAAAATGGCGTGTCCCTTCTTTCCCTTCTTCACCACAAAATCCCCAACCTGAATTTTCTCTGCTTCAATTTTTGGATAATTGAAATAGGCGGTCTGGGTGCCGCTGTAATAAAAAATTTCTTTCAAATAATTATCGAACGCATCTCGCGAGGAATCCGGTTTTTCTTTTTGCACGAGCGTTATGTCAATTCCGTGAAACACCGGCCGCAAGCCGCGCGCCCAATCGGACCATAACAATGGGAATTTCACAGGCAGGAAAAAGGAGATGCCGCTTTCGCCTATGGAGCGCAAATACTCCGCGCGGAAGCGGAGAATAATATCCATGCACTGCTCCAGCTTTTTGCCTGAAATATCGTAATCTACCACTCCCGCGAGAGTGGAGTCGCCGGCCGGCACCTTCACGCGTCCGCGATAGTCCTTGACCGGCGTGCCCTTTGGCAGCAGCGGCAATTCCCGCAGCCATTCGCCAAAACTCCCCGGCGGCAGTTTTACCCGCTTGTACCCGGCCGGCGCAGGAAAACGGGATTCAATGGTTTGCTGAATTGTTTTGGTCTTCAGCCAGAGATAGACATCATTCGGTGACTGAGAAAAACCAGGAAAAATACCGAGGCAGACAATCGTAAAACCGGCGATAAATTTCTTCATTACGCTTTTTTATCGTGTGATAAGATTTTGATAATTGGTTACGATTTCATTACCGGACACTTTTTGAATTTTATCCATTGATAACAACACAAAACGTGTTCTATTTCTTTTAATATGTGAAAAAGTGTCCGGTAGCAAAGTTAAGATAAAAAAAAATAATTTATTTCTCAAGAATTTTTATTCGGAAATTTATAACGAAGGAGTTGAGCGGACACATATATTCTATACTAATGCCCCCGAAATGGCCTGGTTTATATTCTCGTTATTATCTTAATAACATATTGTTACGCAGTCAATATTACAATTTAGAAAATGCGAATTAAAATTTTAAAATTCTGAAAAATTGATTAAAAAATGCTTGAAAATAATATGAATATTTTTATATTATTATTACTGACCATTAATATTTTACACTTTTTTTTTGCAGGGAAAGGCTCAACTGCAGGAGAGGTAGGAATGAACTCACGCATTGTCGATTTAGCGGATCAACTGCTACGTGAGGAACATGATTTCATTGTTCCCATAAAAAAAATATGGCTGAAACTCAGTCTTATGGGGGAGTTGGATGAAACTCAATTTGAAGAATTTTTAATCATACTTCAGCAAGATGACCGTTTTGAGGTTTTTGACAGTCATGAAAATGCACTATTTGATGATCAAATTGAAAGTTTGGAACAAATCGGTTTTTTCGTTGGCCCTCGGGTGATGTTAAAAAGTAGAAAACCCAATCGCAAGGAATTGGGTGATATTTTACTCAAGAAAACAAATTCGATTTTTGAGAATCTCAAAAAAGCATGGGATTTGAGGCAGCACCAGGACGAAGATGAGGAAGACCAATTGCTGCACGCTCTTGCCAGCACCCAAAAATTGCTTCGAACCTTGAAAAAAGAATTTCCGGAGTCTTTAACCAAAAGTTAAATGCAGCGACCGCTTTTTCATCTTTTTTTAAATTTACAGAATCCTCTTTCAAGCCCTCCGTTCTTTTAATTCGTTTTATTTGGAAACTTTGTTGTTACAAAATGATTCCATTGGAAACTGTATCTCAAATTTTTGAATAGGCAAAAAGTGACAAATAACCCACTTTTTTGGGCTAATATTTTTCTGTGATATTGCCGATACTTTTTAAGGACAGCTACTTTCCAACTGTACGTTTATCAAATTCCACATTAGGAGGCAATTTTAAATGGAATTAATTCCCAGAAAGATCGTCGATGAAATTTGGATGAGAATAAGCAGGTCTAATGTTGCTGAGCTGAAAGCCATCGAACAAAATTTCAAGAAAGAACAACCGAACATATTTGAATTTATCGATAAATTTAATCAACATCTCAATCCGGCTTTGGGAGAGTTGACCAATAACTACTCCCGAATAATCTGGGCAATTTTCAGATCGACTTTTCCAGACGCTTTTTCGGAAATCTCAACGGACGAAATTTTGGAGACCGTCGAGAAAAGAGAACTCTGGCTGGAAAAATTTGATGAGTTCGATATTGAAAAATCATACCAATTTATAGATAAACAGCCGGAGGTTTCTCAGGTGAGCATTATCAGCTATGCGTTGGATATGCTGATAGAAGATATTGAAGATAATTACGAATTGAACAAACAAGATGAAGCCTATCTTTTCTGGCTGCTCATTGTTCTTGTTGAAATTTTTGATCAAACAAAATGATGTTTTTCACAATTTCAAATTCGGAACCGGTGCCAGTCGGAAATCTGAAGTGATTCCCCTTTTTATCTTTTGATACCCAACCCAGGCAATCATTGCAGCGTTGTCCGTGCAAAACACAGGTTCAGGGATATAAATATTCAAATTTTCTACCTTTGCGCGGTCTTCAATGGTTGCCCTTAAAAAGCTGTTTCTTGCCACGCCGCCAGCTAACACAACCTCTTTAATCTGCATTTTCTTTGCTGCACGGATTGTCTTTTCAATCAACACCTCAACCAGCGCAGCCTGAAAACTTGCGGCGATATGGGATGTATTTTTTTTCCTATCTTCGATATTGTGCCTTTTTAAATAATACAACACCGCAGTTTTCAATCCACTGAAGCTGAAATTCAGGTCATCCTCTTTCATAAGTGCGCGTGGAAATTTCTCGAAATCAGGATTCCCATTTTTTGCTGCTTTATCGATAATCGGGCCGCCGGGATAGCCTAATTCAAGCATTTTTGCCACCTTATCAAATGCCTCGCCGGCTGCGTCATCCAGCGTTTGTCCCAATATTTGATAGGCTCCCAATCCATTGACTACCACTAACTGGGTATGCCCACCGGAAATTATTAACGCGATAAACGGTGTCTTTATTTCCTGATGATTTATGAAATTTGAAAATATATGGCCTTCGATGTGGTTAACACCGACCCACGGGATATTTTTCGCATAAGCAATTGCCTTGGCCCCGTTCAATCCCACAAGAATGGAGCCCACCAGTCCGGGCCCATAGGTCACCGCAATTCCCTGGATCTGATCGAGGTGCAAATTTGCCTGCTGGACAGCTTGTCTGATAATGGGTAAAATCAGGCGAATATGTTCCCGCGAAGCCAATTCTGGAACCACGCCACCATACTGGTTATGAACCACCTGCGAGGCGATGATATTGGATAATAATCTATCCTCACCGTATACTGCGGCGGCTGTTTCGTCGCACGATGTTTCTATTCCTAAAACGTACATATCTCAATGTATTTTTTCGATTACAATTTTAAATCGCTTTGGTTTTACATCACGATATCTGACACCTTCCGGTGTTTCGATGTAAGCTAAATGATATTTTTCTTTTGAACCCTTGATCTTTTCATAATCAATATAAGCATTCACATCTTTTTGGGTCACTGTCAGCAGCAATTCCGCGCCACCCTCCAGAACCAGTGACAATGTCGTTGGAATGGCCATCACTTTGACATTTTTTGGTTGATTTTGAACTTCTACAGGAATTTCGAAAATCGGTTTTTCCATCAACTTCTGGACATCAATAAACACATCAATTTCATGGGTCATAAGCGTTACATGCTTACGAGACGGAGGAACAAGCTTAACTTTTTTATTAAAATCACGTTTAATTTTTCGAAACAGTCTCTGTTCGGTATGAATCACGCCAATCGAATCTATAGCCGCCTTTGGCCCCCTGACGACAACAGATTCCGGCTCAATTATAATTTTATTGACTGTAGAATAACCGGCTATTGTTTCAATTTCAATATCAGTTACCACCGGGACTTTTTTGTCAACTAAATTGGTGATTTTGACTTCTACGGATTCAGGTTCAATTATGTTCAAAAATTGAATATCACTCTGGCGAAGCAGTCGAATATTTTCCTTTTTTAACGGCAATTTTGCTTTGCGACGGAAATTGGACACATCCATCACATAAGAAGCATCCCTTCGGATCAACAGTGAAAATAATGCCTTGCCCTTTCCCCAGGCTGTGACAGTAACACTTTTCGGAACATTATTTTCAATGATCTGATCAGCTTCGAGACTCCCGACACGAAAAGGAATTTTTAAATCATGTTTATAATTGTCCTCTGTTTTTACGAACAACCAAACAAAAAAGGCAATTCCAAAGACAATTAGTTTTATTTTCAAATTCTTGGTCAGGTGATTTTTCAACATCTCAATCAATTTTCAATTTCCCTTCAAAATTGAAAAAGGGTAATTGGAAGTAAATTCCTTTACCCTCTTCAATCAATGCAGAAAAAATAATATTATGAGCGAGGAAAATTTTTACTATTTATAAGATTGGCCAATAACTTTTCCAATGCTTAATTCACCATTATCGATTCTAATATTGAACCCACATTCGGGATTGGTGCAAACCCAAGCTTTATACATAATGGAAGAACCTTCACGTCCATAATCAGATAAAGGAATAAGCACGCCCGCAGAGCATTTGAGACATTCAGGATATACAGTTTCCATAATAAAACCTCCCCTCACAAATTAAAAAGTTAGATTTCCGACAAAATTTACAGTAGTTCCCTAATAACCTAAGTATTATGGAAGATTCCTTCCCTCCGATACCAAAGATTATTATCCTGTCAACATTTATAGCTTTTATACTATTCCGAATGGCTTTTTAATCTTCCTCGCTCGACAAGTATTATTGTCATTCAGATATAAAACCACCAATAGCACAATCTTTTGGCCAATACAAAGAAATGTTTCGCTTTTAAAGAATCTGATTCACACAACATATTATAATTTATTTAAACATAAAATTTAATCTCGCTACCGGACACTTTTTCCAAAATGACATTTTTGATCAAATTGTCATG
>CAZSBG010000131.1:0-17195 GCA_964605145.1 uncultured Cytophagia bacterium | reverse complement strand
TATTTTTAATATGTCAAGCAATAAATACGTCACTGTAATTATAAATTAGACCACTTAGTCAGATTACACTTTTTCTGTCATTTCCGCTGGACTTTCTTCGGTCGCCTGCGCATTTTTTGTCGTAGATCCGCCATCTTTTTGGAGGACAGGAATCTCATTCTATATCGCGAGGAGATTCCCTAAAAACAAAGTCTGTTTTCATCTAAAAATATAATGCAACTTTGCAGGCATGCGACTGAAAGGAGTGCCTGTGGTACGGAAATGACAACAATTGGGAAATATTACCTTGCATCTTGAGGCCAATTTTAATCTGACTATGTAGTATTATTTATCGCGTATTTAATATTAAATGAAACGAGTTTACCTGCTTTTCACTTTTTCCCAGTCCGCCAAAAATTTGTCTATCCCAATATCAGTCAGAGGATGTTTCGCCAGTTGTTCAATTACTTTGAATGGAATGGTAGCGATGTGCGCACCAATTTGCGCCGCTTCCACTACATGCATGGGATTGCGAATGCTGGCAACAATGACTTCGGTTTTGAAATCGTAATTATTATAAATTGAAACGATATCGTGAACCAGTTGCATGCCGGCGCCGCTGATATCGTCGATGCGCCCAACAAACGGACTAACAAATGATGCGCCTGCCTTTGCGGCCAACAGCGCCTGTGTTGGACTGAAAATTAACGTGACATTGACATGAATGCCTTCGGATTCCAGTTGTTTGATGGCTTTGAGACCTTCCGTCGTGATTGGAATTTTAATGACAACATTTTTGTGAATTTTGGCCAATTCGCGGGCTTCTTTTATCATCCCTTCCGAATTTAGGCTGACAACTTCCGCGCTGACCGGGCCATCCACTGCTTCGCAAATAGAGAAAATGATGTCTTCGAATTTTCCCTGCACTTTGGACACCAGCGATGGATTCGTTGTCACGCCATCCAGAATTCCCAATTTTGCAGCTTCCTTAATCTCTTCCAGATTTGCTGTATCAATAAAAAACTTCATGCGACCTCCGTTTAATAAAATACTTTTACCAGACACAAGCCTTTCGCAGGCACGGTTGGTCCTGCCTGCATTCTATTCTTTGAATTTAGTATTTCCTTGATTTGATCGACCGGAGTGAAATCTCTGCCAACGTTTACCATGGTTCCGACAATAATCCGCACCATATTGTGAAGAAATCGGTTGGCCAGTATATCAAGTGTCAGCACATCCTGCTGTTGTTGCCATTTTATTTCTTCTACTGTGCACCAGTGGTGGTTTACATCAGCGCCGGCCTGGCAGAATGCCTGAAAATCGTGCCTGCCTTTTAGATAATCCGATGCCTGCTGCATTTTTTCCAGATTCAGTTTTGTTTTGTAGCACCAGGCGTGAAATCGTTTTAAGGCGGATTCGTTTTGAATAATAGTGTAACGGTAATGCCTGTGAACTGCATCGTATCTTGAATTGAATTTTTCCTGCGCTTCTTCAACGGCCATCACCCGAACATCCTTTGGGAGTGTGCCGTTCAGTGCGGCTCGCAGTTTTTCGAGCGTCATGACCGAGTCAATTTTGAAATTGGCAACCTGTCCCATGGCATGCACGCCGGCATCTGTTCTCCCTGAGCCGGTTAAATGTATTTTCTCATTAAAAATTTGTTTCAAAGAACGCTCAATTTCGTCCTGGATTGTTCGCAGTCCGGGCTGATATTGCCAGCCGTGAAAATCGGTTCCATCATATTCAAGAGTCAGCTTGATGTTTCTCATTCTATTTTTCAAAAAATCAGATTGTTATAAAAATAAACCCGACAAATAACACGAAAGTTCCACCCAGAATAAAATAATCGTTATGATGAAAAACAAGCTTTTTGAAGCTGGTTCTGTTTTTTCCGCCGGTATAACATCGTGAATCCATCGCCAGCGCCAGTTCGTCCGCACGGCGAAAGACAGAAATGAACAAGGGCAGGATCAACGGAATCACGCTTTTAATTCGCTGAATGATATTTCCTTCAAACGTCGCGCCGCGCGATACCTGCGCTTTTTGAAGCTTGTCCGCTTCAGAAATTAGTGTTGGAATGAACCGCAGCGACAGCGTCATCATCATCGTGAATTCATGGGTTGAAATGCCCAGTTTTTGCAATGGTTTCAGGAATCGCTCCAGGGCATCTGTCAACTCCATGGGCGATGTAGTCAACGTTAACAGTGCTGCTAAAATAATCAAAACGGCCAGACGTAATGAGTAGGTTGCCCCAAGAATAAGACCCTGCCTGGGAATTCCAATATTGAAAATTGGTATATGGATAATCCCTGCTTCTTTGGTTGTAAGAAAAAGGTGAAGAAAAATAGTCAATAGAAAAAGCCAGATAAATGGCCGCAAATTCCGGGCGACAAGTGAAACAGGAATTTTCGATGTTTTGATAATGAATAGTAAAACCAGCAGAGCAATTAAAAATCCGATGAATTTATTCGCGGCAATAAAAATTGACATGGTAATCAGTACCACCAGAATTTTTGTCCGAGGATCGAGGCGATGGACAAAAGAATCCACAGGGTAGTACTGGCCCAGAGTGATGTCGTTTAGAATTTTCATAAATGATACATTAGAAAAACAGGATAATTGCCTGAAAATAATTTTACTAATATACTAAAAATATTTCAAAAAATCAAGTAAAAGCCCGGGTGTAAATTTTTTTAACCGATTTTTTACTTGACTTTTAAGTTATTTTATTTTAATTTGTAAGTTAATTTGATTACTAAATTTTAATAAAAGTCCGAATTGGCTGCAATCATAGAATAATTAGTTTAAGCTCGAAATCAGAATTAATCCGTCGATAAATCGTGTTTACTTTTTACTAATCCCTGGAGGAAAAATATGGCAGAATCAAAAGGATCAACCGGGATGTCGTATAAACCGTACGTTCCGGCTGAAACTGACATGAAAGAACTGACTTTTAAGGCGGTGTTTTTAGGAATTATTTTAGCTGTTATTTTAGGAGCAGCAAACGCTTATCTCGGTTTGAAAGCGGGAATGACCGTGGCAGCTACTTTTCCGGCAGCCGTAATCTCCATGGCTGTGTTGCGCATGTTCAAAGGGACGATTTTGGAAGAAAATATGGCCCGAACCACTGGAGCTGTTGGTGAAGCGCTGGCTGCTGGTGCCATTTTCACTATTCCGGCTTTTATCATCGCCGGGGTATGGGACAGATTTTATTATATCCAAAGTACATTGTTAATGTTGGTCGGCGGTGTGCTTGGTGTATTATTTGTAATCATCTTAAGGCGTGCGCTGATTGAAGATGTCACTCTGCCATATCCTGAAAGTAAGGCATGTGCTGAAATCGTTAAAGTGGGACAAAGTGGAAGCACGGGCGCGGGCTTTGTTTTTGGTTCTATGTTGCTCGCCGGTATTATTGAATTTTTCAAAAATCCCAATGGAATTACATTAATAAAGGATCATGTGAAAGGAGTACTTTCCTTTGGAATGTCCAAAATTTCACTCCTGGATAGTGAAAGTAAAGTTATTGCCGGCAGTGAAACCACACATGAAGGCCGTATGTTCTGGCAAACTCCAAGTGCTTCTCCTGCTTTCCTGGGAGTTGGATATATTATTGGATTCAGACTTGCTGCCATCACATTTTCCGGTGGTGTTTTCGGATGGTTGTTCCTGATGCCCATCGTCCTGTTTTTAATGAGCAATCAATTGGAAGGTCTGGTGATAAATTCATCCTGGATCAACATTGCCAAAGCCGCATATAATTCGACTGTAAAACCCATTGCTGTCGGGGGTATGTTGGTGGGCGCGTTTTATACATTATTTAAAATGCGCAACAGTCTCGTCGGTGGTATTCGAAAGGGTATCTCCGATATCGGCGCTGCCCGAAGAGGCGAAAGCAAGAAAGAATCCAGAATTGACAAAGATGCCCCATTCGGAATGATTTTTATCGCGATTGTCGTGCTGGTTATTTGTATGGTTATCCTTTATAACCATTTTTCGGGCAATTGGGGTTCCGCACTGTTAGCCGCAGTCGTGATGGCGATTGCAGGATTTATGTTCGCTGCTGTCGCAGGCTATCTCGTGGGTATCATTGGCTCTTCATCGAATCCTATTTCCGGATTAACATTGACAACTCTGCTGGTTGCAGCGCTATTAATGTTGGCAGTTGGTTTGACCGGTTCTGAAGATAAAGTCAATCAGGGAATTGCAGCAACGCTCGCAGTCGCTTCGGTGGTGTGTTGTGTTGCCGGCGTGGCCGGTGATATGATGCAGGACTGGAAAGTCGGGCATATCCTCGGCGCGACACCATATCGTATGCAGATCGGTGGCGGCATTGGTGTCGTCGCAGCCGCTTTGATCATGGTGCTCCCGATTATGTGGTTGCACGAAGCCAACGGAATTGGCAGCGATGCACTTCCGGCGCCGCAGGCAGGTCTGATGGCTATGATGTCCAAAGGCATCATTAGCGGTGAAATGGCATGGCCACTGGTCATTTCGGGAATGTTTTTCGCGGTTGCACTCATTATGTTGAACTCACCTTCACCCATGCTCATCTCTGTTGGTATGTATTTGCCGTTTACTACAACGTTTGCCATTTTTATCGGTGGTATTTTCAAATACGCAACGGAGAGAGCCGCTGAAAAAGAAATTGAAAAAGAAAAAGTTGAGGAGGACAAGGAGCAGAAAAAATCCTTCCTTGAGAGTATCGGGCTTCTCATCTCGTCCGGACTTGTCGCCGGCGAGGCTTTAATCGGGATTATTCTGGCAATCCTTGTCGTTTCCAAGGTCAATTTGAATGGATTGCTGGGAAATGTGGACGCCTCAGGGAATCCCAAAAAAGGGTTTGCAATCCTGGGCCTGGTGGTATTTGCAATTCTCGCTTATGTGATGATTTATTATCCGCTTAAAGCTCTAAGAGAGATGAAAAAATAAATTAACATAAATTATAGTTCGCTCCTTGTCCTCTGAACGGACAGGGGGCGAATTCTTTAGAGGAAACACATCCTCTGAACCAAACATGATGAAACGCCTCGCAAATCTCAAAGCTCCTTATTTACAGACAGACCATAAAGTAGATAAAAGAGATTTTTTCAATAATTCATGCATCTCAATTGAATTAACTGTTTTGGATTTTTCTGCTACTCCCAAATCGGGTGTTAAATTGTAGCACGGTCAGCATTATGATCTTCAACTCGCTCAAACAGGATAATTTACGATACTTGAAATATAATTAGTTGATACAGGGAAAGAATGTCAGTAAATTTACTTGATCTGATTCCGGAACAAAAAATAAAATATGAAGAAACCGCTGAAGGACTCGTGGTATTGTTGAAACCAAAATTTCGGAACAAATTTATGGTGAAATATGTATTGCCGCGTTTGAAGAAACCACATTTCAAAGTGAATCTGGATGAGTTCGGCAGTTTTGTATGGAAGAATTGTAATGGTAACAACACAGTAGAACAAATTGGAACACTGTTAAAAAAAAAATATAGCGATAACATCGATCCAGTTTATGATCGTCTCGCTGTGTTCATTCAATCGTTAGCCCGATATAAATTTATCGAATATAAAAATTACGATCCCGAAAAAAGTGTCGCCTCATAATTAATGATAATGCCTAATTCCTCGAGTTAAAGAAATCTGAAATTTCCGACACAATGTGAAATAATCCTCAAATTTTCTACATAAATCACCGGTGTAATTGTCGCTTTAGAACCAATAGTTTTTTTGATTAAGTAATCAGTCCGAATAATATTTTGCATTGAGAACGACCAAACTATATTTTATTATGGAGTCTCCACGCCAATGAAGAGATTGTTGATAAATTATATCGGAATAGTCTGTATTTTACTAACTGTTTTTCCTGCTCTGGCCCAAATTGATTCAACGGCAATTTACCACATTAAAATTGAAGGTCAGATAAATCTTGGATTGCCAAACTACATTCAGCGGATTGTTCAAAGGGCGAATGAACAGGAAGCTGGGGCAATTGTGATGGAGATAAATACGCCCGGCGGAAGAGTGGATGCCGCGCTCCAAATTCGTGACGCCATTTTTGAAGCGGAAGTGCCTGTCTATGCGTTTGTTAATCGCGAGGCTGCTTCGGCCGGGGCATTGATTTCGTTGTCATGCGATTCAATTTATATGGCGCCCGGCAGTTCCATAGGAGCGGTTACCCCGGTCGATCAGTCCGGCAAAAAAGCCTCGGAAAAAACTGTTTCATATTTGCGCTCGGTCATGCGTTCCGTGGCGCAGCGGAATAACAGACCTGTAAAAATTGTGGAATCCATGGTGGATGAAGATGTCGAAATTCCGGGCGTGATTGAAAAAGGAAAATTGTTGACGTTGACCTCTGAGGAAGCCATTGAATTGAACATCGCTGATGGAATCGCAGATGATTTCGATGATTTGCTAAAGAAATTGGGTCTGGAAAAAAGTGAGTTGAATTTGACAAAAATTAACTGGTCCGAAAAGTTGGTCTATTTTCTGACCAATCCCATTATCAGTTCACTATTATTGACCGTTGGAATTTTTGGTCTTATTTTTGAGGTGAGAACTCCCGGGTGGGGAATAGGGGGCACCCTGTCGGTGATTGCTCTTTCATTATTTTTTGGGAGTCATTATCTCGTCAACCTTGCGCAATGGACAGAAATTCTAATCTTCGTGATCGGAGTGGGCCTGCTGCTGCTGGAGGTATTAGTCATCCCTGGTTTTGGTATTGCGGGGCTGTTAGGCATTTTGTTGATTGTCGGTAGTTTTGTGCTGAGCCTTCTGCCTCACGTGGGACGGATTGGCTTTGAGGATATTTTAGATGCGTTGACACAGGTGGGGCTTTCGTTTATCTTTGCATTCGCACTCGCAATTCCGGTCGTGAAGTTTTTGCCAAAAACCAGATTTTTCAGGAGCCTGATTCTGGACGCACAGCAAACTGCTACGGAAGGATATCGTTCTACACCGGAATTTGAGGAACAAATGGTTGGTGCGGAGGGAAAGGCGTTGTCAACGCTCCGCCCTTCCGGTATTGGCCAGTTTCAGAGCAAGCGGATCAATGTGGTGGCCGAAGGGGAGTTCATTGAGCAGAATTCGCCTATTAAGATTATTAAGGTTGAAGGTTACAAAGTCATCGTACGTAAACTGAAAAATTAATAGGGGTAGAGGAGGCGTATGTCATTATCTTTCATTATTGCCGGAATGATTGTTATCGGATTTTTACTGATCTTGATTGAAATATTCCTGGTTCCCGGCGTAAACATCTTTGGCATTGTTGGATTTGCTCTCATTGTGCTGGGGATTGTCTTTGCCTATACAAAATTAGATCTTCGCGTGGCGAATTTCATCATGGTTGGATCGCTCATCCTGTCGATTGTACTTGTCAGAGTGGTGCTGAAATCGAAAGCCTGGCGCCGCCTGATATTGATTGACAAACAGGAAAAGACTGATGGGTTCCACTCGTCCACATCAGAATTGTCGAATTTTGTGGGTAAAAGGGGAGTCTCGTACACCAATCTTCGTCCTGCTGGCGTGGCTATCATTGACGACCAGAAAGTGGATGTGGTTACCGAAGGTGGCTTGATAGAGATCGACAGGCAAATCGAGGTCGTGGAAGTATCGGGAAATCGTGTGGTGGTACGAGAACTCGAGGAATAATTTTTTTATCCACTATGAGTATTGCTCTGATATTGTGTATTTAAAGAAGAACTAAATGTGAATTGAATCAGAATAGAGGCATAAAATGATTTTTAATAAAGCACAACAAGGAATCGCAGATAAAATTGACGAAAATGCTACGCGGTCCAACTGGAAGGACTGGAAGTGGCAGTTTAAACATTGTATTCGGGATTTAGATACATTTGAATCGCTTTTAGGAATTACTATCCCGGAAGAACAACATCAATCCATCGAAGAAACTCTTAAAAAATTCCCGATGTCGGTGACACCGTACTATTTATCACTGATCGATACGGATAATTTTCAGAACGATCCAGTATTCAAGCAAAGCTGTGCATCGATTTATGAAATGGATGTGATTCATTCTGAAATGTCTGATCCGCTCCACGAGGACAGAGACAGCCCCGTTCCCGGGATTACGCACAGGTATCCGGACAGGGTTTTGTTTTTGGTCAGCAATATGTGCTTTATGTATTGCCGGCATTGTACGCGAAAACGACGTGTGGGCGATGTTGAAAATATTCCTGATCGCGAACAAATACTACAGGGTTTGGACTATATTCGGAAAACACCGAGAGTTCGCGATGTGCTGTTGAGCGGAGGCGATCCGCTGCTCATGTCAGATAAATATCTGGATTGGATTCTGACTGAACTGCGAAAAATCGACCATGTTGAGGTCATTCGGATTGGCACCAGATCGCCGGTTGTTTTGCCATATCGAATCACTGATGAATTGGTTGAAATGCTCAAGAAACATCAGCCATTGTGGATCAACACGCATTTCAATCATCCGCGTGAACTGACGGCTTCCTCCAAACAGGCAATCGCGAAACTTGCTGATGCCGGTTTTCCGTTGGGGAATCAGTCCGTTTTACTCGCCGGTGTAAACGATTGCCCGAGAATTATGCGAGCTCTGGTACATAAGCTGGTTGCCAACAGAATTCGACCCTACTATTTATATCAGTGCGATCTGGCTGAGGGCCTGGACCACTTCAGGACTCCCATCGGAAAGGGGATTGAAATATTAGAGAGTCTCATCGGGCATACAAGTGGCTTTTGCGTGCCAACATATGTCATCGATGCGCCGGGGGGCGGCGGTAAAATTCCGGTCATGCCCAACTACCTTATTTCCTGGTCAACCAATCGCGTCGTTTTACGGAATTATGAGGGGGTTATCACAACGTATAAAGAGCCGGATTCCTACGAGCCTACGTTCTGCGATCGAAATTGCGACGAATGCGCGCTTTACCTGCCACTGGAAGATGCAGAAGAGCATAAGGCAATTGGAATTGAAAAGTTGTTATCTGATAATAATGGACTCATTTCGTTGATACCGGCAGACAATGAACGTTTTGAAAGGCGGGATTAAGTATGACTGAAACAGATACGATTGAAGAATTTTATGGAAGCACCATTCAGCATGGAAGTTATAATGATCGAATATATTTAATGAAAATGATGGATGAAAGTGATGAAAATTTTCCGGGGAAGCTGATTGAAAAAGCTGAACGAGAAAATTATTCAAAAATTTTTGCTAAAATTCCGGAGTCCAGGGTGACGAACTTTCTTGAGTTTGGTTACAAAGAAGAAGCTCGTATCCCAAAATTCTATTCCGGGCAGGAAGCGGCGGCTTTTCTGGGGTATTATCTATCCACGAAGCGGAGTGTTGAGGAAAATGCAGAACAACTCGATTCCGTGTTAACGCTTGCAGAGGAGAAGGCTTCTTCACAAAAAAAGCCGCTTACCGATATATTCAAATTGCGGCCTTGCACCGTAGAGGATGTGGCAATCATGGCGGAAATTTACAAGGAGGTTTTTCCGTCATATCCCTTTCCGATTCATTCACCTGAGTATCTTTCGAAAACCATGAGGAGCCATGTTGATTATTTTGGAATAGAGGCTCACGGTAAACTGGTTGCACTTTCTTCCGCTGAAATGGATAAAAGCGCTGCCAATGTGGAGATGACTGATTTCGCGACGCTTCCTGACTGGCGTGGCCATGGTTTTGGCGTTCATCTTCTTGAGGCGATGGAAGAATCGATGCGATTGAAAAACATGAAAACAACGTACACCATTGCGCGCGCGGTTTCTCCCGGCATGAATATTACTTTCGCCAAACTGGGATATCGCTACGGAGGTCGGTTGAAAAATAACACAAATATCTCAGGTCAGATTGAAAGCATGAATATTTGGTACAAGCATTTTTAAACTAACATATTCTTTTTTCAGCTTGTAATTGAAAATAAATAAACTGTTTCATAAAATTAAATTTAAACCCAAAATTTTAATCTGCTGGAGGACGTACTATGAACCCATCTGCATTGATCATTTTGATTATTGTCGGTATCATTATCTTCTTTACTTTATTTACTTATTTTGTCCCGATTGGATTGTGGATAACCGCATTCTTTTCAGGTGTTAAGGTGAAAATTTTGAAGGATCTTGTTGGTATGCGGTTGCGCAAGGTTCCACCGCAGCTCATCATTCGACCGCTCATAAGCGCAACAAAGGCCGGCATCAGTGTGGATATTGACAAGCTGGAAGCGCATTTTCTGGCAGGTGGAAATGTGGAACGCGTCGTCAATGCGCTCATTTCCGCGGATAAGGCGAATATCAATCTTGCGTTTGCCCGGGCAACTGCAATCGACCTGGCTGGTCGTGAAGTGTTGGAAGCCGTCAAGGTCAGTGTAAATCCGAAGGTCATTCAAACGCCACTGGTTTCGGCCATCGCCAAAGATGGCATTCAGTTGAAAGCCACAGCCCGCGTAACAGTTCGGGCAAATATTGACAGATTGGTCGGCGGCGCCGGTGAAGAAACGATTATTGCCCGCGTCGGCGAAGGCATTGTAACAACCATCGGTTCTGCCGAGGCGCATAAAAATGTGCTGGAAAATCCGGACACGATCTCAAAAACCGTGCTGAAAAAAGGCCTTGACGCCGGAACAGCTTTCGAAATTTTGTCCATTGATATTGCCGATGTCGATGTGGGAGAAAATATCGGCGCCAAGCTCCAAACCGATCAGGCTGAGGCGGACAAGCGAATCGCACAGGCCAAGGCCGAAGAACGCCGCGCCATGGCTGTCGCCCGAGAACAGGAAATGAAAGCGCTCGTTCACGAAATGCAAGCACGAGTGGTAGAAGCCGAGGCAGAGTTGCCAAAAGCTATGGCCCAGGCTTTCCGAGAGGGCAATCTGGGAGTCATGGATTATTACAATCTTCGAAACGTTCAGGCAGATACAAAAATGAGGGATTCGATCTCAGGCCCTGAAAAGAAAAAGTAGAAGTAACAGTGAACAATTCAACTCATTGATTTTCGCGATGACATTTTTTTGGCGTTATGTGATCGTATAAAGAGGTTATTTCGCTGTAACAACAAGGAAATGCTATGAACGAACTATTTACTATCATTCTGATTCTGGCAGCAATTATTTCTTTTCTCAATAAAATATTTGGTCAAAAGAATAAATCAGAATCAGATAACCAGAACCGGCCGAAAAAACCGCCCTTTGAATGGGAGTTGCCCTGGGAAATACAGGAACAGGAAGAAGATGAAGAATATGGTGAGCAACCCATCGAAGAACATGCTGCAGAGCCTGTCCCTGAGAAGATTCAGCCAGAATTTCAGAAACCATTTGAAAAATATGACGCGAAGATATATAAGAGTGATTTGACAGATGAAGATGCAATTCTTGCTCCAATCGAGGATACTGAAATTAAGGCTGAAAGCTTCGTGGTTGATTTGTCTTCACGGGAAAATCTGCGGGAAGGCATCGTGCTCCTGGAAATCTTGGGTCCGTGCCGGGCTAAAAAACGATTTCATTAAAAACAGAAGAGGGAGTCTGCATTTAATCAGGACTCCCTTTTCACACACATTTTGAAAAAGGAAAATGGTAAAACTGGATAAGGCAGTACATAAAACGATTTATGATTGTTTGCGAATGGAACAGAAAGACTCCTGTCTCATTCTCATTGATAAGGGCACGCATCAAATTGGCAGGCTGCTTTTTGAAAAATGTCTCCGCGAGAAATTGGAAGTCGTTTTGGCTGAAATTCCACCGCTGACAAATAATGCCAATGAGCCGGCACTATTCATTCCGGAAATGATGAAACAGATGCCTGCGATTATTTCCATAACGTCCACATCCCTCGTGCACTCGGACGCGTTAAAGGGAGTGTGCCATAATGGATCGCGAGTCATTTGTTTTATTGTGACGGATGAAGATGTTTTCGAACGCGCAGTCAATACCGATTTTAATTTTATCGATTTGAAAAGCAGGCGATTGGCAGACCTTTTTTCAATAGGACGCGAAGTGCGTATGACAACAGATGCGGGGACGGATATTAAATTACCCATAACGCGGCACAAGGGTTTTGCCAATACCGGCATCGTTGATAACCCTGGAAAATTTTGCATGCTTCCTGCCGGGGAGGCCAGCGTAACCCCGGATCGATTGGGAGCAGAAGGTAGAATCGTTGTGGATGGCTCCATTCCCGCAATTGGATTGATGCAGCAACCCATTGTGATAAAAGTGCGGGACGGTTACGCATACAACATCACCGGGGGCGCTGAAGCGCAAAGTCTTCGTAAAATTCTCAAGCCGTTTGGCCGCGGTGGGAAAAATGTGGCTGAATTTGGATTGGGCACTAATCCCCGGGCAATGTTGACCGGAAAATCGCTGGAAGACGAGAAAGTTCTGGGAACCGCACACATTGCACTGGGAAATCCGGAATATGAGGGAGGGAGCCTGAAGAAAAACCTGCATCTCGATTTTATTGTGAAAAAGCCAACCGTGGAAATTGATGGCCATGTCGTTGTGGAAAATGGAACGATTGTTGTTTAATTTTAAAGTGAAATAAACCGCTATTTGTTCACATCATCTCCTTCATCATCCTGTTCTTCTTGCTCCTCCTTTTGATAAAGTACCTCCTGTATGGCTTTTTTCTTATCTTTGTCTTGATATTGCATCATCAGATATTCACCAACAAACTGGCTGCCCGTTGTTACTGACTTTTTATCAATCCAATATCGCTTGATGACAACGGCGCAAAACGTTATCAATGCGATTAGTATGGATGCGACAAGAATCAAACTGACTATATCATCGACTGCCATTTAATATGACCTCTTATAAAGTTTGCCAATCTTGCTTGCAACGTTCGCATTCTTTCCGATGACAATGCAGTTTATACAAATGAATGAGCCCTTGCTGTTTCATTGCTGTTGAAATCAACTCATTCATTTTGGGTTGCAGTGCAAAAAGCAAATGACTCATTTTTTTGATCACTGAATTGGAAGATATTTTCGGATATTGACTATAAAGTTGCATGATTTGAATTTTGAGTGCAGAATTTTCAATTTCCCTGGCATAGGCGAGCATAACAGGTAAAATGATATTCACCACAATTTCGCGGGCTCTGTCTTTCCCAATCAGCGTGACTGTTGTATCGCCGGGCAAATCGTCTGGTTTGTTATCCAGGAGATAGTGAGTTGCCCAATACCCGTCTGTTTTGCAGATGAATAAGCGTTCGAATTCTTTGATCAGCGATGAGAGATTGTCTTGCATGCCTTCGGTCAGCTTCAGTAATTTTTCAAGAATTCCACTGTCAATAAATTGGCGAAGAATCAAACTCGCCCCGGCCAGGCGACGCGTGGGAAAATTATTGGGTCGCATTCGAAAAAATTGCCAGTCACCTTTTCCCATGACGTTCAATCCCAGGCGATCGGCATAATTGCCCCAGATTGCTTCCAGCGTGGTCACATAGTCGCGCGTTTCCTCATCTTTTACTTTTTTCCAGTCAAATGACGGATCCTGGCTTGGCAGAAGACCAGCGACACCAAGCAGAAGCGCCAGTGGTTTGAAAAGAGGATTCGCATCTGCAACATGCTGAAATTCCCGCATCAATGCTTCAAAAGGCAGCAACTGCGCCAATTTTCGAAAAGGAATTTGATTTTTGGAATAGCCCAGCGCTTCCATAATGCCGACATAGAGTATTTGATTCCATGAATTTGAAACGCGCTGCTCATTGAACCGATAAGCCTTGGCTTCCAGGCGTTGCCGCCCCAGATGATCGATGACTTGCAGCTTGAATCCCGGGTCAGTCTGACTCAATTGGCAAAAAAACTGTTGAGAGGAATTTTCCACGTTGATTTTGAATTTTTTTGCAAGATAGTCAAATTGCTCAGGGCTGATCTCGGTAAAAACCTGAACATCCACTTCGAGCCGATTGAGTCTGACCGGGGGTTCGTGTGGCGTGAACGCACCGATGACAAGATGCATTACAACGTTATTGTAGTTCGGATCAGCGTGGTGCTGATGGGTATACCAATCCTCCGGGGCGCGGTGAATTTCCAAATCGCCCTGAAAAATTTGATCTTCAACTTTTATGGAAATATTTTTGAAGTCCGGACCAGAATCCTGATTCAGGATTCCAGTTGAGAGTATTGTGACGTTGCGGCCGTCAACGGTTTGAATTGGAATGGTCGAAAAATAATTCTTTTGCCAGAGTTGAAATATCAAATGTTCTGCAATGGAACTTCGATCGTCAACTTTCATGGATATTCTCCGCAAAATTTGAAATTATTTTTGTTCCGCAAGGGCAATTATGTCAATTTGAAAAATCGAATGATGGCTGCCAGATTACACACAGATTTGAGAACCGGTGTCCCTGAGTGAGTTTCACGATTAACTGGATAGTTTCTTTTTTGAGAATAATCAGCGCTTCATACCGTACATTAATATTCCGATTGTTCAGGGCGTTTTCTTGAGACACGCGCAAGTTCGGGATTGTCCGAATGCATAAATTTATTTCCCCAGATGTACCCGTTTTTATCGATCACAAAGCTGGAATCTATGGCATGGGAGTACTCTCTGAGATGCGTGAAAATTGAATCAGCTTCAGCGCCGGTGACCACTCTGGGTTGAAAATCGATTTTGTAATTATCCACAGAGATTGGAAAAATTTTCGCGTAAAACAAACCATTTTCAGTCAGGCAGGTTTTTAAGATCATACTTTCTTTTGCTTTTGTGCTGTAGGATGAAAAGGCGTAGTTGCCCAGGCTGTAGGCGATCAGTCTGTTTTTGTAGATTTCAAAGCCCTGCAAAACATGGGGATGATGCCCGAGCACAAGATCGGCGCCCAAATCGATGCAGCGACGCGCGACTCTTTTTTGATATTCCTTGGGGATATGGCTCAATTCTTTTCCCCAGTGGAAGGTGACAACTGTAAAGTCGACCAGTAAGTTGTATTTTTGAAGATTCATTTTCAAATTTTTATCATAGGGATAATTCGTGCCCCCGGTGGAGTCTGTTGCCCAAAATTCTTTGGGAAAAGTCATTGAATATCCAAAGACTGCAATGCGATGGCCGTTGGTTTCAAAGATCGCCGGTTTCTGAGCATCGGCGTTTGACATACCTGCGCCGCAGTGTAGAATTCCGATTGAATCCAAAATTGTGATGGTATTGCTCAATCCTTCAAGCCCATAGTCCAATATGTGATTATTGGCCAGGGTTACGACATCAATCCCGGCGTCAACAATACCTGTGGCGTATTTTGGATGGACTTTGAAAGTGAATCGTTTATCAAACTGTTCGCCGCTGTCGGTAAATGCAATTTCGAGATTGGCGAATGCCATATTTCCCTGATGCAGAATATGCGAGGTGGCTTCAAAGGGATACGCATAGCCACGTCGTTCCATATAGGCGATTGTGTGATTGCCAATCATAATGTCGCCGGCGGCAACGACGGAAATAAAGGGAAAAAGTTTCCCGGCAGGCGATGGCATTCGTTTGTTGAATCTATCTTCAGTTTTGAAAATAGTCAAATTTTTTGTATTAGCCAAAAAAGGGGTTTGCCGGCTGTGACAACTGATAAATGAGAAAATAAACAGTAGAATAATCGCTTTTTTCATACGTATGTGGCAAATAGCTAAAAGCCCCACGCTAAGGCAAGAGTGGGGCTGGATAATGAAATTCTTCTGCGGGGTGGATTGAACAATTAATAAATTTGATTAACGGCTTGCTTGCATAAATTTTTAATTACAAGACGTCGTATGAAAAGTATAGAATATTAACCTTTTGCTTCATCACCGGGCACTTCTTCCACAGTCACATCTTCAATGTCGTCCGGATCCTTGCCCTGTTCTCTGGCGTATTCTTCACGAACTTTGTCAAGTTCGTCTTTTTTCAACTGCATGTTGTTATTCAACTCTTTTACCTTGTCGATAATCTCTTTTACATCATTGTTGGAAGCTATCTTTGTGTCATTTTCGTCCGCTATCAAGTGGTATACTTTACCACCAAGCTCTGTAAATTGCTTGTCGATTTCTCTTTTAATTCCGATGATGTCAACTTTGATTTTACCGATTTTCGTGTATTCATCGGTTTTTTGCGCGACAACGGAAACGCTTTTCTTAAAGAATCTTGAAAGATCATCCCAGAAACTCATAGTCCACTCCTTTTATAAATTTAGAATTAAGCTATTGATAAATTTAATTTAGTCAGAAATAGTTAAAATGTCAAGCGAAAATTAATATTTTGAATTTTAAAATGATTTTATTTTAAGTCTCAGAATTGACCCTGTATAATTGATTATGCGAAAACGACACGCCAAATAAAAATTGATATCTAAAATACAATGAAACGTAAATAAAGATAAACCAGCGGCGCAACAAAAAGTGGCGCATCGAATCGGTCCAGAAATCCGCCGTGGCCCGGTAAAATAGAGGACGAGTCTTTCACGCCGGCATCTCTTTTGAAAATTGATTCAACCAGATCGCCAATCTGGCTGAAAATTCCAGAAATTACACCGATGGCAATGCAGTGCATTAAGCTCAGATCCTTTAAAAGCGTGATATGAAAAACGTACGCTGTAATCAGTGCAAAAATGAACCCTGCAATGGAACCTTCAATAGTCTTGTGCGGACTGATCCGCTCATATAATTTATGCTTTCCCATCATTGAACCGATGAAGTATGCAGCCGTGTCACAAATCCAGATGGTAATGAGCATAATCAGTATCCATTTCCCGCCGGCGTTATAATTTACATCGACAGATTTTGGCAATTCTCTAATTAAAATATGAAAACTAAAGAAAAATGCCGGGTAGAAAAGTCCCCAGGCGCTGGTTGCGATATTCATTGTCGCTGAATCTTTATTTCGAAACAGCTCCAGATGAAAAATGAGGTAAAATACTGCCAGAAAAACGATCCAGGTATATTCGATGCCAAACAGGTAAATTATGGGCATCAAAAAAAGTGTGCTAATTGCGCCGAGGATTTTATACGGCCACGCGCCTTTGATTTCATTTAATTTGTAAAATTCATACTGGGAAACAAAATTTATGAGAGCAACTAAAGCGACAAATGGCCAACCGCCTATCACCACCAGAAAGATTATAAGTGGTGCCCCAAAAATAGCGACTAAAACACGTGGTCCTAACTTTTTCAAGTTCAAATTTATTCTCCGATCAGCTTGTGATAATTTATTTAAAAGGGAACTATTCAGCCTCCAAGCTTGCTATATTATAGATGCCGTTAATAAAAAAAATGG
>CAZSBG010000130.1:0-17252 GCA_964605145.1 uncultured Cytophagia bacterium | reverse complement strand
AAAGTGCTCAATGGAATATTGACGCGGTTGTCCATATCGCCGCCGCCGGGACTGGTTCCTTTGGGCTGCATGATGCCTTTGACCTCGAACTGCACATTGCCGATGCGGATTTGTTTACCGATTGGATTTTCATCGCCAAAAAGTTCTTTTTTCACCGTAGGACCAATCAGGCAGACGCGGTTCAAATTTTCCATGTCGTTCTCTGAAATAAAATCGCCGGACTGGACGTCCCAATCCCAAACATACGCATAAGAAGGGGTGATTCCAAAGACGCTCGCTGTGGTCGATTTATCCAGATATTTGATTTCCGTATTGGGTTTTCGGTTGAATGGCGCCACCTCGTCAACGGTTTTCACCTCCCGTTTAATCGCTTCGGCGTCGCGCAGGGTAAATGTTGTCACCGGGCCTCCGCTGACCGGCCGGCCCATTTCCCTGCCGCCACCGGCAAACACCATCATGCTCTGCAGGCCAAATTTTTTCACCCGGTCCATGACGCGTTTCTTCGCGCCAAGCCCAACGGAGATGATCAGTGTCAACGCGGTGATGCCAATGACGATGCCGATCATCATCAAAAAGGTGCGCAGTTTATTTCTGCCAAGACCGGTGTAGGCAATCTTGATTAATCTATTTGTTTTCATTAGCCACCTCCGTTGCAGATATTTTTTCCAGTTCTTTTCTCGCATTAACCGGATTTTCATTTTTTTTATCCGATACAATTTTACCATCAGCGATTTTGACGATGCGCCGGGTGTGCGCGGCGATATCCGGCTCATGGGTTACCAGCACGATGGTGCGGCCGGCATCGTTCAATTCGGTGAACAGAGAAATAATTTCCAGACTGGAACGGGTGTCCAGGTTGCCGGTGGGTTCATCGGCGAAAATTATTTCCGGATCATTGACCAGGGCCCTTGCGATGGCTACCCGCTGCTGCTGCCCGCCGGAAAGTTCGCCGGGATGATGGTGCATACGATCCCCCAGTCCAACAGCGTTCAGCGCGCTTTGCGCCAGTTTGGTGATGTCCTGTTTATCCGAATAGATCAGAGGCAGTTCCACGTTTTCCAGCGCGCTGGTTCGGGCAAGCAGGTTGAACGACTGAAATACAAACCCGATTTTTGTGTTTCGAACTTTGGCTAATTGTTCATCGTCCAGTTTGCTCACTTCCGTACCATCTAACAGTAACGTTCCGATGTCAGGTTTATCCAGGCAGCCGAGAATGTTCATCAGGGTCGACTTGCCGGAACCGGACGCGCCCATGATCGCGACAAATTCGCCCTGGTGAATTTCCAGAGAAACAGTGTCAACCGCCACTACCCGGGCGCTGCCGTCCTTACCGTAAATTTTGGAAATATCTTTCGCGTAAATTAAAGTGTTGTTCATATTCATCATCCTTTTTGTTATTGAGAAATAATAATTTTTTCGCCTTCTTTTAATCCGCTGATGATTTCGATCATCCCGTTGCTGGTCCAGCCGGTTTTCACCTTGCGCAACGCCTGGCTGCCATTTTCCAGCACCGAGACGTATCGTTCGCCGCGTTCTCTTTGAATCGCCATGAGCGGAATTGTTAACACATCTTTTCGTGTTTCGAGTTGGATCGTCACATTGGCGGTCATTTCCGGGCGCAGTATTTTTTTTCCGGAATTGGTGATTTTCAAGGTAACCACATAATTCACCACATTGTCCTGAATAACCGCTTTGGGATAGATCGCTGTCACCAGACCTTCGAAATCAGTGTCCGGGTAAGTGTCTACTGTGAACGTTGCGGACTGTCCCTCCTGAATCCGCCCGATATCGGTTTCATCCACATACGCCCACACTTCCAGCCGCTCCAGATCGATGATTGTGACAAAAGTGGGCGCCGAAAAACTAGCGGCCACCGTTTCGCCTTCCTGGGTAGATACGGACGCCACGATGCCGGCAATGGGCGCGGTAATTTTGGTGTAATCCAGTTGAACTCTGGCAAATTCCCGATTGGCCTTTGCCTGCTCTAATTGCGCCTTGTTCACTTCGAATGATTTTTCAGCCAGGTCCAATTGATTTTGTGAAATATAGTTCTGTTCGAGCAGAGGTTTCTGCCGCTCCAGATCCAGTTTGGCATACTCGAAATTAGCCTTTGCATTTTGATACGCTGCTTGCGCCTGGTTATATTTCGCCTGCAATTCCGAAGGTTCCAGCTCGGCGATGATCTGCTCTTTTTTCACATAGTCGCCGACGTTGGCGTAAATATTTTTCACCAGCCCGGATACCCGCGAGCCCACCCGCACTTCAGCGCCAACCATCGGTTTAATGATGCCTGTCGCCAGCACGCTGGAGCCGATATCGCGCCGCGTGACAACCACGGTTTGATATTGGTCGGCTTTGCCGGCTCTATCCGGCAAGAATGAATACACGCTGATAAAAATAAGAACCACGGCCAGCGCAATTCCGATTCGTACATACCATTTTTTTGTCACTTCAATATCTCCTTAACATTGTTTAAGCCAACGGTGCGATCCAGCGCGGCCAGGGAAATTTTATAATCGGCTAATGATTCAATTAACGTTTGTTCTGAATTTACCAACGCGGTTTGCGCGTCGATAACATCCAGCATCGAGCCCAAACCTTCGCGGTACTCGCCTTCAGCAATATTCCGGTTCTCTAATGCATTTTCGTAAAAGATACGGGAATTGGCAATCTGTTCAGTCGCTTTCTTTACCTGCAGGAAAGCATCCCACACCTCCAGGCTAACCTGCTGGCGGAGAGATTCTTTTTGCCGGGCAAGATTTTGCAGCGCCAAATTTTCCTGCTGCATTCGGGCTGAACGGGAAAAACCGGCGAACAACGGGAAATTTAAACTTATTCCAATATAGGAAGATGCATACAAATCCGTGAACGCTTCACCGCTGTAACCATAGCTGCCGTCCAGAGAAACGTTCGGAAAATAGTCGCCACGGGCATATTGAAAATTAGCTCTTTGCGCTTTTATCTGATTTTCGATTTTTCTCAGTTCAGCGCGACGCTGAAAAGCGGTCTGCATCATTTTTTTGAATTGATTTTCAACATCGAATGAACTGCTGTCCAGCGAAATAGTGTCAGTCTCCAGATCATCGATGATTCGAATGGGAAGATAAACGGCCCGCCCCATGAGCGTGTTCAACTGTCCCCGAAGCAGAAGCCGCGAATTTTGCGCGCTGATGAGCGCCAATCGCACGTCCGAATGTTCAACAGTGGCTTTTAACACGTCGGATCGATTTGCCAAACCGGCTTTGAACCGGGCGTTTGAAAAATTTAGGTGCATTTTGGCCCGTTCTACCGATTGCTCCGATACAGCAACAAATCGTTCCGCCTGAAGCAGCCGGTAATACGTCTCTGTTACCGCGATAATGAGTTCCTGCCGATTGGCCAGGTGCTGCGCTTCAGTGGCCTGAAAATTCGCTTTTGCTGCATTGACAGCCGCGATAGTTTTATAACCCCGGAAAAGCGTGTAATGTGCGGACAGCCCGCTGCTCAGGTTTTCCCGGTCAGTTGTGCCCGAGCCTGCCAATCCTGTTTCGAATTCCGAGTGACTGCCTGCCGCATTAAACGACAGAGTTGGATAGAATCCGGATCGCGCTTCCTTGATGGCGGCCTGACTTTGCCCGACAGAAAACCCGGACGCGAGAATATTTGGATTATTCTTTAGTGCGGTTTCCACACAGGCGTTCAAATTAAAAACATCTGTTTCAATTTTCAGGGAAAATGATGGGGAAAAAAATACAACGGAAAAAAGAATCATCCATCCAAAACTTCGGAGCATTTTATGTGTGTTTAATCGTCTCATTTGTGATCCTTTTCCGATTGAACTGAACATTCCGGACGGGCGACTCGGCCATGGGCCGGGAAACGTTGGCTGACAATTCCATAAAATTTTTGCCATTGCTCCTCGCTCAGCACTTTTTTGAACTGGTAAAAATGCCAGATAACAACGCGTTGAGATTGCATTTGCAGTTGACTGATCCGATCTAACAATGAATCAACGCTGGCAGCGCCCGGCTCTGATGACCAGATTTTCTGCATGAATAGATCACTCATCGCTTCGAGTTCACGGTTCAATGAATCCATTTTAGAATGGAAGGTTTCGCGAATTCCTTCGAAATGAAGAACCTGGTCCGGCGTTAGCGCAAGATCACGTTTGATTTGTGCAAATCGTGAACCCCGCATTGCTGGCCGTGTATCACCTTTCCCTCCGAGCCAATGTTGATAAAGCAGTGTGCCGATTGCAACCAGGTTGAACAGGGTGATAATGATTATCAAATACACAAATTTCTTTTTCATCTTTATTTCTCGCTTTCTGTTAAAGCTAATTGCCAGGCGTCAATTGAACCCGGCGGTAATACATCAAAGTAATTCAAACCAAAATTATCCTCGGTTCTTTCGCGTGAAATCATCGGTTTATCGAATTCAGAGTGGTCTATCCATGTTCCCAGCTCAATTCCGCCAATAAATACCAAAACCAATATTGCTACCACGAATACCGGCCGCAACGCGCGGGAAAACGAAAATTCTGCAGCGTCGAAAAAGCCGCGCCGTTTCTCTGATTTTAGAGCATTTGCAATGCGCGACCAGAGAAATGGCGGTACAGCCATTCGTTCAATCGGCCGGTCAGACTGCCACAGCCGTTCAAGTGTTTCTAAATCGTCACGACACTCTTGGCAGGTTTCGAGATGCCTCTGAATGTTCTGTTTCTCATCATCGGACAAATCATTATCCAGATAACTCAGCAGTTTTTTTTGAATCATTTTATGTCGCATATTCATTTTCCTTTTCACTGAATATAAGACCCAATTTTTTAGAATTTCTTGCGGTCACCGCACATGTTTTTTTAATGGCAACAATTTTTTTGTTAAATTCTCTTTCGCCCGAAATAAGAGCGATTCAACAGCGGAGAGGCTGATTCGCATTATATTGGCAATTTCGGTGTAAGATAAATTTTCATATCGGTAGAGGATGAGCGCGGTCTTCTGTCTGGAAGGCAACTGCCTGATGGCGCGCTGCACGAGAGATTCTGTTTCGGAAATTTCCATCTGTCTGTCCGGCGCCTCATCCGGGGAAATTGGCTGAAAAATATCCTTATCCTGAAAAAGGAAATCCAGTGAAATCAGTTTATTGAGCTTTTTCCTGCGCTCCCTTTTCAGGCACGTATTCACAGCAACGCGGTAAATCCAGGATGATAATTTTGCATCGCCACGGAATTTTTCAATATTATGAAAAATTTTTAGGAACACATCCTGGCTGGCGTCTTCCGCTTCCTCGCGATTCCCGCTCATTCGATAACAAATATTATACACATATTCCTGGTATTGTTCAAATAATTGTTTTAGAGAATGTTGACTGCCACTTTGCAGATTTCTGATCAGCTCTTTTTCATTCATAGTTTTAGTTCTATTCTGATGATCTAATAAAATCGCTATTAAATATTAGACCTTTTCCTTTCGAAAAACTTGCGGTATTATTCAACCTGTCCGATTTTTATATTTTCTTTCAATCAAAAAAAAAGAGCGGCCAACAAAAATGTTCCGCTCTTTTTCTTAAAGATTGAAAGTTCTTCAGGCTACCGTTGCACCCGCCCGGAAACATCGCCGCCGGCTAACAGTTCCACTTCTTTCACGCTCACCAGGTTCAAATCGCCGTGAATGGTTTGTTTAAGGCACGAGGCCGCCACGCCGAATTCCAGCGCGTCCTGATCCGATTTCCCGGCAATCAATCCGTAAATCAATCCGGAAGCAAATGAATCGCCGCCGCCAACACGGTCGATGAGGTGGATGTCGTATTTTCTGCTGAGCAGGAAGTCCGAGCCATTGAACAAGCAAGCGGACCAAATATTGTCCGACGCTGAAATGGACTCCCGCAGCGTGATCGCCACTTTGCTAAAGCCGAAGCGGTCGACCATCTGCCTGGCAACGTCTTTGTAGCCTTCAATATCCAGTTTGCCTGTGGTGACGTCGGTCGAGCCGGCTTTGATGCCGAACACGCAGTCCGCATCCTCTTCGTTTCCAATGGCCAGGTCCACGTATTCCATCATCCCGGCCATGACGCGCTGGGCTTTTTCTTTGGACCACAGTTTCTTCCGGTAATTCAAATCCACGCTCACCATTGCGCCCGCTTTTTTCGCCGCTTTGAGCGCTTCCATTGTCACTTCAGCAGCCGAATCGCTCAATGCCGGTGTAATGCCGGACCAGTGAAACCATGTTGCTCCCTGGAACACCGCATCCCAATCCACCTGTCCCGGCTGGATTTCCGCGATGGACGAACCGGCGCGGTCGTACACCACTTTGGACGGCCGCTGGGACGCGCCGTATTCCAGAAAATAGATTCCCACCCTGTCGCCCTGGCGAAGCACAAATCGCGTGTCCACGCCGTACTGGCGCAGCGAATTAATTGCAGTCTGCCCGATTTCGTGATTGGGCAGCGCGGTCACGAACACCGACTCCAATCCGTAATTGGCGAAAGCCACAGACGTGTTGGCTTCGGCGCCGCCAAAGGTCGCGTCGTAACTTTTTGTCTGCACAAACCGCAGCATGTTGGGCGGCGCTAATCGCAGCATAATTTCACCAAAGGTTACCACTTTGCCGCCGGCTGCCGGTTTTTTGATTTCCGCTTTGGCCGGCGCCACCTTTTTCTCTCCGGCGTGATGAATAATTTCCAGCCATTTTTCCGCTTCGGCTTTCATTTGGGCGGGATCGTCGATGGCTTTCGTGACTGCCGAGCCGCAGAAAATGCCATCCGGATCCTGCTTCACAACCTCAGCCAAATTTTTCAGCGAAATTCCGCCGGTGTACACCACAGTCAAACCTTTGTACGGGCCTTTCCAGGTTTTACCCAGATCAACATTGGACTGCGACGCGGTGAGCGCCGGGAACAGTTTGTAAGCCCATTGATACGGGTATTTTTCCTTCAATTCCGTGAGTTCGCAATCGTACCCTTTGGCCTTTTGCACGAGCTGTTTCCCGCAATCATTCGTGCCGCCGGGAACGCACATCACATCATGTTTCACACATTTTTCCACCACGTCCTTAATGTAGTCAGCCGAGACAATGCCGGCCACGCCGGCTTCGATGGCGTCTTTTGCCTGTTTTTTTGTCATAACCGTGCCGGCCATAATCAGGGCGTCCGGGTATTTTTTCAGCACCGCCTTCACCCCGTCGAATGCAGCCTCGGAACGGAAGGCAATTTCCAGCACAACGCCCAGAGGATTGAGCGTCTCATAAGCGACCAGACATTCCTCGGCGCTTTTCGGCGTTATTAGGCCAATTAATTTTTTCTCTTTCAGTTTTGCAAATAGCTGTTCAGATTTATTCATGCTTCATCTCCAAATTAATGCGTCATTGTTTCGAGTGTTGCCTGTATTTTTATTAACATTTTTTGTATTGATAATTCTCAAAAGGGATATACCCGCTCCGTTACAAAGAATTTTTCACGACCGAACCGCTTCACGCGCCAGTGACATGCGCGAAGAAAGCATCCGCCGCTGGCGTGATCCGCATTCTATTCCTCGCGTTGAAATAGATTAAGATTATGATTTAGCGTACGTGATCCCCGCCGAAAGGTTTACACCTTTTACAGCCGCACAATATTCATTCCCCCGCTCACTTCGGCGATGAGGCCGGTGGAATAATTGAAATATCCTTTTGCCAGCCCAACCACAGCGCGGCCGATGTCCTCCGGGAATCCCCATCGTTTTTGCGGAACCAGGCCTTCTGCAATGAGCTTGTCGTATTTTTCTTTCACCACCGAAGTCATGTCCGTTTGAATGATTCCCGGGCGTAACTCGAACACGTTGATGCCGTATTCCGCCAAACGATCGGCGAAGACCGTGGCGCCCATGCTGATAGCGGACTTGGAAATGCAGTACTCGGCCCGCGCCGTGGACGACACATACGCCGAAATGGACGAAATGAAAATGATCATCGGCTTAATTTCGAGGTCGTCAGCCAACTGCGCCACCATTTGATTTGCCACTTTTTGAGTGAAAAAAAACGGCCCGCGCGCGTTGATTGTCATCAGCCTGTCGTAGCTTTCCGGCGTGGTTTCCAGAATGTCCAACCGCTTTTTGGGCGCCACACCGGCATTGTTGACCAACAAATCGATTTTTCCAAATTTTTGCAGCGTGAGATCAACGATTTTTTGGTGATCCTCAAACGATGAAATATCTGCCTGCAGCGGCAAAAATTCAGCTCCGGCTTCTTCGGTGCGCTGCTGCACTTCGAACAGTCCCTTCTCTTTATTTTCAGGCTGGTACACAATGTCCACGCCAACGATGTCAAAATCATTTTGTGCCAGTTCAATGGCAATGCCCCTGCCAATGCCCTGGCCGGCGCCGGTTACAATTGCTTTTCTTCTTTTTTTCACACATCTCTCCTATCGTATTATTTTATCTTTCATATATTCATTCCACACATTTTCGAACCACGTGTCCTCCCGAGGAATGGGTCGCACATCGACCCAGTTTTTTTGAACCGATGTCCCCCCGTCCCACTGGATTTCCAGAATTTTGGTATTCACAAACGCATGCGTATCGGTCAAACTGAATTTCCACTCATCGCTCAATTCCATGCTGGGCTTGTGCCCGTTCGGATCCATGACCAAATACGATCCCCGGCTTTTGCCTCCTTTCTCAAGGTATTCCTGAATGGCTTCGAGGTAGATCGCGTGGGTCAGACACAAATCGAGATTTCGGAACGCAGCCGGCAAATCGCCGGGAGAGGATATTTTCATCTCCGCTTTCATCTTCGAATACTGCTCCCGGGCTTCGCGCGCCGCCTTTGCCACATTTTCCAGATTACGAATGTGCGCCCCGGCCGCGGACATTCGGTTTTGCAATTCATCCCGAGATGTCTGCAAATACGAACTATCCCCGGCGAGAGCATCGATCAATTGCTTCGAATAATCCAGCTTCTTTTGTATTTGCGATTCCACCGCAGCCAAAAATGCCGATTCTGATGGTGGATTCTCAGCATACCGGTTCGCAATGAACAGCGCAGCGCGAAGACTGCCTGTCTGGCCGGAATTCAGCGCCGAACCACCGGGGCGATACACGCCGTGGCTTCCGTTCACCTCGCCGACTGGAAAAAGATGCTTGATATTGGACTCCCACCAGTGATTGCCTTTGAGTCCGCCGTTGTTGTGCTGGGCGCACACGGCAATTTCCAGGTATTCTTTTGTGATGTCGATTCCCTGATTTTTGTACAAATCAATGGCCGGCTGATTCATTTTTTGAAGCCGCTCGATTGGCGTCCCGAACAGGGCGCCGGATTTTTCGAGATACGAATATGCTTCCGGACTCAACATGTCGAAAGAGAAGTCATCCAATTTCCCTTCGCCGGAAGGATTGTTTTGAAAATCGAGAAACACGCGGCGACCTTTTTTCACGGTTTCCTGGAAGACAAGAATATCAATCAGGGAGGAACCGTAATTGTACACCTTACGGGGATCGAACGGCCATTGGTAGCCTTTCAAAAATATTGCTGTAGCCAGTTTGCCCATGTCAGGAAAATAGTCGTTGAGGAACTCACGTTCGTCGTTGCCATGCGCTTCCGTGGAAACGTAGCGGGGAATCACCTGCTGGTACGTGCCGGACAAATTCCAGCGAAACTTCGTCGAAGCCAGACCGTATTGCGATTCGGTGAGATTATTGCCAATGGCGCCGATTTCATAAGCCAGTCCGCTCGAGCCTAATTGGCTTTCCGGGTAGACCGACGTTTTGTAAATACCGGCCGGCCCGCCGGTGCCCAACACAACATTCACGGCGTTGAACAGCACAAAACCTAAATTTTCCGAATCGAGATTATTTTTATCCAGCGCAATAGCCCCCACAACTTTTTTCTCGCTGCCATCCGAATCAGTCAGAAGTGCGATGATTTCATGCTTATCGAAAACCCTGATTTTTTTATTTTCAACATCCTTCGCCAGGGCTTTGAACATCAGGTTGGACGTCAGCGGTCCGGCCGAGGTTGCCCGCTCGCGGGGATCGTGATCGGTTTTGTACCCGACGAAAGCGCCATAACGATCGTGCGGAAACGGCACGCCAAGACTCACGAGGTGGAAGAACGCCTGAACCGAATTCTGCGCCTCGCACAGGGCAATGTCGCCGTGCATGCAGCCGCCTTTGAACAAATCCTTGGCCATTTCCAGCGTAGAATCCGGCGTGTCGCCAGACAGGGATAATTTGTAATAAGTCTGCTTGTCCGAGCCGGTATTGTTGGAAGTTCCGCCGCCCCACAAATCCGTGACGATGGCGACATCTTTCTGTCCGTTGTTGTACAGATTCACGGCTGCATTCAACGCCGCCGCCCCGCTGCCAATCACAAGCGTGTTCAGCGAATAGCCAGGCATGGTGATGTTATTTATTTTGAGTTTAGATTTTGTCATTAGAAAATCCCTCTTTTTTCATTTTACGAATGTATAGCGATTGGTAACCTCATTTACATCTTAATTTAAATGGGTAGCCCAGCGGCCTCTGCCGCTGGGAGATCTTAAAATTAAAAACCAATTTTATCGATAACAATTAAAGAATCGTCCTCATTTTCATAATTTCTTGCACTTGAATATTCATAATCACACGCATATTCCACTAATCCATTTTTAACCGGATTATTATGGATATAAGTCAGTTTCTCATTTAATTTTTCAAGGTTGTGGACATTAAAGTCGTAATCGTCCGACTGGAAAATATGATATTTCGCATCACGATTTCTAGTTACTTTTCCACCATCACGAAAACGATTCAAAAATTCTGCTTTCCATTCAGATTTCATTATTTTTAAAAATTGATGAGCGATATGACCTTTCAAAGATTGTCTGATTTTTTGTATTTCAACTTTTTTCACTGGAAGTATTAATAGATGATAATGATCAGGCATAAAAACATATCCGATTAATTTAAAACCAAATTTCTCCCTATAGAATTTTAGATTGTCTATAAATATGCGACAAAATCGATGATTGTAATACACACTACCCCAGCCCTTCGAGCCATCTACCACCATTCTTGCCTCTAATTTGCGAGCAAAAAGACTCTCTCGATTGTTTACGTTTCCCGAAAGAAAATGCACATGATTTTCGATATTATATTTTTTTATCCGTGCCATAATTTTAATTTGATGTAATCACACAGCGGCAGAGGCCGCTGTGTTACCCGGAGTTATGTATGTCAATCTATCCCCTCAGCACCTCATGCATTTTCACTGCGGCCTGCATGCCGTCTGTCACTGCCTGAACCGCTGTGGCGCCGCCGTTGATGATGTCACCGCCGGCGAAAACATTGTCCATCGATGTTTCGAAATTTTCATCCACACTGAGCCAGCCGCTTTTATTTAGCGCGATATTACCCAGCGCCTGTTTTGTTTCCTCATCGATGCGCTGGCCAATGGCTTCGATCACATGATCCACGTTAAAAATGAATTCGCTGCCGGGAATTTGCACAGGTCGGCGCCGACCGCTATCGTCTGGTTCACCCAATTCCGTGCGGGCGATTTTCAATCCACTGAGCGTGCCGTTTGCTGCGACATAATCCAGCGGCTGGGAGAGAATCAGAAAATGAACGCCTTTCTCCAGCGCTTCATCCCGCTCTTTGGGCCAGGCCGGCATTTCGTTGAACGACCGACGGTAAATGATGTACACATCCTGCGCGCCGTTTTCTTTGGCAACCACGGCTGCGTCGATTGCCGTATTGCCGCCGCCTAACACCGCGACCTTCTTGCCTGACGAAATATCGGTTTTCGATTTCATTCGTTTCAAAAACGAAAGCGCATCTTCCACGCCCTGTGGATGTGAAGTCGCCTTGGGTAAATTCATCGAAGCAGAAAGTCCGAAACCTAAAAAAACAGCATCAAACTCTGCTCGCAGTGTTTCCAGGTTTCTTTCCTGGTTCAGTGAGAAACCGGTGTGAATTCTCAGTCGATTTTTCCGCTGTGCTTCGGTGAATAAACTTTCAGCTTCGGTGCAGACAATTTCAGAATCGATTCGATTGAACGGGATGGTCGTGCCGGGAATTCCACCGACATGGGGCGCTTTTTCCATAATTTCAACATGATGGCCCAGTTGGAGCAGCTTGGCCGCAGCAGCGATTCCGGCAGGTCCCGCGCCAACCACTGCCACTTTTTTCCCTGTGGACTTTTCAGGGATTCGCACTACGGTCAATCCACTTTCACGCGCCTTCCTGGCAATATCCCGTTGAATATCAGAGATCGCCACCGGAATACCTGTCAAAATATTTTCCAGGCAGGCGCCCTGACATTGCACTTCGACAGGACAGATTAATGCACACATTTCAGGAAAAACATTTCGGTCTTCGAGAATAGAATATGCTTTTTCGATATCATCTTCGGCGTACGCTTTGATGAATCCCGGCACATCCAGCCCTGCCGGGCAGGCTAATTGACACATGGCCGAATCGCAGTCACGACAACGCTCCGCTTCATTTTTCAGTGTGTCCGGCGATTTCTTACGCGCTTTGCGATATTCTGGTCCATATATATCTTTGTCTCGAATCACGCACCCGGTGCGGCCTCCGTCCCGCATAATTTGCGTGCATGCGGAACAGGTCACGCAGACCTTGTGCGGATCCATCTCACCCTTCTGCTGCAATTCTTTCACAGAATCCGGATAGGCGAACGCGCCGCGCCCCTGGCCGATCAGCGTCGCTTTGCCCTGTTGCACAATGGCAGCGGCGACATGCGGAAAATAATGCCTCAGCCATGAATACCCGGTTCCAACCACAGGTAATTCCGGCATCGACTGCTGCATTTCCCCAATGATGCGCAGCATTCGCGCGATACCAAATAACGGGTGCTCTTCCGGCGGATTCACGCCAGCTACGGGAAAATCGAATGGTCGGCCCACATGGGGATTGAAATACGGGTTGCCGATGCTTAAATTGATGATCGGATAACCGACTTCGGCCAACTGCTTGAGCAGCAGTTTGGGCTCGGTTAAATCCTCCTTCATCAAATCATTTTTATCCACGCCAAATCCGTATGGATATTGAATTGCATCGTATACATTGAGCCGGCTCGTTACAAAAATATTTTTCACATGCTTTTGAATTTTCATCGCTGTTTCCAGCAGGAACCGCGTTCGATTTTCGAATGAACCGCCGTATTTGCTGTTCTCGCGCATAAATGAAGCTAATAATTCCGAAACTAAATAGCGATGACACGCTTTGATGTCCACGCCATCGAAGCCGGCGTCGGCTGCGATTTGCGCTGCGGAAACATAAATATCCTGCAATCCATCCAGCTCGGCATCGCTGATGAGCGGATAATCGGCCTTCAATTTGTGGATCGGATCGAGAATTTTGCTGTGATGGGCAATGATGGGCTGCGGTTTTCCGAACGGCTTGGAATACCTGCCGGAATGGGTCAACTGCAAAATCAGCATGGGATTGTGCGCCGTGCCAAAATTCTTCCTGCCAGTTTCGCGCGTCTCATCGACCAACCTTTTGTACACATCCGCGTTCTCCGACGAAATCACCAACTGATGCGGATTGGACCGTCCCTCTTTAATGACCGCAGTTGCTTCGAACCAGATAAGTCCACTGCCTCCGGCCGCATACCGCTTATAACGTCGGAAGCACAGATTTCCCGGCGTGCCATTCAAATCCGCATCGAATCCTTCCATGGGATGAACCGCGAACCGATTGGGCAGCGTTTTGCCGTGCACGTCCACTTTATCGAACAATACTGAAATATCATTCGAATAAGGGAGGTCAATTCCCAATTCATTGGCTTTTTTCAATAATTCATCTATATTTTTAAATTTAAATCGTGCGTGCTGTGACATTTTCTCTCCTGTTTTAAAACATCGCTTTCTATATTTTAAGCGGTTAGGTGTCAGGTTTTAGGTGTTAGTTTTTATATGAATACTGGTATTTGAATTGCGCCTTCTTCGATTTGCCTCCAGGTCTCAAAGCCTCGAAGCGTTGTTAATTCATACATAGTGCAATTCCAATTTACTTCCGCTCTTCTCCTCTCCCAAAGGCTTTCTAAACTCTCTTCTCCCCCCGGGGGAGAAGGGCCGGGGATGAGGGCAATGGAACCAAAAACAATCAAAATCGAAATTGCATTTAAATCAAATTTAAAACACAAATCTTTTTCCATCCGTGTTTCATCCGTGCCTATCCGTGGCTAAAGATGTTTTTTAACCCAGCCCACACGTAAATCTGGAAAAATTCAACTTGAAATCTCGTCGACAATTCGTTTCAAATTTTGAATTCCGCCTCGCATTCGTCCCTCGCATATTTTGGGCCAGTCCGGCCGGTCAAGAATTCCAAGGGTTCCTTCCTCCATTAATTTGGAAGTCTGATCCGCAAGCTTGAGCAGCCGGCTCATTTCCAGCGTGGTCAGGTCCGGGAATTTGGACAGAAATGTTGGATCGAAAATAGGAATATCGAAACTGCCGCCGTGGTCTTCGATGGACAAATTGATCTCCCGATCCAGCGTCGCCAGCCGGCGCAGCACCTTTTTCCAATCCACAATGCCGGCGCCGGCCTGTGCGGTAAATGACACAAATCCCTGCTCGTTCAAAAATATGCCGCCATCCTTGCAGTGCGTGGCTACCACCCACGGAAGAATCCGCTCCGTGCCCATCACCGGATCTTCCAGCATGGTGAGCAAATTCATCGTGTCCAGGCAAACGCCCAGGTAATCGCCCGGTTCCGCATCGCACATGTCGAATAATTTTATCAATTCAAACGTGGTGAATTCAAAATGCAATTCAATTCCCAGCACCACGTTGAGATCGTTAAGCATCTGCTTTTGCGGCTTCAATGCTTTGGCCATTTCCCGGAGCAAGGTTTCTGTGGCCGGCGAATTGTCGTGCCAGCGCATCAAGCCGCCGGAGCAGGAACGAATAATTGATGTTCCCAGGGCATTCGCCTCTTCCGAAGCTTTGCGGTTTATTCGCTCCAAATCCACCGGCTTCCAGGTTGTGGCATCGAACGGAATGTGCTGACAGCCGCCCCATTCTAAATAAAGATTTTTATCGGCTGCATACTGGGCTAAATCTTTCAAATAATTTCTGTCCGCTAATTCAGTCTCTTTGGCATTAATTTCTGTGAAATGCAGTCCATCCGCGTTATTTTTCGCAGCCCAGTCCAAAGCTTCAAACGGCGATAATTTCAATGGACCGATGCTATAGCTGTCAACTCCGACTTTAAATTTTTTCATCCTGGATAACTCATTTTATGTTGAATGTATATCGATTAATTTAAATTAAATTTTCCCTGGCCCGAATATCCGCTGCCCGATCGAAAATTTCATCCCGACTCACACCTGCAACTTCGTACATTGCGAAAATATTCTCCATGGGAGTTTCCGGGGGAACCGTATGAGACGCCGCCAGAATGAATCCCCCGCCATCCGAAGTCATTCCATCGATTAAATATTCTGTTTCACGGCGAACGTCTGCTGCGGTTCCGTTTGGCAGCAAATCCACCGTATCCACGCCGCCCATGAGCGTTAAATTCTTGCCAAAATCCTTTTTCAATTCGATCGGATCCATGCCCGGGCAATTGCATTGAATGGGATTGAGCACGTCCAGCCCCATGTCGATCAAATCAGGAATAATGGGCCGAATCGCGCCGCAGGAATGGTACGCAACCCAAAGCCCCCGAGATTTGCCAACCTCGAAAATCGGTTCGAGAAAAGGCCGAATTACGTCGCGCCAGCATTGAGGACTCATAATCATGGCCTGCTGTCCGCCCACATCGTCGCCGGTCCAGAACCAGTCAAGCGGAAAACGATCGCAGGCTTCCTCCCCTATTTTGATGGCAAAATCCCGGCACTTCTCCAACAACATGTATGAAATAAGCGGATTTGCCGCCAGATCGAGGATGGCGTTTTCCATGCCCCGAAGCCGGCAAATCATCTCGAACAGGCAGGGCGACACGTCGCAGCCGATGAAATATTTTTCCGAATGCCGGAGCACAGGCTCCATGTTCCGCAACAGATTTTCGATTTTACTGTACGGAAACTGGTAACGCGCTAACTCCGTTTCTGATGCATCCATCAGCGGATAATGCTTGATCTGGTTGAACGGCCCCTCTTTCACCCAATGAATGCCCCAGTCGTCCACATGACCGTCGCCGTCGTGCTGATGAACAATTCCTTCCATCGCGTAATTGTTCGCCACCCAGGTTTGTTTCACATCGTCGCCCATTGCTTCGGAGACATAAACTGCAGGGATTTCCAGAACATCGGCAAGCAGAACCGCGGTTTCCGGATGAAACCACATAAAAATCGGAACGCGATCCACAGGCCGCCGATTCAAAGCGGCATGCACGCGTTGTTTTGAAGTCATTCCGTTTCCTAATTTCATTTTTCTAATCAGGCCGCCATCAGTTTTTTCATGTAATTGAAATATTGAGGAAAAGCAATTTCCGGCCCGGGAAGTTCCGGGTGCCAGCGTTTTTCCCATTCCAATGAAAGGTATCCATCGTATCCGCCTTTTTTGAGCACATCGTAAATGATGTCGTGCGGCAAATCGCCCTCGCCCATAAGGCACGGCTCGAAACCCTGGACAGTGTCCACCGCAATCTTCGAATCCTTCCAGTGCGTGTGATAAATCCAGTGGCCGGCCTGATCCCAGGTTTCCACCGGGTCTTCGCCGATGAACATGTAGGGGTGATTCACATCCCACAAAATCCCGACTTTTTCGGAATTGACCATGGTCATCAGTTTATTGAAGTGTTCCCCCTTCTGCCAGTCATCATGCGTCTCGATGACGATTCGAGCATCGAAGTCTTTGATGGCATAAATCATTTTTCCGAGAGTTTCAGCCGCTTCATCAATGGCCTGATCCCACGTCTGCTCGCCCAATTCGCCGCCGAACACGCGGATGTTGGGCGCGCCGAACGCTTCGCACAACGAGGCGTAGCGTTTTAATTCATCCAAAAATTCCACTCGTTTATTTTCATCCGGTTCAGACATTCGCACCGAGCTGGAAAAACAGGCGACTTCGAGGCCTGCATCGGCAAACCTTTGCTTCGTCTCTTTTATTCCGGAAGTAAATTCCGGCAGCGAGGTAATATCCAGCGGCTGGCCGAGCCCCCGCATTTCAATGCCGTCGAATCCTATATCAGCCGCGTTTTTGAGAATTGTATCCAAGTCCCAATTCGGGCAGCCCAGTGTTGAAAATGCTAATTTCATTAATTTTTTCTCCTTAATATTTTAATTCTTAAAAATCCGTAACTATTCAGCCTCCAAGCTTGCTATATTATAGATGCCGTTAATAAAAAAAAT
>CAZSBG010000129.1:0-17375 GCA_964605145.1 uncultured Cytophagia bacterium | reverse complement strand
TTGCCTTGGCATAGATTAAATGATTCGGCTACCATTAATTATTGAGTGGATACTAAACTAATTTAAAACTCAGTTTTAGATGTAAAAATGTACTAATCTCTAATTCTATCACTATTCAGGTTATCTCGATACCTTTAGCAATATAATGTGAATAATCGAGGGTAAACAGTTTTTTCTGATAAAACAAATCCACGTTTTTTGGAATCATATTCATTTTAATAATGGTTAAAACTAACAAATTCAGGAGGTGTCCTAATGAAAGCAAAAGTCGATGCCGAATTATGCACAGGCTGTGAACTTTGCGTGGAAACATGCCCGGAGGTATTTGAAATGGGTGATGATATCGCAGTTGTTAAAGTAGATGTTGTTCCCGAAGATGCGGAAGAAAGCTGCCAGGAAGCAGCCGATGATTGCCCGTCAGAAGCAATTATCATCGAAAGTTAAAATCCTTCCTTCCGCCAGGATGTAGCGTGGAAAATGGGAAGTGCGCAAAGATAATGATATTCATTTCACGAGGCAAATATCTGATATTTTAAATGGTTATGCAAAAGATTTATTTTTGCGCACTATTCCACTTGCAAATGATGAATTTATTTAAGGTAAGCTATGGCGTTTAAAATAGAGTTTCAAAAACAAAAAGTAATGCGTACGGTCGTTTATTCGCTGCTGCCGGCAGTTCTGGGCGGAGTTTATTTTTTTGGCTGGATTAGTCTCGCGATTGTGTTGCTATCAGTAATTACCTGCGTGCTCACCGAATGGTTTTTTGTTCGAGGGAAAAATGGAAAAGTTACCGAAGCCGTTTTCGTAACGGCCATACTGTACGGATTAACTTTACCGCCAACATTGCCGTTTTACATGGTGATCATTGGCGCTATTTTTGGCGTCACATTCGGAAAGATGGCGTTCGGCGGATTTGGAAATAATGTGTTCAATCCTGCGTTGGTGGGCAGAGGCTTTGTGTACATCACATTCCCGATTCAGATGACCAATGTATGGATTCCCGCAGCAAACTTTTCTGATTTCCCGGCTGGTTTTGCAGCGTGGAAATTCTCGTCTCTATCAAACGGACTTTCACCAGTTACATCAGCCACACCCTTGAGCGCTTTCCGGGACGGGGCGACAACGCTTCCCGGTTACCTGCAATTATTCCTTGGAAATATTAACGGAGCATTCGAAAATCTTGGAGAAACAACACTTATTGGCGGGGGGTCAATCGGAGAAACATCAGCGTTGTTGATCATGTTAGGTGGATTGTATATCGTATTCAAAAAAGTGGCCAACTGGAAATTGGTGGTTGGATTTTTTGCCACGTTCATCATTTTTCAAACAATTCTTCATTTCATTATTCCTGCCAAAGTTGCCAACCCATTTTTCGGATTATTCGCCGGAGGCGTTGTTTTCGCCGGCTTTTATATGGTAACCGATCCGGTTTCAGCCGCGCGAACTGATCCGGGCCGATGGATTTATGCCGGAATGATTGCCATTTTAACCATCGTTATTCGCACATTTTCGTTGTTTGCCGGAGGCGTTATGTTTGCAATTCTCCTCGCAAATATGTTTGGCCCTCTGATTGATTATGGGATTAACGGCTATAAAAAAAGGAGCGAAGTCAAATGAAAAAAAGTTTGATTACAATTGGTTTTATGGTACTGATTACTATTTTATTCATTTCAGCTTTGGCTTCAATAAATGAATTATCCAAAGATCAAATTGTTCTCAATCTAAAAATTGAGCGATATAAATCGGTGTTGTACGCGTTCAATATTTTCCCCAAGGGATTGGATAAGAGTCAATTCTCGCTGAGCAGCACAACGGATAATATTCCCTGGGAGCCGGATCAAATTCGAAAGAATTATGAATCTCAAATCATCAGCAAAAAAATTCCATTGAGCCGGAAAGAAGCAGCCCTGCTGAAAAATAGTTTTCTCACCTGGAAAGATTCCGTGGAAATATTCATTCGCCTGAATGAAGAAAATCAACCGATTGCGTACGGTTTTCCCATGAAAGGCAAGGGGCTCTGGGGAACGATTACTGCGTTCGGCGTGATCTCGGCTGACCTGATAAAAATGGTGGGCATCGATTTCACGGAACAGGTCGAAACACCGGGGTTGGGCGCGCGAATACTGGAGAAGGAATTCAAGCAATATTTTCGGAATCTCGATTTGAGTGGATTTCAGGAAACAGCAGATTCCGGGCCGGCCATCATTATGGTTCGAAAAAAGGACGCGACAAATTTGGATGAATCGACCAATAGTTTGCAGGCAATCACCGGCGCAACATTAACGTGCAGCGGTGTATTGAATATGATGAATACAGATATGAAATTCTATATAAATTTTATTAAAAACAATCAACAGGCATTAACTGAAATCAATTTGACGATGAATTGATTTTTTTCGACTTTCTCTTGTAACATGTTAAATTTTGTTTCAAACATGAGGTTTTCATGGCAAATAGTAAAACATTAGAAATAGTAAAGGATGATCTTTGGAGAAACAATCCGGTCACCATTCAAATACTGGGAATTTGCTCCACACTGGCTGTGACGAATATTTTTCTGAATACGCTCATTCTTGGCTTGGGATTGACTTTCGTCACCGCCTTTTCAGCATTAACGGTGTCATTGATGAGAAATATCATACCGGCGCGTGTTCGCATGATGGTGCAAACACTCATCATCGCCAGTTTTGTGGTGATCGTGGATATCGTCTTAAAAGCGTATGTCCCAAATATCAGTAAAGCGCTGGGACCGTATGTGGGATTGATCATCACCAATTGCATTATCATGGGGCGTCTTGAGGCATTCTCCTCATCGAACAAGCCTTCATTGGCGTTTCTGGATGGCGTTATGTCGGGTGTCGGATACATGTATGTCATCCTGGTCATTGCATTTTTTCGGGAACTGCTCGGTTTCGGCACTATTCTGGGATTCCAGGTCATGAATCCATTGATGAATGCAATCGGCTATTCTGAAGGATGGATTCAATGGGCGTTCATGATTATGGCCCCCGGCGGCTTTTTTATGCTTGCCATATTTATTTGGGTCAGCAATAATTTGACAAGTTTGAAAGTTTCACATTCTGAAAAATAGGAGTGATATTGATGGAAGGCTTATCTCCATGGGTCATATTTTTTGCATCCATTTTTACCGGTAATATTTTACTGGTTTATTTTCTTGGCATGTGTTCATTCCTGTCCGTGTCCGGTCAGGTAAAGACATCGATGGGATTGGGCCTGGCTGTTGTATTTGTATTGACGATCACCTCGGCCCTGAATTACATCGTCTTTAATTATATTTTAGTGCCATTTGGAATTGAATATTTACGCTATATCGCGTTTATCATTGTCATCGCCTCGGTGGTTCAGTTACTGGAAATGATTATCGAACGATTTTCCGAGGTGTTATATTTGAATCTGGGAATCTTTCTTCCGCTTATCACGGTGAACTGCGCCATTCTTGGTGTTTCACTATTTATGGTTATCCGGAATTACACATTCATTCAAAGCGTTATGTTTGGCGCCGGGAGCGGCATCGGCTGGATGCTGGCAATTTTGGCCATGGCCGGCATTCGTCAGCGGATGAACGAGCAACGCATTCCCCCGGCATTGCGGGGCGCAGGCATTGCATTGATAATTTCCGGGATTATGGCCATGGCGTTTATCGGATTTTCAGGAATGGTGCAAATTCAGTAAGTGATCAAATGCGCTGATGAAATTAAGACGTGAATAACGAATTAGAATAGGTTGTAAGGCAAAAGTATGGTCGCGAAAATAGTAATAGCTACTCTGACGATGGCTGGTATCAGCGGACTCCTCTCCATTTTGTTGGTCATCGCGGAACGTTTTCTGGCGAATTATGGCGAATGCAAAATACTAATAAATGATGAAAAAGAACTGACTGTCACCGGCGGGGCCTCCATTTTATCTTCGCTGAACCAGCAGAAAATATTTCTACCATCGGCATGCGGCGGCAGAGGGACATGCGCGTATTGCAAATGCAAAGTCACCGAAGGAGTCGGGCCGTTGCTTCCCACTGAAGAACCGCTTCTGACAAAAGATGAAATCCAGTCCAGTGTGCGCCTGGCCTGTCAGGTAAAGGTCAAACAGGATATTAAAATAGAAATTCCGGAAGAACTCTTCAATATCAAAGAATTTGACGTTGAAGTTGAATCCATCAAAGATTTGACCTATGACATCAAATTGCTTCGTTTGAAATTGATCGAACCCAATGAAATAATATTTAAACCGGGACAGTATGTTCAACTGATATCAAAACCTTACGATGGCGTGAAAGAATCTGTTTCGCGCGCTTATTCCATCGCTTCGCCGAATTATGAAAAAAATTATGTCGAAATAATGGTCAGGCTCGTACCTGAAGGCATTTGCACAACCTGGGTGCATCAATTTCTCAAAGAAAAAGAACGAATCAAAATTGTGGGCCCCATGGGTGACTTCCATCTCCATGATGGGACCGGAGAAATTATTATGATTGCCGGCGGTTCCGGGATGGCGCCCATGGTTTCTCTTCTGGCAGAAATGGCCGAGAAAAAAATTGAACGAAAAGTGACGTATTTTTTCGGTTCCGTCGCCAAAAGGGATTTATTCTACGTCGACGAAATCCGCGAATTTGAAAAGAAAATTAAAAACTTCACGTTTGTTCCTGCCTTGTCACAACCTGCAGAAGAAGATAAATGGGATGGTGAAACAGGATTGATCACCATTCCGCTTTCGAAATATATCAAAGAAAAAGATAATTCAGAAAATCAGGCCTACTTGTGTGGCAGTCCCGGTATGATAAATGCTTGCACTGTTATCTTGAAAAAATATATTTTCAGCACTGACCATATTTATTTTGATCCGTTTGCTTAAGTTTTACAGACAGAGGAGTTATGTAATGAAACAAACGCCGCATGAAAATAAAATTCAGCCGAATTTTTTGCCAGGTAAGATTTCAAAAGATGGTTTCCTGGGATCCGATACAAGGCACGTGCATGATATTATCGATGCGGATCGATTAACCCTGGAAAGATTAGACGTCACGCAAAAACAAATTGCTGATCGGCTTCAATATTTTATCAGCGAGGGCAAGAAAGCCATTGAAGGCGAGGTAGCGGTGGATAATTTCCGGGTCAAAATTATTTGGAGTCGCGGTATGCTCGCCTGTCCCTTTGGTGAACCCAGATTGCATCACAAAATTGTCGCCACGGTCTATAATGAAAAACTGGACAAAGAGTTAGTCTATTCACAATTAAATGTACACATGATCCGGGATCATGGATTTTTTGAAGGAAAGGGAGCCAGATTTCGGATGGAACCTGAAGAGATTGTCGAAATATTAGAATTAACATAATGATTTAATTCTACTTTTGTATGGGCCAATCCTGTGCAGTGAATGTCTTGGTGCGTTTTACTTCGCTTATTCCTCATCTACTTACTTTTGATTCAGTCGGTAAAATAAAATAGTCTGAACCTGTCCTCTTGTATATTGTTGTAGCAGCAATTTTAAAGCATTTTGATATGAGCAATAAAGTCAAAGAACGAAAAAACTGAAAAAAAACCTTGATTTTGAATCTATTTTAATTTATATTTGTTACAAATTAAAATAATTACAAATAAAGAATGGCTTGTTTTATGTTTCGGATGTGAACGATCATGTTTCATTCTAATTAGGAGCCTATTTTTTATACGTAAGTCGTATTTGATGACTCGGTGAGCATCTGGGCATCAAATTTAAATATTAACTTAAAAAAGGAAGAGGGTAAAATGATATCCGATAAAATGACTGAACAAATAAACGACCAAATCAAAAATGAATTGTTTTCCGGCCATTTATATCTTTCAATGGCTGCATACTGTGCTTCACTGGATTTGGATGGATTTTGCAACTTTTTTATTGTACAGGAACAGGAAGAACGTTTTCATGCAATGAAATTTTTTCATTATCTGTTGGAGCAGGATCGCGATGTTAAAGTCTATGGGTTAGATCAGCCGCAAATGGAATTTGATTCTCTGGAACAAGTTGTTGAGGAAGCCTATAAACACGAACAAAAAGTAACTGGTATGATCAACGATTTGATGTCGTTGGCTAAAAAGGAAGATGACTACGCCACTCAGAATTTACTCAACTGGTATATTGATGAGCAAGTGGAGGAAGAAGCCTCCATGCTGGGACTGCTCAAGAAAATCAAGTTGGTTGGTGACAAGGGACATGGTATTATGATGCTGGATCGCGAATTGGCCCAGCGAAGTTTCACTCCACCAGCCAGTGAAGAATAAAATTAGATATTGGAATTAAATCAATCAGGAGATGAATTATGACGAAACAGAATCAGGTATACAAGTGCGATGTTTGTGGAAATATCGTGGAGGTGCTCCACGCAGGCGCCGGAGAATTGGTTTGCTGCGGTCAGCCAATGACCTTACTGAAGGAAAATACAACTGATGCCGCTACTGAAAAACATGTCCCGGTGATTGAAAAATCCGGTTCAAGCATAACCGTAACCGTGGGAAGCGTTGAGCATCCCATGGAAGAGAAACATTACATTGAATGGATCGAACTGCTTGCCGATGGAAAAGTTTCCCGTAAATTTTTGAAGCCTGGTGAAAAACCACAGGCCGTGTTTGAAATTACTGCTGAGAAAGTCCAAGCCCGTGAATACTGTAATCTGCACGGATTATGGAAAGCATAATATTCACACAGAGGAATAATTGTAACGAATATCTTGGTAATTAAAGGAACAGTTATGAAAAATGTGATAGAACGTAAAGGGCTGTTTGCGCTGAAAGGTAATCCACTCACACTGCTCGGCCCTGATTTAAAGGTTGGTGATAAAGCGCCGGATTTCAAGGTTGTGGATAATGATTCGAAACCTGTAAAGCTGAGTGATTTTACGGGTAAAGTCGTTGTGATTAGTGTGACACCCTCGGTTGAGACGTCTGTGTGTGATCTGCAGGCAAAGCGTTTCAATAAAATGGTTTCGGAAGTTTCGAGCGATGTGGTTATTCTCAATGTGAGTGTCGACTTGCCACTTGCCCTGTCGCGATGGTGTGCTGCAACAGGTTCAGATCAGGTTAAGACGTTGAGCGATTATCAGGAGCGAGATTTCGGATTGAAGTATGGTCTTCTCATAAAAGAAACGAAGCTTCTGGCCCGCTCGGTTTGGCTCGTTGATAAAGATGGGGTAATTCAATATATTCAGATAGTCCCGGAAATGTCGCACGAACCAGACTATGAAGACGCTCTTGAAGCATTGAAAAAAGTTGTTGCATAATATCCAAAAAATCAATTTTCCAACGCCTAATCTCGCTACCGGACACTTTTTCCAAAATGACATTTTTGATCAAATTGTCATGCTCGAATGCTTCTATCGGGCATCCATTTGACAAAATTTTGGGAGATTCCCGCAAAAAACATGCGGGAATGACAGCTCTATCGAACATAATTTTAAAAGTGTCCGGTAGTGAACGCCTAATCAAATAATAAATTGGGCGTTGGGAAGTTTTAATCTTATTAATTTTTAAGTAATGATAAATCATACCCGTTTAATAGTAGATGATGAACTTATCTGCTCCTTCATAATGTTAAATCATTTCCTGCAATTCATGATTAGCTGCAGTCAGGAGGTAGCATGAAAAAGTTATATCTTTTTCTCGTCCTTTCGATTTTATTTACCAATCAACTCCTCTCACAAGACCTGCCTGGCGGTGAAGATGCGCTTGGTTCAAAAACGTATGAACAATATGAAAAACCGGAAGCCTGCAAAAGCTGCCACATTGATATTTACCAGCAGTGGACCCAGGCCATGATGTCGCAAGCGTATACGCATCATTGGGATGAGATTGAATATTTCGATCTGGCAGTGGCGCACGGCGAAGTCAACCCGGAATTGAAACCGGTGGCTGATGGCTGCAACGGCTGTCATGCGCCGCTGGCATTTTTAGCCGGGGATGTGCCACCACCGCGTCCCGAGGAAAATTCTCGGGCAAATGAAAGTGTAAGCTGCGATGTCTGCCATACCATCAACAGTTTTAAAGGAGATGTCCCTTTCAATTTTAGTTATATTTCAGAACCGGGACGAAAAAAATGGGGCAATAAGCCGGGCCTCGTATCTCCCCACCATGATACCGAAGAAAGTGACTTTATGAAGCAGGCTGAATTTTGCGCGAATTGTCATAATGAAAAAGATCCGTTTGGTATTTGGGTGAAATCGACGCATCTGGAATGGAAAGAGGGCCCCTACTCAAAAGAAGGCGTTCCCTGTCATCGATGTCACATGCCCAGAGCCTGGGGAAAGCGTGCGACCATGTCCGAAGAATCGATGGTGTCGCAGCACCTGTTTCATGGCGCTCACGATCCCGGCAAGGTCGGCGGCGCTATTGAACTTCGCATGCACCCCCAGGAACGGGAACTGGAGTATGATGGTGTGGTGGTGCTCAAGGTTCAGTTATTTAATGCCAAAGCAGGGCACAAAATTCCCACCGGTTCGGTGGAAGACAGAATTTTGTGGCTACATGTGACGGCAACCGATGCGAATGGTGAAGAATATCATCTTCCTGTGGACAAGAAGGGTTTCGAAGGCGAGGAATATACCATCGCAGCCGACGTGTTAGCGTACCAGGATATGGGTGTGCCTCTCGGCATCGAAAATTTCCAGGGAGTCCAGCGGGACGGCGTGCCGGTTGGCAATCGAATTTTCAGAATGCCTTATTTCGATCCCGAGGGAAGAATGACGATCATGCAATGGAACACAGCTTCGCTCGGTGTGGATTACCGCATCGGCCCGCGAGAGACAAAAATTGAAACGTTTACCTGGCAATTGCCGGATGACATTCCATTCGGAAAGATTACGTTCAAAGCTGTGCTGAATTTTCAAAAATTAGTCAAACCCGTGGCTGATTTCCTCAACGTTCCTGCCGATGAGAGTGAAATCATGCTGGTAAACACTGCAGAAACATGGGTTGAAGTATACGATTAAAAGCTGGAGGGCTTGTTAAATGAGATATCAAAAAACGATTTATCTTGTCATTATTGGATTATTTTGTCTAACCTTCATTATGCCGCTGGATGCCGATGCGATTCCGGCATTTGCACGGCGTTATAAGATTTCATGCACAACATGTCATGCGCCAATCCCCAAATTGAAACCGTATGGCGATGAATTTGCCGGCAACGGTTTCATCATGCTTGAAAACGAAAAAGCGAGAGACTATATTTCTGCCGGGGATGATTTGTTGTGGCTCAACAGAGATTTTCCCTTAGGTATTCGTTTTGATTCCTATGCTGTTTATGACGAAGATCAGGATGTCGACAAAGACCTGCAAACGCCCTGGGGAATAAAAATATTATCCGGTGGTACGCTCTACAAAAATATCGGCTATTATTTCTATTTCTATTTTTCAGAACGGGGAGAAGTGGCCGGTATTGAAGACGCTTATATTCACTTTGACAATGTGTTCAGTACTCCGCTGGATATTATGGTCGGTCAATTCCAGACATCCGATCCACTTATGAAACGCGAATTGCGACTCACATTCGAGGATTATGTTTTTTACAAAACACGATTCGGCGAGTCCCGGACCAACCTGGCTTACGATCGCGGTGTGATGATGGTTTATGGCCTGGAAAAAACCGGCACCGATTTAATCGGTCTTGTGGTCAATGGAAACGGAAAAGCCGAAGCCGGCGATGATAAAAAATTCGATGATGATGCGTTCAAGAATTTCGGTTTTCGGGTGAGCCAGGCCATTGGCGATTTTATGAGCATTGGTGGATATTATTACAAGGGCAAAGAGAAAGATGTTTCTTTGGCCTGGAATAATCCTGAAAATGAAATCACCTATTTCGGACCGGACATTAATATCGGAATCGGACCGATTGAGTTTACGGCACAATACATGGAACGTGAAGACAGTAATCCATTCTTTCTGTCGCAGGGAAAAAGCTACAAATCCAAAGGAACGATTGCTGAAGTGATCTATGCGCCTCAATTGGATCGTTCCCGCTTTTACTTCACCGGATTATACAACAAAATCGATTCAGAATTATATAAGTATGAAACCGCGACGCTCAGTGGAACCTATCTCCTCGCAAGAAATCTGCGACTCATTGCCGAATATACACGCGACCTGGAATATGATCTCAATCGGCTAACTCTGGGAATGGTCAGTGGATTTTAATCATCAGGCAATTCCATGTGGATGAATCGAAAAATCCCCACACTTCTAACAAAAATAATGTGTGGGGACGCTATTTTTAAATCAAAAATTCAGTAGCTACGATTGATAATTTTTAATTTAAGAAGAGATGAGGAGAGAATCAATGACACACGGAAGAAGAGATTTTTTGAAAAAAATGGGGGTCGGCGGCGGTGTTTTGTTAGCATGCAATAGCTTCGCATCGTTGCTTGACAAAACAGAAGCTGGTGAAAAATCAATGAAACCCGGCGCGCATGAACTGCCGCCTTTGCCTTATGCATATAATGCGCTGGAGCCGGTCATGGACGAACAGACAGTCAAACTGCATCACGATAAACACCACGCCGGCTACGTAAAAGGCTTGAATAGGGCGGAAGTTCAAATTGCAGAAGCACGTAAAGCCGGAGATTTCACATTGGTAAAACATTTGGAGCGGGAGCTTGCATTTCATGGTTCCGGTCACATCTTGCACACCATTTTCTGGAATAATTTGTCTCCCAACGGCGGAGGCACGCCCGGCGGTGAATTAGCCAAAGCCATTGATGCTGAATTTGGCAGTTTTGAAAGTTTCAAAGCCCAGATGATCGCAGCAACGAAATCAGTTGAGGCAAGCGGTTGGGGTATCTTTGGCTACTCGGTCGTGTTCGGTAAACTGGTAATTCTGCAGGCAGAAAAGCATCAAAACCTGACGCAATGGGGAGCCGTTCCCTTGCTGGTTATCGATGTGTGGGAACACGCCTATTATCTCAAATATCAGAATCGACGCGCTGAGTTCGTGAACAAAATTTTTGACATTATTAACTGGAAAGATGTGGCGAACCGATACAAAATGGCGATGCAATAATGACTGAATTAACATCGCGTGAACGCTTTTTAAGAATGTTCGAACACAGGGACGCCGACCGAATTCCCATTATAGATGAACCATGGGACGCAACAATTCAACGCTGGCAAAGCGAAGGGATGCCGGCAGAAACCGGTTTCGCCGATTTTTTTGGTCTCGATTATGTGGCAAACATTTTTGTGGACAATTCGCCAGGCTACGAGAAAAAGACGATTGAAGAAACTGATGCCTATAAAATCTATACTACTGAATGGGGCGCCACAATAAAGAATTGGAAGCATGCAGCATCGACGCCTGAATTCCTCGATTTTACGATTGTGGATCCGGATTCCTGGACGAAAGCCAGGTCACGAATCGAACCGCGCTCTGACCGAATCGATTGGGGCCACCTGAAAAAGAATTACAAACAATGGAAGGAAAAAGGATACTGGATTCAGGCCGGCCTGTGGTATGGATTTGATGTCACTCATTCCTGGATTGTCGGAACCGAAACGCTGCTCATGGCATTGGTGCAGGAGCCGGAATGGTGCATGGATATTTTCTCACACACCCTGGAAACAAACCTTGCGCTGCTGGATATGATATGGGATGCCGGATATCATTTTGACAGCATTCGGTGGCCGGATGATATGGGATTCAAACACAGCCAGTTTTTTTCTGTTCCCATGTATCGAAATATTCTCAAACCGTTTCATCAGCGCGCCGTTGAATGGGCGCATGAAAAGGGTATTAAAGCGCACCTGCATTCGTGCGGCGATATCAACCCGTTTATTCCTGAATTAATCGAAATCGGATTGGATGGACTTAATCCACTCGAAGTAAAAGCCGGCATGGATGCCATTCAATTGAAAGAAAGATATGGCAGGAAAATACTGCTGCACGGCGGAATCAATGCTGTGCTATGGGATGACAGGGAGGCCATCGAGCAGGAAATTCGGGAAAAGGTCCCGGTGCTCAAACAATCCGGTGGATATATTTTTTCATCGGATCATTCTGTGCCGTCCAGTGTGAGTTTGGAAAATTTTCAACATATCATTAACCTGGCGAAAGAAATGGGAAGGTATGACTGACGGAGAGATGGAAAATTTATCCCTTATGATTTACTCGTTTTCCCATTTAAATTGATAAAATAAAGAATCGAGGTGAAAGATGAAAAAGTCCATCCTGGCGATTACGCTGCTGATGGTAATGTTTTCAGCAGGATATTTAATCCCATCGTCCGGAGGCAAGACTGGTCGAGCACAATCCGGGTGTACATGCCATGGCATTCCCAGCGAGGGAAGTTCTACGATAAGCCTTACAGCCAATCCTGAAATATTTTCCGGCGATGGCTTCGTTCCCGGCGAGACATATACGCTGAACATTACCATAAATGGGAGTGGATTTCGAAGTGCAGTTGGATTTAATCTGGAGGTTTCCGGCGGAACACTGGCAAATCCCGGAAATAATGTGCAAATATTGGGCAATGAAGCGACCCATACCAATCCTTTTAGCAGTGAACCCTGGCAGGTCGACTGGCAGGCGCCTGAAGCGGATTCGGTGGTTTTTTATTTTACCGGCAATTGGGCCAATGGCGATGGTGGAACCGGTGGAGATGATCCCACGGAGCCTGCGATGCCCGTGGGTTACAAGCAAACAACTTCAGTCACTGAATTTGAACCGGGGAATGTTCAGGCATTTCAGCTTTTTCAGAATTATCCCAATCCGTTCAACTCGGAGACGAAAATCCGTTATCAAATCGCTGCTTCCGGCGCTGTCGAACTGAAAATATTTGACGTGCTTGGGAATTCAGTCCATGAAACGCAGCAATCGCATGTCGGTCCCGGCCATTATCAATTTACCTGGAATGGCACCAAGAGCAGTGGAGAGAATTTACCTTCAGGAGTATATTTTTATCAGGTGAAATATGATAACAAGAATGTGCAAACTCAAAAGTTGCTATTAATTAAATAAAATTTTATTGCGTATGTCAAAAATATTTTTATAATTGTAAAAGCAGAAAGGATGTCGTAAAATGAAATGTAATGTTGGTGGTATTGATAAAATAATCCGGATCATTGTTGGTGTTGTCATTCTCGTGCTTGGATTTGTTTATGCAAGTTGGTGGGGGCTTGTCGGGCTGATTCCATTATTTACCGGATTGACCGGCCGCTGCATGCTGTATGTGCCATTTGGCATTTCAACCTGTAAAACTGAATCGGAAAATAAATGAAAAACATGGAGATATTTCCCATGTCAATGGAATTGATAAACTTACTTGAGAAAAGAAAATCATCGCGAGCCTTTTCGCAGGAAAAACTTGAAGAAAAAACGATAAATCAACTGATGCGGGCGGCGCAGTTATCTGCATCCTGTTTCAACAATCAGCCCTGGAGATTCTTGTTTTTAGTCGATGATGAAGCGCTGGAAAAAGGGCGAAAAGCATTATCAGATGGCAATAGCTGGGCAAAATCCGCACCGTTATTGATCGTCGGCTATTCAAAACCGGACCTGGATTGTCGGATAAAGGGAGGTCGGGACTACTACCTGTTTGACCTGGGCATGGCAGTCCAGCTAATTTTGCTGCAAACCACTGAATTAAATCTCATTGCCAGACCCATGGCCGGGTATTCGCCATCAACCCTCAAAAAAGAATTCAATTTTGATGAAGCGGATGAAGTGTTTGTAATGATCGCAGTTGGATTTGAGGGGAATATCGACGAATTGGATGAAAAATTGCAAAAGGTTTTTAGGGCGCCTCGCACGAGGAATCCACTATCTGAAAATTTCTTCGTTGACAAATTGAGCGAATGATTTATTTAGAACACCGACGAAGGGTACAAAAAATGTAGCTGCAATGATTCAAACCAATATTCAGAATACAGTAATTCCACTATGGGTATGAGGCGAAATGAGATAACGTTTATTGGCTTGAGTGATTGAAAATAGCTTGCGCGCAAGGATAGAAATGCTCAGGAAAATTGTAATTACAATTATTTTTTCATCCCTCATTGTGCTGACGCTGTGTGCCATGAATATGGCTCAGACGAAATCGGAATCGGCAGCATCTGATAAAAGAAATTCAACGCTCGAAAAAGAGGTGCTTTCCATCTTTGAAAAGAAATGCAGCATCACTGATTGTCACGCTGGAAAATTTTCATCATTCAGTTTAAATCTCGAACGGAGAAAATTCAAAAAAGCGCTGATTGATAAACCCAGCATGCAGGTAGATACTCTGAAACTGGTAGATACGGAAAACCCGGAAAAAAGCTATCTGCTGATGAAAATTAATGGAACAAAAGGCATCATTAATGGCCGCATGCCGATTGATGAACCGCTCACAAAAAAAGAGATTGCAACAATTGAATCATGGATCAAAAATCTGAGAGAAATATCCACAAAAAAAAATGAGAAATAGAACGATGACACGTTGTGTCTGTGATTCATTGAAATAGCAAGTGCTTTGAAAGAAAAAAAAATGAAAATAAAATAAAAATAATTACGGAGGAATTCGAATATGAAAAAATTAATGCTTATCATTTTTTTGGTCGTTGGCATTGCTGCGACAGGCAGCACTCAGGAAGCTGCGAAAAAAGACGCCCCAGCCGATACAAAATTAAAAAAAGAGCTTACTGGTAAAGTATCGAAATTATTCAAAAAACATTGCAGTGTGGCTGGCTGCCATCGGGGAGCATATCCAAAGAAAAAATTGAATTTGGAAGACGATAAGTTCGAAGCGGCAACAATTAATGTCACCAGCCAACAGGTTGATTCATTAAAACTGGTGGATACATCTCATCCTGAAAAGAGCTATCTTTTACTCAAAGTGAAAGGCGGAAAAGGAATGATGGGTGATGTAATGCCGGAAGAAGCCCCTCCGTTGAAACAGGAGGAAATTGAACTGTTGGAAAACTGGATCAGTGAAGTGAGTAAGCACGAAGCAAAAAAAGAAGAAATATCGGGTGAAGCGAAAAAAATTAAACGAATTAAAAAAGACAAATGAGCATCCTCGCGTGATTTGCAATTTTCTTACATTAAAATAATTTAAATTGGAGATTTGAATTCCATGGCGAAAATTAACGACCATGTTCGGAATCATATTCTTGCTTTATTTTTTATTTCTTTGGGAGGATGGCTGCTGCATCTGAGAGGTCACCCCATCGACGGTAATCCTGCCAATTACATCCCATTTATTTTTGGCGTGCTCAATGTTTTTTTTGTACCGGTGTTATTTTCTTTCAAAAAAACAAGTATTATAGCCTATTTAATAAATGGTTTTAGTGTGATTATTGGCGTGATTGTAATGGCAAGATTCAGCTTATCCGGTTTACCCTATCCTGTGATATTCAGCAGTGTGGTTTTAAAAACAACACTTCCATTCATCTTTATACTTATTCCAAAGCTGTTATTGGGTCAAATTATTTTGAAGCAATACTATCCATCCGGATTGGGCAGGATGTTCACCACTGTCTGGTGGGTGAAGCATTCTTGCTACGTAACAATCGTTTATATTCTTGGCTTTTATTTATGGAGGTAGGCGTATGCTAAAACATTTTATTCGAGGAAGATTGGGCTGGTGGATATTGCATTTAATTGTAATATTTATTATATTCTGGATGGGACATTTTGTAAAATTTTAATAAATTTCAAGCTTGAATCTGTGCTTTGAAAGACATGAATCAAGCAAATAAAGACTTAATGCGCCAGCTTGAAATTATCTGAAATCATCGGCAATAATGGCGGTAGTTGGGAAAAATAAATTTTATAACTCATAATTAGACCTAAAATATAGGAGCTACCATTATGAAAGTTAAGGATGTATTAGAAAAAAAAGGCAGTCACGTAGTTACGATTACTGAAACCTCAACCGTTTTCGAAGCGTTGTCCACGTTCGCCGCAAATCGGGTTGGTTCTTTGCTGGTACTGAATGACAAAGAAATTATCGTTGGAATTATCGGCGCCCGAGATGTGTTAATGGCAGTTCTCAGAGCATGCGATGATATAAAGGCATTGCAAATCAAAGAAATTATGACCCGAAATATTATCATTGGCAGCATAGATGATGATCTGGACAAAGTCAGAGCCCTGATGACTGAGAATCGAATCCGCCATTTACCGATTATTGAGAACAAGGAACTGGCAGGTATTATTTCGATCGGTGATGTTGTGAAGGCAGAGCTCAATGAAGTCCACGTGGAAAACCGATATCTGAGAGATTTTATTGAGGGTAAATATCCTGCCTGAAAAATTGTTGACCATTAATATTTGTTGATTTAACAACAATTAATCGATTGTATTTTTTATTTAACCAAAAGAGGAGAAAGTATCATGAAAAAGTATGTGTGCGTGGTTTGTGGCTACATCTATGATCCAGAACAAGGTGATCCTGACAATGATGTGGAACCGGGAACAAGTTTTGAGGATATTCCGGATGACTGGTTATGCCCCATGTGCGGTGCTGATAAAAGCCAATTTGAAGAAACCGAATAATTTTCGAAATTGTTGTACCAATTTTTGAGTATTAAAAATCTGGTCGGTGAGTGTATCTTACACTCATCGATCTTCTTTATATTTTTATTTTTTGAAGGAAATTATTATGTTAAAACCCGGGGATAAGGCACCTGATTTTACATTGCTGTCAGACAAAGGCGAAGAAGTGAGCTTGTCCGATATTGCGGGGAAATCGGAAGTAATTTTGTATTTTTACCCAAAAGATAACACGAGTGGCTGCACCAAGGAGGCGTGTTCATTTCGTGATAACATTCAGCTGATTGAAACGAAGGGGGCAGTTGTTTTGGGAGTCAGTCCCGACAGTGTGAAATCGCACCATAATTTTAAAAACAAACAAAATTTGAATTTCACCCTGTTGAGCGATCTTGAACATGAAGTAGCAGACGCGTATGGCGCCTGGGGTGAAAAAAGCATGTATGGCAAAAAGTACATGGGCATTTTACGGTCAACGTTTATTATTGGCAAAGATGGAATAATTAAACATGTGTTTGAAAAAGTAAAAGTAGCCACCCATGCCGAAGACGTGTTGACTATTTTATAATTGCTACAGGCCTTTTTATTGAAGTGAAGCGTTAAAATTGACGGATAATTCTAACGTAAAATAAGCAGTCAGCCTGAAGCTATCAGCACTCAGAAAAATAAATAACAGTACGTTGAATACATGTATTGCAATCACCCAAAAGGTGAAAAAGTTTATCAAGCTAAGCTGATCGATTTTTTTAAAGCGGATGACTGAAAGCTGACAGTTGTAAATCCGCCATTTTTTAAGCGGGCTGATCGCTAAATTGAGGTCTAATCTGGATTATTCATTGTAATGCATTAAGGAATCCAGATAGCCTGAATGGTG
>CAZSBG010000128.1:0-17466 GCA_964605145.1 uncultured Cytophagia bacterium | reverse complement strand
GAATTTATATTTATGCGAAGAACAGGTATTGTATTTTGTTATTCTGTTTCCAAATAAATAATGAAAATATTTTTCAATCACATTATGAGACATACTTTCCGCAAATAATTTATGAGAAAATCTCTGAAACCTCTGTGACTCGGTGGCATTTTTCATAAGCCTGAATGGTTACTTTAATTAAACGATTCAATTAGTTAAATGTTTTGAAAATGTTTTGAATTTGCAAAAATTTAAATGAAATTCTGACTAATTTATTTTTTGTTATTATTAAATTCATTTAGCCTGAATTATTCACAGATTTCAACCTAAACATATTTAACCTTATGTTATTAGTGAGATTAACGAGGTGTGTAAAATTTAACAGAGTTTGATATAACGAATTCTGAATTAAGCACCATTCAGGCTATCTGGATTCCTTAATGAATTACAATGAATAATCCAGGTTAGATGTGTTACAAACAATTCATCAAATAAAACTAAATATTTCAGATGAGTTTACGATATATTAAACAGACCACCAATAGTTTGGCTTATCTTGTTAATATTTCTTAAATTAATTTAATGTAATAATAGTTGACTTTTTACATAAAATATAGCTATATTTGTTACAAGTGAGTGCACGAATACCCATCAAAAATGTGCTCTGTGCGTTAATCAATTTTCAAAATAATTCATGTCTTTGAAAGGAGGTGAAATTTTTTGATGGAAAAATTTTACACCAGAGATTTTGATTTGATCGAATTGATTCCCCCCTCATCCAACGCCTTACGCGAAAAAATCGCTAATATTTTACGTTCATCAAAAGACTGGCGGGCAGATGTGAGTCGAATTGACAAGAGTACCGGCAACTATCGCATCGTGCTTCAGGGAACTCTTAAACAAAATGAGCCCATGCTTCAATAGAACGAATCTATTAACTTCATATAAAATCAATCATCAATTTTCTCTTGTGTTTCTTTGACGAAATTTTGTTTCACGAGCAACTAAATGAGATTTTCAGGGTAGGTTTAATTTTTGAAGGAGGTGTGAGTTATGACTAAATTTAATGTGCGTGATTTGGAAATCATTCGTAATGCTAATATATCCTCCTCCACATTAAAGAGACAGATTGGAAATATGCTGCAAAGTTCTGATGATTGTAGAGCCATCGTTGAAAGCTTAAACAGAGAAACTGGCGAATATCGAATTGTCCTTCAGGGAACGTTAGAAACTTTTGATCGTAATTGATTTCCTGCAATAATTATCTACGGTAAAATATCGTTGTGCAACGAATGAAATGAAAAAGAGACCTCATTTTTTTGAAGTCTCTTTTTTTTTATTTGAGAACCGGGTCAAAATCAATACTCATTCAATTTGGCGTACATGCATTTTTCCAAGATTGATCTATAATTTAACACTCAGTGCCAGACCATCCCGAAGAGGAATAATCATTGTGGCAAAATCATTTCGCGCAAAAAGTTTTTTATTGAATTCTTTTACACCTTCCGTGTAAATATCACCATTTTGTTTCAATACTTCGCCATCCCACAATGCATTGTCTGTAATAAACAGGCCGCCTTTTCTCAGGCGGGAAGCAACCAGATCAATCGTTTCCGGGTACTGTTCCTTATCCACATCATTAAAAATAATGTCGAATGGACCTTCGTATTTTTTAAGAATTTCCTGTGCGTGACCCACGTAAAAATCAATTTTATCCTGAATTCCAATCTTTTGAAAATATCCAACAGCGCGTTCTCTATTTTTTTCATCGCCGTCTGTACAAATTATTTTTCCATCCTCTATCATCCCCGAAGCAAACCATACTGCGGAGTATCCGAATCCGGAACCCATTTCAAATATAGTTTTCGCCTGACTCGCGACAGCCATCTGTCGCAAAAACTGACCGCATAACGGACCAATTATTGGAAAATCCCGTTCAATGCCAAATCGTTCCATTTCATTCAGCACCGGATTTTCGATGGGAAGCAAGTCTCGAATGTAGTCTTCCAATTTATGATTTAATATTTCCATAATGTATCCCTTTCTTTTTATTGTATGAATGAATTGCTTTAAATTTCTTTGTCTAACGGAAAATAGGCCTTTCAAGTTCCACATTGCGATTTTTGAATACTGAGATTTTTCTTTCATCAGAGGGTGCTCGGCAAACTTTTCTCTTGACATTCTTAATTTTGTTTACTTAATTTATGAACAAACGAATATGTTGATATTACTCTAATTATTGGCTGGATCCGGGGCTGCATTCGAGTAATCATTCATAACAGAAAGGATGAACCGATGCAAAACTCGAGAAGAAATTTTATTAAACAACTGGGCGTGTTTGCAGGGGCTGTGGCAGCCAACGCCTATTTCAATCCAGGTCTGATTTCCGAGATTGAAGCGGCCACATCCAAATTTGCTCATTTATCTCCTGAAAAGATTGCAACTGAAGAAGATTTCTGGTTTCACATTCAACGCGCTTTCACCAATGCCCGGGGAATTATCAATTTGAACAATGGCGGTGTGAGTCCATCTCCAAAGGTTGTACAGGAAGCGCTTGTCCGCTACAATGAATTTTCCAATGAAGCCCCGGCCCACACCATGTGGAACGTGCTTGGACCGATGCGAGAAACCATTCGAACGAAACTGGGACAGCTTGCCGGCTGCGATTTTGAGGAAATTGCAATTTGCAGAAACACGACGGAAGCGCTGGAGACGGTAATTTTCGGATTGAACCTGAAAGCCGGCGACGAAATTCTCACAACGAACCAGGATTATCCCAGCATGATGAATGCATTGCGCCAGCGGGAAAAACGAGAAGGTATCGTCATAAAAACTGTATCACTGCCAACGCCGCCGGAGAATCTTCAGGAGATCACAAAAATTGTTGAAAAAGCAATCACCAAAAAGACGAAAGTCATTCTCGTCAGCCATATCATCTTTTTAACCGGCCAGATAATCCCGGTTCGCGAGATATGCGATATGGCGCACGAACGCGGCATTGAGGTGATCGTCGACGCGGCGCATTCATTTGCACACATCGATTACAAAATCTCGGATCTACATTGCGATTATTTCGGGACCAGTTTGCACAAGTGGCTTTGCGCGCCTTTTGGCACCGGGATGCTCTGGGTAAAGAAAGATAAAATCGAAACGCTGTGGCCGCTGTTTGCCTCGGCCGATCCTCACAGCAGCGATATCCGTAAATTCGAATCGCTGGGAACACGTTCATTCCCGACGGAGTTGGCCATCGGCCAGGCGATTCATTTTCATAACGGAATTGGTTCAAAGCGAAAAGAAGAGCGGCTGCGCTATTTGAAAAATTACTGGGCGGAACGAGTCTCAACGTTCCCGGGCACGGGACTGGTCACATCCCTCGCACCAGAACAATCGTGTGGCCTGGCGAATTTTTACATCGACGGCATGGAACCGGGCGCGATGTGCGAGTACCTGTTCAAAAAACACAAAATCTTTACAGTGCCCATCGGACATGACGAATTCAAAGGAGTTCGGGTAACGCCCCATGTTTACACAACCCTGAACGAATTAAATCTGTTCATTGATGTCATTGAAAAAATCGCCCGCAAGGGATTGCCCAAATAATACTCTGAATGAATGCCTCCCGAATGAATCGCTTTTCCGGAGGTTTGTTCATGAAATGGCGTCGTAGATCATTTTTGAAATTTCAGCGATGGTCTCTTCCGCCTGCTTGTGCTCTGCAAAACCTTTGGTAAGCACCACCAGCACATAGGCATGGTCCGGTTTCAAATATACAATTGCGGCATCGTGATCGATTTCTGTGATGGATCCGGTTTTATGCGCCACATTGACCTCTTCGGGAAGTCGCCCGGGTATTTTTGTATTGAATTTTTGATCCAGCAAAATGTCGATCATTTTATCGCAGGCAGGCGGCGAAACAATCTTTTTCTCTGCGATGGCCTTCATAACGAGCATCATGTCGTAGACGTCGGTGGTATTATTCAATCCCTGCTCGTACGCTTTCATATCCTCAACACCGCGCAGCACCTGAATATTCCTGGCGCCAATTTCTTTCATCGTTCTCATCACATTTTCAGCGCCCACCAGATCCACCAGAATATTTGTGGCGAAATTGCTGCTCACGGTAATCATTTGAAAGGTCAGGTCGTAAATACTCATTTTTTTCCCGATATGCTGATAAACCACATCATCGCTATCCTCGCCAAAATTCATTGAATACGGACTGCCATCCACAATGCTCTGAAATTCGTTCTTGATGACCAGCGAATCATTAAGATTGAATTTTCCCTGTTCCGCCTGTTTGAACACTTCAATCATCACTGGTGTTTTCATCGTGCTGGCTGCGTGCATTTGAATTTTCTCGTTGATCAAAATCGTATTTCCGCGTTCTAAATCCTGGAATGCAACAGCCACAATGGCATCCTGTTTTTCAATCAATGCTGTAATTCTACTTTCCAAATCAGTCCAGTCAACAGCTTCTCTGCCACAGCCATGAAACATAGCCATCACTCCTGCAATTAGTAATATTAATTTTTTATTCATCATTAAACCCTTTCATAAAAAAAAATCAATTCCAAAATTTACGCCTGCTTGATCAGTTTAGAAAAAAAATGAATGGGTATGTCCGTGGGATCTGCTACCGGGTTACCCAAATTTCAACCTGAATTATTCATGTAATTATAATAAAATTGATTCAATTACGCGATTATTATCAAATTGAATTATCAATTAATTTAAAAGTCAGTTTTAGACATAAAAATGTACTCATCTCTAAATTCAGCACCATTCAGGTTAACTCGATACCTTTAGCCTGGATTATTCATTGTAATGCATTAAGGAATCCAGATAGCCTGAATGGTGCTTAATTCCGAATTCATTATATCTAACTTTGTTAAATTTCATATATCTGATTAAATTCATTAATAACATTAATCAAAACATCTTTTGTTTGAAATTTGTGAATAATTCAGGTTAGGAATATAATGTGAATAATCGAGGTTAAATGTAATACTCAAATTAAAATTAACCACAGCATAAAATTCGAGTACCATTTTAATAATATTATGAAACAAAATCAAGCTATTTTTAATCACGAAATATGAATGAGCTGACATCCTGTCATCTAAATTTTCAAAACTAAAAAAAAACTTGATTTTTAAATTTTATTTGTTTAACTTTCGCCCATATTAAGGTTTTCTGCTTGAAATTATTCTGGCACTTAGTTTACATACATCCCCAATTTTTGCATCAATCGATTTTGCATTTTTTAATTCATGTGCTTTTTTTAAAAATATATCTTTGTTCATTGATATTTTTTGCATCGACATGAAATTAGAGCTTTACTGAAAATTGAGAACACGTCAAATATCGTTCACCTGTGTTTATATGCAGATCGATTGTTAGATTCAGAGCTATTACTCTTCAAAGATAGACGTTTCCCGCCCCCCATTATTCATAAAATAAATGTTTTGTTTTGGACGAAATTCAAATTTAATTAAAGATAAATTATAATTAATACGATATTTACTAATACTACATAGTCAAATTAAAAATGGGTTCAAAATGCAAGGCAATATTTCCCTATTGTTGTCATTCCCGCATGTTTTTAGCGGGAATCTCCTCGCGATATAGAATGAGATTCCTGCAAAAAACGCGCAGGAATGACAGAAAAAGGATAATCTGACTAAGTAGTACTAAATAACAGACCTTGATAGTTATCTAAAAATTCAATTTTGATCTTCTTTTCATTTCCAAAAGTATTTTGTCAGATGTCGATCAAAAATATTTCAATATATTTTAACACTCACACTGTTCAAATATATCACTCTGTTTAATTTCATTATTTATAGATCAATTAATTTATATGCATTTAATCCCAAAAATACGATTTCATTTTGTGCAAAAAACAAGCACTGAAATCCGAAAATCCTGTGTATAATTTTTCCAAACATTCAAATACAGAGTAAAATTTTTATTATTTTATTTTGATAAATAAAAATTGATCTATACCCGGCGTCATCGTTTTATTTTTTCAACTATCAAGGAGTTTTTCATGAAAAGCAATTTTCAATCTGCCGAAACATTAGAAAACGATCTCATGAAAACTATTCGCGGCTATAGCGGATATCAGGTTGGCAAAACGAGAGAGAAATCCGACCGGCGTCTGAGAGAATTTTTTATCGAGCAATTGAAAAAAGTCGAAAAATACATCACAGATTACAGCCAGGAAATTGAACAGAATAACAATGCGCCTTGCAAAGAAACCTTTAAAAAAGTGTGTTCAACGTTGCGCGCTGTACTTCAATCTCTTCAAAATCCTGTTTATCAATTCTCTGTTCCCGCAAAAATTTTCCCCGGAACTCTTCAACAGCTTTATGAGTATGAAATGCAGTTAAAAAACCAGGTTGAAATTTTCTCTGAAGAAGTTCAGGAGTTGGACAATATCGATTATGAGACTGAGGGTGTTGATTTTCTGAACCATCTTTTTGATCTGATCGATGGCATCAATCAGACGATGTCTGAGCGAGAACTGCTGATTTTGGGCGAAATGAATTAAGCAAAAGATTCATCGAGCTATTCTGCAATCGGTTAAAACGAGTATTTTGTTCTCGGTATCTGCATTTAACTTGGATTATTCATTGTAATGCATTAAGGAGTCCAGATAGCCTGAATGGTGCTTCATTTCGAATTCAGTATATCTAACTTTGTTAAATTTCATATATCTGATTAATTTTATTCATAACATTAAGTTAAATATCTATTGTTTGAAATTTGTGAATAATTCAGGTTAAATAGAAATCGTAAATTATTTTCTGACCTGGATTATTCATTGTAATGCATTAAGGAATCCAGGTAGCCTGAATGGTGCTTCATTCCGAATTCATTATATCTAACTTTGTTCAATTTCACATCTCTGATTAATTTCATTAATAACATAAATTTAAACATTTTTTGTTTGAAATTTGTGAATAATTCAGGCTAACAATTTACACTCAATGAAACATAAAAAGAAATTATTACTTAGGCCATTGCCGCATAAATCGCTAAATAAAAATGCCTGAGGAGGTTCGACGTCATGAAATTTTACACAGATTATATGTGGTTCAATACATCGCAAAAGCGTGAATTTATCAATATCACCCACGATGTGGAAAATGTACTGAAAAAAAGCGGGATAAAAGAAGGCATGATCCTGGTTTCTGCCATGCATATTACAGCCGGGGTTTACGTGAATGACGCTGAATCCGGATTAATACAGGACATCGAAGACTGGCTGCAAAAGCTCGCCCCGGAAGGCGTGCCCTATCGCCACCATCGCACAGGAGAAGATAATGGTGATGCGCATTTGAAAAACTTGCTCATCGGCCATGAAGTCATTTTACCAGTCACAAAAGGAGAACTCGACCTGGGACCGTGGCAGCAGGTATATTATGCTGAATTTGATGGAATGCGAAGAAAACGATTGATCATTAAAGCAATGGGTGAATAAACATACAGTGAAACCAATGACTAAGCACCTTCGAATCGCGCTGGCGCAGGTAAATGTCACCGTTGGTGATTTCAATGGAAATGCTGAAATAATTGAAAAGAATATTCAACGCGCGAAAGAAAAACACGCGGATATGGTTGCCTTTCCGGAGTTGACAATTACTGGCTATCCACCGGAAGATTTGTTACTGCGTCCACAATTCATTCGGGATAACATCCAATACCTTGAAAAAATTGCCACGCAATGTAGCGGAATCACTGCGATCATTGGCTTTGCCGACCAGGCCAAAGTAGGAATCCATAATGCCGCAGCGGTTATTCATGATGGACGAATTGCAGCGGTTTACCATAAAATTCACCTTCCCAACTATGGTGTATTCGATGAAAAACGATATTTTGAACCGGGTCGAAGCACCATGCTGCTGGAATCGGATCACCTGAAAATCGGGCTGAACATCTGCGAAGATATTTGGGTTGAGAACAGTGTCACCGAATCTCAGGCGCTTTTTGCCGGCGCTGAAGTCATTGTGAATATTTCTTCTTCGCCGTTCCATTCTGGCAAAGTGGAGGAACGCGAGAATCTGCTCAGGCAGCGAGCCGTTCATAATCGGGCTGTAATTTGTTACGTCAACATCATCGGGGGTCAGGACGAGCTTGTCTTCGACGGCAATAGTCTGATAGTCGATGAAAACGGCGCTATCGCCGCGCGCGGAAAACATTTCGATCAGGATTTGATTGTTTTCGATTTAGACGTGGATCGGATTCGAAAAAAACGCAATTCTGATGAGACATTTCAAAACAACAAAACAAATTTCAAACCTGCGTTCACGTGCGAAACCATCAAAATGCCATTACATTCGTCCGCGGAAAAGAGGCTGCTTTCCAAAACCGATTCCCCACCTCAATTCAATCAAATTGAAGAAATCTATCAGGCGCTGGTTTTGGGAACGCGCGATTATGTCCGAAAGAACGGATTCAGCAAAGTGGTGCTCGGGTTGAGCGGCGGGATAGATTCTGCGCTCACCGCTGCCATAAGCGTGGATGCGCTTGGCGCAGAAAATGTTGTTGGCGTAAGCATGCCATCCACGTTTTCCAGTCCATCCAGCATGACCGATGCAGAACTGCTTGCAGAAAATCTGAATATCCAGCTCATGACCATTCCAATTCAGGACACGTTTGAGCAATACCAAAAAATGATGAATCAAATTTTCCACGGTCTTCCATTCGGCATCACCGAAGAGAACATCCAGGCGCGAATTCGCGGAAATATCATTATGGCTTTATCCAATAAATTTGGTTGGCTGGCTTTGACTACCGGCAACAAAAGCGAAGTGAGCGTTGGGTATTGTACCCTCTACGGCGATATGGCAGGCGGATTTGCGGTAATCAAGGATGTCCCCAAAACAATGGTCTACCGGCTTTCCCGTTCGCTGAATGAGTCACGCGGAAAGGAGATCATCCCTGAAAACACTATAGTCAAACCACCATCCGCTGAACTCAGACCGGACCAAAAAGATGAAGACAGCCTGCCGCCGTATGAGATACTCGATCCCATTTTAACGGATTATGTAGAAAACAATGCCACGATGGACCAACTTTTAAAGGCCGGTTTTGATGAAAAAACTGTACGCAAGGTGATTCGCCTGGTCGATTCGAGCGAATACAAACGCAGGCAGGGCCCCCCGGGCATTAAAATAACCCCCCGGGCTTTCGGCAGAGACCGGCGCATGCCAATTACCAATCAATATCGCTAAGATAAAAAATAGTTATTTCGATCTCTCGAGGAAAAAACAATCCATCCGGAAGCGCTTCAATCTGACTTCGCATCCCCTTCATTTTCAGTCGATTTCATTCCATATTAAATCAAAACCGTATGAAAATCTCTTGCATAATTTGAAATAAATATTTATTTTATATCATTCAATTTTGTGCTTCGCAAAGTGAGTGAACAAACTATTTTCTCATTAAAATGGAGGGTTCGATGATCTGGTTCAACAATTTAATTGCTGCTATTCTGCCTTATGTGCCTAAACCGCTTGTTGGAATTGTTTCCCGACAGTACATTGCCGGCGAACAACTGGAAGACGCCGTACGTGAACTCAAGGAATTGAATGCTCAGGGTATTTGCGCCACATTGGATTTGTTAGGTGAAGAAGTAAAGGAAAAAAAAGATTCGCTGAAAGCACTGGAAACCTACAAAGAAATTTTACAAACCATCGACAGGGAAAAACTGGATTCAAATGTTTCTGTGAAACCCACTCACATGGGATTGAAAATTGACAAAGAGTTTTGCTACAACAACATTAAAAGCTTGCTCGACGAAGCAAAAAAATTCAATAATTTTGTGCGAATCGATATGGAAGATTCATCATGCGTGGATGATACGCTTGACGTACTTTTAAGATTGCGGAAAGATTACGATAACGTAGGTACGGTAATTCAATCCTATATGCGACGATTGATAGATGATGTGAATAATCTGATTCCCCACAAAGTAAATCTCAGACTTTGCAAGGGCGCATACTACTGGGAAAAACGCAAAGTCGTGTACAAGGATATGGAAATTGTGAATGAAAGCTTCAGTTACATCATGGAAAAACTTCTCGCCAATAATTGTTATGTGGGAATCGCCACCCACGATGAAAAGCTTGTATTTGACGGGATTAAACTTGTCGACAAATTAAATTTGAAACCGGATCAATACGAATTCCAGATGCTGCTCGGGGTCGATCCTGAACTACGGCGGATTATCGTTGGTGCCGGGCATAAATTGCGCGTCTACGTGCCATTTGGCAAGGAATGGTTTGCATACTCTGTCCGCAGGTTGAAAGAAAACCCTAAAATGGTGAATTATATCATTAAAAATACATTCCATCGAATGTTTGGGAAAAATCAATAATAAAGCTGAACCGATACCATTGCGCGTTGCAGTGGCATCGGTTTTTTCATTGAAATTTACTGGTCAATTTTTGAAAGATGAAATTTTGGATTTTTTATTTTGGAATAGGGTGTTGGTGATTTTTCGGAAGGCAGTTCTTCTGTGCTCGATATTGATTTTTTCAATCAATTCATTCGCGCTGGCTAAAATTAGACACGGAGCATCTCCTGTTGTTCAGGATACATTTATCGTAAAACCGGATTCGCTTCTCAAACAAAGTCAGGCTCCGACACCGGTTCAAATTGCGTTTATTGACACCTCGGTAAAAAGTTCATTCGACTCGCCCCTTCATTTAACTGCACATGATCTCAAACAATATTTTGAAGAGGATTTGGGGACCATTCTAAAATATACGCCCGGTTTATTTTTATTTGATCGGGGAAGTTCCGGCCAGCAGCTTGGTGTTGGCAGACACGGAACTACGCCAGCCCAAACAAAAATATTACTTGATGGACGACCGCTCTACAATCCAATTTATGGCGGAATTGACCTCAACTTCATTCCGTCCCGGTTCATTCGCACCATGACCATCGAACAGGGAATGTCTTCTCCACTTTTGCCAGTGCACGGCGAAATTATCTCGTTAGAGACAAAGCAATACGACGACACTCTCCCCTACTCCCAGGTTGGATATCATAAAGCCGGCCTGGGATTCAGCGATGTCGATATTATTTTTGGGCAACAGGCCACCCGAAAAATCAATTTTTTGTTGGGCGGAATCATCCGATCTTTCAACGGGCGCAGCGAGGCCTACAATTCGGATTTGCAAAATTTCCGCGGCAATGTCCAGTATTTTTATTCTCCCCAATGGCTGATGGAATATTCATGGATCCACAACAAATTAACGCGACGCGCGCCCGGGCCAATTCTCGACAATGCTGAATACGTTACCCCGGAAGCTGTGGAAAAATTAAGTCGATTCGATCAGACGCTTTCGCTCAAAGGGAAAATACTCAGCGCTACCCTGCCCAATTTTTTTGCGACCATGTACTACAGCGGCATGAGCCGATCGCGGACCGATTCAGATTTCGATGTCGATTCGAATCACGACGGAAGCTATGCCGGGTTGCGCGCCCAGATTGCTGATACACTTCTGGGACAGGCCTGGACTGCCGGCGCGAATTTCAGTCACGACTGGACCAATAGCGACGATGTGGGGGAACAGAACGCGAGCATGGGTTCGGTTTATCTCATGGATGATATGAGTTGGCGGGATAAATTTGGACTGCGACTGCTGGGAAGCTATCAATTCCATAGCAACCAGGGGGTATTCCTCTCAGGCGGTGTGTCCGCCTATGCGAAATTTGGTGATTTCAAATTGATCAGCGCGGTCAAAAATTCTGTGAATCATCCCACACTGTTTCAATTTTATGCAGGGACGAATTTCATCGGCAATGAAAATCTGGACAGCGAAACCCATCAGAAATTCTCCGCCGGTCTGAACTGGCAGCCCACCCGGGACCTGGAAATTCTTTCCCGGGCGTATTTGAAAAATATTTTTCACCCGATCTATTATCAATTTATCGATACCGTGAAAGCCACGTTTCAGAATGTGGCCGATTATCATTTCTTCGGTGGCGATTGCCAGATCAAGTGGAAAATGTCAGATAAATTTCGACTGGCTGGTATTTTCTCCGGGATAAGCAGCAACACACGAACCAACTTCCCCCAATTCAGCGTGATCAGCTATTTGCAATATTCGGACAGTTTTTTTGAGAACGATCTCAAGCCAACCATCCGCCTCGAAACGCGTTTTTACGGCGAGCGGCAGAGCAACATATCCCATCCATATTATTTTCTCTCACGTTATGAAACACTGGACCCGACGTTTGTACTCAATGCCCATGCCCTTCTCGATTTTGGGAATTTGAAAATGTACTTAACTCTTGAAAATATTATTGACTCAGATTATGAAATGATTTACGGCTATCCCATGAACGGGCGCACGTTTCATTATGGGCTGCGCTGGGAATTTTGGGATTGATGAAAATATCCAAGAATTATTTCAACATCAATACCAGTGAAATATCAAATGGAGAAACAGATGATTTACAGACTGACATTTATCGGTTTTGGCGTTGTGGGCCAGGGACTGACAGACATATTGATGGAGAAAAAAGACTATTTGAAATCTAAATTTGGATTTGAATATAAAATCGTGGCTGTATCGGATAGGCTCAAAGGTTCAGTCGCCAATCCTGATGGGCTCGATCCCAAAAATTTGTTGCTGCTGGTTAAAAATGGAAAAAGTTTAAATGAATACCCGGATGGCATTGCCGGGCTTGACGCGCTGTCCACTATCAACCAAATTCCGGCGGATGTGATGATCGAAGCTTCGTACACAGACGTGAAAACAGGGGAACCGGCCACATCTCACTGCAGGGCAGCATTTGAAAATAACATGCATGTAATCACCACAAACAAAGGGCCGGCAGCTCTGTTTTATCCACAGTTAAAGAAATTGGCGGGAGAAAAATACGTGCAGTTCGGAATTGAAGGCACGGTGATGAGCGGCGCCCCTGTGATAAATACAGCGGTGAACAGCCTGGCCGGCTGCACCATCTCCTCTATATGGGGAATATTGAACGGCACAACGAATTTCATTCTTTCCGAAATGGAAGAGGGAAAATCGTACAACGCCGCGCTGAAAAACGCGCAGGAATTGGGTTACGCCGAGGCCGACCCCACCGGCGATTTGGACGGCTGGGACGCTGTCGCCAAAGTCGTGATTCTCGCCAATGTTGTTTTGGACGGAAGCCTGAAAATTGAACATGTGGAACGCGAGGGAATTCGTAATATCACCCCGGAAGATATTCAAAACGCGAAACTGGAAGGAAGCCGCTGGAAGCTCCTTGGGGAGATTAAAAATGAAAATGGCAAATTAATCACGAGCGTGAAACCTGTCAAACTGCCGGTAACCGATCCCCTGGCAAATGTGATGGGCGCGACCAATGCCATTACATTCCAGACTGATTTATTGGGGCCGGTGACCATCGTTGGCGCCGGCGCCGGGAAACGAGAAACAGGTTTTTCACTGCTCACCGATTTGCTGGCTATTCATCGCAGTTCTGCAATGGCTAAATAGAGCGTGTTTTCCTATTCTAACAAGCCGGAATAAAAAAAGAATTTGAACACTGATCAAGCCGGAGGCGGATGCGTCCTTCAGCACATGACGCGGATGATCCTCCTAAAATATTGGCGGACGTTCCGCGCTGATCTTCACGGATTCTTAATCAGTGCCAATACACCGACGGTTCCATCTGTCTTGGCATGATCCGTGCGGAAATCCCACCGTTTTTTAACCTAACCTGAATTACCAACCATCTCATGAAATTCTGCTTCCGAGAGAATCGTCACGCCCAGTTCCCGGGCTTTGTCCGCCTTGGAGCCGGCATTCTGGCCAATGACAACAAAATCGGTTTTTCGGCTCACAGAGGACGCCGCGCGGCCGCCCAATGATTCAACCAGCGCCTCAGCTTCATGCCGGGTGTAAATTTTTAGGGCGCCGGTGAACACAAATGTCTTGCCACTGAACAGATCGCTTGCGGTCTGTTCTTTTGTTTCGATTTTAATGCCGGCGGACAGCAACTTGTTTATGGTCTCCACATTTTTAGGTTCTTCCAGGAATTGAACAATACTCTGGGCGCTCTGGGGACCAATTTCATGAATGGTGAGCAATTCCTCATACGTGGCGTTTTTGAAATTGTCCAGAGTTTTGAAATGGTCCGCCAGCAATCGGGCGGAGCGTTCGCCAACGAAACGAATGCCAAGACTGTAAATGAACCGATCCAGCGTGATGTGTTTGCTTTTTTCCAGGGCATCGACGATGTTCTCCGCAGATTTATCAGCCATGCGTTCCAGGTTCGCCCAATCGTCTCTGGTGAGAAAATAGAGATCGGCCACGGTTTTGGCCTTGCCCTTTTCGACCAATTGATCCACCAGCTTACTGCCCAGACCCTCGATATCCATGGCGGTTCGGCTGGCAAAATGCTGAATCTGCTGTTTGATTTGCGCCGGACAGGAGATATTCTGGCAGCGATGTACGGCCTCATCTTCCAGGCGCACCACGTGACCACCGCAGACCGGACAGGTATCCGGAATTTGAAATTTTTTTTCATTCCCGGTTCGCCGGCTTTCAATCACCTTTACCACTTCCGGGATGACATCTCCGGCCCGCTGCACAACCACCCAGTCGCCGATGCGAACATCTTTTTTATCGATTTCATCCTGATTGTGCAGTGTGGCGCGGCTTACTTCCACGCCGCCGATGCGAACAGGTGCCATGATCGCCACCGGGGTCAATGCCCCGGTTCGGCCCACCTGGGCCTGGATATCGCGTATTTGTGTAACTTCCTGTTGCGCAGGGAATTTATATGCAATGGCCCAGCGCGGACTTCGCGACTTGATACCAATTCGCTCGCGCAGTGAGAGATCATTGACTTTGATCACCATGCCATCGATTTCGTGGGCTAACTGCTCGCGTTTTTCCATCAGCTCAGCATAAAATTGAAACATCTCATTTAGACTCCGACACAGGCGGCGGAGGGAACTCACCTTCAATCCCCACTGTTGAATCGTATTCAAAAATTCTGAATGGGTTCGGAATTCAGTCCCGACGACCTGACCGATGCCATGGAATAAAATATCCAGGGGCCGCGATGCTGTAATTTTCGGGTCGAGTTGGCGCAGTGAACCGGCCGCAGCATTACGGGGATTGGCAAAGGTTGGCTCGCCGGCTGCCTCACGCTGATGGTTCAGGCTTCGGAATTCCTGTATGCCGATGACAACCTCTCCGCGAATTTCCAGTCTTTCCGGCGGAGGGATTTCGCCTTTCAATAATGTGAGTGGAACAGATTTAATTGTTTTCAAATTTTGGGTAATATCCTCGCCGGCAATGCCATCGCCGCGAGTGGAGCCAACAGTGAACAGGCCATTTTCGTAAACCAGTTCCACAGCCAGTCCATCGAATTTGGTTTCAGCCATGTATTCGATTTCAGCCACATCCGGTATGAGCCTCCGAATCCGGGCGTCGAATTCCCGGATTTCGACCTCAGAAAAAGCATTGTCCAGACTCAGCATGGGCAGCGTGTGTTCCACTGATTCAAACGCAGCCAGTGGTGTAGCGCCAACTCGCTGGGTGGGAGAATCCGGCGTGATGAGCCCCGGGTACTGCTGCTCCAGAGTTTGCAGTTCCCGCATGAGTCTGTCATATTCAGCGTCCGACACTTCCGGGTCATCGAGTATGTAATAGCGGTAATTGTGAACGTTAATTTCATCTCGAAGTTTTTGAACTCGGTCCAGTATTTCCTGGGGAATCATTGAAGAACTCCGTAAGGTTTATTGGTGATAATTGTAAGTTGAAGAAATCGATGAAAATGAGTGTACTTTATTGAGAAAAAGATGTTCGTAGCTTGAAGCAAGACGTGCAAATAAATAGAATTACAAAAATTCATCAACTCACTTCTCGCGTCTTGCATTTAACCTTTCACGTTTGACCTCAACCTTCTGGCCTCTATCGTCTCACCCTTTAATCACACCCATGGGGCGAAGCTTTGCCACCTTCTTCGAAATACCGGCGCCAACCACTGCCTCAACAACGTCTGAAACATCTTTGTACACTTCAGGCATTTCTTCGGCCATGGTGGCGTTGCTCGCAGCCATGACAACAATCCCCTGCTGAGCTAATTCATCATAAATTGACCGGCCTTTAGCCGCCTGTTTGGCTTTTTTTCGGCTCATCAGCCGTCCGGCGCCGTGGCACGTGGACCCAAACGTCTGATCCATGGCGCCCTGCGTGCCAATCAGCACATAGGAGCTTCTTCCCATATCGCCGGGAATGAGCACCGGCTGGCCAATGTCTCGATAACTGTCCGGCAGTTCCGGCCGCCCCGGGCCAAATGCCCGCGTGGCGCCTTTTCGGTGAACGCAGAGTTTTTTATTCTTCCCATCGACGAGATGCGTTTCCATTTTGGCGATGTTGTGGGCAACCTCGTAGACCGTGCTGAATCGAACATCATTGGGTGTTGCGTTGAGCGCGCGAATGAACGCTTCCTCCACCCAATGGGAAATGACCTGACGATTGGCGAACGCGTAATTCACAGCGCATACCATGGCAGCGAAATATTCCTGCCCTTCCGGCGAGGAAACAGGCGCAGAACACAATTGCCGATCCGGCAATTCAATCCCGTATTTTTGGGAGGCCTGAATCATCTTGCGAATGGAATCATCGCACACCTGATAGCCAAATCCCCGCGAGCCGGTGTGGATTGACACGGTAATTTGTCCTTCGAACAATCCAAGACGCCGGCCCAACTCCCCATCAAATATTTTTTCGATGTACTGAATTTCCACAAAGTGATTGCCGGAACCCAGCGTACCCAACTGGGGCCTTCCCCGCTTCATCGCCTTATCGCTGACAACAGACGGATCGGCGCCATCCATCTGGCCATGCTCTTCTATTTTTTCAAGATCGTTTTCATCGCCGTATCCCTGTTGAACTGCCCAGCGAGCGCCTTTTACCATAACTTTCTTCAATTCGCTCTCACTGGTTTTCAATTGACCTTTTGAACCCACGCCGGTGGGAATATATCTGAACATGCCGGTGACGAGCTGCTTGATTCTGGATTGAATGTCTTTTCGCTCCAAATCGGTTTTCAGCAGTCGCACGCCACAATTTATATCGTAGCCAACGCCGCCTGGCGATATAACGCCTTCATTGATGTCGAACGCTGCCACACCGCCGATTGGAAAACCATACCCCCAGTGAATATCCGGCATGGCCATAGATCGTCCAACAATTCCCGGCAATTGCGCCACATTTTGAACTTGTTTGAGCGCGTCATCCTGCCGGATGTGGGTGAGCATTTTTTCTGTGGCGTAAATCCGACCTGGCACATTCATTCTATCTTCCCTGGGAATTTCCCATAGAAAATCATTGATCTTTTTCATCTTTACGTCAGCCATAGTTTTACACCTCGTTTTCTTTTAACTTCAAATTTTCCATCATTTCAATTTAACCTGAATTATTCACAAATTTCAAACAATAGATATTTAACTTAATGTTA
>CAZSBG010000127.1:0-17577 GCA_964605145.1 uncultured Cytophagia bacterium | reverse complement strand
GCGATTAGCTCAGTTGGTTAGAGTGCTTGCTTGACATGCAAGAGGTCACTGGTTCAATTCCAGTATCGCCCACTAAATATTTAATAAAATGTAAGATAGGCCGAATTCTGAGCCAGGTTGGAATTCGGCTATCTGATATTTATAGGGCTGTTAAAGAATTGTAAAATTTGTTATGAATAAAATAAGAATCACTTTTCCGAATGGCGAAAAAAAATCATTCGATACTGGAGTTACCCCACAAAGCATCGTGAAAGATATTGGCCATTCACTGGCAAAAAAAACAGTAGCTGCGAAGTTCAATGAAAAGCTCATTGATGTTAGTAGGCCCTTGAATGAAGATGGTGAACTGGTTTTTATCACCAATGATACTGAAGAGGGATTGAAAGTATTCTGGCACAGCACCGCGCACATCATGGCGCACGCCTTGAAAAAATTATATCCTGAAGCAAAATTTGGATTTGGCCCTGCGCTTGAAGATCGTTTTTATTATGATTTCGAGATAAATAAGTCGCTCAGCATTGACGATCTTGAAGCCATTGAAAATAAAATGAAGGAAATTGTATCAGAAGATACACCCTTCGTGCGGCAAGAGATTTCAAAACAAGATGCAGTCACACTATTCAAGGAACGGCAGGAGCCATTTAAGGTCGAGCATATTCAGGAACTTGATACCAGTACAACTATTTACAAAGAAGGTGATTTTGTAGACCTGTGCTCAGGACCGCATCTTCCATCGACCGGTGCCGTGAAAAATTTTAAGCTTCTTTCTGTATCCGGGGCCTATTGGAAAGGCGATGAGAATAATCCAATGCTCCAGAGGATTTATGGTGTATCATTTCCCAAAAAATCCCAGTTGGACGATTTTCTCTTCAAGTTAGAAGAAGCAAAAAAACGAGATCATCGTCGCCTTGGCAAGGAACTTGATTTATTCAGCATAAACGACGATTGTGGCGCAGGCTTGATTCTATGGCATCCAAAAGGTGCGTTGATTCGAAAAATTATGGAAGACTTCTGGCGTGATGAACATTTGAAGGCCGGCTATGATTTGGTGAATACTCCGCACATTGCCCGCCTTGATTTATGGGAAAAAAGCGGACATTTGGACTTCTTCACTGAGAATATGTATAGTCCAATTGAAATGGAAAATCTGAAGTATCAGTTGAAACCAATGAATTGTCCGTTTCATCTGTTGATTTATAAAAATCAGGGAAAAAGCTATCGCGACTTACCCATACGCTGGGCTGAACTGGGAACTGTTTATCGTTATGAGCGCTCAGGTGTTTTACACGGCTTAATGCGTGTCCGTGGCTTCACACAGGACGATGCACATATATTCTGCCGCCCTGATCAGCTTCAGGATGAGATTATCAATTGCTTGAATTTTACGCTGTTCATTTTGAAAACTTTCGGATTCAGTGAGTTCGAAATCTATTTATCAACCCGACCGCAAAACTTCGTCGGTACGGCCGAAAACTGGGAACAGGCAACTGAAGCTTTAAAAAACGCACTGGAAAAAAGAGATTTGGATTATGCCATCGATCCCGGTGAGGGCGTGTTCTATGGCCCCAAAATTGATATCAAAATCAAAGATAGTCTCGACCGGGCATGGCAGTGCACAACCATCCAGGTAGATTTCAATGAACCGGAAAGGTTTGACATTACGTACAAAGGCCAGGATGGACAGGCTCATCGTCCAATAATGATACACAGAGCATTGATGGGATCTTTAGAACGATTTTTTGGCACCTTAATCGAACACTATGCCGGCGCTTTTCCGATGTGGTTGGCTCCAGTGCAGGTAATTGTACTCCCCATCACTGACGCCCAAAATGATTTTGCTTCAAACACCGTAAACTTGATGTCAGAGAAAAATATCCGTGTCAAATTGGATGATCGCAACGAAAAAGTCAATTTCAAAATACGTGAAGCTGAATTGCAAAAAATTCCATATATGATAATTATCGGCGAAAAAGAAACTCAAACGGGTCAAATTTCTGTGAGAAAAAGAAAAGAGGGAGATTTAGGTCAATTTAAAATTGATGTATTTATCAATAATATTTTAAAAGAAATTGACAATAAAGTATCTTCCCGAGTGCAGAATAATCAAATTAATGGAGGTTAATTATTAAGAAAAAAGAAGTTCGCATCAACGATCAAATAAAAGCCCCAAAAGTCAGAGTAATTGGTGCTGATGGCAAACAAATCGGCATCATGAGTGGAGAGGAAGCCAACAAAGCTGCCCTGGATGCCGGCCTTGATCTTTTAGAAATAGTGCCAAATTCAAAACCACCTGTTTGTAAAATTATCGATTATGGTAAGTATAAATATGAGTTAAGCAAAAAAGAAAAAGTAGTTAAAAAAAGACAGCATGTGATACAGGTAAAAGAAATCCGTTTAAGTCCAAAAACAGAAGAACACGATATAGATTTTAAAATAAAACACGCACGAAAATTTATTGAACAAGGAAATAAAGTTAAACTAAATCTTTTGTTCAAGGGAAGACAAATTACACATCAGGAATTTGGACGTCAACTAATCGATAAAGTCATCGAAGAACTTGACGACATTGCCAAAATTGAAAGTGCGCCCCACATTGAGGGCAGGAATTTGGTTGCAATCTTGATAAAAAAATAACACCAGTACAAGAGGATATTGTAATGCCGAAAATGAAAAGTAAAAGAGGAGCCTCTAAACGCTTTAAAACAACAGGTTCCGGTAAAATTAAAAGATTTCACGCTTTTTCAAGTCATATTTTAACTAAGAAATCAAGAAAAAGAAAAAGAAATTTGAGAAAATCGGGACTGGTATCCAATCCCGAATCTAACAGAATTAAAAAGTTGATTTTAGCCTAATATTGGAGGGGAAATGCCTAGATCGAAATACACTGTCCCGTCTCGACATAAACGAAAAAAAGTATTAAAAGCAGCGAAGGGTTATTATGGTGGAAAACACAGACTATTAGTGACTGCGCGAGAAGCTGTTGAAAAAGCGCTGCAATATTCGTATCGGGACAGACGAAAAAGAGGTGGACAATTTAGAAAGCTCTGGATTATACGAATCAATGCGGCAGCAAGAAAACATGGAATGTCCTATTCTAATTTCATGCATGCATTAAAAGAAAAAAATATTCATTTGGATAGAAAAGTGTTAGCCGATATGGCAGTGAATGATCCCAAAGCTTTTGACAGCCTTGTCGATAAAGTTGCGTCGTAATATATCATTGAATATTTAACAAGATCCATTGAAAAAATAGCTTTCCCTATATTCAAATAGGGGAAGTTATTTTTAGCCATAACTCACTAATTAACAATAATTATAAATTCTATATCTTTTTCTGGCTTCCTGACAATGTCTCTCTTGAATCATGCATTATTTTCACCATAAAAAGTGTAATTAATACTTCATTCAGCAAAAACAAGCTTTAGCATCAAATAGCAAAATTGTGTCCTAAAAATCCTCATAAATTAAAGCAAAAGCATATGATGTTTGGAGAACCTTTACCATTTGATTTTCCAGAACTTGACAAACTTGAAGAAAAAGTTATCAAGTTAATTAATATTGTTCAAAGATTGCATTCAGAGAACGCTGAATTGAAACATCTAAATGAAGAGCTTCTCCAAAAACAAAAAGAACAACAGGATACAATTAATGCACTGAGAGAACAATGCAGCAAAGTGCAAAACATTGAAGATAGCACCTTGGTGTATAAAAAAAGAGAAGAGATAGTCAGGAAAAAAATTCAACAAATGCTCCAGAAACTCGAAACTTTTCAGACCGATTGAATACCAGATTTATTCAAATGTGCGTCACTAATTAACAGTAATATTTTTTAGATTGTAAATAAATTCCAGTAGCTAAATGAGCGATGAGTACAACATACTCAAGGTCAATATATACGGTACAGATTATCCGATCAAGGGCAATACGGATATAGATTACATTAAAAAAGTGGCCCAATATGTTGATAAAAAGATGAGGGAAGTCAATAAAAATATTTCTATTGATTCTTCCTTGAAAGTATCCATATTGGCTGCTTTAAACATTACCGATGAACTATTTCGAGAACGTGAAGATAATGAAAAAAGTCGATCAATTTTAGAAATCAAAAATAGATTAAAAAAATTGAACAATGACCTGGATGATTGTTTGAAACAGTTTGTCTAAATCAAAAACATCTCTCTTTAGCTGATCCCTGATTTTTGTGATATTTTGACGCACATTTCGAATTAAAACCGATTTTGGAGAATCGAAACATTTTCTAATTCGTTTGTGACGTTAAAATAATTAAAATCAGGGATTTTTGTTTAAAATAAACTCACCCAAAACATTGGAGGGGAGATGGCAATATATTGGATGATAGCCATTGTTGTTGTCGGTGTTGTGACTTTTGTTGGCGGTTGGCTTACGAGCAAGAAAGTCGGACAGACAAAAGTGGCAAACGCCGAAAAAATGGCTGAAAAGATAATTGAAGATGCTGAAAAATCAGCAAAAACAATAAAAAAAGAAAAACTGTTAGAAGTAAAAGATGAGTGGATCAAGTTAAAACAAAATTTCGAAAATGAGACAAAATCACGACGCAATGAGTTGATGAAACTGGAAAAACAACTTGCGAACCGTGAAATCAATATGGATCGAAAAGTTGATCTGCTGACAAACAAAGAAAAGCATCTCAAACAGTTAGAAAAAAAACTGAAAGATAAAGATGCAAAAATAGTAAGAATGGAGAATGAATTAGAAAAAATAATTCAAGAACAAAATGAAAAATTAGAAAGGATATCCGGTATTTCCAATGAAGAAGCAAAACGAATCTTAATGGAAAACCTCATAGATAAAGCGAAACAGGAAGCAGCTCAAAAAATTAAAGAAATCAAAGATCAGGCGCGACAAAATGCAACCAGGGAAGCCAAAGAAATTATCATCCAGGCGATTCAACGGACCGCTGCCGATCATTCAGTAGAAACAACAGTTTCTGTCGTAAGTTTGCCAAACGATGAAATGAAGGGCAGAATCATTGGACGTGAAGGAAGAAATATTCGCGCCTTTGAAACTGCGACAGGCATTGAAGTTATTGTAGACGACACTCCTGAAGCCGTTATTCTGTCCGGCTTCGATCCGTTTAGAAGGGAAATCGCCCGAGTATCACTCGAAAAGTTGATTACAGACGGTCGTATTCATCCTGCGAGAATCGAAGAAGTCGTCGACAAAAGTCGTAAAGAGCTTGAAGAAAAAATTATAGAAATAGGAGAGCAGGCGCTCATGGAAACAGGCGTCGGCCATATGCATATTGAGTTAATCAAGCTGCTTGGAAAACTCAATTATCGGACCAGTTACGGACAGAATGTTTTACAGCATGCAAAAGAAGTGTCATGGCTTGCAGGGCTCATGGCAGCCGATCTTGGACTTGATGCAAATTTAGCCAAACGCGCTGCACTTCTTCACGACATCGGGAAAGCGATTGACAAAACTACCGAGGGGACTCATACAGAAATTGGTACAGAAATTGCAAAAAAATTTAAAGAGCATCCGATAGTCGTAAATGCAATCGCCAGTCACCATGAAGATGTGGAACCGATTTCACCGATCAGCGTTCTCGTTCAGGCTGCTGATGCCATTTCAGGCTCTCGCCCCGGCGCGCGTCGCGAAACGCTTGAAGGATATATTAAACGCCTTGAAAAGCTCGAGGAATTGGCAGAATCTTTCAGCGGCGTTGTTAAAACTTATGCGATCCAGGCTGGACGCGAAGTGCGCGTCATGGTGGAATATGAACAGGTAGACGACGCCATGGCAGACCAGCTCGCTTCGGATATCTCCCAAAAGATTCAGGATGAGATGGAATATCCCGGTCAAATAAAAGTTACTGTAATTCGAGAGTATCGTTCAATCGGCTATGCGAAATAATATTGATCATTAAATTTTAATTTTTATTTGTTTTTTAAGCAACTTTGTCTTATATTATTAAAAAATTGGGCTTAGAACTTGAGTCATGAAAAAATAAATGTACTCTTCATTGCCGATATTATCGGGAAGCCAGGTTTAAGAATTGTACAAAATTCTGTTTTAAATATTCGAGATAAATATAAAATTGATTTTTGTATAGCTAATGGTGAAAATGGTGCTGCAGGAAAAGGCCTAACAGAAGAGATTGCACAGGAATATTTTAAATCCGGTGTTGATATTATCACCAGCGGAAATCATATTTTTGAAAAATTCAATGCCCATAAACTTCTGAACACAAACAATAAAGTTATTCGGCCGTTGAATTATCCCAGGGGTGTGATTGGAAAAGGTTCGGTCGTAGCAACACTGGAAAATAATATTCAGGTTGCCGTCATAAATATTCAGGGACGAACGTTTATGTTCCCGATAGATTGCCCATTTTTCTCAATAAATGAAGAGATCAAAAAAATCAGACCGATAACGCCAATCATCATTGTTGATTTCCACGCTGAAGCGACGGCTGAGAAAATGGCGATGGGATGGTATTTAAACGGAAAGGTCAGCGCTGTAATAGGAACGCATACGCATGTCCAAACAGCCGATGAGACAATTTTAGATAAAGGAACCGCTTACATTTCCGATGTTGGCATGACAGGACCTTTTGATTCAGTTATCGGTATGAAAAAGGAAGTCGCATTAAAACGTTTTCTGCACCACATGCCGGTGAGATATCAACCAGCCGATTCCAATTTAAAGTTCAATGGCGTCATTATTCGTATCGATACGCAAACTGGAAAAGCCGATAAAATTGAACGACTTGTTTTTTCTATTTAAATATTTAAGAGGAATTCACACATGGCCGCACAAATAATTGATGGCAAACAAATCGCTCAGGAAATTAAAGAAGAATTAAAAACAGAAATTGTCGCTCTTTCCTCAAAAGGCGTACAACCTGGACTGGCAACGGTACTTGTCGGTCAGGATCCTGCCTCAGCAACTTACGTGCGAATGAAAGAAAAAATGTGTGAAGAACTAGGTATTTATACCAAAAGCCATAAATTGGAAAGTCACGTCCTGGAAAATGAATTAATTGATCTTATCGTAACCCTGGAAAATGATCCCAAAATACATGGAATTTTAGTCCAATTACCGTTACCAGAACATATTGACGAGAAAAAGATTATCAATACAATCCCTGTGGAAAAGGATGTGGATGGATTTCATCCATTGAGCTGGGGCAAAATGATGATCGGTGAAGATTCATTTCTCCCATGCACACCGGCCGGCATACAGGAATTACTTGTTAGAAGCGGTAACAATCCAGAAAAAAAACATGTGGTTATTGTCGGTAGAAGTCAAATTGTTGGGCTACCGCTTGCAAATATATTGGTACAAAAAGCTGTCGGTGCAAATTCGACAATCACAGTATGTCATACCGGCACGCAAAACTTAAGTAAAATTACAATTACTGCCGATATCTTAATAGCAGCTATGGGGAGAGCTGAAGTAATTACAGCTGATATGGTGAATGAAAGCGCCGTGGTTATCGATGTTGGAGTGAATAGGGTAGACGCCCCTGAAAAGAAAAGAGGATATAAATTAGTTGGTGATGTAAAATTTGCTGAAGTAGCTTCGAAAGTGAAAGCCATATCACCGGTGCCAGGCGGCGTTGGTCCTATGACAATAATTATGCTGATGAAAAACACTGTTAAATCCGCTAAAAAAATGAACCGTCTTTAATGTGTTCGCGCGCCAGTAGCTCAATCGGATAGAGCGTTGGCCTCCGGAGCCAGAGGTTGTGGGTTCGATTCCCGCCTGGCGCACTAAAAAATACAATACCGGAAATAAAATGGAAAGATCAAAGAGATGGAAAAACAATTGGATGACGGCAGAATTTATTCAATATTAAGTTACATCCCTTTCTTATGTTTTATTTCCCTTTTTAAAAGCAATATTCCAACATCTGCCAAAAAACATGTAAAGCAAGGAATGCTTTTATTAATCGTTGAAATTATTGCTTTAATTTTTTTGATCGATGCGGTAAGCAAAGCATTCTGGACTTTGATTCTGATATTATGCCTTCTTATTGTTATAATTGGAATTATTATGGCAATTCTTGGTAAGGACTGGAAAATACCGGTAATTGGGAATCTATTCGAAAAGTATGACATCTGACTGTAAGGCGGCAGAAAATTAATGCAGGAACATCATAAAAAAACCATCAGCGCGACGATTGACATAAACGAAATCGACGTTTCCATCGAGGAAATTGAGAAACCGCTGAATGATGATAGAAGAAAAACCATTACAAAGAATATTCTGGGACTTCCAGATAATTTTGAAGACCTGATTGACTTTTCAATTCAAGACAAGCAAATTAAATTTCAATGGTACCTGAATAACCCTAATATTCAGGCAGAGAAATTACACAAACAAGCTATTCAGTTTGCAAGAAAAGGGGATCTTCAAAATGCTCTCAAACATTGGAATGAAGCCACGCGAATAAATCCATTTGATCCGGATTATTTTTTCAATTTGGGCGTTGTTTTTTTTGAACTGAAACAATATATCGAAGCAATTGATGCGCTCACGCGCACACTCGCCATTTGTCCAATTTATTACAAAGCGCACCTTATTCTGGGCACTGCCTTTCTTAAAATTAGAAAATTCGAAAACGCAAAAAAACATATCGAGAAAAGTCTAAAGTTTCAAAAAGATAATATGTTAGCCTTCCTGAATCTTGGGGCGGTCTATAGCATTCTCAAAGATTATAAGAACGGAATTAACATGTTTGAAAAAGCAATTGCGCTCTCGCCAAAAGAAGCAAGTGCATATATGGGATTGGCAAAAATTTATTTGACCCTGGAAGATGCGGAAAAGTCCAATTATTATTTCAAAAAGGTGATTGAATATGATAAAAAGGGCAATCTGGCTAACTATGCGAAAAGATCAATCATAGCACCACGAAAGAACAAACTTGCCGACGACACCATTGATTTAAATAGCGAAAATCCGGAAGATTACTACTCAGAAGGATACAGAAATTACATCAGTGGTGATTTCGAAAAATCCATAAAACTATATAAAAAATATTTGTCGATAAAACCTGAAGATGATTATGTGTGGTATGCATTAGGCGAGGTACAGTTGAGATCAGGGAAACCTGAATTGGCTGCAGAATCATTTAAAAAAGCAGCGAAATTATCGCCGTCAAAAGGTCTTTATTTCAAGGAATTGGCAATTGCATTCGACAAAACTAAAAAATATGAAAAGGTAATTGCCGCGATTGAAAAGGCAAGGGAGTTGGGGAAAATCGATAGTATCACTCTCTGTTTACAGGGCAAAGCACAGTATAAAATGAATAACTTTTCAGAGGCATCCGCTGTACTGGAAGAGGCTCTTCAAAAGAATAAAAACAATTTATTAGCAAAATATTATTTGGCAAAGTCGCTTATAAAAACTCAGGAGCTTGAAGATGCTGCCTGGTATCTGGAAGAAATTATGAGTTCACCGATACATACGCCCCTTAAGCAAAATACTGAAAATCTCCTCAAAAAATTGAATCCCTTATAATCATAAAAATTGAATTTTTCCTATCTATAAATGTTCTTATAATATATATTATGTAAACTTAATAAACAATTAGAGAAAAATCAAACGCTTTTACCGAATGCGTTATTTCTCCGATAGAAATGAAATCAACACCTGTATCTGTAAAATATTGTATATTTTTCGAGTTAATCCCGCCTGAAATTTCAACTTCGCATTTTTCATCTATTAATTTAACGGATTTCTTAATGGTTTCTACCGCCATATTATCCAACATAATTCTATCGACACGCAAATTCATTGCTTCCTGAACTTCTTCAAAATTCCTCGTTTCTACTTCAATTTTTAAATCAAGATTATTTTTCTTCAAATATTTCCTGCAAGCATTGACCGCATTCGTTATTCCGCCTGATGCTGTAATATGATTTTCTTTTATCAAAAACATATCAAACAATCCAATTCGATGATTAAAACCACCACCCAATTTGACTGCATATTTATCAATATATCTCCATCCTGGACATGTTTTTCGCGTATCTAATATTTTTATGTTCGAACCTTCTATATGTTTTACAAACGTATGTGTTAAGGACGATATACCGCTTGTTCGAGACAAAAAGTTAATTGCCGTTCGCTCAGCAACCAAAACACTTTTAGCCGGTCCGCTAATAGATAACACAGATTTTTTTGGCTCAACAACATCGCCCTCATTAATATTTTTACAAATTTTTATCGAGTTATCGACCTTTTTAAATACCATCTCAGCAATAAATCCGCCAGAAAAAACACCAGACTGTTTTGCAATGATATCTGCATTTACCGTCTTGCCTTCGCTGGATGTCGCCAGAGTTGTTACATCGCCGAGTTCGCCCAGATCCTCTTCAAGTGACACATTAATTAACATGTTGATTTCATTATACAACTTTTGAATAAAGAATTCACTGAATAAATTACTATCAACCAATTTTGTGAATTGTTCAAGTGTAATCATATATATTCCCTAATTTTGGTGTGAAAGCAACCTGTCAATTTCATTAATTCTATCCATTGCAGGTTTACCAAATACACTTTCAGCGCCTTGTTCCTTAACAATCTTTTCAAATAGTAATTTACCTTTTTCCGGCTGGTCTATTTTCAGATATGCCAAGCCCGATTTATACTGCGCAGTCACCTTATATTGATTCAATAATTTGGTTGGTTTCGAAAGGTAGGCAATCTTCAGGTATTCACTGATTGCTTTTAAATATTGTCCTTTGCCGAAATAGCACTCCCCTATCCAGTATTGAATTCTGGGTTCATTCTCAAGGTTTGCTTCAGGTTTTAATTTTTTAAAAAGTTGAATTGCCTGGTCATATTCATTCAATTCTGAAAATATTATTCCCATTCTTACTTTCTTATCAAATACATCTTCAGCTTCCGGGAAATAATTGATATACTGACGAATAAGAGCAATCGCCTGATCGCGCAATCCCAGATCGGTATAACATTTTATAAGATTGTGCATTCCCAATTTCAGTGTCTTCTCATCCACATTTGGAAAATCAACAACTTTGCGATATGCCAGCATTGCATTTTCAACTTGCCGCGCCTGGAAATAATAAAAATTCCCCAAAGTAATGTAAACATCTGGAATGATTGGATCATTTTCATACTTCGTAATCATTTTTGTTAAAATTTCAAGCGCATCTTCATTTTTATTTAGGATGAAGTACAATTTACCGAGTAAATATTCTGCTTTTGCACCATTAGAAATATTTTTATATTTTGACCGTACATCCTTAAAAATATCTTCCGCCCGCTTGAAATTTTTTTGGGCCAAATAATATTCACCCTTTTCCAGTTCAACTTTTGAAATCAGTTCTTTCTCACCCCTATATCCGCTTCGGAAATTACCTAACAGTTTATCTGCTGTTTGAATGTTTCCCAATCTATAATAACATCTAATGATTTGCGAAGAAATAATCGGCCGTTCTTCGGTTAGATCTGTACTGTAAGCAAGCGATTTTTTATAGTAATCAATGGCACTTTCATAGTTTTCCTCTTTGAAATAAATATTCGCCAAATCTTTTGTCATATCATACATGAAAGAGCTTTCCGGGAAATCAGTCTCAAGTCTTAATAAATAATCGATGGCTTTCCCAGGTTCATCTGCCTTTTTGGTCGAATAAATTTTCGCTAAAGCGTAAAGCGCCTGATCTGCAAATTGACCTTTTGGAAATAAATCCAGGTATCGTTGAAAGTAATTAATTGCTGAATTGATATTTCCTTTTTTCATGTGGCTATCAGCAATATTTATTAATGATTGTTCAAAAGTCAAATCATTTATCTCTTTTGACATCAAATCCGTTCTTTTCCGGTTATATACCTGCTCGAAATATGGTAGCGCTTCGGAATATTTCTGTTTTTGCTTCAAGAGTTTCCCAATTTTGATTCGTGCTTCATCAGCATAGCTGCTGTAATAATAATAGCTAATAATGTCTTCATATTGTTTTTTGGCAGATTCAAAATCTTTTTTATTTTCATAAATTTCCGCTAAAGCAAATTTTGCCTGACAGATTTGGGGAGATTGGGGAAAGGCTTCGATGAAACTAATTAATTTTTTCTCAGCATTTGACTGATCATTCATCATCATTAATAACTTGGCTTGATTATAAGTAGCCCTGCCCTTCAATGCATTGTCTGAAGTTTTCTGTATTGCTGTCTGGTAATAATTGAATATTTCCATGCTGTCAACCGATGAATGAACTCCTTTGTCCAACATTATGTTTCCCAATTTAAAGACAATTTCGGCATGAAATGGATTATCAGGATATTCAGTGATATAATCGCGCAATTCTCTCATTATTTTTTGATAGGATGCACTATCATGCTGACTCGAAGTAAATTCCATAATTGTTATTAAGTGATATTCGGATTCTTGAATAAAGTCACTATTTTGAAAATTATCAATTAACAGCCTGAAAGTAGTCTTTGCGCTATCTAAATACGCCGCGCTATTGTCTTTTTCCCCAAGCAACTGATATGATCGAGCTAAAAAATAAAGCAGTTCCGCTTTACTTACGGCTTTTTCCGAATCTGAAGAATAACATTCCAATAGTAATTGAGCGCTCGTTTTATAATCCTTGAATTGCGAAAAATTCATTTTTGCTAATTGAAACATAAGCTTTGGATTATCATTGTTTTGAGAGAATTGTTTCAACAGATTGCTAAATGCTTTTGTTGTGGCTCCGTCACTCTGATGATATGTCGAGATATAATCAATTCTTTCAATTGCCTTATCGTACAGGTCGCTGGCCGGGAATAAATTTATGAATTTTTTATAGGATTTTAATGCTTCAGAGAATTCATTTTTGCTTTCAAAACATCGTGCTATCGCAAAATTGGCATCATCGATAAATTTACTTCTCGGATATACATCCAGGAAATCATAATAAATTCTGATAGCACGTTCAACGTCGTTCAATTCTGTTTCATATAAGATACCAATTTTAAACTGATACTCGTCTATATTTGGAAGATGCTCAGCCACTTGAGTATATTTTTTCAAATATTTTACAGAGGCCTGGGGCTGATTCATTTTTAAATAATTATTTGAAATTTTCAAGTAACTTTGAAAGTAATAGTTATTCGACTCCCCAACAGTCCCTTTTGCCTCAGAAAATTCAATGACCTTTGAATAGGAATTTATCGCTTTGGTGTAATCATTCAGTTCCTCAAAATTTAATCCGGCTTTGAAATGTATCTCCTCCAATTTACTCGAATCAGCATTTTGGTTTAACGTATTATAAATCTTCGTGGCTTCAGCATAATTTCTGAGCTTGAAAAAATTATCAGCTCTTAGCATTTCGCTTTCATCGTTCTCTTGCGAAATTTTTGACAGATATTCATTGGATTTCTCGTACAATCCTTTCCGATGATCAATGTCGCCGAGCTTATAGTATGCAGAATCTAATAAATGAATGATGTCCTCAGATTTCGCTGTTCCATATTGTTTTATGAGATCGTTATATGTATTAGCAGCGAATTGAATATTTCCTTTAAGCAATTCAACTTCACCTTTAAGATATAAGCCCTTTGCATTTGCATATCCTCTTTTGGTGGTTCCTGTAATTTTGTCGATCTGAATTTTTGCAAGGTCGAATTTTTGATCTGCGATGTAAGCCTCAACCAGCGCCAGACCAGCTTCATGGAAATGCTTGCTTCTTGGATAAATTTCAAGAAATTCAAGCAGTATATGGGCTGCTGTTTCATAATTATGCCCCATGGAATGCATTTTCGCTGCCATCAACAATGATTGTTCAGCAAGATTGCTTTTTGGGTAAAAAATTTGTACCTGCCGATACGCTTTCGCTGCTTTCTGGTAATTCCGAACGGCCTGGAAAGATTCTGCTATTTTAAATTGTGCTTCATCGAGATTATTTGCATCAGGGAATTTTATAATTAAATAGGTGTATTCTTTCAGAGCATTCTCGAACTCTTTGCTTTTGAAATAGCTTAATCCCGCCATTTGCAATGCCTGAGCAGCCCTTGGGTGATCGCTATTTTCTTCTGCGAACAAATGAAACTGTTCCGCTGCCAGTTGATACATCTCATCATCGTACAATTTTTTCGCATAGATGAATGAGACCCCCGGATCACTTTGTTGGGATAGCATTACCGTCGGGAGAATTGTGATCATAAAGAAAACAGTAATTAACGTATATTTTATTAATTTCATCAAAGAATCTCCAGCTTTGAATATTTCAATACAACCATTTTTTCCCCTACATCTTCAAAAATTATATGCAGCTTTGTATCACCATCAGAATCATTTATTGATTTAATCACACCTTTGCCAAACCTGTGGTGCCTGACCAGAGCTCCGGGACACACCTTTTTCTTCTTGTCATTGCCCTCCTCTTCTGAAGCAAACTTGATAGTCTTTCTTGGTTTCCTCGCATACTTTTTTCTTTCAAAAGAGTTATGAGAAAATACTTGTTCCACCTGAATCAATTCCCTATCTAATTCATGCAGGAATCGGGAAAGTGCTCCCGAAGAATTTTCGCCATATCTGTTTCTTGAATTGGCTGCAGTGAGGTACAATTTTTCTTTTGCTCGCGTTGCGCCGACATAAAAGAGACGTCTTTCTTCCTCGATATCTTCCTCGGTTGACATTTGTCGTGATAGCGGGAAAAGTCCTTCTTCCATGCCAGTAATAAATACGACAGGGAACTCAAGCCCTTTGGCGCTGTGAAGCGTAAGCATCGAAACCGAATTTTTAGATGTATCCCAATTATCAACGTCTGTGATTAACGCCACATTTTCCAGGTAGTGTTCAAGATCCCAATTTGGATTATTTTCCAAAAATTCATTAATTCCAGTGATCAGTTCACGTATATTTTCTATTCTGCTTTTTGATTCAACTGTATCTTCATCCTTAAACAGATTTATGATGCCAAGTTCATCGACCATTGCTGCAATTAATTCAGCCACGTCAATAGTTGTTTTTAATTTTTTATATTTTTTAATCAGATTAAGGAAGTCAGATATTTTATTTTGTGTGCGTTTGGCAATGGTGCCAATTTCATGTATTCGTTCAAGTCCATTGTAAAAATTAATTTCATTTTTAATGCAGAATTGCTCAATTTTATGTAAGGTTGTATCACCAATACCACGGGCAGGATAGTTAATTATTCTTTTCAGGCTAACGCTATCGTTGGGATTGACAAGGACTTTTAAATAAGCTAGCACATCTTTGATCTCTTTTCTTTCATAAAAACGCACACCACCGATTACGACATAAGAAATGCTTTTAAAACGGAATACTTCTTCCAATGCTCGCGATTGTGCATTTGTCCGATATAGTATCGCAAAATCACAAAAATTGCGCTGATTCTGCTGGATTTCTTTCTCAATATGTCGCACAATTTCAAATGCTTCACCGGATGCATCATTTGCTATGAATAGCGAGACTTTATCGCCGGTATTATTTTTCGTCCATAGCTGCTTGTCCATTCGGTTTATATTATGGCGAATAATTGAATGGGCAATTTCGAGTATAGTACTTGTAGAGCGATAATTTTGTTCCATCCTGAAAACAGAGCATTCAGGGAAGTCGCTTTCAAAATCGAGTATATTCCTGACTTCTGCGCCTCTCCAGCGATAAATGGACTGGTCATCGTCTCCAACCACAGATATATTTCGATGCTCCCGAACCAAAAATTTTATTAGCTCATATTGGGAGCGATTCGTATCCTGGTATTCATCCACTAAAATGTAATTGAATTTTTTTTGATAATACTGAAGCACCAGGGGAAAGTTGGAAAACAATTCAATAGATTTGAGAAGCAAATCCTCAAAGTCCATGGCATTGTTGAACATCAGTTGATTGACATACGCAAAGAATATTGTTTGAATAATTTCATCTTCACTATTTTCGGGACTGGGCATGAGTTCAGGTCGGAGAATAGTCGAATTTTTAAGTCTTTTGATTCGTGACTGAACCTTCTTTGGATTTATCGTTTTTGCATCATCTCTTTCTGATTCAGCGATGATAGATTTGATGAGCGAAAGTTGATCCGACTCATCGTAGATGACGAAGTTTTTTTGATACCCCAATTTCTCACACTCCCGTCGAAGTATTTTGGCGAAAATGGAATGGAAGGTACCAATCCAGAGGTCGGTAACCTCGCCTTTTAGCAGCGCCTCCACCCTGTTCTTCATTTCACGAGCAGCTTTATTGGTGAACGTCATTGCTAAAATATGATAAGGCGGCACATTTTTTCTTTTGATTAGGTAGGCAATTTTGTGTGTCAAGACCCTTGTTTTGCCGCTACCCGCGCCGGCAAGTATAAGGTTGGGACCATTAAACTTCTCAACAGCTTGCTTCTGTACCGCATTCAGAGTTCGTAGCATCGATAAATCAGTTTCTTTCTGCCTCATCAAGTTTTTTCTTTCGATTAATCATTTTACGATATTCATCAAATTTTCTTTTGGCTTCGTTGTGCTCTTTCAGGGTTCTGCTGAAGACATGGGAGCCGTCGCCTTTGGCCACGAAATAAATGTAGTCAACATCGGCAGGACGTAATGCTGCCAGTATTGATTTAATACCAGGATTATTGACCGGGCCTGGAGGCAGTCCAATGTAGCGATAGGTGTTATAGGGTGAGTCAATTGCAAGGTCTTTGTTGAGCAGTCGCCGGGGCCCGTCGGGTACGATGTACTGAATTGTAGGATCCGCCTGAAGTAAAATACCCCTTCTCAAACGATTGTGGTATACCGCAGAGACAATTACACGCTCTGAGTCTACCATGGCTTCACCTTCAATTATTGAAGCAAGGGTGATAATTTGATGCAAAGTCCACCCTTTTTCAGCAACTTCTGTTTGAATGGAATCGGTCACATTTTTCCAGAACTCATCGACCATAATGTTGATGATCTCTTTTTCCGTAATTCCCCAGGGGAAATAATAGGTATTGGGAAATAAATACCCTTCCAATGAATTCACATCAATTTCAAAATTTGAAATATAATTCTGATTGGTTACTAATTCAACAAATTTTGATGAATCAATCTCCAATTTATTTTCTAATATTGAAGCAATCTGGGATGATGTTAATCCCTCCGGTATCACAATTCTGGAATTTGATATCTTTCCCTTGCTAAGTATTTTTAATATGTTATAAACCGATAGCCTGGGCGAAATGGAATACCGGCCCGCTTTCAAATTTGATGTCTCCTTAAGAAGCTTGGCTGCCAATATAAAATCTTCAGCATTTTGTATTATTTTCACCGTCTCCAATTCTTTTGCGATGGCTCTGACAGTCATTCCAGTTTTGATTTTCACCTCAATCTCTTCTTTCGGCACATCCCATCTCTGGGGTATAAATATTTTCAGGGTGATGTACAGAAGAATGACAAAAATGAATAGCAATGAAAATATTGTGAAGAGTGTCGATATTCTTTTGTTCATTTTTCTCACTTATATTTCGTTTGAGATTTGATGCAGCGATTTCGGTGCATTGAATTTATGTCTATTTTTGAATTCTTTTTTTACGCGTAACTATTCAGTCCCATTTTGATCATAAAAAAAGTTAAAAAAGTACTGGCGTC
>CAZSBG010000126.1:0-17642 GCA_964605145.1 uncultured Cytophagia bacterium | reverse complement strand
ACTTTAATAAACCAGACTCAAAAACTCGAAGTTTAATTTATTACTTTGATTCTGTATTCAGGAATAGCAAATTCGATGATTCACTTTACCTTCCTTCAGGTTGAATTGAACTCCCTTCTCCCACTGGGAGAAGGGCCGGGGATGAGGGAGAGAATGATTACATTTTATCTACTTTTTTTTGAAGTCAAACTGAATAGCTGCAAAATTTGGAATTCCGCGCAACAAAAGAGAAACGCGAATTCAGGAATCACTCCTCCAGCAATTTCCAGCAATACCATTGCATTCGGGGAATGTGAAACGGTCCCTTCCAGATATTTCCCTTGAGCGGCACAGAAACGCGACCATCCCGGTGCAAATAACCGTACCATTCGCCGTACTCAGGATCGGGAAAATGTTTGTACGTCCAGTCATGAACGAGCCTGTGCCATTCCGCATACTTTTTTTCTCCAGTGAGTTGATAGGCCAGCAGCGTGGCAATGATGGTTTCGTTGTGAGGCCACCAGAATTTCATGTCGTGCCAGTATTCCTGGATTGGCAGATTTTTCACATCGCGAAAATAGAGAATGCCGCCGTACTCCCTGTCCCAGCCGCGCTCCCACATCCAGTCCAGCATGGTGCAGCCCATTTTGGTGAGTTCGGTATCGTTGTTCCTGTATTTCGCTTCGTGTAGAATGAACCAGGCGCCTTCAATGGCATGGCCGGGATTGAGCATTCTTCCATCGAAATGATCGATGAATTCGCCGTTGGAACCCACGGTTTCCATCACCGCCCGGAAATGGTGATTCATAAAATCCGTTCGTATTTCCTCGATGCTGCGATCGATCCATTCCGTGTATTTGGGATCATCCAGATTTTCGCGCAATACCTGGGCTGTGGCAATGAGAATCATGGGAACGACCATGCCCTTCATGGGGCGTGTGTTCGTATCGAATTTGGGAGGAATCAGGCCCGGGGTTGAAATGTAGCGAATGATGAGCTCGAAAATGTCATCGGCGCGCCGGGCTATTTCCGAATTCCCCGATGCTTTGGCATACGCGGCCAGTGCGATGGCTGCAAAGGTTTCCGTGAAAATATAGCGGCGTTTTCGCACCGGCGCACCCTCGCGGGTCACCTGGAAGAACATTCTGCCGTCGCTGTCGAATCCGTGTTTGAGAATGAAATCTACACCGCGCCGTGCCAGTTCCAGCCATTCCTGCTTTTTCTCCACCGTGTTGTACAGCGTTGCCAGCAGCCAGGTGAAGCGACCGTTCTGCCACATACCCTTATCCGTGTCAATGACCGTGCCGTCGCGATCCACGCAAAACATGAATCCGCCATGTTCCTCATCCACGGAGTGCTTGATCCAGAATGGCAGCACGTCGTTCAGCAGCCCATCGCGATATATAGTTTTTAGTTCGTTCTTGCCGTTCACGTCGAGTAGAGATTTGCTTATATGTTTCATATTTAGACTCCAATTTGTTTTTTTGTGAAACGTGAAAAGTGAAATGTGAAACGGGAGACGCGAGACGCCAGATGCCAGACGTGAAATGCGTAGAGCGAAGTGCGAGAAGCGTTGCGCGAGAAGGGATACATGAGATACGATAATTGAGGTGTAAAAAATTTCATCTTTTTTCATACCTAATCCATTTACGCCCGATTTCCGCACCATTATTCACTTTTCACTAATTTACCATTCACCAATCTACTAATCACCAATTCACCAATTACCGCTTCCCGCGTGCCCAGTCGAAAAAACCGATAGCCGTTAATTCCTGCTGAATGGCAATTTCCTGCTCCGGCGTGAGGGCGACCAATGGCAGACGCGGCGGACCGCAATCGAATCCCAGAATTTTCATCAGACTCTTGAACGCCGGCATGCCACTAAAGCGGACGAGGAGCCTAACCATATCTACGGATAACTGTTGATATTTTTGCGCTTCCGTCACGTTACCATTCTTAAATGTTTCGATGATACGATTGTTCAACGGCGCAGCAAAATTGTATGTCGTTCCCACAGCACCCAGCGCACCGGCTGAAAGTCCGCTGGCTAACATTTCATCCACGCCGAACAGAATATCGAAACGTCGGTTATCGAAAGCGCTGCAGGCCTGAAATTCGTGGACCGTGGGTTTGCTGTATTTGATGCCGGCCAGGTTGGCGATCCTGTCCCTGCCTTTTTGCAGGAATTCCACCATATCTAAATCAACCCCGGTGAGCGCCGGGATGTGATAATAATAAAATGGCAGGCCTGGAGCGCCCGCGGTCACCACGTCCATGCAGTCCACCAGCACATCCACAGAGTCGATTGTGAAATAGGCCGGGGGAATGGCCGCGATGGCGTCGGCGCGAATTTGCTGGGCGTGCTCTGCCAGCGATTGCGCTTCGGCAAGGCTCTGATGCCCCACCTGAACAATGACCGGCAGTCGGCCTTTGGCAGCGGTGACATACGCTTCGGCTGTGGACTTTCGTTCATCGCTGGTCAGTGATGCGCCTTCCCCGGTGCTACCGCACACGTAAAGGCCAATGATGTTCTCGTCAATTAAAAATTTAACCATTGGTTCAACCATATTTAAATTTAGTGAACCGTCGTCGTGCATGGGCGTGAACACTGCTGCAATCAGCCCCTTTAGTTTTGGTGGCATTACTTTCCTTCCTTTGTTTCGGTTGTACGCGGCCATGTATCGGTTCGGCCTTCAATTTTTGTATTTTAATTCCATTTCCCGGCTTGAAACTCGGGGCTATTCTCAAACTGTCCCTTCCGGACGTTCACTATGATTCACGCTTTGCTTTTTGTCCAAATTACCAATCACAAATACACAACTCACCATTTCACTACTCACAAATAACCACTCACCAATTCACCAATCCCCTCATTCCACCACAATTTCATCAATGAAAATCCACGCTTTGCCGCCGGCGCCGATGTGCAACTCCGGGCATTTCAGCCGTGATTTCGCGAAGACTTTGATGTATCGCGCGCTTTTGCCGCCGACCTCAACATTGAACTCGTGCGTGAACGCATCCGGCTCGGTATCCGGAATGGTATTCTTTATTCGCCTAATTTGCGTGTAATTTTCACCATCTTCGGAAATGGAAAATTCCACATACTCCGGCAGCCAGATCCACGCGTACCAGTGCTGCAAAAACGTGGTTTTGATGCGGTGAATCGGCTGGCTCTCCTCCAAATCGATGACCGCCACCAAATGCTCGTCTTCGAAACCTAACCAGTTGCAGTGGTAATCATTAGGCCCGTGTAGTCCATCCGTCAGGGCGGAGCCGCCGCCGACCGGGTATTTTTCGCTGTGCGACGTGTTCAACGTGACCGGCTTGCCAAACGCCAGGTTGCCCTCGACGCTCACGCGCAACTGCTGCTGAACGGATTTCAAATAATCATCCGGCGATGTGCCGTGTTCCTCCAATCGCTCGATGCCGGCCTGTTTGGCCAATCGCACAAAATTTTCAAGCCGCTCCCGCATGGCCGGTTTCACGCGCTGTAAAATTTCCGGCTGGCCGCGCACCGCAGCTTCCGCTTTGTCGAATAATTCCGAATAAATTTTAATCAGCTCCGGGTTCAAATAGCTGTCAATCGCGTCAAAGGGATAGCCGTAAATGTACAAAATATCATCGGAGGCGTTCAGCGCGTCGTGCATGGTGTCGATGTAATTTCGGATGAACGGCCCGGCCGCGCCGTAATAACCGTTGAGAAAATCATCCATCAGCGCGTCCACGTCCGCGTCCGGATTCCACAGCAGCTTGGCGATGATGTACGCGCGCAGTTCGGAAAACTCCCCGATGTTCGCGCCGCAGCCCTGCTGGAACATCATGCGCACATTGTTTTTTACAAAGAACTGAATATTGGGCTGAAGCACGCGAAAATTTGGAAACGGACTCACCAGGTTCCGGAACTGAACCACATAATCCCACATCAGAATATTGTCGGTGAGTCTGCCCCAGTCCTCGATGTCCTTTCTGAAATCCGCGCTGCGGGAATCCGTGGCAATGGGCTTGCTGCGATTGCATTCGATGCTGCACAGCATGATATTGACATTCGGTTTCGGCGTGATGCCGGCCGGTGCGCCGCGCGAATATTGGTAGGCCAGTGTGGAAATGGTTTTGTCGGGAAATTCCGCAGCAACGCGATTCACAAAATCGACCAGTGTGCCGGAACTTCCCCCGAATTTTTCGTTCGACTTTCGGCATGATTCGCACTGGCATTCGTTGTAATTGTCATTTTGGGAGACTGACCAGTAGTGGGCGTCCGGCTGTGCTTCGATTTTGTCCCGCAGATTCTTCACCAAAACAGGGTAGACCTCAGGATTGCTCAGGCACAACTGACCGTTGGGAATTCGTTTTCCGCCAACGAGGGAAAAATACTCCGGATGCGTTTTGAAATATTTCCCGGCCGGCACCAGTCTTTCGAACGTGTGAACCCACATGCCCCAGCTCTCCTGCCGATCCGAGCGGGAATGCAGCTTGTGCCAGTCGCTGTAGCCGCGATCCATGGCGTCTAAAAAATGCGCCTCGCGGTGCAGAATAAACGGCACCTGGGTATCATCGATTTTCCCGATTTCGATTTCTTGGTGTTTGGGAATGAAGCTCACCTTTGCGCTGTACTTTCGGCAGCCCAAATAATTTTCCAGGAATGAATACACGCCGTATAGCGTTCCCTTGTTTTGCCCGCCTGCAATAACCAGCTTTTCCCTGATGGTTTTAATGGTGAATCCATCGTTTCCCAGTTTTGCAACGTCGATGCGCTCCGGCCGATTCGTTTCCCCGACGATGATTTCGAATTTGCGGGCCGGGGACGTATCGGAGTGAATGGGTATCTCCGCCCCGGAAATTTGCCGGAGATACGATTGCAATTCCGAAGCCGCCTGCCGTTCGATTGGCGTGGCGTTCTCCGAAATGATGATGCTGTATTTGGATGATCCGTTTTTTGTCAGTTCCAGCACATTGAAATAGGAGCAGTGGAGGAGAAAGAGACTTGAAATGAAAAAGAAAGTCAATAACAGTCGAAATTTTATAGGCATTGTATGTCCTAAGATGTTTATGAGAGATTCAGTCTTGTATTACATTCTCATATTATGAAAGAGTAAATCCTTTGGGAGAGGTAAGTTAGCGTTAACATTTCTCTCCCATTTTTATGAGAATATAATGCATCTTCATTTAAAAGTCAATAGCGGGATTATTTGTATTAAACAAATGAATAGAATTTAAGAGACTAATCGCTAATTGATAAATTAGGGAATGTTTAATTATTACTAGTCAATCATTTGAACAATAAGAAGAAAAAAAGTTAAGATTAATTAATTTGAAATTTGCTGTAAATATAAAAATAACTTGACTTTTCAATAAAAATCAGTATTTTATAAAGTAGTAAACTATTGCGGAGGAAGTTTAAATCATAAATGAAACGTGGATAACGATATTTAAAATCTTTGGTCCCGAAGAAATTTATTGGAAAAATATAAATGAAACATGTTGAAATGATAACTTGTGAATATGAAGGGTGCAATTTACCTATAAATAAACCTCACGATATGAAGTATTGTATCTTTCATGCTCCAAAAGGGAATAAAGGCGTATCGTTTGAAGAATTCAATAATAAAATTTATCAAGAGAAAATTGACAAAGATGATTTTAATTTCGTGGGCTATATTTTCCCTGGGAAAATTATTTTTCCTAATAAAAGAGAACTTGTTGGTTCGGATTTCGAGAAAGCCCAATTTTGGGGAAGTGCTGATTTTAGAAATGCTAGATTTTCGGGTGATGCTAATTTTTCAGAAACTCAATTTATGGGAAATACCTATTTCATAGAAACCAAATTTTCAGGAATTGTAATTTTCGCAACAACTCTATTTTCTGGGAAAATCTATTTCAGAGAAGTCGAATTTTTAGATTATACTGATTTTAGTAGCGCTCAATTTTCAAGAAAAGTAAATTTTGAAGCATCACAATTTGCATTAGATTCATTTTTCACAGATACACAATTTATAGAGGGAGCTCAGTTTGGTAACGTCCAATTTTCTGGAAATGCATTATTCAATAAAACTCATTTTTTAGGTGATACAAATTTTGACAGAACTCAATTTTTGGAGAATGTAGATTTCGATGGTGCACAATTTATGAGCAATGCTAATTTTTCGTTAGTGCAATTTTCAAGAGAAGCCAAATTTATGAATAATGTGATTAGTATGAATTTGTTTTTTAATCAAATATCATTCAAAACAACTTCATATTTTTATTTCAGATATCCTCGTATTAATCTGAGTGAAGAAAATGACAAGTTTATTTACTTTACAAATACAATATTTTTGCCATTTAGGGCATTTTTTGAGAATTTGATACTTAAAGGGAGTTTACTTTCTTTACTTGAAAATTATTCTGACACTTATTTCATTTTTCGACATTGCCAACTTAGGGATGTATATTTTTCAAGAAATGATATGTCTTTTTTTTCCTTTTTTAAAAGTAATTTTGACCAATCATGGTTTATATCCTGTAACTGGAGAGAAGAAAAAGACACTGTTTTGAGATTTTTATATAAACGTAAAAATATTGTTTTTGAAGATTATTTATTTAGGAATATTCCTCGTAATAATAATGAAGAAACTGATTTCCGAAATAAATATCAAATTCAAGATTTAAAATTGATTGAAATCGAGAGTTTATATCGTAGAATGAAAACTGCTCTTGACAGGACAAAAGATTATGAGGAGTCTGGGTGGTTTTATTTTAATGAATTTGAGACAAAGCGAAAAGGATTACATAATGGTCCTAAAAAATTAATTTATTATTTATATAAGATATTTTCAGGATATGGCGAAAAACCATTTTGGAGTTTTATTTGGTTTTTCGTTTTTGCTATCAATTTTTCATTTATCCATTTATTAAGTGGATTAAATACATCTAAGGGACAAATCAATTATGATTTATCATTAAGTAGGGAAGCAATAAGAAATATAATTTCAGAAGAGTTTTGGGTGGATTGGTTTAGCGCTTTGGTATTTACCATTTACAGGCTGATACCTATTAATTATATGCCCAATACCGATGGTACCACAACACCAGTCGGATTAGATGGTTTGTTATTTGCCTTACTTAATACCTTTATTTTAATTTTACTATTGACTTTTATAGGGATTGGTTTAAAAAGGCAATTCAGAAGATTTTAATGTTACATAAAAATGCGAAAAGGCATTAAGCTAGTTTTTAAATCAAGAAAGGGCCTCACGATGAAAACAAAATTGCTTTGTCTGGTTTGTGTTGCTTTGGTAATATTATTATTACCTCGTTCTACTGGGGCTGTATTTCAACAAAAAAATTTTAGATATGTTACAGGTAATAATTTAGTTAAATACATGCGAGCATATGAAAAAATACATAGTAGTAATGCACCACTTTCCGATTATTCTGATTTTCATCCATCTGGAATGTTTGTAGGTTATGTTGCTGGGGTACAAGATGCTACTAATTATTATTACTCTATACCTGTTGGAACACCTCTATCTCAACTTTGCGCCATTGTAGCTAAGTTTTTGAAAGAACATCCCGAAAGATGGGGTGAATCCGCAAGTGAATTGGTTTTCGATGCATTGAAAAAAGCTTTTCCCAAAAAGAAACATTAGCTATTAAAAACAAATTTATACCTTACCAATAAAGGGAGGATAAAATGGATTCAATGTTAATTCTCATTATCGTTTTGGTTGTTTTTATTGTTGTCGGTTTCGCGTGTGTTAGAAGCAATGTACCTTCACTAAATACGTATTCAGAAATATATGATTTAGCATTCGAGTATATGACTGAAAATAAAAATAAACAAGATTTAAAAAAAATATTGAAACAAACTACAACTCTTAATAAACCAATAGAGAAAGAGGATATTTTTAAATTATGCTCTATTGCTTCTTGGCTCGGCGGACTTCGTGAATTTAAAGATGTGAAAATTATATGTAATAAAATTTTAATTGTTGATTCAAAAAATTATCAAGCTATAGTATTATTACTAAATATAGCTCGTCATGAAAACAATAATAAATTAATTTTTAATTACTCTAATCAGTTACTTGAATCTGATTTTCAAAAACATATAAATGAGATACAACCTACATTAAAAAGCAATATTCAAATAATCAAAGATTCAATAAAACGTATGGCTGACCAATTTCAAGAGATTGGTGAGTTCTTTATGCAAACTAAGAATTTTAAAAAAGCAAAAAGATCGTATGAAATTGCTTTTAAAATTGACCCACTTTTCTTTGAGGCACACCATAATATAGGGATTGCATTATATAAGTTAAAATTTTATAAAGAAGCCGTTGTTACATTTGAAAAGAATATAGAAATATTAGAAACAAAAAGCAAAGAATACCTAAACCATCCAAAACGGCAAGAAATCCATAATAGATTTTTATCAAGGATATATTTTAATATTGGAAAATCTTATTATAGGATGAATTTATTAGCAGAAGCAAGAAAGTATTTTGGCTTATCAATCAAATTAGATGAAACAATGAAAAATGAGGATGTTAACAAGAAAATTGAAGAATTCCTATCAGTTTTAGAACATGACCTCGAAATGTAAAGAATAACCGTGTTAGCATTAAATTAAAAAAAGTCGTTCTACAGACCTATATATGACTCTGTTGATTTAGTACCTTTTAAAAATTAAAATGTCAATATGTAGTGTTGTAAATATTAGTCACTGTCAATATATTGTAGTTAAAATTTAAAAAATTGATTAAATCAACCGGATCATATATGTTTCGTTTTTTCACAAAATAAATTCGTACCAATAGTATATTCGTCTTATTTCAATATCTAAAAATTTAACAGTAAGTTAAGGTAGTCGACATCGTAAGTTTGGTTTTTAACTCTTAGTACTCCTTTATTGAAAAGCAACCTCCGCAACCACCGGAAAATGATCAGAAATATAAACTCCATCCTTGATAATATTCAAAGTTACATGCGTCACTACTTTAACGTGGGGATTCACAAAAATAAAATCGATTTCCCGGGTGCCTTCCGGAACAGAAAAACCATTGAACGTGTTTTTGGTGCCAGCGTGCGGGGTCTCGGAAATGGCTTTCGAGTCTTTCAAAATAAAGCTATTCGGCAAGGCACTTGTCAGAATTTTGTAGGCGCTGTCCTGTTCGGTGCAATTGAAATCGCCGGTGAGGATAACCGGTTTGTCCTCCGCAATATTTTTCATCAGCCCCAGCAGCAGCCTGGCGCTCTCGATTCGGGCCAATTCGCTGATGTGGTCGAAATGAGTGTTGAAAAAGTAAAACTTCTTTTGGGACGATTTGTCCAATAGCCTGGCCCAGGTAACGATTCGCGTACAGGCTGTGTCCCAGCTTTTGCTGCCGGGCACGGTTGGCGTTTCCGAGAGCCACACCGTGGAATCGCCTAAATTTTCGAAACGGTCTTTGAGAAAGAAAATTGGCGTAAATTCCCCGGCGTTTTTGCCATCATCCCTGCCGACACCGCACCAGTCGTAATCGAACAGCAGCGAGTCAAGATCGTTGAGCTGGCTCTTCAGCACTTCCTGCATGCCGATGATATCGTTGTCCCGCTCCAAAATCGCGCCGGCAGCCAGCGCCTTGCGATTGGGCCAGGCGTTCACGCCGTCATTCGGGTTGTTGTAGCGGATGTTGAATGTCATCACTTTCAGCGGCGCTTCGGGTTTTTGTGTGGAACAGGAATTGAGTAAAAGAAGGGGGAAGCAAAGAATGAGAGCTATTTTTAGAAATTTTTTCATGAGCAATTTCCTCTGTTTGCATATTGATTATTTTTTTTTGGGAAAACGATTGGGCAAAATCCCAACTTAAAAATACCAAAAAACAAATAAAACACAATTTCAAATGTCCAATGCCCAAAACTTTTTGATCGAATGAGTACTTTCTTAATGCTTGAACGAAAACTGATAAATATGTCATTTTGATCGGATCCCGCTCCAGCGGGAGGAGTCGAAAAATCTGTAAACAAACAAAATTTAAATAATTAAACAGATTTCTCCTTTCGGTCGAAATGACTAAAAATTGTGTTTTCGATCAAGCACTAAATATGAAAGAAAAACAGATTTCGCTCCCAAAGCTTTTGGATCAAAATGACATCAATCTGCAAATTTGTGTTTTTCAAACCGTCAAGAAGGTTCGATTTATTATTTAAATGAACGATTGGATTTTGGAATTTTTAGCTTGTTATTTATTTGGATTTTATTTTTTGATTTTTGTGATTTTAATAAATAATCAGCTATTTCGATTTTCCATATCAATTTTCTTCCATTCATCGAAAATAACCAGCGCGGTTTCCGGATTGGCGCCGGCGCCGAATTCGAACTGGGCGATAAGACCGCCTTTCGGATCGTACAGATGCTTCGCCACTTCGCGAACCGCTTCCCGGCCAGATTCGGGATTCGGGGATGGCAGCACATGCTGGCGATCGATTTCTCCCCAGAACGTGATTTTGCCTTTCACACGCTGGCGCAGGTCGGCCATGTCCATGCAGAAAAGCTGGGAGTTCACGGCATCCACGCCGACTTCGACCAGGTCTTCGTAGATTTCGGAAATGTGCCCGTCAGAATGCATGAAAATGAACTTGCCGTTGGCATGGGCGATGTCGCAGTAGTCCCTGTACAGCGGTTTGAACAGCTCGCGCCAGATTCGCGGCGGAATGAGCAACTGGTTTTGCGTGCCCCAGTCGTCCATAAACATGACAGCGTCCACATCCGTATGCACCCAGAATTCCAGTTCTTTCATGTAAAATTCGTGGATGGCTTTGAGCAAATCGCCGCCACCCTGTTCCGGCATCATCATGTCGATCATGGCGTTTTCCGTGCCGCGAAGGAACTGGTAGCGTTCCCACGGCCGGGGACAGCAATTGGCCAGCACGAATTTATCCGTGGATTCGTAAAATCGCTTCATCTGCTCTTTTCCCGGTAGAGGGTTTTCAGGGAGCTGTTCGTAGGGCGGCTTCACCTGTTTCCAATCTTTGATGTCAATAATTTGCGGCGTCTCCACTTCGCCAATCACGCCATCCTGTATGTTTTTGAATACACAAGCCCATTCATCGGTGTAGTAGCCTGCTTTGTAGGGATCGCCCTTCACGCGCGAAAAGGGCGGATAGAGATAATCCGGTCGAATGAAGTCGTTGGGATACAAATCTTCTATTTTCTGAACCGTTTCCGGATAGCGGTCTCCGGCCCAGGGCAGCAGCCAGAGATCGCGGGGCGTTCGTTCCGGTCGTTCGAATTTAAGGCATCGAGTGACAATTTCTCGGGGTGTTTGGGACATAAAAACTCCTTCGATATTGATCCATTAAAATTCTGCAAAAAGAGAAAAATGTGATTTCGATCCCGAAGTTTTGGGATAGAAATCTGCATATACACCAGATATAATGCAAAATGCAGATTTCTCACTTCACTCCGTTCCGTTCGAAATGACATCTAATTTTTAGTTAGCAGAAGTATCATTTATGCAAAAATGATAAACCACAAAACACACAAAGCACAATGATAAACGAAACTGTAAAAGACTTACTCTTCAGAATTGATATTTGTATTCAGTGTCAATATTTTAAAGCTACAAAAACAATTCTCTACTTTCCTGCCCGTACCGAATGAAACAAAACAGACGCCGGGATTTGTTTTTTCGAGATGCCAGGGCCGGCGTAACTAACCTCCAGTCCCAGGCCGTACAATTTTTGGAAATATTCGACTGAAATTAGATGATGTCCGGCCTTCAGCGCAATTTTGCCGTACTGCTCGTTCATGCCGTGAATGCCGTCGTTGAAAACAATCGGTTTTCCGTTAATCGACAATCGCGTGCCATCATCGGATTCGGTGAAAAATGTGTAAATTCCATCCATCGGAATGTTGATGAAGCCTTCGAATTTCAGACCGAAATTTTCATTGACCGGGGATGGCGTCAAATCGAAAGCCGGACAGGTTTTGACTGAGTTCGCTTTCAACCTGGAAAAATCCGGAAGGCTATCCCAGGCGCCTCCGAAAAAATGGACAACTAAACCCGGTTTTAAGTTGGTTATTTCCAAAGCATCCGTCAGTTCCACTTTTTCGCAGGTAAACCGGTTGACGCTGCTTTGAATATCTTCAGGCCAGAATGTTCTGGCTTTAACGGTCGTGGTTTGATCCAGCATAATTGGTCTGGAATAGAGAGCCGAAGATTCGGTCGGTTCGCTTCCATCGAGTGTGTATCGGATTTCCCCGGCGTTGCCGCTCTTCAATTCGACTTTCGCCTGTTTGATGAAAATTTCATCGTCCGATACAAATTCCGGGGACAGATAGCCGCGATTCATTTTGCTCACCGTTTCCGGATCCATTTTGATGATTTCTCTATCATACGTCATCAATCCGTTCACTTCAATTTCAACGTCCGTTGTCTGCGTGTACACCGCCGCAGCCAGTCCATTTTGAATGAGCGGCTGCAATTTTCGGCACAGGTCTTCGTAAGCCTCGGTCAATTGTTCCGCGTTTTTGTACCCGCGATAGCCCCAGTTCTTTTCTTTTCGCCATGAATGTTCCAAAACGGGCAGACCGAGTCCGCCGTATTCGCCCAAAACTGCCGCGCGATTCGGTTCATTCGGCGGCGCAGCCGGGCCCGGATAGGAATGAATATCGTGCACATCGCCGACCTTCCTGTCCGCCCAGCCACTGGTGCTGTTGACCAGCCGCGTCGAGTCGTATTCTTTGATCCACGCAGCGATTGCCTCTGTCTCAAACTGTCCCCAACCTTCGTTGAATGGAACCCACATGACGATGCTTGGATGATTGAAAAATCCATCGATCATTCGTTTTAGTTCATGTTTGAATTGCGTCGCCGACTCCTCGGTGCGAACGATGTCCGGCTCGCGGGAACCGATGTATGTGTCCCCGGAGGGCATATCCTGCCACACCATCAGTCCCAGCTTGTCGCACCAGTAGTACCAGCGCGCCGGCTCGATCTTCACATGCTTTCGCGCCATGTTGAAGCCCAATTGTTTGGTCACTTCGATGTCGTAGCGGAGCGCATCGTCAGTCGGGGCGGTGTACAATCCATCCGGCCACCAGCCCTGATCCAGCGCGCCGTGGTGAAATAATGGCGCGTTATTCAAAAACAGGCGGTTGATTCCTTTTTCATCTTTTTCAAGGGAAATTTTTCGCATGCCAAAATAGCTGGTAACGTTGTCGACATTTTCATCGTTTTCAAATAAAGTGATTTCAAGATCGTACAAAAACGGCGAGTCCGGCGACCAGAGTTTGATATCCTCGTCGAGACTAATCTCGATTTTATCGCTGACAAGGCTCTCCGCGTCGAGAACAGTTTCGTCCCCGTCTTTCACACGAATCTGAACGCGCTGATTTTCCATGTTTCCAGAGGTCGCAAGTGCCAGGTTCAAAAGACTTTCATCGATATCTGTGGTGATTTTGAGAGATTGAATGTGCGCTTTTTCCACCGGCTCGAGCCAGACCGTCTGCCATATTCCGGTGACCGATGTGTACCAGATTCCGCCAGGATTTCTGACCTGTTTGCCGCGCGGTTGATAGCCTTTGTCGACCGGATCCCACACTCGCACAACAATTTCGTTGCTTCCGCGTTTCAGCGCTTCGGTGATATTGAAGCTGAACGCATCGTAGCCGCCGCGGTGTCCCCCGATTTCGTTCCCATTGACCCACACAGTTGTTTCCCAGTCCACAGCGCCGAAATTCAGAAAAATCTGTTTACCTTCCCATGTATTTTCCAGCTCGAACTCGCGACGATACCACAAGTTATTTTCTTTGCCAACCGGTTTTTTCACGCCGGACAGCGCTGATTCGACCGAAAACGGCACCAGTATTTCGCCATCCCAGGTTTGCGGCCGACTATCATGTGCCGGTCGAATGGCATATTCCCACAGCCCGTTGAGATTCTGCCAGTCGCTGCGAACTAATTGCGGTCGCGGGTATTCCGGCAGCGGATTTTCAGCATCGACTTCGGCAGCCCGGCGGGTCATAATGTCTCCCGGAACCGGCGCCCAATTGGTTTTTTTCGAGCATGCAGAAAATAAAAGCATATATATGGCTCCCAAAATTAAAATGTGCTTCATCGCTCCTCCCTTTAGATTTTTTGGAACACCCCCAACAGCGTGAATTTTGTTTAATATTATGACTGCCAAATATGAAGTGCCGGATGGCAGTGATGTTGGATTTAGGCCATTGGATATTCGATTTATTGTATAATTCACCTATTTTCCAGCCAGGGCTGATAATAATGTAATAAGCTGAGTTTGTATCAGGATTTTTCTACTATTAAGGTTTTAACCTGAATTATTCACAAATTTCAAACAATAGATATTTAAATTAATGTTATTCATAAAATTAATCAGATATATGAAATTTAACAAAGTTAGATATACTGAATTCGGAATGAAGCGCCATTCAGGCTACCTGGATTCCTTAATGCATTACAATGAATAATCCAGGTTAGGTCTTCAAAGAGAAATATACAATGATTGTCAAATTTACAAAATTAAATACTCGCAATCAAGCCGAATTAGTTTAAATTTCCATCGAACGAAAACCCTGCTTTCTATGAATTAATAAAATGCGAACACGGATAACGCGGATGACGCAGATAAACACAGCTGCTCAAAAAATCTGTGAAAATCCGCGCGATCCTTTTCATCCGTGATTCTATGTTTTTGAATATGCCCGTTGGTTTTATCTCTTGATTAGAACTTCTTCCCCGGAATACAAAACCACCTCATCCAACTCATCCCATTCTTCTACACCGACGCCGTGATTCGGGGCGACCCAAACAATTTTAAATGTCCGCTCTGTCAGCATGCCCGGGTAACTTCCCTGACGTGCGCCGAGAGTGAGTGTCTCCTCTTTTTCATTCCATCGAATGGGAATGGTGGCGTAAACGCCGCGCTCGTAATTGTAATTGTCGTTCTCGTCTTCGTACAGAAGAAATTCTGCGTCCGCGCCGGGGTAGATGCGCAGCTCGATGGGATCCTCCTGTTTTTCAATGGCATACTGCCTGAATGGCCCCATGGGCAGAATCGATCCGGCTTTGATGAACAGCGGTATAATCTCGATGGGTGTGTCTGTTGTAATTGTCTGCCCGCCGGCAAATTTTTCGCCGGTCCAGAAATCGAACCAGCCGTGCGAATCCGGCAGGTACACGTCGCTGCGCTTCGGTTTGTTTAGTGTACTTTTCGAAACAGTGGCGGACGGTGTTTTCCAAACCAGTTTGATGAGCGCGTCGACTTCGCCCTGGAAATATTCGAGCTTGAGTTTATATTTTGTCTTCGATTTCAGCGTCACTTTTTTGGAATAATACGAGACGCCCTGGCGCTTCCACGAATCGAGGATTAATTCATCGTCCAGCCAGAGGCGAACGCCGTCGTCCACCACAGCGCCGATTTCATATTCGCCGGCTTCGTCCGTCACAAGAAAACCAAGCCAGCGAACGCTGTAATTGGAGATGGGGCACCCGGCCGGCGGTCCGCCGCACCAGTTGAAGTCGACGGTGGAGTCGGTTCGCACATTGACCTGCTCGTCAAAATTAGTGCCTTTGAAATAGCGCCCGACGAGTCCGCCCTGGCTGCCATCCGGGGCGAGCAGGTTTTCTTCCGGAATAACGTCTCCCGGCGTTTGCGGCTGAAAATACATTTCTTCGGTGACCGGCGCCACCAGCAAAGCCGGGCCAAACATGAATTGATTGTCGACCGAATTCCCATTTTTGTCATCCGGGAAATCCATGGCCAGGCCGCGCATCAGGGTGTAGCCATTATTGGTGATTTGCCAGGCCAGGGAATAAATGTAGGGGAGCAGCCGATATCGCAAATGATCGAATTTCAGCAGCGCGTCGTAGGCCCAGTCCCCGGGCTCGCCGAAGTGCCACATTTCCCGCGGCGTGCCGGTGCCGTGGGATCGGAAAATTGGGGTGAACGCGCCGAACTGAAACCAGCGCACGTAAAGCTCGCGATAGGCCGGGTCGTCCACGCCTTTGTTGTACAGACCGCCGCGACCGCTCGGGAAAAACGCGCCGATGTCGTGCGTCCAGTACGGAATGCCGGCCATACAGAAATTCACGCCGGCAGAAATTTGCTTCCGAAATACATCCCAGTTGGCGGAGACATCGCCAGACCAGGTGACTGCCGCGTGTTTCTGCTGTCCGGCAAATGCTGACCGCGTGAGGGTGAATATGCGTTTGTCCGAAGTCAGCGTGCGCTGGCCCTCATAAGTGCCTTTGGTGGTCATGTAGGAAAACGTATTCAAGTAACGCGCCATGGAACCCAGCGCGTTGGCGCCGCAATCCTTGATTTCCTTTTCAGTGATTTCCTGGGTGTCCGTGCTGGGGAACTCCGGCTCGGTGCCATCCATCCACAGCGCATCCACGCCGGCGCCGAGCAGCCCTTTTCTGATGTGCTTGAAATAGATGGCGCGCGCCTCGTCGCTGTACGGATCGTAAACATCGCCGCCGCTCCAGTGCTCATTGTCGAACAGTAGTCCTTTGTTCTTCAGCTCTTTGTGAATTTTCGTTTTCCTGCCCAGCACCGGCCAGATGGACACCATCAAACGCACGTGAAATTTTTCGTGCAATTGCCGGATCATTTCAGCAGGATTCGGGAAAATCGTTTCGTCCCAGTACATGGAACTCCAGTGATCGTTCTCGCCCCAGTAGCGCCAGTCCTGCACCATATTATCGATGGGAATTCCCCGCCGGCGAAATTCCGCGGTGGTGGCAACAAGTTCTTTCCTGTCCACGTAACGCTCCTTGCTCTGCCAGTAGCCAAATGCCCATTTGCCGAACATGGGCGCCTGCCCGGTAATCTCGCGATAGCCGGCAATCACGTCGTCCATCGATTTTCCGGCCACAAAATAATAATCGATTTGGTCGGCCACTTCGGACCAGAAGGACATGCCATCGGCGCCATCGTGGAATTTTGTTTTGGAATAATTGTCCCACAGAATTCCATAATTGTTCGTTGAAACGAGGAACGGATTGACCGCCACTTTATTGGCCTGAACGATCAAAACATCGTGGCCGCGATAATTCATAATCCCATCCTGATACTGGCCCAAACCGAAAAGTCCCTCTTCCGCGTTGAGCCGAAATCTCGATTCGGCATGCCAGGTTTTCTCGCCCAGAACGTCTGCGGCGATCATTGTGCGCGGAGTTTTTCCATCTTCCCGCAACAGAATTTTGCCGGATTTATCAGAAAAAAGGACTGCCCCGGAAATTTTATTCACTTCAACATTCAATGCGTCTGTTTCGAATATAAATGCATCGGCGTGTTCGGATAATTTCCAATTCAGTTTCAGCCAATTCGTTTTCGCGATCAAGCTCTGTCGATCGAGCAGCGATTTCTGTCGGGCAAAGACAACACGTACAATTTCAGGCGAACAAATCTGAATTCTCAAAAATCCATCTTTCAAGGGTAGAATAGCGCCGTCGTCGGTCTTCTCGAAATTTTCAGTACGGCCGACAGCGCAAAACAACGGCATGAGCAGCATAAACAAAATCATAATGTAGGGCATAAAAATTCCGTTCGTAAAAGTTAAAAGTGCACTAAAGTAAATTAAAGTGACTAAAGTACTTAAAAAGACTTTTTCATACTTTAGCCTGAATTATTCACAAATTTCAAACAATAGATATTTAACTTAATGTTATGAATGA
>CAZSBG010000125.1:0-17984 GCA_964605145.1 uncultured Cytophagia bacterium | reverse complement strand
ACCATTCAGGCTATCTGGATTCCTTAATGCATTACAATGAATAATCCAGGTTAAACGCCAATCAGAAATCCGATAATCCCTAAAATGATTGGCACTGTTAAGTTATCGAGATTTTTGGGTGAAAAAATTTCAATCACCGTTCCCAATAAAGCAGCTCCCAGTGAAAACAAAATCACCGAAGATGTTTCAATATTTTTAGCTGTCACAATCAAATAAATCAGTGCCGCGACAAAGGTGACCACAAAAAATGTAATGGAACCGCCCAGGGAGCGGTTGGCGCGCACTTTTCTCAGCGGCCATTTTTTTCCGACAACGGCTGCGAATCCGTCGCCCCACGTCATTGCCATAATACCAAGATAGGGCAGCACAAGCATCTGCGGCTGCGAGAACGCAAAAAATGTACACACGGTCAGCGAAATGGGATAATAAATAGTACCGGGATTTTTGTCTTCCAATTCCATTGCTTTGAAAATTTTAGCGTTGTACGAAATGATATTCAACACAATAAACGTCACCGGGCCGATGATGGCAATGTACCAGTCAGTGAAATAATGCAGCGCAAAAAAGATCCAGTTGCCCACAGAAATATGAATAATCTTCCGGCTCGATTCATTACTTATTTTGACAATATATTGAGATAACGTGGCAATAAAAATCATTGCAAATACGAACGCGAAGGAGACAATCAAACCTTCAACATCTCTGCTCATCTTTCTCTTCCCTTTCCAGACTTGTTCCGTCAAAATTATCGATTATATCTCGCGGAATAACCGCGGCGCGCACGAAGTCTATTAAGCTCTAAAAAAAGTGCTCTATTGATGAACGAAATTACTGTTTTTTTCGTTAAAGCATTTATCAGCAATTGTACGTCGAAAATGTAGTGATTTTGTTACTTAAATGCAATATAAATTCCACATAAAAATTTTTGCCCATCTTATTTCTCTTGAAACTGGTTATTTTTCTCGTAAATTTAAGATGAAAATGAATTCTGAAATGGCAGGCATCGTACGGAGTTTTTATTATGGCGATTGATTTATCCATCATTATTGTGACGTACAACCATGAAGTTGAAATTCAAAAATGTTTGTCCACACTGAAAAATATTTTGGAATCGCTACAAGCCGAAATATTTGTCGTGGATAATGCGTCTGCCGACAATACCGTGTCTCTGACGAAGGAAATTTTGCAGAAATTCGACCAGTGCCATTCGTGGTTCATTCTCACGAACTCGGAAAACAAAGGTTTCACCCGGGGAGTGAACCAGGGGCTGGAACGATGCACAGGGAAATACATTCTGCTGCTAAACCCGGACACCGAATTTCCCATGCCAATTTTTCGGGAATTGATTTCTGTGCTCGAGAGCGACGAACGAATCGGCATTGTCTCGCCCCAGTTCCGAAATCCGGATGGGACCATTCAGCCCTCGTGCCGGCGATTGCCCCGGCGGCGCGATGTGTTTTACAACGCGCTGGGATTGAGCCTGCTGTTCCCGGCAAGCAGTGAATTCAATTACTGGAAAATGGGCGGATTCGATCACAAAACGAGGCAGCACGTGGAACAGCCCCAGGGCGCCTTTTTGCTCACACATCGGAAAGCGCTGGACCAGGTCGGGTTTTTGGATGAATCCTTCCCCATGTTTTTCAGCGATGTGGACTGGTGCCGCCGGTTCCTTTCGTATCACTGGAAAATCGTTTTTGTCCCGGAAGTCCACATTATTCATTACAAGGGCACGTCGATTTACAGGAATCGCTTGAAAATGATCCGGACGAGCCATCGTTCGTTTTATGATTATTTTAAAAAGTATACATTTTCGTTCAAAGAACTCCCTGCGACGTTGCTGGCCGGCGGATTATTATACATTTTAGCTGTATTTCGTTCTATATTTTTTTTGATTCAAAGCAGGATTCACAAACAGTAAAAATTAATGTAGCAATGCTTTTTCCCATAGACTCACAGACTGTATGAAAACAACAATTTTGCAGAAAAGTGTCATTTCGATCCCGAAGCTTCGCGAGAGAAATCTGTTAAATATGTTGTTTTTTTGAAATCCAGATTTCTCACTCCGCTTCGCTCCATTCGAAATGACACGTATTTCTTACGTTTTCACACTGTCTGTCCGTTCGGGGTGACATAGCTGAGATAACTTAAAGGCTCACTTCAATGTATCACGATTCAATGAAATTTCTCCGAAAAGTGTATATTTGGCTTTGGCTTATTATTTTACTTTTGCCGTTCAGGATTTTATCCAAAGATAATCCACGCCAAATAATCGTAAAATTCAAGGAGCCGTTCAACGCAGAATCTCTGCACACAATTTTAGCCGAAGACCAGGACTCACTTTCGCTGGAAATGAAGGGATCAAAAATTCGTCGCCTTTTCGACAGGCGCTATTCAAAAATCGCCGATTCGCCTTCGTTTTCCAAATTGGGATTGAACCGCTTCGCTCTGATTGATTTGCCGGCCGGTATTGACACCAACCAATTCTTAGCGCGTCTCGGGAAGAATCCCGGCATCGAATACGCTCACATGAATCACACGTTCGAAATTCACACATTGCCGAACGATCCCCGAATCTCCGAGCAATGGCTCATTCCCCGCATTCATTTGAACGACGCCTGGGATTTTACGTATGGCGATCAAAGTGTAATTCTCTGCATCATTGACACCGGAATCGATTACGGTCATGAGGATTTGAACACCAATATCTGGCTAAATCCCGGCGAGGATTTGAATGGCAATGGGCTGGTCGAGCCGTCCGACTTCAACAATGTGGACGACGATGGCAATGGTTTCGTGGATGACATTCACGGCTGGGATTTCACGGACGCGCCCCATTTTCCGGATGGCGGCGATTATTTGACCCCGGACAACGATCCACTGGATGAACACGGGCACGGCACTGCGGTTGCCGGCATTGCCGCCGCAGCGGCGAACAACGGAATGGGAATTGCCGGTGTTGCTCCCAACTGCCGAATCATGAATCTGCGCGCCGGCACCAGCCAGGGACTGCTGGAAGAGGACGATGTTGCTTCAGCTATCGTGTACGCGGTGGACAATGGCGCCCGCGTCATCAACATGAGTTTTGGCGATATTGCCACCTCGCAAATGCTGCGCGATGTGGTTCAGTTTGCGGTCAGCAGCGGCTGCGTGCTCGTTGCTTCCTGCGGCAACAGCGCTTCGGCGGATGTGCATTACCCATCCGGATTCCCGGGCGTTATTTCTGTGGGCGCGACCAGCGAATCCGGTGTGCTGGCCGGATTCTCCAATTTCGGGTCCACGGTCGACCTGGTCGCCCCGGGCGTGAATCTTCTTTCCACTTCGATTGGGAACCAGTACGCAACGTTTTCCGGGACGTCGGCGGCTGCGCCGGTGGTTGCCGGACTTGCCGGGCTTATTTTGAGTCAGCAGCCCTTTTTGACCAGCGATGACGTCCGCAACATCCTCGTTTCTTCGACAGATGATATCGGCGAATCCGGCTGGGACACCTATTACGCCGCGGGCAGAATTAACGCGCTCCGGGCGTTGCAAATCGAATACGCGTCACAGGCGAAAATTTTCTCTCCCAAACTGGACGATGGATTTGCCGGTTCAACGATTTACATTGTGGGGTCAGCCTCCGGTGCGCTTCTTCAAAACTATGAATTGACGTATGGTTCCGGCGTAAGCCCGGATGAATGGGTGTCCATCGCAACAGTGCAGGGACGGCAGGTCATCAGCGACACGCTTGGGGAGTGGTCAATCTCCGATGTGCAGGATTCCAATTACATCATTCGGCTCAAAGTGAACAACAAAGACGGAAGCACAGTCGAGGACAGAACCCATATTTTCATCGATCGCACAGCGCCGGAAGTTATCTCTGATTTCTCGCATCAAAAAATGATTGAGGAAAACAGGCGCGGTTTTCTTCTGGAATTCACCACGGATGATATTACCCGGGCTTCAATCTTTTATCGAACAAAAAATACTGACGAACTGTTCAGAGAAATTCCACTGGGTTATGAAGTGAATACACACCGCTATTTTTTCACTGAACCGGGTTTATTTGAATATCACATCAGTGTCACGAATAAATCCGGATTAACGGCGGTGGAAAATGAAGGTTCGCGAGTTATCGATTTAACCAGTATAGATATCGAAACCAGCCGGTTCACGCGCATGGATTATTCGCTGCCGCCATTGTACCTCATTTCAAAAACGAGCGATTTTGATGGAGACGGGAATCGCGAATTAATCGCCAGCGAGTTATCGGCTGACCAGTCGTTTGGCAATCTCAGTCTTTTCGAATATGACAACGGCCGGTTTCTGCCTGTGCAGCTTAGCTCGCATGTGGCCATTCCCCGAGACATTGGCGATTCGGACAACGACGGGCTGCCGGAAATTTTGGTGGGCGCAGGCCCTGTTTCGCTCGTTTACGAAAGTCCTGAAGCCGGCGCATTTCCAACAGAAATCGTTTGGGCCGACACCAATGATTTCTGGGCGAGCCGGTTCGCGGATCTGGATTCCGATGGCAAAGGCGAAATCATCGCGCGAATTGGCAACACGTTTTCCATCCTCGAAACCATTGGCGACAACCGGTACGCGCTGGTCGATTCGTTCCCCAATCCAACGGACGGAACGAACGGCACTGGCATCCCGCACGTGGAGATCGGTGATTTTGACGGGGACGGCCGCAACGAAATTCTGATGGGCGATTACGACGGCGACATTTACATCTATGAAGCCATCGGCGACAATCTATTCGAATTTACATGGAGCGACAGCCTGCCGCTGATCGACGCCATCGATTTTATTTCCAGCGGGGACTACGACGGAGACGGTATCACCGAATTCGCTGCCGGCTGCCACTCGTCCCAGGATTTGGATGCGGAGCACGAGTACGATGGCCGATACTGGATTTTCCGAATCTACGATTCCAACGGCAACAATACATTTGCGGTTGCCTGGGAGCAGGCCTTTTTTGGATTTGCCTCGCCGGCGGATTTTGCCAGCGGGCTTTCCTCCGGCGATGTAAACAATGATGGCCGTGATGAATTGCTCATCAATATTTTTCCGGATTTTTACGTGATTGAATTCGACGGACTGTCCTCCTACTCTCCCATTGGTTATTTCCAAACGAGCCGCAGTCAGGCCAACGCCATCGGTGATTTAAATGGAGACGGTATCGCCGAGTTTTTCATCAATACCGGCGACGAAACTGCCGCACTGCAGGATCGGTCTTCGGTTTCCCCGGGCGGGCCGCCGGCGCCGGCAGGATTTCAGGCCTGGCCATTGGATGAAAATCACGTTCATTTGGAATGGTTTCCCGTGTCCGGCGCGGAAGGCTATCAGATTTATCGCGGCGAACAATCGGATCAGCTTTTTCCACTTGCAACCACTGATGAGCTGAAACTCACTGACAGTTCGGTGCAGACAGATTCAATTTACTGGTACAGTGTTAGTGCAATCGATTCGTCCCTCAATCCGGTTGGGGGCAGGAATACGAGTTCACTATCTGCCCGACCCGGGGCGCGGCCGTTCTGCGAATCAGCGACATTTCTTTTTCCCAATCAAATCCGGCTGCGCTTCAGTGAAGGCATGGACAAATCCATTCTTAATGTTGCTGCCTATTCTTTTTCGGATGGATTGGGACAGCCGCTATCAGCCATCCATTCCCGGTCCGGCGAGGAAGTCATTCTGACTCTGCAGGAACCGTCTCTCGCGCCGGGCACTTATTTCGTCGATGTGAAGGGAGTGCGCGATCGCGACCGAACGCCCATCGATACCACCCGAAATCGTGCTCATTTTGAAGCCAAGGGCGAGTCTGCCACATTTTATCTGATCAGCGCGGAGTTGATCCACAACCAAACCATAGCGCTGACATTCAGCGAGCCGGTGGACAACGAATCAGGCCTGGGCATCTCGAATTACAGCATCGAACCGAACTTGCGCGTCAAAGCAGTTGCCATCAATCCAAAAAATGTCAGTCAGGTTCATTTGACAATTGCGGAAGAATTTCCCATTGGCGCGCTGGGATTCAATTATGTCATCACAGTTCAAAATATTTTCAGTCAATCCGGCATTGCCATCCAAACCGGCCAGGGAAGCCAGGTCTCACTGGTGTTTTTCAAAAATGATTTGTCCCAGGTGTTCACCTATCCAAACCCATGCAGAATTTCGAACGGAGAGAATGTAGTCACCTTCGCCAATTTAACGCGCGAAGCGACCATCAAAATTCTGACGTTTTCCGGCGAAGTGATTCGCACCATCGAAGAAACTGATGGCAACGGCGGCGCGACATGGAATTTAAAAGATGAAAACGGCGACGAAATTTCCGCCGGCATTTATCTGTATTATGTGTTCAACAACTCAGGCTCCAAAACAGGGAAGTTTGCAATAATAAAATGAACTGCAGCGTGAGGTCAGCAATTCAAATTTCAGATCACTTCAGTGCATTTTTGAAGAATCATTTCCGCGAAAACCCAAATCTGTCACTACTATTTGTTAAAGATATAATTAACTCAAATTAGGAAAGGAACATGTTGAAAAAAAACTGCCTGTTTACCTTCTTATTTCTCTGTATGATTCCAGGGATTCTATCCTCAGAAATTAAAGCCACATTGAATTTACCTACAATGAATGCCAACGTCGGCGAAACAATTCACGTACCTATCACCGTTTCGACAGATGAAATCATATCATTTGCCCAGTTCGTTGTTGAATACAATTCTTCGGCTTTGAACTTCATTTCTGCGTACCCGGGTTCAGATGTGAGTGATTTCGATCTAACAACAAATTCTGATTTGCCATACGAGCCCACAGGAGATGGTGTCGACAAGAATGTACTCACTCAACTTGTGGGCGGAATTACCAATACATTTACCGGGCAATGCCGAGAAGTCATTGTATTGAAATTCACCGTCGAAGAAAGCCCGGGTGAATATAGTCCGCTTTTATTTGATCAGGGCGTGGTGAGAACTTATTTGACCAACACGTCATTCCAGGACATCAGCGGTTCCATGATAAACTTCAACAATGGCAGTGTAAATTTTGTCGTTCCTGTGGAATTGTCCGCATTTGAAGTAAGTGCCAATCGCGGAAACGTGTTGCTTGAATGGAGAACCGAATCCGAAACTAACAACTTTGGCTTCGAAATTCAACGCAGTGACAATGGAGATGAATTTGTCAAAATCGGTTTTGTGCCAGGGAATGGGACAACCAGCCAGCCACAGCGTTATATTTATCTGGACTTGGATGTTTCAAGTGGCACATTTTCCTATCGGCTCAAACAAATTGATATGGACGGTTCCTTTCATGTTTCAGCAAAAAGGACGGTTACACTTTCACTGCCCGATCATTTTCTACTCAAAGAATGTTATCCCAATCCATTCAACCCGGAAACAACCATCGAATACCAGTTGCCTGAGCCACTTCGGGTGACTATTCGAATCTATGATATTTTGGGACAGGTGGTTAAAACGCTGGTGGACGAATCTCAAAAGGCAGGATATTATCGTGTTATTTGGGATGGCAGAAACAAAAATAATTCTCAGGCAGCTTCCGGTGTTTATTTTTACATTCTGAAATCAGACAAATACAGTTCGATGAAGAAGATGGTATTGACCAGGTAGTTAAAAAGTATAAAACCTCCCGAGGTGTCTGGACTTCGGGAGGTTCTTATTATTTCAATCTTGTCTCACGAAATAGATCCGTCAAATCCGTGCTATCCGTATAATCCGCGTTCCATGTTTCATGCTATGAAAAATGAAAGTTCTATTCCCCGGAATCCTTCATCACATACAAATCGAATTTTTGGCCGAACACCGAGCCAAACACGCCAATGCCGCCATCGATACCCCCGTTCAGCTCCGGGTGCTCTTTGTGAAAATAATTATGGTAATTATCGTCGATGGCCAGAATCTGCATGGTGTTGGAACCGTAAAAAACAATCATCGACGAATACCAGTACACCACGTGACCCGGGAACCGATCTGATACCAGGTCTCTGTACGGCACCAACGCCTGAATATGTCGCGGTTCTGCGTTCCTTCCCTGGTCGTATTCATCCTGATCCTCAGGATATTTCTGATCTTCGATGAAAGGATAAATGTATTCCGCATTTTCATAGGACTCGTTGCAGAACATATCAACCAGAATGATCTGTTCCTGATTTTCGCATTCCAGCCTCACAGGTTTGTCGTAGCCCAGATTCGTTCTAAGAACATTATTCACTGTCTCGGTGCTCAGTTCTGTGGTCATCTTCAGCTCCGGCGGAACCGTTGTTTGGGCGGTAACAACATTCCCGTCATCCTCAGCCCGGAGCGAATAGGTTGTATTCGGCGCAATGAAAACGCTGTCATTGTAATAAAATCCCGGTTTTTCCGAATTCTCAATCAGCGGAAAGGTCTCACCGCTGGACTCATTCGTCAACGTAACCGTTGCATTTTGTATGGCCGCATCGTTCAAATCATAATAATCATAAATCGGCTGAGTGTATGAAATCATAATTGCATGGTCAGCCGTTAACATCTTGTTACCCCAAATGTAGCCAAACACGCTAATTTCCTTCTGGTATCCCGGTTTTGTCGGGTTCTTCTCACAGCCAGTGCCTGTGATGAGTAATATGCTGAAAAGTACAAGAAATACTGTCCTGAATTTCATAATATCATTCCTTAAAAATTCTTTACTATTTTCTGCCCGGCCGCTAAAAGTGAAATTCTTGGGCTAAAAAATTTATATTGCAGCCAGGCGATGTTTCGGTTCATGCGTTTCTATTCAAAAAATGAAGATCATTAAAACTGCACTGATATTCCCCCGGTTGGCACGAAGGGAATCATAGTGATGTCTTCCACAGTTGCCGGATTTTCAGCTACGTCGTAAAAACGATACCACACATTTTCTTGATTGTAAACATTGACCGCCTGAATATACAGTTCCACAGGAAGCTTGAACCAGGTGGTCGCATAAAAAAGTCCCACGTCCAACCGATGGTATGCCGGCAGGCGATATTTGTTTTTTTCTCCATCAAGGATTTCATAATGAATGCGGCCCGCCGGATCCTGAACTGCGTATCGGGCGGTTGCTTCTGTATAGGGCTGACCGGAACCATATTTGAACGCAAAATTCAGCCGCCATTTTCGACCCAGCTTATAATCCTGAATCGCCGTGATGGTGTGTCGACGATCGTAAGTGGGATAATATTCCAGTCCGAAATTGAACCCATCTACCTGTTTTTTGGTCCAGCTCAATGAATAGCCGAACCAGCCCTCAAATCCCCGGATTTTATTCCGAAGATAGACATCAAAGCCGTATGCCTCTCCCTTTCCCTTGTAGAAATTTTGTGCTGCTGTCTGATTATCCAGAGTCTCATCAGCGCCGCGCAATTCAGGAGGACGGTATTCAGCAATATTTTTATAATCTTTATAATACGCTTCCAGGTTTATAGAGAATGTGCGATTATTATCGTAATTTAGGCCCACGATATAATGATCTGCTCTTCCCGGCGTAAAAGTATTATCCACAGGGAACCACATATCAGCAAAACTCAATCCCTCCAATTGCACTAAATTGAGAAACTGATGATACTTTCCGTACGTAAGCGTAAAATTCAATTTATCATTGAGTAGCTGCTTCACAGAAATTCGCGGGTCCAGACGCGTGTAATTTCCATCAGAATAGTTATCGACCCGCAAGCCTGTTTGCAGAATGGTAAACGGCGATAGTCTATAATTATCCTGAAAAAAAAGACTCGAATAATAGCCTGAAAATGAATTCAGATATTTTGTATCCACGACATTATAATTCAAATCAAAATCTAAATATTTTACTTCATACCCAAAATCCATATAATGTTTATTTGACGGGGTGTATGTCAGCGTGCCTTTTGTGGCAATATCCACAACTTCATTAAATGTTCCGAAGGAAATATCGTCGAACTCCACCTCTGTGTCGCTGTCGAAACGGCTGCCGGCAATGACAAAATGAGAAAATAACTTGCTGGAAAAAAGATGAGTCCATTGCGTCGAGAAAGTTTTATTGCCCCAATCCAATTTGATGTCCGTGCCGGCGGCAGATAAATCGAGTATATCATTTCCGGCATAAAAGCTGATGCTGGCCTGGTTTTTCTTGTCAATATCAAAATTGATTTTGGCGTGACCGTCATAAAAATAATAGGGCAAATCGAAATCAGCGATTTTTGAAGCCAGGTCCAGATAAGTTCGTCGCCCGGAAATCATCCACGATCCCTTTTTCCACGGGCCCTCCAATGTGGTTGTTGCACTGAGCAGGCTCACCCGGGCAACGCCCTGAAAGTGCTCGCGATTCCCCTCCTTGTTTATCACATCCAGCACTGAGGATAGCCGTCCCCCGTAAGATGCGGGGAAACCACCTTTAATGAGTTCAACAGATTTAATGGCATCGGTATTGAACGAACTGAAGAAGCCAAACATGTGATTGGGATTGTACACATCGATGTGGTCTAATAAGATGAGATTTTGGTCAGCGCTTCCTCCGCGAACATAAAGACCTGCTGAGAAATCTGACAACGTCGCCACGCCCGGCAACATTTGAAGCGAGCGAAATAAATCCGGTTCAGCGACCTGGGGGATGCTTCGTATTTGAGGCATTTGTACTGAAATCTGGCTCGGGCGAACATCCAGTTCCCGTTTTTCGCGGTCAGCAGAAACAACCACCTCTTCCATTTCCAGGGCTTCTGCTTTCAGGTAAACGTCCAGTTCAACATCCTCATCCGAGCTGATTGTCACGGTTTTCACCTCAGTTCGGAATCCAATATACCGGAAATAGATTTCGTACGTGCCGGGCGGCAATGCTGACAGGACATAGTAGCCTTTCATGTTTGTTGTGGTGCCAATATTCGTATCCTTAATCCATACATTGCTCATGATAACAGGTTCTTTGGATTCCTTTTCGCGAACGAACCCATGAATTATTCCGGCAACAGAATCCGAAGTTAGCCAGAAGATCAGAAAAATTAAAATCAACCCTCTCGCACATTTCATTCCATATCCTTTCCTAATCGAGTTAAAACCAACATAATTCAATCATAACAGGTCAGCGGGCTGATTCGCTTACGTCATCAATAAGTAAATGTTCCAGTCTTTTTGTCAGTCGAGAAATCTTTACCTAAAGGGAAAAATGAAAAAAGAACCCGTGCAATTTCAGTATTATCAATATACTTTCCCCGAATGATATCTTCTTCATCCGCATAACGCAAAAAGACGTCGCTTCCTGCACCTTTACTGAAAAATGGGATGAGGGAATTTGTGTGCTTTTTGGAATGCCATTCCATGCTTGGCATATTCCCTTTGCCATTATTCTTAATGGGATTCCAGACTGGTCTATTATTTTCAGGATCAAAACCAGACTTGTGGCCGGATTCAGGACCGGTCAGGTATCCGGTTTCGTGATCTGAAGTTACGATCAGCAGCGTTTCATCCCAACTGCTGAACTCATCAACCCACTCAACGACTTTTTCAACGGCGTGATTGAAGTCGATTTGTTCTTCTATCACTCTTCCCGAGTTATTATCATGAGCAGCCCAATCCACAGCGCCGCCTTCGATCATCAGGAAAAAACCATCTGCATTGTTGTCCAGAACATTCAACGCAGCGGCGGTCATTTCCGGCAATGTGGGAACGGTTTGGATTTGAGGCGTTTCAAAGGGCGCCGCCTTTTTGTCACCATCTCTATTTTGCTGCAATGTTTTAGCGACCCGGGGAACTCCGATGACGCGTTTCGGCGTTTTTCCGGATGCGAGCGACATAAAATCTTCGCGCGACTCAATCAACTGCCACGGATCTACCACACCGTCATTATCTGCATCGCTGCCCGCTTTGCCTTCGAGCAGAGCTTCCCAAATGTCACTACCACCTGCATATTTATAATCCCATTCCGAAAAATTTCGCAGGTTGCCATTATCATCGTACCCGGGATGGCCGCATCCCATAATGACTTCCAGTTGGCTGGTTAAAATCATATCGCAGGAGATTTCCAGGTAGTTATGACGACTTTCATTATGCGCCACAAATCCGGCAGGCGTCGCATGGCTGAACTGAACACTGGTGATTACACCAGTCGATTTCCCCAGCTTTTCCAGACGCTCCACAATGTTTTCCAGGGTATCCTTATTCACATCCACCCCAATGGCGCCATTGTACGTTTTAGTGCCTGTTGAGATCGCTGTGGAAGACGCTGCGGAATCGGTCGGTTTATTTTTCAAAAAATCGAAGCTCTCCCACGCCCGGTTCGGGTCGTATTTTTCGCCGCTTGCCGAATAGGCGCTCATGGCCAGCCTGACTGGAAATTTCTCATAGATTTGTGTCCCTTTTTCTCCGTACTGAAAATAGCTTGCTGCGTCGACATGGTTATAGCCGCATCCATCGCTAATCATGAGAATTATATTCTTTGGAGTGCCTGCGAAAAGCCCGAAGCCCGCTAAAATTAAAACTAAAATTCCAACGAGAACTAACTGAAAAAAAACTTTAATAATTGTCTTGTTCATATTTTTCATCCTTAAAATTTAAAATTGATAAATAACATTGTTTAAAAAAGACGATTAAAATCACGCAGGGTTCCAATTATTCATTTCATTTTTCAAAAATTTTGAAATTATAATATGGAATGCCAGCCTGATTTTTTAACGCGAACTCAATTCGACAGAACGCATTCGCGCCGCCAACTTTTTATCCAACGTACCTCGAATTCCTTCTGTGAGACTCCAGTAAATTCGGTTTTTCCGCTCTCGCAAACGCTGGTAAGCTTTCAAAATATCCAGTGTCAAAATGATTCGGGTTAAACTGCAATTCAGCTCGCCATGAAGGTGTGTGCCAATCACTTCAAAACCCAGTATTTTTGTATGGAAATCGAGGGGCGAGTTTGGTTCATTTTCAAACACATCTGTGATGAAATGGGTGTAATCCCGTTCCACAACTTCTTTTATGGCAATGCGCATCAAACGGAGCGCCACAAGTATCTTTTTCCGATATTCCGGTAGAATCATAAATCTGCCGATCTCCACGAATCGATGTGTTTGTGCAATGGCATTCAAATCGATGTCTTTATTTAACGTCACTTTAAAGTCCGGCGGGAATTCCAGCGGCGGATCATAATAGAGCCGCAAAACACCGGCCGGTCGTTCATTCACGTATGCCAGAAACCATGAAAATGTGGTGTTGTCAGCAATATCTTCCGGTATGGCATCCTGCACAGAAAATATCCAGTTTTTTTCGTGCAAATAAACTTTTTCAATGACCTCAAACGCTTTCTGTCGGTTCGCGGCATCCTGAATTTTTATCACAGTAATTTTTCCCATTTTATCACCTCATTATTTCCTGGTTAAAAAGTTTGTCGATTCCACCGGGCAAAGCAGGCGGAAGAAATGGATAATCCTTGCCTGACAACTTTGCTAATTCGCTCATTATTTCATAAGTTACTTTATTTGAAAAATGGACGGATATTTTCTTTTTTGCCTGCGGTTCAAGATTAATATTTTCCTGAAGACTTTCTAATTGCACACTTTCCTCCCGAAATGTCAAAGGTTCACCAACTCGTAAAACAATCCGTCCAAATTTTGGTATCTTTCCCCGTTTTCTCCCGGATTGAAACTCGATTCCAATGGGAATGACAGGAACACGAGCATGTAAAGCAATGTGCCCAACACCATTGAATCCGCGTCTCAACATGTAGGGATTTTTATTGCGCTTTCCCTCAGGGAAAATCCCAATGCTTTGATCGCGCTCTAATTTTTCGATGATGTGCTCATGCACATCCTGACGTTGGTGTTTCATTCGATATTGCTCCAGGAGTCGATATTTCGCCGGTTTGTTGTACACATAAATTGGGTCGATCTGGCGACAGAACCACCCGATGATCGGAATTTTGCCATACATCCAGTCAATGACAAAGCTAATCTTCCTTCCCTTTCTGAGATGCATCAGGAAAACCGGGACAAGAAGCGTTTCAAAAGAATTGTTGTGATTGAAGGCGAAAATGACTGGATCTTCAAGTTTTTGCAATCTGATTCTTTGTTCAATTGTTATCAATCGACCGAAAAGTAACAGGAATATATTCACAAGCCTGCGCTGGAACACGGTTAAAAAATTCGGATTATTTGGCAAATCTCTTTCATCCTGATTTTCAATTGCAATACGTTTTATCCTGTATAATATGTCGGTCAGGAATGAAATCCGGGTTACAATTATTTTACATGTTTATGACAGCACTATTTTTTCATATCAATGTAAAATAGATTCAACATAAATTTAACCTTGAAATAGTATTGTTCTTATTGCACATTTTAAAAAACAACAACCCCAACTGCATTTATTTTTAATCCGAGGAGGAGGTTGAAGAAATGAATTGTATTCGTTTTGAAGATTCAAAAGTTTTCTGCAAGACCAGCCATTTTCAGCGGAGAATTTTTTTGGCGGAAAAAAGAAAATCAGAAAATTCACCTTCATCGCTTCACCACAATGAATTTGCTTCAACAGCCAGAAATGAAGATGATATTTTAACCCAATATTTTTATGGGTCTAACGATCATTAATTCATCAATACGGCTAATATATCTTTGCTGGTAATCAAAAATAAATTTCGGAACAGAGAAATGAATCGCATATCACCCAAAAAAATTCTATATGGCATCCAGGGAGAAGGCAGAGGCCATACATCGCGGAGTATTCAAATCATCAAGCAATTGAAAGACCGCGGCCACAACGTTCAAGTTTTCGGCGGCGGCGATGCCCTGCCACTTCTGCAATTTAATAATATTTCGGCAATCCAAATACCTATATTTCGCCTGTACACAGGAAAAAAAGGAGGCGTTGATTTATGGAAAATAATATTTAAAAATTTTTTGTTATTTTTTGGATTGCTTTTTGGAATTGGAGGAAAATACCGCAAAATTTACCATCAAGTTTTAATTCAGAATCCGGATTTCATCATAAGCGATTTTGAACCGTATTTGCTAAAAATTGCCAACGAACAAAAAATCCCGGTTATTCTAATAGATCATCAACATTTTTTAACCGAAGCAAAAATTCCTCCCCTGAAATCTTTGAACGAAAAAATAAAATTGTTTCTTGTCAAGCTTTTCATTAAAATATTATCCGGGAAGCCTGATAAAATCATAACGAGCGCATTTTTTCATTTCCCTAAGAAAGAGGACAGCCGGGCAATTTTTGTCGGACCTTTTTTATCCGATGCTGTTTTGAACACAAAACCCAGCCAGGGTAATCACATCACCATTTATTTGAAAGAACCGTTTTATCTCAAAAAAATTCTGCCCGTCATTCAAAATATGCAATGGACGCATTTCGAAGTATTCTCCGACTGGTCTTTGTTCATGTTTAATCCGGGAACCTCGTACCACATCAAACTGATCAATATTCATCCTCAACGATTCATTTCATCTCTGGCATCTTCGGCGGCGCTGATATGCACTGCGGGAAACCAGGTTATTGGTGAGGCCATTTACCTGGGAAAGCCGATCCTGGCTTTTCCAAAATTGAACGATGTTGAACAGAAAATTAACGGCATGGCACTGAAGCAAAGCGGATTCGGCGACTCAATTGAAGTATCGCAGTTTACAGAAAATGCGATTCATCGCTTCCTGGCTCAGAGAAATGTCTATGAATCAAAATTAATGGAACATCTATCTAAAGCGGGAACGTCTTATAATGGCGCAACAGTCGCGATAAAGATGATTGAAGATTTTGCCATACAGCAAGAATTCGTCGATCGACGCATCGTGGAGTTGAAAGTGGGCAGAATAAAAATTCAGTACAATCGGTTCAATTCAAAACTTGGTTTTAGTTACATGCAGTAGGCAACTTTTAATAATTGAATCCGTTAAATAAGTCCCAGGGAAAAACCAACGTGAATTGCTACTCTTTTTAAGTAATACTACTGAGATAAAATGTAAATACAAGAACTTCGGTAATTGTTTTAAACCCTAAAAAATCTTAGTTATACACACATTTAAATCTTGAATATTTATAAACCTTTCATTTACAACATAGCAGAGAATGTTTTATCTTATTATTTTACAATATCTTACATCATTGCATTCATATTACAAAATAAACCACAGATATTACAAGTAACTTCTCCACTACTTATCCACATGTTATCCACAAAAATGTTAAGGTCTACTAATAACTTATTTTTGAAGCTAAAAATTTCTGATGCAGGTACTTTCAGTTATCAATCTGATAATTTCTCAGAATTTTATTTGCTGCCAGCAAGCACCTCCTTGAGCGGCCGAACGTCGTTATAATTTTTTTTACTGTAGAAATACTTCCTTCGATCATTTAATGATATCAAATCCGTGTAACATTTCAACCATTTTTCAGGCTCAAGAGCGGCGTACAAATACCACAAAGAACTGTCAGACGATGAGTTGGTTTTTATTGAAGCAATTTTTTCATTATTTTTCATTTTTGTTCCTCGCTTTTACTCCCGTATTAGCAAAAATTATTTACCCTGTATTATTCATAGTATTTCTGAAGGAATGTAGGGTAACTTGAATGGTGGGTATTTTCAAAATTTGAATCAAAAATGGAATTAAAAAGTTACTATATGTTTAATCGATTAATTTTATTAAAAATAAATCTAATTCGGATTGAGTTTTTGAATAATTCAGGTTACATCAATATTTTACATTTTGAATGTAACAAGACTATTTCATATAGATGACATTTTCTTGAAATTTGCCAAAAAGAAAAGCCATACTCATCGAACTTGAGCATGGCCTTTCTTGAATTGAGAAGAGAGACAAAATTTATTATTAATTAACTCTGTTTGGATCATGCGAAGTCCACCTTAAAGCGATCCAGGAAATGACTACGGTCGATGCAATTTCTACAATGCTAAAGAAAATGTAATGAAGCGTATTTGATCCAGCGAAGAGCGATGCCGCCTGAACAAGAGTCAATACTATTCCTGCAATGATGTTCAACCAGCGATTCAGTTTATATCCCAATACCCGCGTAAGAATTATCATGATCATGGGGATCTCCATGACAAATGCGAATGCAAGTAAAAAGCCCTGAGTCATCTCAATGCCGCCGACATTTCCCGAGAGTATTTGCCGGAGATCCTCGTGATGCATCAACGTAAAAACATCGCAAAAAATATAATTGACCGTGACAAAAATCCATAATGTTGAAAGTAATTCTTTTGGTTTTAATTTAGAACCGGCCAAAGTTGATCTCCTTTATTTTAAGGCTACAATAATGCTGGCGATTAGCTGTATTACCGTGACCGGGGCCCAGATTTGTCTTTCAATTTTACTTGGTGTTATGATATTTAAAACGGTAGCTACAGTGGAAAAGGCGACAACAAACCAAATAGCTACTTTCGAAAACGAATTGAATTGTGTAAGTATAAGATTCGCTTTTACAAGAACGATAATAGTGACAAAGCTCAATATTATCATGTTGAGCAGACTGACAATTCTCATCTTTAGAGAATATTTTCCCGGATATTTTCCTCCCATAGATGCAGCTCCCCAGGGTAAGCCAATCGTTAACCCTAACTGGAATAAAATAACAAGCGCCATAAGTACTGAATAAATAACTGCTGCTATAGTTGTTATCATTGTAGCCTCATTATTAACAAACAAAATCATCTTAACCAAACAGCTTCATTTTCATCTTTTTTTGCATGTGTAGATAATTTTTGTACCATTATTATCTTCATTATTTTCAATAGCAACCTAATAATTTGATAGAGAAGAAACAAACACCAAAGAAATGCATTATATTTTTGCTAACCTGGATTATTCATTGTAATGCATTAAGGAATCCAGGTAGCCTGAATGGTGCTTAATTCCGAATTCATTATATCTAACTTTGTTAAATTTCATATATCTGATTAAATTCATTAATAACATTAAGTTAAACATTTTTTGTTTGAAATTTGTGAATAATTCAGGCTAAGTAGTTTTATTCATAAATTCAGTGACATACAAAAAAACGGTTCTATGTTGA
>CAZSBG010000124.1:0-18078 GCA_964605145.1 uncultured Cytophagia bacterium | reverse complement strand
TGAAATTTAACAAAGTTAGATATAATGAATTCGGAATGAAGCACCATTCAGGCTACCTGGATTCCTTAATGCATTACAATGAATAATCCAGGTTAAATACTATTGATTTTGTTTAGACCCCTAAATTTAAAAATTAAAATAGACTTCAGCCAAAATGAGATATTGTCTTCCAATTGAGATGAATGGCAATACGTTCATGGGCGAATTTCAATCGCAAAACTAAAATCGAATTCATCATTCATACGCATTCAGGAATTAGACTGGTGTCGATATTTGGCAGATTTCTATCTAAAACCCAGCGCGGCAAAGCCGCTCATCCTAATACTTAATGACCGATTCATATATAATTCTTTTGCACAAACTTGCAAAAGTTGCTGGGTAATAAACATAATTTAAGGAGAGGAGAAAATGAAACACTACTCAACCCAACTACCAGTGAAAACACTTGTCGTCTGCCTGTTGATAACAATTTTCGTCGGAAGTTTGATTCTTGTTTTTGGATGTGCGCCAACGGCGCAGCAAACTGCCCCTCAAATTAGCCCGGAACGCGAGAAAGCCATTAAAGATTCGGTGAATAAAGCGTACATATTTCAATTGAGCAAACACTGGAGCACGGCATGGGAATACTACAAAAACAAAACCTACCGAAGTGCCGTCAAACCTTTCTGGAAAGTAATTGAATTAGATACGATACAACGATTTAAAAATGTCTATTCTCTTCTTTCAGATTCATACGTCCAGTTAAACAATCCTGACTCCGCACAGCTTGTGCTGGAAATGGGCATCAAAGAATATCCGGACAATGCGCACTTGCACAGAACGCTGGCGTATTATCTTGCCGGCCGCGGTCTGGATGACGAAGCAATCGAAGAATACGAGACCACTGTTGCAATCGATTCATCGAAGGTGAATGACTGGAAAGCGCTGGGGAATCTCTACATCAAAAACGACCGCATTGATGATGCGATTCACGCCTATGAAATTATCGTTGACATGGATCCTCAGAATCATGAGTCGCAGCAAACATTGAGTTCACTCTACAGGTCCAGTGGCGATGAAGATGCCGCCATCAATCGAATGGAAGAGATTAAAAAACTCAGTCCCAATAATACCGAGAACCTATATGTTCTTGGTCGCGCTTATTTTAAAAACAATAATTACGATGATGCCATAGTCAATTTTGAACTCCTGCTGAAGATTAAGCCGGAGGACGTGGCCGCTCTTGAATACCTTGGTTCATCACAGCAAAACAATGGTGATTTCAATGGCGCTATCGCGACCTATCAGAAAATTTTGAAAATTCAACCTGATGATAAAAAAATCATGACCGACATTGCGACCTGCTACAAAGAACTGGGGAGATACCAGACAGCGCGGAGTTATGCTGACAGAGCGTTGCGCGTAGATCCAAGATACGGGATGGCGCGAATTGTTCGCGGTGAAATCTACGAAGCTACGGCCGAGTATTGCATGTCCAAACGCGGAAAACAACTGCCGGTATTCGACGACAAACTGGTATTCGATCTGGCATATAAAGAATATCAAAAAGCCGCTCAGGATCTGCAATTCAAAGATCTGGCAACCCAGAAAATGAATTATGTAAAGGATTTTACCCCAACCAATGAAGATCTATTCTTCCACAAAGGGCAAACAAAGCCAGAAGATGCATGCTATAGTTGGATTGATTAATTATGAAACCTGCCGGGAATATTGGAAATTCCCGGCAGGATTTCAAAGTTTCGTCAAGAAAAGTATTTAATTCTATGTGAAGAAACGTCATCTGAAAATATGGCTCTCTTTTGGTGATCTGTACAGTCTACATTTATATCGAGAATAACAGTACAATTAAATTTCCAGCGAGCACAATAAATGACTATCGCTTTAGCCTCTGATCATGCAGGATTCCCATTAAAAGAAAAAATCAAAACCTACCTCGAGCAACACGGAATTGCCATTGAAGATTTTGGTACGTTCAAATCCGATTCCGTGGACTATCCGGATTACGGTGTTTTAGCTGCCAGAGCAGTGGCAAAAGAAAAAGCAGATCGGGGGATTCTCATTTGCGGCACTGGAATCGGCATGTCTATTGTGGCCAATAAAGTTCGGGGCATTCGCGCAGCGCTGTGCACCTCAATCGAAATGGCAGAAATGAGCAGACGTCATAATAACGCGAATATTTTAGTCATGGGCGGCAGGTTAATCGATCATGAACTTGCCCTGAAGGTCGTCGATGTTTGGCTGAGCAGCCCTTTCGACGGGGACAGGCACCTAAAACGCATCACCAAAATTCATCAATTGACCGGAAGGTGATCATAAGCTTGGAAACCGGTTAAAATGGATTTGGAATATTTTAATTTTCATCTTAATTTAATCCGAGAATAGACTACGCTAATATTTTGATGAAGCTTGAGAGTAAATCATGTTATATGAAAGCATTAAACGCTTGAAGGATGTTTAAAATGAATACCTTACAGCAAGCCGATCCTGAAATATTTAAATCCATTAAAGATGAGGTATCCAGGCAAAATGACAAACTGGAAATGATCGCGTCTGAAAACTTTGTCAGTCTGGCTGTATTGGAAGCCATGGGCCAGGTTATGACAAACAAGTACGCAGAAGGCTATCCCGGAAAGCGATACTATGGTGGCTGCGTGCATGTGGATACAGCGGAGGAACTCGCCCGCGAACGGGCCAAACAGCTTTTTCAGGCAGAGCACGCCAATGTTCAGCCTCACTCAGGCTCCCAGGCCAACATTGCGGCTTATTTCACATTTGCGAATCCCGGCGATACCGTCATGGGCATGAACCTGGATCATGGGGGACATCTAACCCATGGCAGTCCTGTGAATTTCTCGGGCAGATTATTCAAGATAGTCTCGTATGGGGTGCGGGAAGATACCGGTTATATCGACATGAACCAGGTGGAAGCACTGGCCTTAAAAGAAAAACCCCGCATGATAATCACCGGGGCGAGTGCGTATTCTCGGGAAATCGATTACAAGGCGTTCCGCGAGATTGCCGATCGCATTGGCGCCAAATTGATTGCAGACATCGCTCATCCTGCGGGACTGATCGCCGCAGGATTGATCTCCAGTCCCATTCCGCATTGTCATGTCGTAACCACCACCACACACAAAACCCTGCGCGGCCCTCGCGGCGGGATGATTCTTGTCGGTAAGAACGAAGAAAACGATATGGGTTTAACCACACCAAAGGGTAAATTGAAAAAAATTGGACAGATCGTGGATTCCAATGTTTTCCCGGGATTTCAGGGTGGTCCGCTCATGCACGTGATTGCTGCAAAAGCCGTTGCTTTCAAAGAAGCGCTGGAGCCTTCATTCAAAGACTATTCGAAACAGGTCATCAAAAATGCAAAAGCACTGGCCGACGAATTCACTAAACATGATTATAAAATCATCTCCAATGGAACCGATACGCATGTCATGTTAATCGATTTGCGCAACAAGGGCCTCACCGGCAAAAAGGCGGAAAAAGCCCTGGAGGAAGCAGGAATTACGGTCAATAAAAACATGGTGCCGTTTGACGACCAGAGTCCATTCATCACCAGCGGCATTCGCGTGGGAACGCCTGCGTTAACAACCCGGGGGATGGAAGAAAATGAAATGCGGGAAATTTTCAATCTGATAGATCAGGTTATTATGAATTTTGGGAATGAATCTGTTTATGAGAAAGTACGTTCCAGAGTCTACGAAATATGCCAGCAATTCCCTCTCTATCAATTCTAACAACTAACAAAAGAGGGTACTTATGCGTTGCCCGTATTGTGCTTATATCAACAGCAAAGTCATTGACTCACGATCGAAGAGCGATGGACGTGTTATCCGTCGCCGAAGGGAATGTCTTTCATGCAAACGCCGATTCACCACCAAGGAATACGTTGAAGAATCGCCGGTGCTGGTAGTAAAATCCGATCTGCGCCGCGAAGCCTTTAATCGGGAGAAACTAAAACAGGGCATTCAGTTAGCATGCAGCAAGCGCCCCATTTCCATAAAACAGATCGATGAAATTATTGCACAAATCGAAAACGCGATCAAAGACAATGCTGTGGAAGAAATTTCGTCCAAAGAAATTGGATCGCTGGTCATGAGCCACCTGAAAGCTCTCGATCAGGTTGCCTATGTTCGCTTTGCTTCAGTTTATCGCAATTTCCAGGATAAAGAGCAGTTTCTTGCAGAACTCGAAGAATTGAATTGAAAATAGAAATTTATTTGCACAATAATTCAAGCGAGGAAAAATGAATTTTAAAAAGCTTACTTTCAAAGGTGGTGTTCATCCTCCTGAGCATAAAGAGCTTGCTGAAAAAAAAGCCATTGAAGTGCTGCCTCCACCGGAAGAGGTGGTTATTCCTATCCTCCAACACATTGGCGCCCCGGCAGAGCCAACTGTGGAAAAAGGCGATGAAGTCAAAATTGGCGATGTAATCTGCCAGTCTAAAGGCTTTGTTTCCATCCCCTCTCATGCATCTGTCTCCGGCAAGGTAAAAGCCATTGAAAACCGACCTCACCCGGTCGGCGGCCAGGTGTTATCCATTGTCATTGAAAATGATGGAAACGACACGCTGTCTCCGTCTATTGCGCCGGTGCAAAATTATATGGCCCAGGACGATGAGGCTATGAAAGAAAAAATCCTGCAGGCAGGAATTGCCGGTATGGGGGGCGCTGCTTTTCCCACGCATGTAAAACTGGCTCCTCCCCCGGATAAAAAAATCGACACATTTATTCTCAATGGTGCGGAATGCGAGCCGTTTCTTACGGCCGATCATCGTTTGATGTTGGAGCGCCCCAATGAAATTCTCGAAGGCATACGGATCATCATCAAAATTCTCGGCTGTAAAAACGGATACATTGGCATTGAAAAGAATAAACCGGATGCCATCGCCCTGATGCAAAAACTGGCCAATGAAGCCGGGGATAAACTGAACGTGATCGGATTGAATGTAAAATATCCCCAGGGCGCTGAAAAGCAGCTCATCAAAGCGATTACCAATCGAAATGTGCCGGCCGGCGGACTTCCCATGGATGTGGGCTGCCTGGTTCACAATGTGGGAACCGCAAAAGCTATTTACGATGCCGTGTCTTCATCCAGGCCGCTGTATGAACGTGTCGTTACGGTGACAGGCAACGGCATCAAAGAACCGAAGAATTTGCTGGTGCGCATAGGTACACCATTTCAGAGCCTGATCGATTATTGCGGCGGTCTCACCGAAGACGCCGCCAAAGTGATCAATGGCGGCCCCATGATGGGCATTACCCAGTTCACATTGGATGTGCCGGTCATTAAAGGCACGTCGGGGATTGTTGTGCTGACCAAATCTGAAATCAACACCAAAGACCAGGAGCCCTGCATTCGATGCGCTCGCTGCGTGGACGCATGCCCCATGAACCTGATGCCCAATGACCTGGCCCGGCTCATTGAATTTAAACGAATGGAAGAAGCGCATGAAATGGGCGTGCTGGACTGCATCGAATGCGGTTCCTGTTCATTTGTCTGCCCATCCAATATTCCACATGTGCATTTGTTGAAATATGGCAAACTTGAAGTCACGAAACTCTTGAAATCAAAAACGAAAGCTGCATAAAAAAAAGTTCGAGATAAGGAATACGACCCATGGAAAACAATTTTTTCGTATCTTCCTCTCCTCATATCACGGATAAGGATTCGATCCCGCGAATCATGTACGGCGTTGTGATATCTCTTATCCCCGCCACTATTGGTTCTGTTTACTTTTTTGGCGTGAAAGCTGCCTGGGTAATTCTTTGGGCAGTCGTTGCCGCTGTTGCCACAGAAGCCGTTTTTCAAAAACTCATGAAAAAGCCCATCACCGTAAAAGACGGCAGCGCACTTGTCACCGGTATTCTTTTAGCATTCAACCTGCCGGCCGAAGCGCCGTGCTGGCTGCCGGTCATTGGTTCTGTCTTTGCCATCGGCATCGGAAAAATTCCGTTTGGCGGACTGGGCTACAATCCGCTCAACCCGGCCTTGCTTGGGCGTGCATTTTTGTTAGCCTCCTGGCCGACGAGAATGACCATTTTTAATACTGCCCCGCGCAACGGTACTATTTCTGGCATTGATGCGATAACCAATGCGACACCGCTCAATGTATATAAAACCTCAAAAGATGTGATTGCCAATGATGCGACCATGCCGGCAGAAAAAGTTCAGCAAGCCACCGAAGCCATCAGCCAGTTGTCCGACTCGTACGCGAACCTGTTCTGGGGCAAAGTCGGCGGTTGTCTTGGCGAGACATCGGTATTCCTGCTGCTCATCGGCGCGGTGTATCTCATTTACAAGCGTTACATTGGTTTGAAAATTCCGGCGAGCTACATTGGCACCGTTGCGCTTCTCTCCTGGATATTCGGTGGCACCGATGGATTTTTCACCGGCGATCCCATTTTTCACGTCCTTTCCGGCGGATTGATTTTAGGGGCCTTTTTCATGGCCACAGATATGGTTACATCGCCGGTCACCTATTCCGGAAGAATTATTTTTGGCGTCGGATGCGGAGTCATTACCGTGCTCATCCGTCAGGTTGGCGGCTATCCGGAAGGCGTCTCCTATTCGATTTTATTGATGAACCTGACCGTACCATTGATTGATCGATACACGAAACCGAAAACATTTGGAAAGGTGAATAACAAATGAAAGAGATTCTTAAATTAGGTGGTATTTTACTTCTGGTGACGGCAATCGCCGGGGCAGCGCTTTCTATGGTCAATGCCATCACGAAACCCCGAATTGAGGAGCAGAGACGGTTAGTGACCGAGCGCGCACTTACATCTGCCCTGCCTTCGGCTGATAAAAATGCAATTGTGCCGATCAAACAGGACGATGAAATTAATTACTATATTGGGTATGAGGATACGTTGAAAACAGATGTGGTCGGGTATGCATTCGTGGCCAAAGGCGCCGGATATTCGAGTATTATCGAAACAATGGTTGGGGTGGACACTACAGGCGCCATTTTAGGCCTCACTGTGATGCATCAGGTGGAAACGCCGGGGCTTGGCACAAAAATCGAAGAAATTCGTTACGGTGAATCCACTCCCTATTTTCTGGACCAATTCATCGACAAAACAAGTGAGGGGCTGGCCGTTGATAAAGATGGCGGTGAAATAACAAGCATTACCGGCGCCACAATTTCATCTCGCACTGTCACAAATTCCATCAAAAAAGGATTGGAAAATCTTGGGCAGCAAATTGGAGGCTTTAAATAAATAGAGAAACAAACTCGTTGAATAGAGTGAATTAATAAGGAATTTAACATGTCAATCACAGCAGAATTTTTCAAAGGCCTGTATAAAGAAAATCCTGTTTTCCGTTTAGCACTTGGATTATGCCCCGCGCTTGCTGTTTCCAACTCGGTTCAAAATGCAATCGGTATGGGAATGGCAGCGACATTCGTGCTGCTCTGCTCCAATGTGATCGTCTCCCTCATTCGTAAGGGCGTACCCAAGAAAATTCGCATTCCCATTTACATTGTGGTCATCGCAACATTCGTGACAATCGTCGATCTGGTGATGGCCGGATTCGCGCCGGCACTGCATAAATCGCTGGGCATATTCGTCCCGTTGATTGTAGTAAACTGCGTAATTCTGGGACGAGCCGAAGCCTTTGCCGGGAAAAATTCAATTTTTTATTCCTTTATGGATGGCCTCGGAATGGGAATCGGATTCACCCTGGCGCTCACCCTCGTCAGCGTTGTGCGCGAACTTTTTGGTGACGGAAAACTTTGGGCAATCCCCATCTTTGGTCCGAGTTTTGAACCTGTGCTGCTTTTGATACTGCCCCCGGGCGCTTTTTTAACTCTCGGATTATTCCTTGGATTTTTCAACTGGATTGAAGCCAAACGGAGCAATTAAATAAATCTCTAAATTATAAGGATTTTCAGAATGGAAGTGAATAATCTTTTTATCATCGTTATCACAGCAATTTTCATCAATAACTTTGTGCTGTCCCGATTTTTGGGAATCTGCCCCTATATCGGCGTATCGAAAAATATGGATTCGGCGCTGGGAATGGGCATGGCTGTTATTTTCGTTATGACCATGGCCTCTATGGTCACCTGGTTGATCAACACATTCATGCTGAAACCCACAACTTCCAACATTTTTTACATCATTTTCTCGGCCAAAGAACCGCCGGATTTGACATACCTGAAAACCATCGCGTTCATTCTGGTGATTGCATCGCTGGTGCAGTTTGTGGAAATGGTGGTTCAAAAAGCCAGTCCAACGCTCTACAAATCGCTTGGGATTTATTTACCGTTAATCACCACCAACTGCGCCATTTTGGGTGTGGCGCTGCTCAATTTGGATGAAAGCTACAATTTCATTGAAAGCATCGTCCATGGTTTTGCAGCCGGTCTTGGTTTCACCCTTGCGCTGGTTTTGATGGCCGGTATACGGGAACGTTTGGAACTTGCCCCCATACCAAATGCGTTAAAAGGTATTCCCATTGCATTTATTATGGCTGGATTGATGTCCATTGCATTTTTAGGATTTTCCGGACTGAAATTTTAAGCAAGGAGGAAAAAACCTTTAATTTTAGGCCGAACATTTTTCAATAAACATTTTGCGTTCTAACCTGGATTTTTCATTGTAATTCATTAAGGAATCCAGATAGCCTGAATGGTGCTTAATTCAGAATTCGTTATATCAAACTCTGTTAAATTTCACACACCTCGTTAATATATTTATTTACAATTATTTATATATGTTTAGGTTGAAATCTGTGAATAATTCAGGCGAAATACGACTATAAATTTAATTCATGAGGACTTTTGCGAACTGCAACCAAAGCATGCCGCCATATTAATTCCTCATGATTTTTTTATTCATCTTATATGTAAAAACTATGACAACCAATAATAAAAATGAAGAAAAAGGGAATTCCGAAGAATCCCAGGAAAGAGTGATGCCGTTTTTGGACCATCTCGAAGAATTGCGAAAGCGACTGCTATGGTCCATTTTCTCTGTTGTCTTGGTGAGTATCGTAGCATACTTTTTTTCCGAGCATATCATGAATTTCCTTCTCCGACCATATCCGAAAGAAGAAAAATTGATATTTCTTGCGCCGACCGAGGGATTCATTGTTCATATCAAAGTTGCTGTCTTTGCTGGCATCGTGCTCAGTTTGCCGGTGATATTTTATCAATTGTGGAAGTTTGTCGCTCCCGGACTCTATAAAAAAGAACGAAAATATGTGCCGCTCATTGTTTTTTATTCCTCATTCTTTTTTCTCCTGGGCGCGGCGTTTTGTTATTTCATTATTATCCGATACGGACTTAATTTCCTCCTGGGATTTGGCTCGGACAAACTGGAACCCACTATTCAAATCAAAGAATATCTGAAATTTGTCACCCTGTTAATTATGGTCTTTGGTGTAATCTTCGAACTGCCGTTGCTCTCATTTTTCCTGACCAAAATGGGTATTTTAACCCCGGAATTCATGCGGTCCAAACGGCGATACGGCATCGTCACGATTTTTATCTTTGCTGCCATTCTAACACCGCCGGATGTGATCACGCAGATATTTTTGGCTGGTCCGCTGATTCTGCTCTATGAGATCAGTATCTGGGTTTCAAAATTTTCCTTAGAGAAAAAAATCGAGAAAGAAAATGATGATTCCTGATGAGTACAAAAGTTTAAATGAAACGCAGCTCAAAGAGCGAATTGTCACTGTAAAAAAGAATTACGGTAAACGACTTGTCATTTTGGGGCATCACTATCAGCGGGATGAAGTAATTGAGCTGGCAGATTTTCGAGGGGATTCTTATGCACTCTGCATCAAAGCTGCCGAACAGGGCGGGGCAGAATTCATCGTATTCTGTGGCGTCCATTTTATGGCAGAGGCAGCCGATATTCTTTCCGATGAAAACCAGATTGTGCATCTGCCTGATATGGATGCCGGGTGTCCGTTGGCAGATTTTGCAGATTTTGACATGGTGTCACACGCCTGGAAGGAAATTGGCAGCATCTGCGATACCGAACAAATTATTCCCATTACCTATATCAATTCCAATGCAGAACTGAAAGCGTTCTGTGGCTCGCATCATGGAATTGTCTGCACATCATCCAATGCTGCGAGCGCTGCGAAGTGGGCGTTTGAGCGAGGCGAAAAAGCAGTTTTCTTCCCGGATGAACACCTGGGAACGAATACAGGAAATCAGTTGAATATTTCTGCTGATGATCGAATCATTTGGAATCCACACGAAAAGTTTGGCGGTAACGATCCTGAAAAAATCGAAGCAGCGAAACTCATCGTCTGGAAAGGATTTTGTCACGTGCACACCGCGTTCTCTGTAGAGCACATCGACAATTTCCGCGAACGGTATCCGAACGCAAAAGTGATCGTCCACCCGGAATGCAATGAACAGGTGGTGAATGCAGCCGACGAAAATGGCTCAACAAGCGCTATCATTAAATACGTTGAACAGGCGCCGGATGGCTCAGTCATCGCAGTGGGCACAGAATTGAATCTGGTGAGTCGGCTCAACAAGCAATTTCGGGACAAGAAAATCCTTCCGCTCGCCCGGTCGCTGTGCCCCAATATGTACAAAATTAATCTTCATAATTTATGCTGGACTCTGGAAAATCTGGGCGAAATCAATATCGTTTCTGTTCCCAAAAACATCAAAAACGATGCCCGGATTGCGCTGGATCGTATGCTTCAGATTAAATAATCCTTTATTTTTCAGGAATTATATTTCGTGTTAAATATCCCCCAATCTCCCTCTTCTCAAATGGATAGACGGGTCGATCTGCATATTCACTCCAACAGGTCAGATGGCGCGCTTTGCTATCGGGAAATCGTTGATATAGCCGTTGAGCGGAACTTGAAAGCGATCAGCTTCACAGACCATGATGACATCCACGGACTTGATGAAGCGCAGAAATATTGCTGCGAAAAAAATATCGAGTTCATTTCCGGCATTGAAATTTCCGCTCGCTCAAAAAATTTCGACCTCCATTTGTTAGGATATTTTTTCGATCACCACAATGAAAATCTCATCGGCTATGTTCAATTTTTCCAGGAGGAACGTGTCAAGCGTGCCCAAAAAATCATCACACTGCTGAAGAAATTTGGGATAAATTTATCGTTTGATTTCATTCAGCAGAAAGCCGGGCCGGGTTCCATAGGCCGGCCGCATATTGCTGAAGCCATGGTAGAGGAAGGCTATGTTTACAATTATTACGACGCCTTCAACCGTTTCATCGGTGATGGATGTCCCTGTGCCGTGCCCAAATACAAAATTACACCGGCTGAGGCGATTTCATTGATTAACAGAGCAGGTGGCGTCTGTGTCATTGCACATCCTGGATCGGATGTAACAGATGAAGGATTGATCGATTTAATCAAATGCGGGCTTAATGGCATTGAAACCATTCATCCGCGTCACAATCAAACGCAAATGAAACATTATCAGGAATTGATTGACAGATTTGGATTAATTGAAACAGGGGGATCGGATTGTCATGGAAAACATTTCCCTGAAATTCTCATCGGAAAGCTTGAAGTCCCTTATTCCATTGTTGAAAAAATGAAACAGTGGATGATTCAGCATGATATTAAACCGATGTAAATTTGTGCATGGAGTAAAATTCTATCTAAAAACACTGGTTCATGGAAGTTATGCAGTGAGGATTTGTGTCAACGGGTTTTCGATTTGAAGAATACCAGATCCCCGTCCTCAACCACATAATCTTTGCCATGGATCGCAATCTTGCCCGCCTCCCTGAGTTTTACCTCTGACCCAAAATCGATGAGTTCGTCGTATTTAATCACTTCGGCTTTGATGAAACCCTGCTCAAAATCCGTATGAATTTTTCCGGCAGCTTTCTGAACCGTGGTGCCCCGTGGGATGGTCCAGGCGTGCGCTTCATTTTGATTGGCTGTGAAAAATGTGATCAAATTCAAAACCTGGTAGCCGGCTCGCACAATTTTGTTCAAACTCAGTTCGTCCAATCCCCATTCTTTCAGAAATTCGGTTTGACTTTCCCCGTCCAACTGTGAAATTTCTTCCTGGACTTTGCCGCTGATCTTCACGCAGGGTTCACCCATCTCATCCGCAAATTCCTGCAACTGCGCCACGAACGGGCTATCCTCATAATGGTTCTCATCCACATTGGCGATGAATATGGCAGGCTTTATGGTGAGCAAATTTATCTCTTGAATCAATTCAAGTCCGGCATCTGTCAGATCCATTTTTTTTAAGGGAATTCCCTCGGAAAGCCGCGCCTGGATTTCGCTCAATGCAGCCAATCGCTGCTTCAGTTTTGGGTCGCCGGATTTTATCGCCTGTTTTAATTTATCGATCTTGCGCTCAACAACTTCCAGATCGTGCAGAATCAACTCGGTCATAATAATTTCAACATCGCCGACCGGGTCGAGCTGTGGCGACGTATGCGCGACATTCTCGTCCTCGAAACAGCGAACCACATGGGCGATGGCATCCACTCCCTGAATATGATTGAGAAACTGATTCCCCAATCCTTCGCCTTCATTCGCGCCTTTGACGAGGCCGGCAATATCAATGAATTCAAGGCTTGTGGGCGTTATTTTGGCGGATCCGACAATCCCGCCGATCCTGTCGAGCCGTTCATCTCTGAGCAGCACTATCCCCACGTTGGGATCAATGGTGCAGAACGGGTAATTGGAAGCCGGGACAAGCTGCGATGTTAACGCATTGAAAATCGTTGATTTTCCGACATTGGGCAATCCCACCAGGCCACAATTGAAACCCATAATTGGCCTCCGTTTCTCATTTTTTTAGAACATACAACAGAATTTAATTTTGTAATATTTTAGCCTGAATTATTCAAAAATTTCAAATAAAAGATGTTTAAATTAATGTTATTCATAAAAATAATCAGATATATGAAATTTAAAAGTTAGAGATAATGAATTCGGAATTAAGCACCATTCAGGCTACCTGGATTCCTTAATGCATTACAAAGAATAATCCAGGTTAAGAGGGGAAATATTTTGAACATCTTATTTATTTTCTAAGATAATACTAAATCCAAATCAAGCTGCTCATCTTTGGTGAACAGCTTTTTGTAGAACAGGTACAGCATGGAAATGCACGAAATCGTCACTGAAGTTGCCAGCATGTACATTATTATAATCTGGTACCGCACCGATTGCTCCGGCGCCACTCCGCCGATAATTTGCCCTGTCATCATGCCGGGCAACTGGACGATTCCGACCACCATCATGGCGTTGATTGTCGGCATCATGGCGGTGCGGGCCGCGTCCTGGAGCAGCGGCTTCACGGCTTTCAGGGGCGAAGCGCCCAGCGCCAGGGAGGCTTCAATCTCCCAGCGACGACTCTTGGCGTCAGCCATGAGCCTGTCCACAACAAGCGCGGCTGCATTCATTGCGTTGCCCAACATCATCCCGCTGATAGGAATGAGATATTGCGGCTCGTACCAGGGTTTTACACCGAGGATCAGGAAAATCAGCGAAAACATGGCAACAAACGCTCCTAAAAATATCGAAAACGTGGTGATTGGAAATAATCCTTTCACCTTTTTTTTCTGCCGCCGAACCGCATTGTACCCTGCAACAATCGCCATAATAAATATCATGAGTAAAATGACATACCATTTGCGCATCGTGAAAATATATTTCAGCAAATAGCCAATGGCAACCAACTGAATAAATGTGCGAATTGTGCCAATGACAATTTCTTTTTCAATACCGAGACGATTCTGGAACGAAATGCCAATGGGAATTAAAATCAGAATTAATGCGATGATCAGATCAGTGTAATCAAGCGACAGATAATCCACTTAAAGTTCTCCACGAATAAATTTTTTGGTCACATCTTTGCGGGGATTTTTGAAGAATGAGGCAGCATCACGGTTTTCAACAAATTTACCTTCGACCAGCAGAAAAATGAAATCGGCGATCCGCTGCGCATGTTCCAGTGCGTGCGTCACCATGATGATGCCGATTTTTAGCTCCTGATTAATCTTTTTAACAAGGTCCAATAAGTTATTTGCCGCCGAAGGATCCAGGGCAGAAGTGGGCTCATCGAGGAGGAGAATCCTGGGGTCATTTGCAAGCGCCCGGGCAAAGGAAACGCGCTGCTGTTGTCCCAGAGAGAGCGAATCGACATCCCGCTCCAAAAAAATTTTACCCAGTCCAACAATATCCAGATAATGCCGTGCTTCTTTTGCTTCCAATTTCTCTTTATTCAATTGTCGCCCAAATGCGATATTGTCGAACACGTGGCCCCGAAACAGCGCTGGCACCTGGAAAACCATGCCAACATCCTTTCGGATGGTTCGCGGTGATATGGAATCAGACGCGACATCATCGTAATAAACACGTCCCTTGCTGGGCGATTCCAATTTGTTGAGCAGTCGCAACATCGTCGTTTTTCCACTGCCTGAAGGTCCAAGAATTACCTCGACACATTCACCGCAGAACTCAACTGAAATATCCGAGAGAATTGTCACAGATCGAATTGTTCTCGTAGCATTGGAGTCAGGTTTCATTTTCCAGACATGTTCCAGACGGATATGCATAAAATTATTTTTTCTCTTTCTTCTTCTGAACTCGTTTTTTTCTTTTCGGAGAACTATCATTATTCTTAAGCTGTTCCGCCATCTCTCGAAGCCGATCTTCCACGGCTCTGAACACAGTGCCTCTCGGGAATTCACCATTTTTCGTGCGACGGCCGGCTCTCACTCCTGTGAGAATTTCAATTCCCTGTTCCACAGTCGATACGACATAAATGTGGAATTTGCCTGATTTGACTGCTTCCACCACGCGATCGTTGCACACGAGATTTTTTACGTTAGCCCGGGGAATTATCACGCCCTGCTCACCGGTCAATCCCTGACTGTTGCATATTTCAAAAAAACCTTCTATCTTTTTCGAGACACCGCCGATTGCCTGAATTTCACCCAGTTGATTGACCGAGCCGGTCACAGCAATGCCCTGTTTTATCGGAATATTGGCCAGACTGGAAAGCAGCACGTAAAGCTCGGTCGATGAGGCGCTGTCTCCGTCGATGGCTTCATAACTTTGCTCAAATGTGATGCTGGCGGACAGGGACAACTGATTCTTACTGCCGAAATTACCATTCAAATATCCGGAAAAAATGAGCACCCCTTTGTTGTGAATGGGACCGCTCATTTTGGCTTCGTGGTCAATGGCAATCACACCATTGTGCCCGGGATATGTTCGGGCAGAAATACGCGTGGGGCGACCAAAAACGTAATCCCCTATATTTATCACGGCAAGCCCATTCACCTGACCAACCTTTTTCTCTAATGTGTGAATCGCAATTGTCTGCTCATCAATGATTTTTCGAACCTGGACTTCGTACTTATTCAATCGGAAATTTTTAGCGCGTATTGCTGCCTTAACATCTTCGCGGGAAATGAGTTTTCTCTTATTCTTGACGGCCCAGTAATTGGCTTCGATGAGCAGATCATAAATATCCGCGAATCGCGTTGACAATTTTGTCTGATCGCTTGTTAACTGAACACCATACTCCACGACACAACTGACTGCACCGGGATTCAGATGCATTAGTCCCTCAGCTTCACACCGATTGCTGATAAAACGTGCATAGTTCAAAACATTTTTTCGGTTTCTTGGCATATCCGTGTTGAAATCTGCCTTTACCTTGAAAAGTTTTCTGAACTCTTCATCACCATTCAAAAGCGCATAGTAGATGCGATAATTCCCGATAAGAACAATTTTTACATCCAGAGGGATTGGCTCCGGCTCCAGCGATTTTATGCTGATATAAGTACTTTCTTCGCCGGGCTCGGCAATCACGATGGATTTGCTCTTTAATGCCCGTTTCAGCGCCTGCCAGACCAGAGCGGATTGAAACAATTGAATCGCTTCAATAATCAGGAATCCGCCATTTGCCCGGTGCAGCGCCCCGGCCTTGATCAGGTTAAAATTTGTCACCAGTATCCCCATTTGGGAGATTCGCTCAATTCGGCCAATGAGATTGAAATATGTGGGATTTGTTTCCAGAATTACCGGGGCCCCCACCGTATTGCTGTTGTCTACAATGAGATTGACGGTGTACCTGGTAAACGAAAACTCGTTGGGATCCGAGAATTGTTGGACTGGTTTTTCTTCGGCGTCTGCGTTTTCGGATCGAATGAAATGCTCCGAATGCTCGAGCAGATCGTGTTCCACATCCCTCAAATAATTTTCAACTTTTGGTTGATCCTGGAATTGACTCAGGATCGATTTGAACGGGCCATCTAAAATGCGTTTTATTACATTGCGATGAAATTCAGTAACCTGTGAGTTGATATTTTGTTCCAAATGCTGCACGTTCTGAAGCTCATCATTCAGTTGACGCTGTAATTCAGCGCCTTTCTGTTCAATTGCTTCTTTTTCTTCAACGGACAATTTTTGAAATTGCTCGGGAGAGAGCGCTTCATTATTTTGAAATGGAGTTAACGCGAGCCCTGTGTCCGATTTTACCAGCGAAAAACCCTGTTTTTTTATCTTCTCATCAAAATCTCTCAATATTTTGTTTTGTTGTTTTCTGGACTCTTCGATGATGTCGTTTTTGGATTGAAGGTACTCCTTGGATGATACTTTAGAGGGAATCTCCTGCTTTAAACTCGCAATCATTTTTTCCATGCTTTTTTTCAGCAATTTTCCCATGCCAGCAGGAAGGCGGAGTGATTTTGGTTCGTCTGGATTGCTGAAATTGAAAACGTAACACCAATCATCCGGCACAGGCATCTGTCTTGCGCGCTTTTCAACGGCCTCGCGAATTGTCGATGTCTTTCCAGCGCCTACCGGCCCAAGCGCGAAGATATTGTAGCCATAGTGCTTAATTTCAACACCAAAATCAATGGCAGCCACCGCACGATCCTGGCCGATCACTTCTTCCAGGGGCTTCAATTCCGCCGTTGATTCAAATTTAAATTGGGATGGATCGCAAAAATAACTGATTTTTTCAGGAGACAATTTTTTAATGCGAAATGCCATAAATTTTTCTCCTCGAATTATGTAATAAGTATCATTTTGGCAACGTGTTTCTATTCTAAAGAACGTCGTCAACAGGATGGAACAATAAGGCTGTGATGATTATTATGTTTGAAGGCGTATATTGCAAGAGTTGGTCGAACCACACAAATCAATAGATTTTTCAAAAGTGATTTAGTATCTTTCAAGAAACTTGATTTTTCCTCTAATGTAATTCCCGCACGTTATAAGTTGGTAGATCAACCTTTTTTATAGTGGACGGGAATCCATTGATTGTAAAGATGTTAAAATGTTAAACAGTATCTATCATGACGAAATTAAGTTTTTCAAAATAAATTTAGATTCGATGCATCACAGAATCTCTGACACTATTCAGCTACCCACCGTTTATTGTCACCTTTCGACTCCGTCCTCCCGAGGCGGATTTTCAACTCAAGGTGACATATCGTAAGTCATATCGAGCGGAGTCGAGATATGACAAGGTGCTAAGGTTATTAAAATCTTTTTCTTATATTATCAATCACCTGAATGGTTACGTGATTTATAACAAAGATAGGAGCTTGTGCAGCTCCTATCCACATGATTTTCAAATTTGATGCAATAGACTGTTATTCAAAAAAGCTTGCATTTTTTTCAATAAAAGATTTTTTATCATCAGGAAGATCTTCCTCTGCGAAAATGGCCTCTTCAGGGCATTCATCCGTACAGGCGGCGCAATCGATACATTCTTCCGGATCGATAAAATATTGGCCATCGCCTTCTTGAATACACTCCACAGGACAGACTTCGACGCAGCTTCCACATTGGGTGCAGAGATCGGTAATTACATGAGCCACAGTAAACCTCCATTGTTTGAATTAAAGAAAACTTTTTGATGAATTTTTAATTTTAGGTATCGAGCATTCTTTTCAGGGCTATCGTTGGTATTGAAGCCAAAAATCAGGAGTCATTATACAAAAAATTGACTTAAAAATCAAGACAAAAAACGCATTTAACAGAGATAAAACATCAATAAAAATTGGTCTAACCTGGATTATTCATTGTAATGCATTAAGGAATCCAGATAGCCTGAATGGT
>CAZSBG010000123.1:0-18339 GCA_964605145.1 uncultured Cytophagia bacterium | reverse complement strand
GCACCATTCAGGCTACCTGGATTCCTTAATGCATTACAATGAATAATCCAGGTTATGTGGCAATATCAAAATTAAAAAAATGAGATGAATTGTGACCTGATAGACAGAAAAATTATTGAGGACATTATGGCGAAAAATATGTATCGTATTAGAATTGCATCTTCAATGGCCCCTCATCTCCATATGATGCTTGAAGAACAGGGCTTCGAGGTCCAGCCGGTGGAACATGCATTGTGGCAAGCGAAAAAAAACAGAATATTTGTTACTTTTTTCAGAGATGGCGGAATAATTATAAGGGGGAAAAATGCAAATCATATCGGCGAAAAATTGGTCGCGAAGCTTTCTGATTTAAAAATAGAGGAACGAAGTCCGGAAGATGATTGGGTGATAACACACCAGTATGGAGAAAATAAATTTTGGGGACCTTTAGTTTCTTCTGCGATTATTGATGATGAAAAAACTGAAAAGATATTAGCGCGGATTCATCTGCGCGACGATCAAACCTATTCGGTTCAGGAAATAATGGATTTGGGCAAACTAATTCGAAAATACTGCCAGCACTCGATCTCCACAATCTCACCTTTTGAATATAATCGGCTTTTTGAAAAATATCAGGATCAGAAACAGGTTATAGCCATATCCACTGCAGATGTCATCAGAAATGTCCATTCAAAAGAGGATCGCACTGCATTTATCGTCAGTGATTTGGTGGATGACGTATTTTTGAGAGAAACGGTGAGCGATGTTCCAGATTTAACTTTGATACAGAGAAATCGAAGCGAAAAGGGTATAACCATTTTCGCGGCCTATATTCTGGCAAAATCAAAATACTTTGAATTTATGAATACTCTTGAAAAAAAGTATTTTTCGGCGTTACCGACAACTGTCTCAAAAATGGACGTTAAATTTGTTGACAATTTTATATCACAACATGGCAAAAAAGCATTAAAGCGAGTAGCAAAGCTTTACCTGAGTGAGCATCCGACAAAATAACAATGAAACGCTCGCACGAATTTTGCAAGACTAAAGTGGTTGTAATAAAAATTAATGAATGAAAGATAATGAAAGTTGCGCAATGTACCGTTGGGGAGCGTATTATCTAAACAGGGCTTTGATGCTTCCCCACGTATACCTGGCACCGGAAATGGAAGGAGTTACCGATACGATCTCCGTGTAGATGGATTCCGAATTATCCGTATTGATGATTTTTAGGCGGTAGTAAAATGTGCGGTTTAAATTCGATTTGAAAACCGTTTTGTCTTCAAATTCATAATCTTGACGCGTTGAGGAATTACCTGCTGCTTTTACTAAGCCAATCTTGGTATATTCAATTTTATCCAGGCTGCGGTCTATTTGAAAGCCCTTGCATTTTAATTCACTGATGGTTGACCATTTTAGCTTTACCATGTTATTTCCCGGCTCGCCCCGGAAATCAACAATGACAGCGCCTGCATAGAGCGCAAGGCTGGATAACAAAATAATTAAAATTGAAATAAGCAAATATGTGAGTCGTTTTTGAAGCATGTAAAATGTGCCTTAATTTTAATTCCCCATCATTTATAAGATAATTTTTTATTTATAAAAGTCAAGTATTTTTTTCTTTTTTCTCACAAAGATTCTCAATTCAAGTGCATTTTAACAAAGATTTTTCCAGGTACTATACTGTTTAATTAGTCGACAGGAAATAAAATTTCCAAAGTAATTTAAAATATATTTGATATTTGTAAACATTGGTTTTTGATCGTCTAAGACAAATTATGACTTTATGTGTTCATAAATTCAATCATAAATTGATAATTTGATATTGACAAAAAAAATAAAATTTCGTATATTTAGCGTCCCTTTAATTGATATTCACAATTTTGAAAGGGGGCTTCATGGCCAAAATTCCCAATCGGCCACAGAGCAAGTCCGAGCATTCACTTGACCAGTACCTTCAAGAGATTGGCGAAGTTCATCTTCTCTCGCAGGAAGAAGAAATTGAATTGGCGAAACGAATCCGGCTCGGTGATGAGGCAGCATTAGAAAAGTTGACAAAAGCCAACCTTCGATTTGTTGTCAGCGTTGCCAAGCAATACCAGAGTCAGGGATTATCATTGGGAGATTTGATCAATGAAGGCAATCTCGGATTAATAAAAGCTGCCAATCGATTCGATGAAACACGCGGGTTTAAATTTATTTCATACGCGGTGTGGTGGATTCGGCAATCCATTTTGCAGGCGCTGGCTGAGCAATCGAGAATTGTGCGACTTCCGCTGAATCGTGTGGGCACGATGAACAAGATCGGGAAGGCCTTCAGCGCGCTGGAGCAGGAATTTGAGCGCGAACCCTCACCGGAAGAAATCGCCAAACAATTGGAAATCAGTGATTTTGAGGTATCAGAAACCCTCCAAAAATCAGGCAAGCATCTCTCACTTGATGCGCCATTCAGCGAAGAGGAAGAAAATCGGCTTTTAGATATCATTGAAAATCAGGAACTTCCATCGCCTGACAATACTCTCATCAGCGAATCCTTAAGAATTGAACTCGACAGGGCATTTTCAACACTCACCATCAGAGAAGCAGAAGTGGTAAAACTTTATTTCGGACTGGATCAGGAAACGCCGCTCACGCTCGAAGAAATCGGGGAACGATTTGAATTGACGCGGGAGCGCGTGAGGCAGATCAAAGAAAAGGCGCTTCGTCGGCTGCGGCATGCGTCACGAAGTAAACCGCTGCGTGGTTACCTCGGTTAATCGGTTCATATTTTTCCAATTACCTTATTATCAATTAGTTGAATTTATCCATTAGTCCAAGATATTTTGATATTTCACATTTTATTAGAAAATTTTGGCAAACTGTTGAAAATGATCGAATCAAAATAATTTTTGGCATAATTTTATTTTTTCCTTGATTTTACATGATAAATGTTTTAAATTATTAACAGAATTATAAAGATGAATAACCAAGGAGTGGACCGATGGGGAAAAACATAATATTTTTACTGACAATAATCGTCATCAGTGTGAGTTTACCCTGTTCTGCCCAAAATTTTTACAACCAGACTGAAACGTTTGCTACCAAATCGACTCCAATAAATCTTATCGATACACCAACCGGTAATTTCATCGACAGAAAGAATTTCCAACTCAAATTACGAGTTTATAATGCCGGGGGCATGCTGACAGGTTTAACTGTTGGGCTTACCCAGAAACTTATGTTTGGTGTTACGTATGGCGGACAAAATATCATTGGCCAGGGTAAGGTGCTATGGAACGAAGCGCCGGGCGTAAATATTCGATACCGGATACGATTCGAACGGGTGAACTTTCCTGCAATGTGTATCGGTTTCGATTCTCAGGGCTATGGGACTTACTATCCCGATTTGAATCGCTACCAGATAAAATCGAAAGGTTTTTACGTGGTCATGAGCAAAAATTATTTCATTTTAAAAGATTTCGGTGTCCATGGTGGAATAAATTACAGTGGGGAAAATAAAGGGGCTGAAAAAGATTTGAATTTTTTCTGTGGCGCGCATTTGATGTTAGACCCGGAATTAACGCTTTTGTGGGAATATGACTTTGGTATAAATGATAATGATTCCAATTCCCTCGGAACAGGAAAAGGGTACATGAATGCCGCGCTTCGCTGGTTTTTTTCCGAACGACTCTTACTGGAATTCTCGGTGAAAAATTTGACAAAAAACAACAGAACCATTGACGGCGAAGCGATACCCCACTCAAACAGGGAATTGAAAATAATATATTTTCAATCGTTGTGAAAAAATATCAACTTTAGCGAGAAATTGACAGGTATTTTGTAACGTAAAGCAGGGCAAAAAAGAGAAAAATATGATTCAAAAATTACCTCATCGCGTGGTGGTTTTTATGTTAATTTTGCTGGTGAGTTCTTTTTTAACTCACTGCTATACAACGCTGCGACATCCTGAAGTGGTCTTGGACGCGGAAGACATGGAAGAAGGCTACCAGCACAGCGAAATTACATTTATAGACGATTGCTCTGCATGTCACGAACAGAATTCTGCAGTTGCCGAATCCTATGGCAATATTTATTATGAACCCGCTTACGACCTGGACTATGATTGGCAATATTTTTTTGAAACCCCCTGGTGGATCGATGATTATTATTATCAGCCTCAGCCCACCGAAATGGCAAGTCCAATTCGTCCGCCAGCGAAAAGACCTTTTGAAAAAGGTCAGATTGGTTCAACGCCAATGCATGTTACGCCAAGCACATCGCGTCCCGCTCTGTCCAAAACAGAAACCTCAGATGAGAATTCATCAAAACAAACGAAACGGCATGAGCGACGTGAGATTGTGACAAATCGTAATAACGAATCCACAAAATCGACGCCGCCCGCACCGACCCGTGAAAAAAAAGAGAAAAAATCGAAAAAGAAAAAGGATTGAATGGTCGTCAAGCGAATACTCCACGAGCACATTTAATTTTTTCTGTTTTTGAAATGGGATATTTCCGAATGTCAAGTATCAGGAGGTAAAATGCCGCGAGTTGCCAAAGTCGTTCTGGGAATTATTGGAATGGCAATTCTTGTATTGGTGATTACTTTTTTCCTCGGTGTCCGTCTTGTAAAAAAATCATTACCTCAAAAAAAAGGCTTTTTAGAAGTACGCGGAATACAGCAGCCGGTTCGTGTTTTTCGTGATGGCAGCGGCGTTCCTCACATTTTTGCTGAGAACGATGAAGACCTTTATTTTGCAATGGGATATGTCGTTGCACAAGATCGGCTCTGGCAAATGGATATAAATCGTCGCTCTGCGATGGGCGAAATGTCTGAAATTTACGGAAAAAACGCGCTGCCTCTGGATCAGCTCATCCACAGCATTGGAATTCCAGATGTTGCCAAACGTTTGAATCAATCCATCAGCCCTGAATCAAAGCTGATCCTTGACGCCTACGCCCGGGGGGTCAACGCGCTTATCACCTCCCACTTTGACCAACTTCCCATCGAATTTGTTTTATTGAAATATCAACCTGAGGCATGGGAGGTGGAGCATAGCCTCGCTTACCAAAGACTGATGGCATGGGGACTGGAAATGGCCTGGCGTGTCGATCCTGTTTATGGTCAATTACTGGAAAAAGTCGGGTATGAAAAATTAACAGAAATAATCCCGGAATATTGGGATGGGGAGGTGATTCTTGGTTTAGCCCATACCGACAAGACTAATATGGCAGAAAACCTGTTTCTGAAATTAAATGATGAGTTTTCGAAACTCAATGAATTATTCGGAAGTGGACTTGGCAGCAATAGCTGGGTGGTGTCCGGAAAACGGACAAAAACCGGCAAGCCGCTTCTGGCAAATGATCCGCATTTGGCGCTGGTCAATCCCGGAGTCTGGTATGAAATTCACCTTCATGCCCCGGGCATAGATTGCTACGGGGTCTCTCTGCCGGGCATTCCGGGAATTGTTATCGGCCGGAATAATGCAGTAGCCTGGGGATTGACAAACGTTATGGCCGATGGCTGTGATTTTTTTGTGGAAAAAATGAATCCGGAAAATCCAGATCAATACCTTTACCGGGGGCGATGGTTCGAGACGCTGCAGGAAGAACGGGAAATTCGGGTGAAAAACGAACCGCCGGTAGTCTTCAGAATTCGTTCGACAAATCAGGGGCCGATTGTTTCCGATGTTTTTCCTTCAATCAGAGATTCGAATGTAACCATATCCATGAGATGGTCTGGATTTTCTGATAGTGATGAGATGCGAGCCTTTTCAACGATAAATCGCGCAAATAATTGGGATGAATTCATCAATGGATTACAACATTTCGCGGTGCCCGCCCAGAATTTTGTGTATGCGGATACAGCCGGGAATATCGGTTATTATTGCGCCGGGAATATTCCCATTCGCAGAAATGGCACGGGGCTCATCCCGCAGCCAGGCTGGACCAACAGGTATGAATGGAAGGAATGGATTCCGTTCGGAAAATTGCCGCATACATTCAATCCATCTGAAGGAAAAATTGTCACTGCAAATAATAAAGTCACCACAAATCGATATCCCTATTTCATTTCGAGCTATTGGGAACCAACATACCGCGCCACACGAATCCATGAACTTCTTGCACAATATGATTCGCTTGAAATAACCGATTTTCAGAACATACAAATGGACCAGTTTTCGAAACACGGTCAGTATATTCTGCCGCATATTCTGAAAATTTTACCCGACTTCGAACAGAGCAGCCGACATCGAACGTTTTTTATGAATACCATCAAAGCGTGGGATTGCCAAATGGACACCCGATCGGTCGGCGCGATCATATTTGAAGTTTTCCTGATTCAATTATATGAAAATATCTACCGCGATGAAATGGGAGACGATTTATTCCAGAGTTTTTTAAGATTACCGAATATCCCGATTCGAGTCACAGATCGTTTATTGGCGAAAGGCGCCTCTTCGTGGTTTGATAATATTCACACAGCAGACAGGAGAGAAACGATTCGAGATATGTTGCTTCTGTCATTGGAACACACATTCAATTTTTTACAGACCAATTATGGAGATAAAATTTTCGACTGGCGTTGGGGGAAGATTCATACCATAACGTTCGAACATTCATTGGGAAAGAAATCGCCCCTGAACAGTATTTTCAATATTGGGCCGTTCTCAATTGGAGGTTCAGAGACCACCATCAACAATGCCACGTTCAGGCTCGATGAGCACCGGTTCAAAACCGTGGCGGGTAGCTCCATGCGTCAGGTTATCGATTTATCAGACAAAAATAATTCATTTATGATTACAACAACAGGGCAGTCTGCCCATCCACTAAGTAATCATTTTAAAGATCAATCTTCAAAATGGCTCAATGGCGAATTCCACCCCATGCTACAAGACAGCGTGAAAATTTGCACCTCGGATTTTGATTTATTGGTTTTAAAGCCAGAATAATTCTGCCTGAATAAAACCGAAAGGGGATCGTATGGTCCAAAAATTAATCTCCGAACTCACACCTGGTGATTCTGTCCTCTCATTTTTCATTCTTCGAAGGAAAGAAATGAAGCATCAAAAATCGAGCAAAGAAATGTATCTATCCCTTGAATTTGGTGATCGGTCCGGAAGAATTCGTGGTTCTGTGTGGAAGAATGTAAACGAAGTAAATTCATGCCTGCTTCCCGGGGATGTGGTTAAAGTGAAGGGCAAGGTCATCAATTTTTTAGACCAGAGTCACATTTCAATCGAGAAAATCAGGAAAGTGAAAAAAGAAGATGGTGTCGATCCTGCTCAATTTCTACCCGTCGTAAAAGGCGATGTGGATCAGATGTTCGAGAGTTTGAAAAAACAATTAGCCCATGTTGAAAACAGTTATTTAAAATCTCTCAATGAAATGTTTTTGGCAGATGAGGAATTTATCGATAAATTCTGCAAGGCGCCGGGTGGCAAATTGTGGCATCACGCCTATATTGGCGGACTGCTGGAGCACACGCTTTCAGTGACAAAACTTGCGGCTCTCACGTGCGGCCATTACGGTGAAACCGTGAACAGGGATCTGGTGCTAACTGCTTCATTTCTGCACGACATCGGAAAAATTGATGAATTCAGCACAAGTGGATTCATCGATTATTCCACGCCGGGACGCCTAATTGGGCATATTAGCATAGCAGCGAATGCTATCTCAGAACGAATAGATGGAATTAAAGAGTTTCCCAATAACTTGTCTGAGCAACTCATACACTGTATCTTGAGTCACCACGGTCAAAAGGAGCGCGGTTCGCCGGTTATTCCCATGACCCTGGAAGCGCTGATTCTTTCTTACGCGGATGAACTGGACTCATCGGTTGCAGCATTTCAGCGCATTATTTGCCGTGAAAAGGAACCTGGCAGGGAATGGAGTAACTATGTCAATCTAATCGATCGATTTATTTATCTGGGTGAAGATTAGTTTTTTAAAAAAATAGGTGACTATTCAGCTTGACTTCAATAAAATTTGAAATAATCTAATAATTCTTTCCCTCATCCCCAGTCCTTCTCCCTGTGGGAGAAGGGAGTTCAATAGAATTTGAAGGAAGGTAAAGTGAGTCATCGAATTTGCAATTCCTGAAGACAGAATCAAAGTAAGAAATTAAACTTCGAGTTTTTGAGTCGTGGTGGCTGAATAGTGTCAGAGATTCTGTGATGCATCGAATCTAATTTATTTTGAAAAACTTAATTTCGTCATGATAGATACTGTTTAACAATTTAACATCTTTACAATCAATGGATTCCCGTCCACTATAAAAAAGGCGGATCTACCAACGTATAACGTGCGGGAATGACATTGGAGGAAAAATCAAGTTTCTTGAAAGTTACGATATTTTTTTGAATGCTCCAGACCAGCAAAATAATAAGTCTGAAAATTACGTGAATGAAATCCCAATGTGACAGGCCCAATACATCGTTTTCAAAGATTTTACCTCCCGATTGCTAAATCGTGTACATCTATCCAAAATTTTTGCAGAGATAAAAAAAATCCCAAAACTCCCCATCTTTTTCATTGCAATTTTACATTATTTTTGTTAAATTAAAATTTATTTATTCAGAAATAAAGAAAAATTTTAACTTGTTTCTTTTTCATTGATTTGGTAAAAATTCCTGTCATATCACAATCAATTAAATGGCATAGTTGAAATATGAAAAACTCGAAAATTGCCTTATCCTTCATTTTTAATTTTTTCTTGTTCATCACTTTGGGATTCAGTCAAACATTGCTGACCCGGGCTGAAAGCAGCAATTTTACTGAAACGACGAGACATCAAGAAGTCGTGGAGTTTCTGCATCAATTGCAGCAGCACAGCCGAAATATCAAAGTGACTTCCATCGGAAAGACGACGGAAGGACGTGATATTTTATTGGCCATTCTCGGGAATCCTGTACCCAGTTCTCCAGCACAGTTGAGTGTGATGAATAAACCTGCAATTTACATTCAGGCAAATATTCACGCCGGCGAGGTTGAAGGCAAAGAAGCCATGCTCATGCTCATGCGCGATATTCTCACTGGTGAACTTGGAGAGGTGTTGGAAAACCAGGTGATACTTGTCGTCCCAAATTTTAATGCCGACGGCAATGAAAAAATCGATAAGAATAACAGAAGAAACCAGTTGGGTCCGGAAGGTGGTGTGGGCATTCGGTACAACGGGCAAAATCTGGACCTGAATCGAGATTTCATCAAAGTGGAGAGCCCGGAAAACGCTGCCGTTTTGAAATATGTGCTTAATCGGTGGGACCCCATTCTTTTAATGGATCTTCACACAACCAATGGATCGTACTATCAGGAACCGCTGACATTTGCGACATCGCATAATCCAAACGGAAATCCACGGCTTCCGCAATATGTTCGGGAGAAGCTATTTGTAAAAGTAGCGGAAGAAATGGAAAAACGTTATAACTACCCAACGGTGTATTACGGAAATTTTGTTGACCGATCAGATCCCACAAAAGGGTGGAGAACGGTGGATCATCAATCGTTCTACAGCAATAACTACTGGGGATTGCGCAATCGATTTGCGATATTGAACGAAAACTATGCCTATGCAGATTACGAGACACGCGTGCGAGCCTGTTATCGGTTTGTACAACTTATTCTTGAATACACAGAAAAGCATGGCGAACACATGATGCAAATAATTCGCCAGGTTGACAGTGAAACCACTATGCGGGGGCTGAGCCCGGATACAACAGCAAAGTTTGGATTGGAATTCAAAACAGTGGCATGTGAAAAGCCAATTCTGATCAGAAGCTATAAATTTGAACCATACACTGATGAGCGCGGGCGTGACCGGGTGAGAAAGACTGATCGGTTGAAAAATTATGAAGTTCCCTTTTTTGGAAAGTTCATCACCACAGAACAAATTACGCTGCCAAAGGGATACCTGTTCGCTGGGAATTTGAAAGAAGTTGCGGCAAAACTGCAGCAGCATGGAATAATTGTTGAGAAGTTAACGAAGCCCATAAAATTACCGGTGGAATCATTTGTGATCACCGAAATCAATGGAAGCGAGCGGCTATACCAGGGGCATCGAAGAACCAGTTTGGCCGGTAATTATAAAAAAATTGAACAACAATTTTCGATCAATACATATTTTGTGGGGATGGATCAACCGCTGGCTGATTTGGCTGCCTATCTTTTAGAACCGGAAAGCGATGGGGGATTGGTGCGATGGAATTTCTTCGATCGATATATCCGCGCCAGCCAATGGGAGCGAAGGTACAACATCTTTCCGGTCTTTCGCGTGATGCAGCCCGTAACAGCAGCAAAAACCATCGTGATGATTGAGGATTAAGATAGAAAATGAAGTCTACCGTTTACATAGGACCTGCCGGCTGGATGTACAGGGATTGGGAGGGGATTGTCTACCCATCGCACAAGGATAAAAAATTTGATCCGCTGGTGTACCTTTCAAAATATTTCAATACGATTGAAATAAACAGCCCATTTTATCGGCCACCGGCCGTACATACAGCGAAAAAGTGGGCTGAACGCATCGGTTCCAGTGAAGATTTCTTATTCACGTACAAACTCTGGCAGAATTATACTCATCAATTTGAACATTTTCCAGGCGAACATGACGAATTCATGGTGAAACAGGGATTGGATGTGTTAAAAAGCAAGGAGAGATTGGGCGCGCTGCTCATCCAATTTCCATGGTCTTTTAAAAAATCTAATGAGAACTATGACTGGCTGGGCAAAATTCTTCATAAATTCAAGGATTATTCACCTGTCGTTGAGATTCGACACGAGTCATGGAATGAGCAATCGTTTTTCGATTTTCTGAAAGATGCCGGCGCTTCCTTTGCAAACATCGATCAACCGGAAACTGCGCACTCAATCGGATTGACAGCGATTACATCTAAAGACACGAGTTATTTAAGATTGCACGGCAGGAACAGTCGAAACTGGTTTGCGAACGACGCCACTGTTGCCAGCAGGTATGATTATTTGTATCAACCAGAAGAGCTGGAATCGGTCAAAGCTGCTGTAGAATCTCTTTTCGAAAACAGTTCTAAAACATTTATCATTTTCAATAATCATTACCGTGGTCAGGCAGTAACCAATGCGCTTCAAATGATGTATTTGCTGGAGAACGAACCTGTATCTGCTCCCACAGATTTGGTATCCTTTTATCCCCAGTTGAAACCTGTAACAAACACCGTGTCGGACATTGGACAAACTTCGTTGTTTTAAAAAAATAAGTGCCTATTCAGCTACCCACCGCGTATTGTCACCTTTCGACTCCGTCCTCCCGAGGCGGATTTTCAACTCAAGGTGACGAATCGTAAGTCATATCGAGCGGAGTCGAGATATGAAAAGGTGCTAAGGTTATTAAAATATTTTTCTTATATTATCAATCACCTGAATGATGGGTATTTTAAAAATTTGAATCAAAAATCGAATGTAAAAGTTACTTCATGTTTAATCGATTAATTTTATTGAAAATAAATCTAATTCGGATTGAGTTTTTGAATAATTCGGGTTCTATCATATTTTCGAGAATAAAACAATCAAGGATGGGTGTTTATTATGATTTTTGGATATATTGCAATCGGCGCATTGGCAGGATTCCTGGGAGGCGCTTTTGGGGTGGGCGGTGGAATTATACTAGTTCCTGCATTACTCATTATTTTCAAGCAACCAATTCATGTGGCAATCGGCACATCGATGATGATTATCATCCCCATTGCTATTTCCGGAGCGCTTCGGCATTACACACTGCATAATATCGAAATGAATGTTGTCCTGTTTGCCGGTATTGGCGGAATCATTGGGGCGATTCTGGGCGCGACTGTCATTATGAATGTGCCGGCAATTTACGTGAAACGGACATTGGCACTTATATTGCTTTATTCCGCGATTCGGTTGTGGTTTACAAAGTAAAACAAGAACAGACTAATTTTAGACGAAATATTATCAACAGGGATATTTAATGAACAAGCTTCCTCCAATTGTAAAGAGACAGATACCTGATCCACTTTTAAATGCGGGCTGGAAAATTTTCAATCGGGGCCAGTATAAGTTTATAGATTTTATTCGAAATGCATATACAGCCCGATTTTCAGATAAGCGCGGAACCTATTGGACGATTCTAAAAAAGATTAACGGACATAATAGTTTTCAAACGTTGTGTTCGTGTAATACATATATGATGAACATGAATTGTCCGCATGTGGCAGCATTGTTTTTCATCATCTATGCAAAAAGCGAGAATTCGCTCCATGTGGAAAATACCCTGTATAAAAAATATGAGCAAAGTATATGGGTGAACATCGCGAAATTATGTTATGATCACTGGCAGGAAGACAAGCTCAATATCGAAAGTCGGGCTTTGAAAAATGGCGATTCGTCCCCCAAAATTATAATGACGGGTGTTGATGACGATGGGAATAAAATATTTGAATTTATTTTACCCGAACCATATTTTGAACGATTGATGCTAAAGTTCCGATGGCAGTTCTTCGAAAATATTGGCGAGGAGAAATTCCCCTGGAGTAATTATGGAGATGATTTTGAATATCTTGCCCCGGACAAAACTGAACTTGAAATTCGAATGAATATGTCAGGATATAAGTCCTGGCAACAAAAATTCGAGGAAAGCTACTGGTTCGATTTCAGCAAAGCCTGGTTTCTGGGATACGAACATCAGGGATATTCAGTGGACTATTCCCTGAAAACAAAAACACTGAAGATTTTTTCTGGAGAAAATAATTTTGCATTTTTTATTTCGAAAAATCAAATTCCTTCCATCCTCTCAAAACTGGCGCAGAATGAGGCAATACGCGATACGTTGAATATTCATCAGGATAAAGTTGAACTAAATTATTCGTTGAAGATAAGTGACAACCATGATTTAGCGATAACGCCGGTATTTATTGTGCCAAATGAAGATAATCCACTTTATTGCTCAGAAGAAGCGGATTTGAGTCCCGAAATATTTGGTAAATACCTGTATTTGAAAAACCGGGGATTTTACCAGTTTGAAAGGAAAATAAAGTATTACGATGCGAGCATTTTTAAACTGGAACAAGTCACCATTCCCAATGATGAAATTCCGAAGCTCATTTTGGATTATAAAAAATACATTGACAAAGACGAGTTTTTCTATATTAGTCCATCTTTGAAAAACAGAGACATCGCCGAGACGATAAAGAATGTTGAATTATCGGTGAACAACATCGAGGATGACTGGCTCTATCTTTCAGTAAACTATCGCATCGCAAAGGAAACTCTTTCACTTTATGATATCTACCAGGCCATGCGTGCCGGGAAACGATACCTGATTGGTAAAAAATCGTGGATCGATTTACATAGCAGCGGTTTCAACTGGCTTCAGTCAATGATAAAAGATGGAGGCGCTTTCTTTGAACTGGGCGACGGCAAGAGTATCAGTTTGAAATTGAATAAAATGAATTTTTTAAAAATTCATGCTCATTTTCCTCAAAAGGGGGGATTGAAAACTGTTTCCGGTCTTGAGGAAAAAGTGGATCGACTGAAAAATCTGAAATCATCTGTAAAATGCCCGTCGCTCAATAATCGAAAATATGATTTAAGAGAATATCAGAAAAACGGGTATGAATGGCTGTGGTTCCTGTATGAAAACAGTTTGTCCGGCTTGCTGTGCGATGATATGGGTTTGGGAAAAACATATCAATCATTGGCCCTCATTGATGGGATCACGATGTTTATCAACAAATCAGTGAATTTTTTGGTTGTATGTCCCACATCAGTGCTACCCCATTGGTATGAAAAACTCAAGCAATTGAAGAAGAAAGTCCATATTCATTTGCATTACGGGAGCAACAGAGATTTAGGGAATATTAAAAAAGAAAAATATTCAGTCATACTTACATCCTATGGAATCCTTCGAAATGATTTCAATATTTTGTCTGAACTGGATTTTGAGCTGGCCATTTTTGATGAAATTCAAACTGCGAAAAATAAGGCCAGTCTCACCAACGCTGCGCTCAATCAGCTTCGGGCCAAAGTGAAAATCGGATTAACCGGCACGCCGATTGAAAACAGCTTGACAGAATTGAAAGCTTTAATGGATATCACCCTGCCTGACTATCTGGGTAGTGACAACAATTTTCGGATGAATTATATTAATCATATCGAACGAAATCGGAATAAGGAGAAGCTGGAAGAATTACACAGAATTATAAAGCCATTTGTCCTCAGAAGAACAAAGGCTCAGGTTTTACAAGAGTTGCCGCCCAAAACCGAGGAAGTGCGAAAATGTGAGTTGAGTCCTTATCAGATAAAAATGTACCAGGATGTGATTAATACAAGGGCCCAGGTGCTGATCGCTGAATTACTCAATAAACGTGGAAATATCCCTTACATTCACATTTTTAGCGTGCTCAGCTACCTGAAACAGATCTGCAATCATCCCAGCCAATTGGAAAAAAACTGCACGGATTACACGAAATACAAATCCGGCAAGTGGGATCTCTTCTGTGAATTGCTGGAGGAGAGCCTGGGCAGCGGATTCAAAGTGGTCGTCTTCAGCCAGTATTTGAATATGCTGGGCCTGATTGAAGCTTATCTCAAGGACAATGATATACAGTTTGCCACGATAAAAGGGTCAACCCGAAACCGTAAAGAAATGATTGATCAGTTCAATACCAATCCGGATTGCAGGGTGTTTACCGGAAGCCTGAAAGCCTCCGGGTACGGTATCGATTTAATTGGTGGTTCTGTGGTCATTCATTACGATCGCTGGTGGAATGCGGCACGAGAGGACCAGGCGACAGATCGCGTTCACAGGATCGGACAAACGCGGGGGGTGCAGGTGTTCAAGCTGGTGGCCGAAGGAACGCTTGAAGAGAAAATCGATCGTTTGATCACCAAAAAGAAAAAGCTGATGGACGAATTAATCCGGGAAGATGATGCCAACATGGTGAAAAGTTTCACGCGGGATGAGATGATTGATCTGCTTTCGTTCGAAGCTGTCGATTAAGACAATGCTCAAAAGTCGCCGATGGAGAGTGCTGAAATACCTGCATTCGAATAAAGATATCGCACACTCTGGGTGAGTTGAGATATACCAGAATGTTGACCATAAAACATTTTCAACCCTGCTAATATCGATAATTTAAATATTTGCAGGGTTGAAATTTATAGGCTTACTATGACTGTTGTTTTTTATCCCATCCCTCTTTCGTCATGATTTTTATGGGCTCACGGTCTTTCCGTTGCAGCTTTTTATTTATTTTTTCCAGATCTTTTTCAATGATTTGACGGTAGGCATCATTGGATTTTTTGATTTCCTTTTCCAGCACGATGACGCGTGACAATTGCGATTCAGTGGGACGTCCGTAAAAATTGCTTACGCTGCCATACAATTCTACTACTTTTTCGCGGAGTTGTCTTTCGCCTGTGATGCCCGCCACTTTTCGGGTGGCGACCAATGTTTTATGCAATTGATCCAGTTTGTCGGCAAATCGGTTCAGGTCTTTTGCAAATCCATCGCCTTTTTTAAGGCTCTTGGCATGCTCTCTTGTATCGTCTCGGGCTTGGGTGAGTGACTCGGCCACGTAGGCCAGTTCTTCCTGCATTCGGTATAGTTTCCAGACCGTCTTTTGTTGCAGCGCCCTGTCTTCCGGCGAGTGTGGCGATGAAGGATCGAATCGAATTTCAATATCCGTGGTGAGCGTGTCTTTCCCCTTGGTCAAATTGGCGGTATAGACTCCTTCAGGAACCAGGGGACCAAATAACGCCGCGCCAGCCAGAGTCGGCGCCGGCGCCACTTTGGGCGGCTTTAACCGCATCTGCCAATTCACAATATTGATGCCCCTGCGTTTGCCGCCCGGCAGACTTTTTATCAATTTCCCATCCGCGTCGAAAATTTCAACTTTCAGGTCACCAAACATGTGGCGTTTTTTCATGAAGTAAATAACTTTGGCAACTTCACTGGGATTGTTGCCAACAAATTCATCCGGGCCGGAATAGCGCAAATCACCGCCAAGAGTCTGGATATAAGTTGCGGGTGTTTCAAAAAGGTGTATTTTTTTCTGAGCAATTTCGTGAGTCATATTTCGGAGTAAGTCCAGATCGTTAATGATGTAAATACCGCGGCCATGTGTGCCCAAAATGACATCGGCTTCCCGGGGATGAATGGCAATGTCGCGGACCGCTACATTGGGCAATTTCCCGGTGAATTGAGCCCACTGCTCGCCGCCATCAATGGACAGAAACAAACCAAATTCGGTTCCCAAAAATAAAAGACCTGCTTTTTCTAAATCTTCTCGAATGACAAAAACATACCCGCGAATAGCCTCATCGATCAATGATTGCCAGGTTTTGCCGAAATCGGTTGTCTTGTAAACATAAGGATTCATGTCACCAGTGCGGTGCCCGTCAAACGTGGCATAAGCTGTTCCTTCATTGAACCGGCTGGCTTCGATGCTACTGCACCAGGTGTTTTTGGGAAGATTTGGTATATTTTTCACGACATTTTCCCAGCTTTCGCCGCCATTCCTTGTGATTTGAACATTGCCGTCATCGGTTCCCGCCCAGATAATTTTTTGATCCAAAGGAGATACTGAAATCGTGTAAATGGTGCAGTGATTTTCTGCACTGGTGTTATCCACGGTAATGCCGCCGGATTTATCCTGCTGCTGTTTTGCCGGATCGTTGGTTGTGAGGTCATCAGAGATTCGCCTCCACGATTCTCCCTTGTCCGTCGAATGAAATAAAAACTGCGAGCCGATATAAATCTCGTTATTGGTGACTGCGATGGGAGTGTTCCAGTTGAACCGATATTCCGGTTCTCTTTCTTTGGGCAGTGGTTTGATGTCTTTGCTTTCACCAGTGGATTTATGATAGCGGGAGATATTGCCACCCTGATATTCCCTGTAAATAATATCGCTATCATCCGGATCGACAAAAACATAAAATCCATCGCCATAACCAACCCGGCTCCAGTCAGCGTTTATAATTCCACCAGGACTTTGCGAGGGCCCGGCACACGAACCATTGTCCTGCAATCCGCCGTAAACATAGTACGGGTCCTGCATGTCATAACTGACGCGGTAAAATTGAGATACCGGAAAATTGTTCAAAAAATGCCACGAACTTCCCTTGTCGAATGATGTATAGATGCCACCGTCCGTTCCTAATAATAAGTGATTCGTATTATAGGGGCTAACCCAGAAAGCATGCGTATCCACATGGAATCCGCCCCGGGAATTAAACGACTCGCCCCCATCATTGCTCACGTCCAACACATAACCCGGTTTGTACACCCGTTTATAATTTTCCGGGTCAACGTGAAGCAGGCTGAAATAAAATGGCCGCTGTCCAATACTTGTGGACGAGTCCAGCCTGGCCCAGTGTTCTCCCAGATCATCGGAACGATACATGGCTGTTTTTTTGGATTCAATGACTGCGTACACTGTGCTCGGTCGACTTGGCGCGACAGCAACGGCAACCCGTCCCAATTTTTCGTTGGGAATCCCGTTTTGTAGTTTCTTCCATGTTTGGCCCCCGTCGCGGCTGCGGTATAATCCACTGCCTTTTCCGCCGGATTTGAACGTGTGCGGCTGCCTTCGAAATTCCCACATGGCAGCGTAAATAATATCCGGCTCCTGCGGGTCCATGGACAAATCAGCGCAACCGGTATTTTCGTCCACGTAAAGGATTTTTTCCCAGGTCTTCCCGCCATCCGTTGTTTTGTAAACGCCGCGCTGAGAATTGGCATTCCACAAATGACCCAATGCTGCTACGTAAACAATATCCGGATTGTTGGGATTGATTAAAATTTTCCCGATACGCTCGGTGCTGTCCAGCCCGACCAGCGTCCAATTATCGCCGCCGTCCGTTGATTTGTACAAGCCGGTTCCCACGGAAACGCTGTTGCGCACCCATGTTTCGCCGGTCCCGACCCAGACCGTATCCGGGTGAGCTTGGTCGATGGCGATGGCGCCGATGGATTGGGTGTATTTATCAAAAATTGGCTTGAACGAGGTCCCGCTGTTGACGGATTTCCACACGCCTCCGCCGGCAGCGCCCACGTAGATAATTTTCGGTGATTTGGCAACAGCGTCCAAAGCGGAGATTCGGCCGCCCATGACAGCCGGGCCAATGCAGCGGGCTTCGATGGCGCCAAAGGTGTAGGTGTCAATTTTCATGGTCTCGTCCGAACCTGTGCCGGCAAAGCCATTCGTCATGAAGAGAAAACCGAATGCCAAAATCAGGATTGATTTTCGAGTCATGGATGTTCTCCTTTTTTTGGTTGAAGGGAATTTGAAAAATGAAATTCTCCCCGGTCACATAAAACCCGGGGAGAATCATTGTGTACGCCTGGCATGCCCATGAACTCATGGGGTGCTCTGTATTTATTTTGTT
>CAZSBG010000122.1:0-18372 GCA_964605145.1 uncultured Cytophagia bacterium | reverse complement strand
TGTTGATGAAGTAATAAAAATACATGATCGCCCGGGATGTTCATCCCGGGCGGTTATTTTCACAACCCAGATCATTAATCTCTCGTTCCCATGCTCCGCGTGGGAACGGATCGTTCACAACCCAGATCGTTCGGGATATGTATCCCGAACGGTTTAATTATTCGGAAACAGATGTTTCCCTGTATTTCCCGCGCCGGATGCATATCCGGCGCGATCATTCTCCATCTTTGAGGTGGAGACCATTTTATCTTTAAATCAATAATGATCGTGTTGAAAACCTCTTTCACACAGTGTTTTCCCCTATTGACACTGTGTGTTGTGAAGTAATAATGAGGATAATGTTATGATAACAATTTCTTACCGGCTGCGAAAAAAGACTTTTTTACTGGTTAGCTTGTTGATTGTCTTAATTTCAGCAAATATGCTATTCTCTCAATCAACCGATAGTAAAATCGAAAATCAGGTCAAAGCGCCACCGAATAGTACGGGTAATAACGCTATTCCTTACGGCCCTGAAATCGACGTAAAATACAGATCCACATCGATACCAAATTCAACCGGATTTGTCAATTTTGGCAGTGTCTATGTTGGGTCCGACACTACTCTTACTTTTAAAATTTACAATACAGCAAGCCCTTATGGCGCTCTTTTATATGAGTGGATTCTACATTTAGGCACAGTGACTATCTCCGGTGAAAATGCTGCTGACTTTATTGTCACAAGCCAACCTGACAGCACTGTCATGTACGAAGGCGGTTCGACCAGCTTCAAGATAAAATTTGCTCCTGTTGGCGGTGGTGAAAGAGAAGCAACAATCACAATACCAAATGATGATGGGAATGAATCTCCATATACATTTACAATCAGAGGGACCAGTATTCTTTATTATGTAGATTCCTCCCGCCCCGATGACACGGGCGACGGCAAAACCTGGGCGACCGCGAAGAAATATCTACAGAGCGGAATCGCGCTGACCTCTCCCGGCAATCACATCTGGGTGGCTGCCGGCACGTATTACCCGGATGAAGGGGATGGCCAAACAAATAACAGCGTTTATTCCACGTTTTCCATTCCGGACAGCGTTCATGTTTACGGCGGATTTGCCGGCACTGAGACGGAACTGAGTCAGCGGGACCTGTCTGCTAATGAAACCATATTGAGCGGCGATATTGACAAGGATGAAGATATTACCTATGATGACGACAATGCCTATCACACCGTTTATTTTTACCAGGTGAGTGAAGCAACATTGCTGGACGGTTTCACGATTACCGGGGGATATGCAAATGGCTCGAGTGGCTTTGAAAATTACGGCGGCGGGATTTTTAATGACGGGCACGGCAGCGGCGTTCGAAGTAATCCGCAGATAAAAAATTGTATCATCCGATGTAACCAGGCTGGCGCTGGTGGAGGAATATACAATTTAGGGAATGGCGGCGGAGAAACCAATCCGACGATCACCAACTGCGTTATCAGTGGTAACCGCGCAAGTATGTGTGGTGGAATTTACAACGCCGGGTATTATTCGGATAGCGATGCCAGCCCGGTTTTGACGAATTGCACCATCACTGGAAACCATGGAGGGAGCAAAGGCGGAGGCATGTACAACGATGCTCAAAATAGCGGCAATTCCCAGCCTGAGTTGATCAATTGCATTCTCTGGAATAACCATGCCAGCGAATCTCCCTACGTCTATAATAATTCTGCCCTGCCTTCTTTCTCGTATAGCAATGTTCAGGGCAGCGGCGGCAGCAGTTCCTGGAGCACGCCTCTTGGAACGGACGGCGGCAACAATATCGATTCCAATCCATTATTCGTATTTTCAATCAATGGGGCGTACGCACCAAGTCCGGATGGAAATTTTCATTTGTACGATGGTTCGCCCAGCCTGAATTCCGGCATCAATTCAGCCAATTCGGAAACATTCGATGTGGAAGGCGATACACGCGTTCAAAATGAAATTATCGATATGGGCGCGTACGAAGGCGGCGTGCCTACACCGGAAATAATAGTGGTTGGCAATCTGCTGGAGATCGCTGATGGCGATACAACTCCTTCTTCCGAAGACGATACCGACTTTGATAGCACCAACATCGCCGAAGGAAACGTGGACAGAACGTTTTTCATCCACAACACAGGGACAGCGACCCTGTACCTGGGTGAACCTGCTGCGACGCAATCTACAATTCAGTTGGCGGCGCATTCAATTTCCGGCGCTGTTTCACTTAGCGGCACGCATGCCAGCGATTTTTGCGTCACGGAACAGCCGGCAGATTCTGTCGTAATCGGCGATTCCACGTCCTTTACAATTCGGTTCGATCCTTCTGCAAAAGGTCTGCGAACGGCAACCGTTTCCATCTATAACAGCGATATCACTGAAAATCCCTACAATTTTTCAATCCAAGGCACAGGACTGACAACGCCGACGGTGACTACCACACCGGCATACTCAGTTACCACAACGACTGCGTCCTCCGGCGGCAATGTGACTGATGACGGCGGCGCTACAGTGACCGCCCGCGGCACCTGCTGGGGAAGCGCTGAAAATCCCACCACCGACAGCAGCCACACCGCGGACGGAACCGGCACCGGCGAGTTCACCAGTTCATTGACCGACCTAACACCGAACACCTGGCACCACGTTCGCGCTTATGCTGAAAATTCGGCTGGCACTGGTTACAGCGCAGATACGTCGTTTTGTACCAAGTCGGTTCCGCCATCGACGGAAACCGTGACATGCGACACTAACGGCACCACCACGTTGACACTCAGCGCTGTGGGTGGGTTCGGACCCGGCACAGTGGAGTATTATGAATGCGAATTAGTTAATTTCGATTCACTTGATGTCACTCAGTGCAGCTCAACTACCAGTAAGCTTGCCAGCCGTTCCTGCGGCGGTTGCCATATGAGTCCATTTATCTGGAACTCGGGCGACCTAACTATCGGTCTTCCAACAGCCAACACCAATTACATGCTCGTACTTGCGGACTTCAACGCCGCAAACGAGGAACATGGAATACTCTTTCTGGGACCGTTCCAATGGGATGGCACGCCCATTTCCCCGGTCACGTCGCTGGATGCAAACGCCTCCGGCAATTCGCTTGCACTCAACTGGACCAACCCGCAATACGACGCCCATGAAATCGAAGTCTGGGTGAAAGGCTTTGGCGGGTACCCGCAGTACACAGGTTCGGCGCCAACATTCCCGGCCACGCCGACCGAGGCAGCCGAGAATGGCTGGGTAAAAGTCTCGGATTCATTGCTCACCAGTCTCACGTACGCGCCGGCAAGCCGCGATTTTTATTACACCGCGGTCTTTGTCGAAGATTTTGCTGAGCATTACAGCGCCGCGGTTATCGACTCTTCCCTCTCTTACTGGTTAGGCGATGTCAATGCCACACCTGACGGCCAGGTCAATGCCGCAGATATTGCCATTCTGGCCAGCGCGTATCGCACCAGCCTTGGCGATGATTTTTACGCGGCAGTCTGCGATGTCGGACCCACACTGACCCGAAGACGAACAGGCAGACCAACCCCGGACGGTGAAGTGGGATTCGAAGACCTGATGATCTTTGCCATGAATTACGAGAATACAGGAGAAGAAGATCAAAAAGAATCCGCCATTGCCAAAACGACAGGGCCGGTGACGCTGAACTTATCCATTCTCAAAGGCCCGATCAATATGCATGTTAAAGTAGAATTAGAAAACAATGAAGGCAGCGTGAAGGGTTTGAATATTCCGCTGCTCTTTGGCGAAGGTCTTTCATTATACGAAACCAAAAAAGGCGAACTCTGGGACGAAGAAGATTTTTTCACAACCCTGAGTGCGTCCAATACCATTGAAATTAGCGGGGCGACATTAAAAAACAATGTAATCGCAGGAAACGGGACATTGGCGCGGCTATCTTTTGCAGTATGCGGAGAAAACACAGACCTGCAAATCGCAAATGCCATTGCCCGACATGCGGATAATACAGATATCGAAATCAATTATGCGTACACTGAAGTCACCGAAGATGAGAGCATTGATATCCCAACAGAATATAAATTACATCAAAACTTTCCCAATCCGTTCAATCCTTCCACCACGATTATGTACGATTTGAAGGAAAGCGGACGGGTGAAAATCACGTTGTTCAATATCAACGGCCAGCGCATCACAACGGTGCTCGATCAGGTGAAAAACGCCGGCTATCACAGTTTTGTGTACAAAGCCGGCAATTTGCCCTCCGGCGTGTACATTTACCAGATTGAAGTCAATGACTTCCGCGACGTGCGCAAGCTGGTGTTGATGAAGTAATAAAAATACATGATCGCCCGGGATGTTCATCCCGGGCGGTTATTTAACAAACCAGATCGTTCGGGATATGTATCCCGAACGGTTGGATAATTCGGAAACTGATGTTTCCAGGCATTTCCAGCGCAGAATAAATATCCGGCGCGATCGGAAACCGGCAGGCTGTCATTCCTGCATTTTTGAAGCGTAGCGAATTTCGGCCGGCGTTTATTTTTATCAAATCGAATTCAATCAATTCAAAAAATCACATAAAATGGTCATCATCAAAAAAGGAAATACTTCCGGAGGTTGAAATGAAGCTCTCGAAAATCTTATCAAAATTTTCCTGGTCCCTGATTATATTGTTATTTTCAGTCCTGCCTTTATATGGGGCAGTTCATGAAGTGGGAGATGGATATTCGTTCGCCACAGTGAACGACGCACTGCTCAGTGCGACGGGCGGCGATACCATTATTGTATACGGGACGGTCACAGATTTCAACATTGTTGTGAACAAAAATGTGACCATCCGCGGCGAAGACCCAACCACATCGATTGTGCAGGCATCTGCGGATGGTGCAACGGAAGGCAGACGCGTCTTTATCATTAATGCCGGGTATGACGTCCTGCTGAAAAATTTAACGATTCAAAATGGGAACACAAACGACAACGGGTCAGGAATTTACAGCCAGGGGAATCTGACACTGGAAAACTCGATTATCAGAGAGAATTTCGGCGTTCGCGGCGGTGGTGTTTACAGCAAAACAGGAACGCTCGTCATTCAAAACTGCGATGTCAGTGAAAACAGCTCTCAATACGAAGGCGGTGGCGTCTATTGTCGCGACGGCGACGTCACCATCGGGAATACGACCATCTCTAACAATTTCATCACCATCAACAGCATTCACGGCGGTGGATTGTACATGTCACTCAGCAAGGACCCGAAAAATATCGTTGTGACCAATTGCACCATTTCCGGTAATTCCGCCGGAAATTTTTCAGGTAATGGCGGCGGAGTCTCTTTGCACGCCATGAGCGCTCCCTCAGCAGAGGAGGAAAGCGGTAAATTGAGCGCAGTGTTCACGAATGTCGCCATTGCCAACAATTCCTGCGGCGGCGCAGGCAATGGCATTTTTGTAGAGGCGACAGACACCAGCTTCGAAGCCGGCGTGGTTTACCTCACCCTGAAAAATTGCATTCTGGATAACGGCGCGACCGATAATTTCGCCACAAGCGGCGGCGGCGCGTTCAACCTTGTCCGAAGCTATTCCATCTGCCGCGATGCCAGCATGTCCGATGTGGGCGATGGAAATTTCAACGACACCGATCCCCTGCTGAACATACTTGCCGACAACGGCGGTTTGAGCAAAACCCACGCCCTGCTTTTCGGCAGCCCGGCCATCAATTCAGGAACAGCAGATGGCGCCCCGACGACCGATCAGCGCGGATTTGATCGCCTTGGCACCCCGGATATGGGATCGTTCGAAAGCCAGGATGTGCCGGTCTACACAATGCCGGATTCACTTGTGGCCAGAGGCAGTCAGCAGCTTGTCTTCAATGTGAATGTCGGCAATGTGGAAGCCATGCGAGGATTCGATATTTACATTCAATTCGATCCGGCGCATTTTACGAATCCCGTATTTGCCGAAGGGCCATTTTTGAGCAGTACAGGTGATCTGACTTTCTGGCAGGAAACCGGGAATAACGGACTTTACCGCGTCAATTGTGCCATTTTGGGCGACACGGATGGAAAGACCGGTTCAGGCACCCTGTTCACACTCACTGTCACCACTGCTGAGACTGTTCCCGGCGATCTTGTATTTCCGGAAGAAAATAATTTACAATTCCCCGGTGTGGATTTGCGCGATGTGGATAACAACTCCATTCCGGGCAACCTCATCAGCGGGGCGAAAATCATTATCGATACTGCGGGCCCCACCATGGATACTGTAACCGAAGCGCAAAACGCCTGGCACCGTTCCGTGCCGGTGCTCAGCAGCCTGGTGTTCAGGGATAATTTAAATCTGGATAAAATTGAATACAAAATAAATGACGGCGCATGGACAATTCTTGCCGATAATATTTCCGGCAGCGTCTATGAGCTGACAGACTGGGCTGTGCCGAGTTTCAACGAATTATCCGAAGATACCGCAGCCCACACGGTTTACTGGCGTGCAGTCGATGATCTGGATTATCAAACCGGGGACGCAGACTGGACATGGAGTTTCAAAAAGGACATTTCCGCCCCGGCTGGAAGCCTGTCCATCGCATTCGCAGAAATCACCTCCACCGGCATGAAAGTGACCGGCGCGCCGGCCGTGGATGCATTCCAGGGAGATGAATATTACGAATTTGACTGCCTGACAGACGACAATTACGACAGCGCCCGGACATTATCGAGTCACGACATGACCATTACCAACCTCACACCAAACAAATCATATCAATTCCGTTATCGGATTTCCGATGGAGTCAATGACCAAAATGCTTCACCGCCTTACAATGCATCGGAATGGAGCGGGGCCTTTACTGCCCACACGCTTTCGGTGGCGCCAACATACGCCCATATCATTTGTGATAAAAGCGGCACTGTAAACACGGCTGCATTTAAGTTCACCGCCGTGGGCGGATATGGCGAAGGCAAGGTCGAATATTATCGAATTGTTTGGGACACGTCCAATGCACACGTCTGGACGGACACCGAAACCAAATGGCAGGACAGCACCGTGACCTGTGGTGCGGTTCTGGCCAATACCAATTATTATCTCCACATCAAAGGATATAATGAAATGGATGTGGGAAATGGCACCCTGCTCATGGGTCCGTACCAGTGGAACGGCACTCCCCTGACTCCGGTTTCGGATTTGAGTTACGGAGCAGCCGTGGATTCTGCCAACACCATCGACATGGATTGGCAAAACCCGGGGCCGGAAATTGAAGGAATTGAAGTGTGGGTCAAAGGATTTGGCGGCTATCCCGAATATTCCGGATTTGTCCCCAATATGCCGGCTAACAGAACATCCGCAGAAAATGGGGGATGGAATATCATTTATGATGGCATGGACTCGAAATTTGAATTCATCCCGGATGAGCGCGATTTTTATTATTGCGCTATTTTTGCAAAAGATATCGCCGGGCATTACAGCGCAGCCATGTGCGATTCATCCCTGTCCTACTGGCTGGGCGATGTAGACGAAATTCCGGACGGTGATGTGGACATGGATGATATCGAAATTCTTCGAAATGTCATTGGCTCAAAATCCGATGATGACAACTGGAATCCGCTGTGCGATGTGGGACCGACATTGGAAGGCACCCGATTGAGCCGGCCGATCCCGGACGGAAACATCGACTTTGAAGATGTGATGATTTTTTCCATGAATTATGATAATACGAATTACGATTTCCCAACACCGGAACCACCGAGCCTGTCCGAACCCATTGTCGTAAAGCTCACGACATGGTGCGAAGCCAATCAATTTCACGCGCAACTGGATTTGGAGGATAATCCGGCAGCCGTAAAAGGATTATGTTTCACAATAGATATTAAAGGACTGGAAGTTGTCAGTTTCGAAAAAGGCGATTTGTGGACGGATGATTATTTCTTCGAACCGGTTGAGAAAGAAGGACAGATTGTTTTCACCGGCGCAGCGTTAGGCCACGACGCGGTCATTCAGGGGAATGGAACCATCGGAACCGCTGTGTTAAACTTTCAAAGCGACAGCATTGGCTACGAACTATCCCGGGGATTTGCCCGGTCAGTCGCCAACACAAACCTCGATGTATCCTTTGAATATATCTCTTCTTCGGTTGAAGAAGAAAACACCGTTCCGAGCGATTACCAGTTGAGCCAGAACTATCCCAATCCATTCAATCCATCGACTACCATTCGTTACGGATTGAAGGAACGCGGGCATGTGAAGCTGACGCTATACAACGTAAACGGTCAGGTCATAAAAACGCTGTTCGAAGGCGAAAAACCGGCAGGCTATTTTACATATCATTTACAAGCGGATCAACTGCCTTCCGGCGTTTACTTCTACAAAATTGAAGTGAATGACTTCACAGAAATGAAAAAAATGATGCTCGTGAAATAACGAAGGAAATATTTATTTTGATAGAATAATATTGGCACCCGGAGGCTTAACGAGCGCCGGGTGGGTTAATTGTCTGGCCGAAACCAAAAATAAGTGTCATTTCGAGCGAACGAAGTGAGTCGAGAAATCCGGGATTCTACTGTGCATCACCGTTTTTAAATGCCTCGATTCCGCTCCACTCGGAATGACAAAAAATGAGTTTTCGTTCGGACACTTAATAGTAATAATCTTATTAGATTTTCAAAAAGGAGCAAGACATGAAAAATTGGAAAACTTTAACAGGCGTTTTACTGATCGGATTTTTATTGACTTCCATCGCGCAAGCCGACTCCGGCGAAGAGGCGGTATTTGCCTCGGATGCCTATTCAGTCGATTTATTTAACACTGTAAAATTGTCTGGTTCAAGATTTATAACTGTTTACAATGAATGGACAACCGATAGCAAAGACGATTGCAGGCTAAAGGCAGTTGTAGGCACGGTTAATAGCGACCTTTCTGTCACTTACGGACAGACTATTATCATCGATTCGGAGTGCGTTCGAAACGCCGGCGCAACCAGTATTGCGGACAGTCAGTTTGTGGTCGCGTTTACAAAAGGCACTTCAGACAGCAGTTACTTTTATATGGGTTCTATAACGGGCAGCGGGTCCAATGCGACATTTGGGCAAGGCAAATCCAGCTATTTGAACATTGGTCATGTGCATAATTCAGTTTATAGCATAAGTTCAACCCAATGGCTTTATTTAACAGATACATTTCATATTAACGCCGGTTACACACACCTTTTATATATTGCAACCATGGAGGCAGATTCGTTTCGTCTGGGTAAAGGGATCAATATCTCGCCGGTTGTTGGTTCTGATGATGCAGTCCGCCTCGATCTGGCTCCATTGTCTTCATCAAAATTTATTTTGCTGAAAAGATATCCGGAGACAAGTAATTCTGTACACAACTTTGTAGTCGCCGGGACCATCGTCACTGAAGACTCTGTCAGTTTTGGCACACCGAATACCTATTGCTACAATACATCAGATACCTATTGTGAGGAATCGGACATTATCGCCTTAAGTGACGATGCGTTTGTAGTCGCCTATTCAATAGATGAAGACAGTAAAAAGGCGTCTCAGGTTAATTCTCTGCCCTTTCTAAAAATGGAAGGTAAATCCAGCGGTGATTCGGAGCTGTATGGCGCCGTTAAAGCAGGCGCTGTGACAGGCAATTCCATTAACCTGGGCGATGAATATAAATTCTGGGAATATGAAATAGAGGAACTTTCGGTCAGCAAAATTAATGAATCCCGCTTTACAGTTGTGTTTAATGACGTTGGATACGGACATATTGATTATGTGAGAGCCATTGCACTGCCCGGAAATGTGAATGGCACAACCGTGAACTGGGATGGAAAATTTTTCTGCTCAGGAAGTGATTTTCCCAATGGACAATTATCAACAGTTTTTAATGAAAACAAATTATTAACTACCTATAACTACCAAGAATTTGAAGGACTTACGGAGGTGGTTGAATTTGGCGCGTGTACCGTGAGCTCCCTGGGAGATATGAATTATACGTCCAGCGCTGCGGTGCAGGAAACAAAAGTACTGAGAGGATTCGAAAATCAGGCCGTTCTCAAAATAAACGTTGAAATGGATGGCTCCTACAATCCGCTCCATGCCACGAGTTTCCAGTTCAATATAAGCGGCACAAGCGATGCTGCGGATGTATCCAATGCCAAATTATGGTATTCCGAATTTAGCGCCTCCTTCGAAAATCTGCAGCAATTCGGAGATTCCGTGACTGCATTGAGCGGCAATTTTACATTCACAGATGATGTCCAGCTCAGCGGCGGGACCAATTACTTCTGGCTCACATTCGATATCGAAGAAAACGCGAGCCTTGGCAATCTGGCGGACGCGGAGTGTCTTTCCATCACCATCGGTGGATCGCCGCAAACACCATCACCAACAGCGCCAACCGGCGGAGCAGTGATTTCCATGCCGAGGATGTTTCGGGCATCGAATGCGGAATATCCAAGCATAAACGGTCTGTATATGCAGAGTGGCAAAGCCAACGGCAATAATTATTATGTAAATTCAGAAACCGACACCACGCACTATTTATATTATTTAAGCATGAACAACATGGAATTCTGGTTTATAGGCGTCAGCCTGGAATCAAATTACTTTCGTTTGCTCAATTGGAACCAATCCAGCGCTGATTTTTCTGATCCACCGGAATCAGGTTGGACATTCGAATTATACACAGGTCCAAGCAATTTAACCATCACCGAAGTTTTCGAAAACACACTGAGCTACAGCGGCACCGTATTTTATGAATCGGCCGCCAACGATGGCAGCATCGATAATTCCACACCGGTGACGGTCACTTATTCACTGCCGCGAAATGGCAATTCGTTCAGCGGCTCGTTTGGGGATGATTTTGTTTCAGCAAACCAGGTAACTGTTGATAATTTACCGACAGGACTCACCGCCCTAGTCACACGCCAGACCGACACCACTGCAACGATTACGATGACGGGCAATGCTACAAACCACGAAAATTCAGACAATGTCTATGATCTGAAATTTACATTCACGGATGATGCATTTTCACTGGGCCAGGCTGCACAAGTTTACAACAGCATAATGGATTCATTGTGCATTAATTTCCAATTGAAGTATTACGTTTACGGCGCCGGCAGCCAGGATTACAATGGAATTTACTCCGGCAGCGGCATGCACAATGGAAAAACAAAATATGAAAAAGATGCAAGCCACGTTATTTATTACACGACAATTGACGATCTCCCCTATTGGATCATGGCGGATGTTGTCGACGCCGCTGATTATTATTATTATATTCAAACCGATGCTGATACGCTGCCCAGGACAAGCTGGAGCACTAAACTGGGTGACGCACCGGCGCCGACCGTAATTAAAGCGGATCTGCCGGTTTTAACAACCTCAACGCCCGCGAACATCACAGTCGGCAGCGCTACCTGCGGCGGCGTTCTCGTCAGCAGCGGCGGAACCACAGTCACGGAACGCGGTATTTGCTGGGGCACTTCGGAAAACCCAACGCTGGATGATAGTTCCATGGTCATCGCTACGACATCGGATACATTCTCGGTTTCGCTGGAAGGCTTGTCTTCGAATACAAATTACCACGTTCGGGCGTATGCCAAAAACGAAATGGGCGCAGGGTATGGCAACGATGTAGCTTTCAAAACAGAACAAATCAATATTTGGGTGACCCCGGCGGACACGTTGCTTCGCGGGAATCAATCATTCACGTACGCAGTGCACGTTGCCAACGTCTATCCTGGCATGCGCGGGTATGAAGTGAAAATCTCCCTGAACGCCAGCGCGTTTTCCTCCATTGAATTTACAGAGGGCACTTTCCTGAGCAGTACGAGCGAATCGACCCACTGGGAATTGCTGGGAGATAGCGGCGAATACACGGTCAATTGCGCTATACTGGGCGTCACCAATGGAAAGACCGGCGACGGAACCTTATTCACCATTGCAGTCACAACCGATATGCCGGTGCCGGATAACCTGGTATCCACAGTTGGCAATAATTTCCTGCTGAATTCAGTGAAATTCCGGGATGTGAATAATCTTGCAATCAGCGTAGATTCGACCATGCACGGAAAAATCGTGGTGGATACCGGTCGGCCCACCATGGAAACCATCAGCGAAACCCAGGAAGTCTGGTATCGAAACGTTCCCAAATTCTCCAATTTTGGATTCGATGACAATTACAACCTGGACAGGGTGGAATATAAAATCGACTACAACGACTGGGTAACAATTGCTGACGACATCAACAGCACGCAATATAACAATGACGGATGGGAACTTCCCGGTTTCGATACGCTCGATGAACAGACTGCGTTACACACCATTCACTGGCGCGCGCACGATGACGCAGGCAATTACGACGGGTATCACGAAGTCAAGAACGACGCATTGACTTCGTCCGAAAAAAAATCCGGGAAATTTACGGAAGCGCTTAAACCGGATTTGAATTTCTGGAAATGGACGTTCAAAAAAGATGATGCGATTCCGCAAGGCGTATTGGCAATCGAAATCACCAATATCACCACGACGTCGATGCATGTGAACGCGGCTTCGGTTGTGGACGCCACCCAGGGTGACGAATATTATCAATTTGAATGCACCACAGACGGAAATTTCAATCGGTCGCGTGCCATCGACGATTCTGTTCATGAATGCACCGGCCTCACGCCAAATCACATTTATGAATTCAAGTACAGGGTTTCGGATGGTGTGAACGACCCCAATTCGACGCCCGCATACAATCAATCGGATTGGAGCCCCGTTTCGTCCAAGCATACTTTATCGGTTCCGCCGTCCACCTCCAACCTCACCTGCGAGCGAAGCGGCGACAAGGCCACCACAACCCTCACGCTGACTGCCGTGGGCGGATTTGGCGAAGGCACGCTGGAGTATTATCGCTACGCGCTCGTGAACAGCGATACGTATACATGGACAGGTCAAGAGGAAAAATGGGATGAAGGAACGCTGCAACTGGGCATCCCTACTCCAGATACCGATTATTATGTGTTTGTCAAAGGCTACAACGGCGATGATGTCGCCAATGGCACGCTTCGGTTTGGACCCTATCGCTGGGACGGAACCCCGATTAAACCGGTTGCTGATCTGGAATTCGGAACCTCCGTGGACTCGACAAATGGGTTTAATTTGAACTGGACCAATCCGGATCTTGATGCGTTTTATATTGAGGTCTGGATCATTGGATATGGTGGATACCCGGAATACACCGGCCAGGTGCCTGAAATGCCGGCGAATCCTGAGGAAGCATTAGCTGCGGGCTGGACCAAGATTTTTGAAGGATTGGTCACCAGTCTCGACTATAGACCGGATTTGCGGGATTTTTACTATTGTGCCGTATTTGTGGAAGACCTGGCGCATCATTTCAGCCCGGCTGTGTTGGATTCTTCGCTCTCTTACTGGTTAGGCGACGTCGATCCGGACGGCGATGTCGATGCGGCTGATATTGCCATTTTGGCGGCCGCCTACTTCACCATGAATAGCAACAACAGTTGGAACAATATTTGTGATGTCGGCCCCACATTGAACCGCTCGCGGAACAGCCGGCCCTGTCCGGACAATGTCATCGATTTCGAAGACCTGATGATTTTTGCCATGAATTATGAAAACACCGGTGGCGGCCAGGCAAAGAAGAAAACAGCCTTGCCAAAAACACTCGCTCCAATTTCACTCAATATGTCGCTTACACGACAGGGTGGTTCGCTCACGGCTGAAGTGCAATTGGCAGAAAATTCCGGCGCGATCAAAGGATTGAGCATTCCGGTCAGCTTTGGAGCGGGTTTGTTGCTGGAATCCGTGGAAAAAGGAAATATCTGGAACGAAACCGATTTCTTCCTGAGCAACTCAGAAGCAAATTCTCTGAATATCGACGGTGCAGTATTGGGGAATTCAGATGTGATTGAAGGGAATGGCTCCATTGCCGTGCTTACCTTCTCCATCACCGGGGAAAATACTGACGTTCAATTCGGTGATGCCACTGCGCGTTCTTCCGATAACAGCGATATTGAAATCGGTTACAGCTACACAGCCATTACCCTGGAAGCCAAAAACGAAATCCCGACGGAATATCGCCTGCATCAGAATTATCCAAATCCGTTCAATCCCACCACGACAATTCGGTACGACCTGAAGGAACGTGGACACGTGAAAATTTCACTGTACAATGTGAACGGCCAAAAAATGGATACCATTTTTGAAGGGATGAACGATGCCGGTTATCATTCACTGATTTTTAAAGCGGATAATCTTACTTCAGGAGTTTACCTTTACAGGATTGAAGTGAACAATTATTCGGAGATGCACAAAATGATACTTGTAAAATAAATCGAATTACCAACGACTCTCTCGTTGCACGCGCCGCCTGTCCAATGTTCACGGGGCAGGCGGTATTTTTTTTCTCAGGCCGGGGCGAGATTCTTTCAAAATAATGTTTGACAAAGATATGAATATTTCTTATTATGTATGTGTTTGTTTTGAGTAATCTGACCTTTTCATCATGAGATAACCATCTCTAATGCAGATTCTCAACTCCAAATTAGTAAACTCAAGCATCTCCACTTACACCATGAAAGGAATTCAACATGATCCGACTCTTTCTCAGTTTTATCTCCATTCTACTTCTTGTTATTTTCAATCCAATCCACGCAGAACAAAAAAACGAAACGACGGTTAGCGAAGCGCTCTCCAAAATTTCGATAATTTCAATATCACAGAATTCAGCGATTGTAAACAGAACTGTTGCTGACGATATGCACAAAGAAATCGCTACCCGGGCGGTGATAAAAGAATATCCTTCTCCTTTGCAAACTGAAAAAGGAATGTTCAAAATTTCAATCATTACCGATAATATTTCGAACAATCCAAGAACAGATGCCGCTCAATGGATGTATTTCAAGCTCGATGAATCTGGCAGCGGTGAATTGCTGGTGTCACACGCTCATCTCCTCTGGGGATTATACTGCACTTTGATAGAAGATTGGATGGATTCCCCTGTCCTCGAATTCAGCCAGGGAAAAATAATTGTTCCACAATTTGACTGGATCACAGGCCGCGATGCCTGTTTTGGCTGGCGACGAAGATTTATCCGCGATTACGAGCCTGAAAAATCAGTGCAGGAATTCGCGCGGATGGGCTGCTCTCATGTCATCGTCAACACGCTGTCCCAACCGTTTCCTTTAACCATCCATCCTCCGGGTGAGCATTACTATCGCTATTACGTGTCCGGCCCTGATTTTGATCAGTTCGTTGAAACTGAGTTGAACGAAGGCATTTATCCGCCGGAATACCTGTCAGCTAATTTCAGCATGATGAAAGAAAATGCAGCCCTGGTTATTAAATACGGATTGACTCCCGGCATGCATGTGGCCAATCCGCGATCGGTTCCGGAAGAATTATTCGACCGCTATCCGTTCCTGCGCGGACCGCGCATCGATCACCCGTACCGGGCCAACGAACCCCGGTATGCGCTCACCACAGCCCACCCGGTGATTCGCTGGCATTACGCCGAAATGCTGACAAAAATACTGAAGGGAATACCGGAAATGGGATTCATTTCCACCTGGTTGAATGACAGCGGCTCCGGATTTGAGCACACCACGCGGCTCTACGCCGGGCGAAATGGAGGCCCCTACCTCATTCGCGAATGGCGAACCAATGAGGAATTCGCTGAGGCAGCCGCTGAAAATGTCGTCCGATATTACAATGTTTTACGCGATGCTGCCCGTAAAATCAACCCGGAATTTCGGATTATCGCCGGCATTCGGGCCATTCCGGAAGAAGAAGATATCATTCTTTCCGGCATGGAAAACGGAATCGATACCCAGGTTTCGCCATCGGCTGCTCAAAATTCTGAAAAATGGAAAAAACTGACTGCGCTCCGGACCCGTGGTTCCGCGCTTCACAGCAGCGTGGAAATGCGAATCAACTCCGCTGTTATGGGCGTGCCGTTTCCTTGGCTCACTCACAAACGATTGCAGGAAATGCTGGACCTTTCTCTGAATAAAATTCGAGCCACGTTCGATCCGCCTTCGCTGGCTCCCTGGGATATTAACCGGGAAGTATTGCGGGCTTTCCAAATGAATCCAAACAGGAACATCGACGAAATTGTGCAAACGCAAGCCCGGAACTGGATTGGCGACGAGCATGCACAAACCCTCATAAAAGTATGGCAACTGTGCAATCAGGCAATATCGAACTTCCCGGGCGTTCCTCTTTACGACGGCTATGGCTTCATTCCGGATCGCGTCTGGGTGCGTCCCATGGTGCCGGATATCGGTAAAATCCCTCAAAAAGAGCGCGCCTATTATGAAAAGTTCATCCTGTCTGCGTTCAATAACTTACAGAATGTGGACCTGAATGCGGACATGCTCTGGGAATTATTGACCGTGGAAAACGCCAAAAAAATTGTCGACGTCTGCGATCAGGATGTTCTTCCGCCATTGGAAAAATCCATCAAGCTGGCACACAATGCCATTCAAGAATCAAAAGATGTCAATAAAGTGCATCGCGTTTTCACCGACTTGCGCGATCGACTCATTGCAGCAAAGTGTTTTTACCGGTCGCTAAGAAATGTCTCCGCCTGGATTGCCGGAGTACACGGCTATCTCGAAACAGATAAAAAAGAAATGCAGCAAGAATATCAGCGCCTCGTTGACGAAATGATTGATGATGAGTTGGAAAATATCAGAGAATTATTAGCGCTTTGGCAGCAAAGTACAACCACCTTCATGCCCATTTTCAAATATGGTGAAACATGGTTCCTTTATGGCGAAAATTTCGAAGAATTACTCCTGAAGAAAATCGAACTCACTGAAAAATATCGGCATCATTCGCCGTACATCGATCCGGATTACATGTGGCAAATGCCCGAGCAATTCAAAATTGAAGAGGATGTCTACCTGAAATATTGATGAAGATTTCCCCGGGTGAATTCAAAAATAGGTACTTTCTTTTCAATCCAAACAAAAATGTGATTTGTATCGTCTAAATTGATGAAACACATTGGTATATTATTTACGCATCAATCACCCGGTGAATAACTTTTCGATTTTCAATACGTAGAAAACAGTGAGACACCATTTTTTATCAATCATACACAGGAGGCCATCATGAAACGACAATTTTTCACATTCGCCACCCTGCTTTTGTTATTCATGAGCCATTCATTTGTTTTTGCTCAGGGAAATATTACCGTTATTGCCCCAACCACTGAGATCGCAAACGATCTGGATCTGGAGGCTGTGGGCGAATTATTCCGGGAAGCAGATAATCTGGAATCCTTCGAACAGGTGCTAAACGATCCTGATGTTGGCATTAACAATCTCGATTTAAACGGCGATGGATATGTCGATTATATCCGGGTAGTAGAGGATGTCATCGATTATACCCACTTAATCATTTTGCAGGTGCCTTTAGGTGAGAACGAATTTCAGGATGTGGCCACCATCGAGGTCGAGCGAACAGATGAAGACGAATATAATATGCAGATTCGAGGGAATGAATATATTTACGGCCCGGATTATTATGTGGCGCCTGCGCGCGTGCATATTCACACCTGGCCAATCATCGTCTGGATGTACAGAACTTCGTACCGACCATACAGGTCAGTCTTTTATTTCGGCTACTATCCAGCCTGGTGGCGGACATATCATCACGTGCATCACCATGTGTATCACACGCGCATTGTTCATTACCGAACGCGGACCACATTTGTCGTCAATCAAACGAATCGCGTTCATTCGGTGAAAAAAATTAAATATACACCCAGAAATTCCACCCTGGTCAAAAAGCCAACGCGCACAAAACGCACCATAACCACTCCGACCCGCATAGAGAAAAGGCGCACACTCAACAAATCGTCTCGGGGATCTATTCGTGACAAATCAACGCGCAAAGTTGTCCGACCCAAAAGCACACGAACGGATGAAAGAAAATACATTCGTCGCAATACAGGTACAACGGTGAAAAAGTCGTCGGATAAAAGTCGTATAAAGAAAGTAACCCGACCCAAGACTGAAGCGAAGAAACCTGTGAAGAAAAAGCAAGTCAAGAAAAGCAGCTCCGAGAAAAAAAACAGCGAATCAAATGCACAAAAGGGCAGCCTGGGGAGCTCTGTTAAAAAGAAGAAGCTTCAATAGCATCTTTAATCGCTCGTGAGATGTTTTCATTATACTTTATGATTTTAACGGTATTTGACACAGAGTGCAAGGCATAATTTCATCGTTGCTTTGCACTCTTGTTTTATTCAAGCTAAACTTGGTAACTACTCAGCCTTATGAAAAATGCCACCGAAACCCAGAGGGCTCAGAGATATTCTAATACATTATTTTCGGAAAGTGTGTCTCATAATGTGATTGAAAAACGTATCGAGAAACAAGGCAATATTCCCATATCATTGTCATTCCCG
>CAZSBG010000121.1:0-18755 GCA_964605145.1 uncultured Cytophagia bacterium | reverse complement strand
AAATTTTATAATATTATCAAAGAACTTTTTTACCAATTTTTCGGAATTGCACCCGTATCATGGCAGCTTCCTTACCTTAATAATCTATTAATAATAATCAATATATTTAAAAAAATACTATTAAAAAATCTATTCATTCATTTCTTAGGCATCCCTGTCCGAGGTAAATTTGGGTTAGATTAAGAGAATAAAACTAAATTGAGCGAGATTGATGTTCTTAATTGAACTGAATGAATCGCAATTTATTTTTATTAACAGGTTAATTTATATGTTTAGGGCCGTTTAACACAGTTTCTAGATAGCTTTATTTTTTTGTGGGGGCATTGGTTTTATGTTATAATTTAGCAGATTAAAAATGCAAAGTCAAGTTGTTTTTTTAATTAAAATTAGTTTATTTACCAATATCGTAATTTATTATTAGGCGGCAGGACATAAAGGGAGTAGAAAATGTAGAAAAAATGAAAAAACGTGTTTTCCAAAATTCCAGTATCCCATTATTCGGGATGTTTTCTTGTCGTTCAATTTTTGGAAGATGGTAAATCTATATCAACGCAAGCGCTTGCTTTATATCTTCCATCAATATGTTCGGATCTTCAATTCCCACGGACAGCCGTACCAGGCTTTCGCAGAGTCCTACTTTGGCGCGTTCTTCCGGGCTCAGGGCCGCGTGGGTATTGGTGATCGGCTGGTTTGCAAGACTGGTGACGCCGCCGAGGCTGGTCGCTAATTTGATGGTTTTCAGGCTGTCCATAAATTTTTTCGTGCCGTCAAAATCCGAATCAACTTCGAAGCTGAGCATGCCGCCGAATCCTTTCATCTGGCGTTTGGCTGTTTCATGGTCCGGGTGAAATGCCAGTCCCGGGTAATAGACCTTTTTTATTTTATCATGCTCGGTGAGGAATTGGGCTAATTTCATGGCATTTTCGTTTTGCCGAAGCACGCGAAGCTCCAGTGTTTGCATGCCGCGATTGGCTAAAAACGCGGTCATGGGATCCATCACGCCGCCGTACACTTTGCGGTAATCCCAGATTCGATCGTAAATTTCTTTGTTGCAGCAAGCGAATCCGCCGGTAATGTCGTGATGCCCGCCAAGATATTTGGTGGCGCTGTGGAAAACAACGTCCACGCCAAAATCGATTGGATGCTGATTGACCGGGGAGGCAAAGGTGGAATCCAGCATGACAATAGCGCCCTGCCTGTGCGCGGCTTCAACCAGCGGCTCGATATCGATGATGCGCAGCAGGGGATTGGTGGGCGTTTCCAGGTAAAGAATGGTCAGCCCTTTTTCGATTTCCTCGTAAAACCGCTCCGGCGTATCGATGCTCACGTCCACGGTTTCCATGCCCAATCGCGGCAAATAGGTGAACAGAAACTGAAACGTGCCGCCGTAAATTTCGCGCAGGGACACGACGCGGCTGTTCGGCTCCATGAACGAAAGCACAGATGTGGTGATGGCCGCCATGCCGGAACCAAACGCCACTGCATGCCCGTAGCCTTCCAAAGCGGCGATGGTTTTTTCCGCCTCGAAAACAGACGGATTGTCCCAGCGGGAATAGAGGTATTTGGTATGATTCTGTACGACGTCGATCATGTCATCGGATTTATCGAATTTATAGGTTGCAGAAAAATGCACCGGAAATATGATGGGTTTGCTTTTCATCAATTGATCCTTAAGGTTAGAGGTTGTAGATGTACTGTTCGATATTTAAGCAATACACTAAAATTAAACGAGTTGTTAGTTGTTGGGTGTTAGAAAAAAACGAACGTCGAATATCCACCTTCGAAAATCGAATATCGACCATCGAATAGCGAGCACCCATTTCAACGAAAGATAAATTCAATGTCAAATTTCTGTTCAGCAAAAAAAGTTAATACAAAAGAATCATCTTCCTCGTCTTCTGATAATTGTCAGCCTTCATTTGATAGAGGTACACGCCGCTGCTCACGGTTCGGCCAAAGTTGTCGGCGCCGTCCCATGTGATGGTGTGGCGGCCTGCCTGCATCTTCGTGTCGATCAGCCTTTTAATTTCCTGGCCCAACAGGTTGAATATTTTCAGGCTCATGTTTCCTGTGTTCGGCACATCGAATTTGATGGTCGTGGCCGGGTTAAACGGATTGGGATAGTTCTGCTTCAAATCGAAATTATCCGGCAGCGACGCCAGATTTTCGTTCTCCCCGGGCACGGAGGCAAAGTCGCCCTGGAGCCAGTTCATCACGTTGATGAAGGCCATTTGCCGCAGGTCTTTATTTTCGATGCCCTCCCAGCCAAAGCTGAACAGCACAGAGCGGTAATGATCCGTGCTTACGGCCAGCGCACCTGTCCCGCTGGACAGGATATTGCCCGGGCCTTCCACGGTGCCGGTGTCGTAAAACAGCAGGGATTGGGCCGGCGGCAGCGGATCGATTTCGCCTTTGAGCGACTGGTTGTTCTTGCCCTCGGTGGACAGCCAGAAATTTAGCGTGCCTAAAACCTCGGTGGCGCCGTGGGGCACCAGGTGGTGCAATTCCGTGTTAAAGCTGATATATTTCGTGTAAAGATAATCGGAAAGAAATGAGCTGTCCCGGATGGAAAACGCCAACAGCGAGCCGTTGATGAATAATCTGCCGCCATTATCCAGGTATTGTTGGAGCGCAGCAGTTCCCTCGCGGAACAGGCTGTTGCCAAATTCGCTGCCGGTGTACCAGATCACCCGGCTGTATTTGCTCAGCGTGTCCCCCGGAACCTGTCCTGCCGTGGTGTTCCAGTAGCGATAGGGGATGCCTAACAATTCCATGACGTCCTTGTAATAATCGCTCAATTCGGCAGCGCCGTCGTCTTCAACAAGAAGAATTTTGCCCTGGCCCACAGCAAGGTTGAAATTGAGCGACGTTTGATAATAACCCCGGCCTTCGGTTAAATTAAGTGTAAACGGAATGATCTCTGTCCCGGCGTCGTTGGCGATGCGAATGGTGAAGGCGTCGTCCCGGTTATTGCCTCGCGCTTCAATCGAAATATTTTCGAACGCGGCCGTGCTGTCTAAAATGGTGACGGCTGGATTTGCGCATCGGAGCGCCGAGAAAATGCCGCGCGCCTCGCGGAGGCCAAGATTCTCCAAATCGATTGTGAGATTAAAAGTTTCACCTGGATCGATTTTATCATCGCCGTTGCCCTGGACTTCGTTTGCGGTTTGCTGAAAAATAATGAAGTCCGGCATTTGCACGCGCACTTTAATCCGATCACTCCAGTTGTTCCTCTCATCGTCGAAAATATTCAGGTTCAGTTGAATGGAATGGCCGGATTCTGCCTCGTCGCTCACCAGCAGAATAAACCCGGCGGTGTTGGTCGCGGTTCCCTGGGATTCAATGGTGCCAAAGGCTTGGGAATTGTCCGAAATAGTCACCATCGGATCGTCGCTGCTGATTTCGACCGTGATGTTGTTGGCTGTGCTGTCCCCGTAATTTTTCACTGTCAGCAGAAGCTCGATGGTTTCGCCGGCATCGATAAAGCCGTTGCCGTTGCCAATGCTTGACCCATTTGCGTCATCGTCGATTGCAAAATCGCTTTGCTTCACGTATGGCCCCATATCGAGATTTTCCGCCGGCCCGGCCAGGTAAACCAGAGTGGCCAGTCCGGCCTGCACGGTTTCCTGGTAAAAGTTAAAATCCATATTGTCGATAATATCGGATGGCCTGTGGTAGTTCGGGTTATGGCTGAAGTCGTAGCTGCCTTCGAAGCCAAAGATAGCGCGATAGCCATTTTGCTGGAACGGAACATGGTCGCTTCCGCCGCTGTTGCCCGGAATCACCGCCAACAGGGTTGTGTACGTTGTGGCCATATCTGCCAACAACTGGGCGTAGGGCCGGGAAGCCTGGTCCGTATAAATCTGGAAATCCCGCAGCGGATCGGCCGGGTGCTGGTAACCGATCATGTCGAAATTGATGTACAGCCCAATCGGTTCCTTTTTGTCGGCGGCTTCATTGGCATAGGCCCAGGCGCCAACCAGCCCGACTTCCTCGGCGTCCCACGCGACGAATTTTATGGTGGCTTCAAAATCGTGCCCGGCTAAAATGCGGGCGGATTCCAGCGCCGAAACGGTTCCGGAACCATTGTCCTCGGCACCGGGCGCGGTGTCGAACGGATTGCCGCTGCTGCTTCGAATGATGGAATCGTAATGTCCGCCAATCATGATGACGCTGTCCGGGTAAATGAGTCCAGGCTTGGTGGCGACCACGTTTCGGTGGTATTCGTTGTGATAATAGAATGAATCGAATTTGACATCGGTGTAGCCGTATTTTTTGTATTGATCGAAAATCCATTGCCCGGCCGGGATAATGGAATCGGAATAGGTGTATCGTGTGACAAAATCCTGCAATCGCTGAATGCAAGCGCGCATGGAATCCTGCGACACCTGGTCGATGTATTTCAAAATAACCGGGTCTCGGTCTGCCGGAAACTCAAAGCTCGGAATCGATGCAGCAGGCAACGGCTTTTCAATTGAATTGAGTTTAACCAATTGAAGCCCGGCATGGATTAAGTCGGTTTCTTCGGACATGTCGATTTTTACGATGGCCTGGTTTGGGCGCTCATACAGTTTTTTGCCGACGGACAAGGCATCGATGCGGTTTTCATAGTTTTTTTCCAGCACGAGATAATAATCTCCGGACCAGCCGTTTTCGTCGATGACACTATATTTCAAATGGGAGGATTTTAATGCCGCAATATCCGAATCGTTTATTTCTCCCACAATGAATTCTTCATCATGATAATAAACGCGGAGTTCGGGAATTTGGGATAAAGCAGAGTAATCGTTGGTTTCGATGACAACCAGCGCGCTGCGATTTTGTTGGGCGAAAATATTGGTTTGTGCATACAAAATCGAAAATAGAATCGAAATAAAGAATAGATATTTTTTCATGATGAGCCTTTTGTTTATAGGTATTTTAAAAGATTAAAATCGTGGAAAATTTGAAGGATCAGGATTAATTTAATAATCCCGAATAATCCAGTGTTTTTTCGGACCAGTCTTTCGCCATGGTCGCAAGTAATGTCCGATGAGGCCGGTCATCCTCAGTATTCTCCCAAATTGATTGCCAGAGTACAATCAGGCGCTGAATTTGGACCAGTTCGGCGGCAGTGTTCGCCTCTGTTTCAGCAGCAGTCCATTCGATGAGATGTTTGGCTTCATCCAATAAATCAGCGATAGATTTGGCGGAGCCTGATGTGCGCGCATTAGATGAAATTCTGCCCAACGTGGACGCGAGATTGCCCAATCGAATGGGCACTGGATCGCTTAAAAATCGTTGTTTTAGCATTTCTTTATTGATCAATGGAACCTCCCAATAATGATTTTGAGATTTCATCTACTTTTTGTCGGATTGTTTCATCCTGAATGATGATATTAAAATTACCGAGACGCGGACGGATGTTTATAAGGGCTTCGAATACGATATGTTTTCTATCAGGATACCAGTTAGCACCCCAAAGATCATTTTGTTCGCTACCTTTGCTGAGAAGAAGGTTCTCACAATCAGCATGCATTATTCCACCTCCAGCAAGAACGTTGCGACGAATATCTACTACGATTTTTATCATATCGACGTACACTTCCAACATTTCTTGTATCTGATTTGATGTGGCTGGAGTGATTAATAGATGAATCATTATTGCTCCATTTAATGATAATGAGTCAATCACTTCACATAATGAATAAAAAAACTTTTGGAAAACAACGCCGTTTTGGGAAGATATTTTTTATCCGGCATAATAAATTTGGACTGGCGCAATATCTTTTCGAACCGATCCTTCCATTGCTTGTCCCGAATTCCTGTGAGAATGTACAATTCCCCGCCCGGTTTCAACACGCGATGCATCTGGTCCAGGGCGCGCACCCGCTGCGGAAAAAGGTGGAGCGCGTTGGTGCAGGTGATGATGTCAAAATACGCGTTTTCGAACGGAAGCTCCTCGGCCGGGGAGCAGTGAAAGGTCAGGTTTTTTAATTTGTTTTGTTTCCGGTTTTTTCGGATTCGTTTTTCATCGAGATCGAGACCGTGAAATTCAGACTGTTCCAGAAACGAAGCCAGGGTAGATATTAATTTGCCTTTGTGGCATCCTACATCGAGTATCTTCATGTTTTTGTAAATGTTCAGTTCAGGAAGAATGGAAATCGCATTCGGTTTAAATAGCCGGTGAATATAGTTTTTCGTATACATGCGGCTCATTGTAATGTAATGATTTTTAAACATTTGTTCCTTGTTCATACTCCCCTCGATTGGATAGACACTCTATTAAAATGAAACGACGGGTTGTTGAATAGCAAAATACAGGTTTTTGTTTTTAAAATCAAGATTTTTTTCCATGTTTTAATGGATTTCCGGATGGAAGTTTTGCAGTATCGGTCGCTGCGATGAACCGGTCACACATCCAATTTCAAAATTATTTAGCTTAACTTACTTGACATTCTGACAAAATATATTTATATTTTTTTTGTTGAATAACTGAATAATATAGTAAAACATCTCAATAGAAATTTACTGAATAAGGAACCGAAAATATGATGTCCGGAAAGATTGCTGGCCGATTTTTGATTTTATTGATCTGTGTTGAGTTGCTGATTTGTTTGAACATTCCGAATCTAAAAGCCCAAACGGAATGGGCCGTGGATGCAGAACCTGAAGGGCGTGCGCTGTGGGTCACCCGCTGGGAGTACCGCACCGAAGCCCAAATTCGTTCGATTATTCGCGATGCGAGGGACGCGCACCTCAATATCATCCTGTTCCAGGTGCGGGGACAGGCCGATGCATACTATCAATCCAGTTTTGAACCATGGGCTGAACGATTGGGCGGCAGTTATCCCGGTTTCGATCCGCTTGAGGTCGCGATTGATGAAGCGCATCGAAATGGTCTGGAACTGCATGCGTATATGAATACATTTCCGGTATGGTCCGGATCATCTCCGCCAAGTTCACCTAACCATATTTACAACACGCATCCGGAGTGGATTATGGTCAACTCGTCCGGGATTCCCATGGATCCTGCTGCGGCAGGTTACGCCACCGGCAGTCCCGGTATTCCTGAATTCACCGACCACGTGTTCAACGTGTTCATGGAAGTACTGGAAAACTACGACGTTGATGGCCTTCACATGGACTATATCCGGTATCCCAATACGAATTATTCATACGATTCCACCAGCGTGGCGCGGTTCAAACAGGACACCGGGTTGAGCAGCCCGTTTGTCAGTCCATACCAATGGGCCCAGTGGCGGCGAGATCAGGTGAGCAATTTTGTTTACCGGATTTATGAGGGAACCATGTCACGAAAACCATGGGTGAAGGTGTCCGCAGCGGTTTGGGGCAGCTATTACGATGGCTACAACGCACGCCTGCAGGATCCGCGCGACTGGCTGAGCAAGGGCAAAATCGATTTTATCGCGCCCATGACCTACACGGACAATATGTCAGTGTATCAATCGTGGGTCAATAATCACGCCCGAAGCACCTGGGGCCGGCATGTGTACGCCGGCATCGACATCAGCGGCTACCTGGATACGGATGATGAAGCGGTTCAGCAGGTTGATATTTGCCGTCTCGTAGTAACCCAGGGCAGCGCGTTTTTTTCCGCCGGAGCCCTGGACAATTCATTGATTGAACGCCTGGCCACTGATCCTTATGCAATGGCCGTGCCCGCGCCGCCCATGGATTGGAAACTGAATCCTGTCATTTCACATCAGCCGCTCACGGATACGGAAAATATATCCGAACCTTACCACGTCACCGCGAAAATTCAATCACCGGTCCCGCTCGTTTCGGATTCACTGTTACTCGTCTGGAGCACATCTCAAAATTTCGGTGATTTTTCAATGGAGTTGTTATCGCAACTAACAGACAGCACATTTGAAGCCCATATTCCTCAGCAGATGAACGAAACGATTTACTATTATCTTCTGGCACGAAATGAGGAGGGATTTATAGCAAAATCGCCACAATGGGCCCCTGTGAATTATTATTCGTTTTACGCCGGGTTTGACATGACGCCGCCAGTCATTGCTTATGAGCCGGCGATTCAGAATTCATTTTATCCCATAGATACGCTGTTGGTGGCGCCATCTGTTACGGATAATATTGAGGTGGACTCGGGTTCGGTTTTCATTCACTATTTCATGGCCAATGCACCGGAAGACAGTGTGAGACTGGAATCATCGCCTCAAACGGACAGTTACGCCGGAATGCTCGAATTGACTGTAGTGCCGGGCGACACGCTTTACTATTATTTTTCGGCGCACGACCTTTCTTCACAGAGAAACCGTGCTCAGACCGAGCTTTTTTCAATTTCCATTGGACTGGAGAATTTTGAAGATGAAACCAATGACTGGATTGCTGATGAAGGCTGGATTATCAATTCAGAGCAATCTTTTTCCGGGGAAAATTCCCTGAAATTTGTGCTGCCTCAGGAATTTGGCGCCGGCGCTGCTGGTTACTTTGTCACTGCTCAACCGGTCAATCTGCAAAATCTGGATGTGGCAACCCTGCACCTGTGGTCAAAATTTTTGCTGGATCCCGATTTACTGGTTGGTCGGGTGGATGTCAGCGAAGATGGTGGGGCAACCTGGCAGTCGGTGGGGCAGGAAATGTCCGGATTTGTCAGCCAGTGGACTGAATTTTATTTTCCGCTGTCCCGGTACTGCGGCCCGGGAAAGCCTGAAATCCTCATCCGGCTTCGGGCGCAATCGATGATGGACCCGGGCCAGGAACAGTTGGAATGGTATGTGGATGACATCTCCATCAAACAGGACCTTGCCAACGTCGAATCCCCGGATATGATTGCAGCAATCCCTGAAAAATATTACTTGCAGCAAAACTATCCCAATCCGTTCAATTCGAATACCATTATCCGGTTCGGGATAGATGCTTCGGAACAGACGAGCGTTTCTCTGAAAATTTTTGACATTCGCGGCAGGGAAGTCGTTTCATTGATCAATGAGGAATTGAGTGGTGGGAATTACACCGTATCTTGGAATGGGCGGGATTGGCAAGATCGGCAGGTCACATCCGGTATTTATTTTTATGAGTTGAGCATTGGTTCTTTCAATCAAGTGAAAAAGATGACGTTAATTCGGTAGACAGGAGGTTCAATCATGCCTGCCAATTTGACTGCTCAGTATTATTCAGCAGAAGAAAAATACAAGAACGCCAAAGACGATCGTGAAAAAATGAAGGCGTTGCGGGAAATGCTCGCCAACATTCCCAAGCACAAGGGAACAGAAAAACTTCAGGCTGATATCAAGCGCAAAATTGCCAGGCTCAAGGATGAAACAGAAGCCAAAAAATCCAAAGGCGGACATCGTTTCAGTTATAGTGTGGAACGGGAGGGCGCTGCCCAGTTGGTGGTGGTTGGACCGCCGAATGTCGGGAAATCCCAACTCATTTCAACACTCACCTCTGCCCAGCTTGAAGTTGCAGACTATCCCTTCACGACGCGAATTTTTCACCCTGCCATGATGCCCTACGAAGATATTCAGATTCAACTCGTCGACCTGCCACCGATTTCCGAGGAATACCTCGAAAACTGGGTGTCCTCTATCATCCGTATTGCTGACATGATGCTGCTGGTAGTGGATGCCAATCGTGATGACGTACTGGATCAACTCGAAATGACGAACCAAATTTTGTCCAATTTTAAAATTAAACCGGAAAAATCCCGGCCTGAAGAGGAAACTGATCCATACTGGAGTGTTCTGAAAACATTGGTGCTGGTGAATAAAATCGATTTATCTCACGCAGTGGACAATTTTCAAATTTTCGAAGAGTTTTATAAGGATCAGTTTCAAATTCTGCCGGTCTCGGCATTGGAATCCATTAATCTGGATCCGATAAAGACATGCATTATTGATTCGCTCAAAATAATCCGCGTTTATTCCAAGCGGCCGGGACATGATCCGGAAATGAACCGGCCGTATACTTTCCAGCAAGAATCCACACTCATGGACTTTGCCAAAGCTGTCCATAAAGATTTTGCTCAAAATCTCAAGTTCGCCCGCGTGTGGGGCGAACATGTTTTCGATGGCCAGCGCATTAACAAGGATTATATTCTGCACGATAAAGATGTGATTGAACTCCATTTATAAACATTCCGCGGCTGCAATTATCTTCAGCAGCAAATTCTTACCATCCAATTTTATTGTCCATCTAAATATTTGATTTTATTGCGTTATTGCAATGGATGTCCCTGTTTGACAAGCCACATTTAACATTGTTGAAAATTAGCAAAAGTCTATGTTTATTAATCACTTGCTTTTTATTCATAACGTTATTTTCTTAATAAAGATTGTTTTAACTTCGCCGATATTGATTGAGAAGGGAAAATTAGTGAGGGAACTCTATATGAAATTGTTGCAGAAAGATAATGGTGATGTGCTGATTGTTGTACCTGAGTTTACAGAGCTTGATATTCAGAATTCAAATCAATTTAAAACTGAAATGAGTAAATTTCTTGATCAGGGTAAATTGAAAATTCTCGTTAATTTAAAGAATATCATATATATCGACAGCTCCGGTCTCGGATCCATTGTTTCGCTTATGAAAAAGACGCTTCAATTAGACGGCGAATTTAAATTGTGTGAATTGACGCAGGATGTGGAAAGCGCATTTTCAACAACGCAACTGGATAAAATATTTGATATCAGGGCAACAGAAAAAAACGGGATAATGAGCTTTCTAAAGTAATGTTGTAAATATATGAAGGGTGCTGAAATGAGCACACATAAAAATAAAGTTACCGGCAGCATGGTGAAATGGTGCGAGGAAATTCGGCGGGATTTTTCAGACCTGAAAAATGAATTGACATTCGAAACAGAACATGTGGTGGCTATGGTGGAATCGAAAAACGATAAAAATTGTTGCGGAAATGAAATACAGAAATCCGGTGAGTTCTCTGTTGAAACCGGATCAGTCCCTGTAAATGATGATCAGTCAAATGTTTCGGTGAATTACTATTTAAAGCAGGCTAACGAAAAATTAATGTCTGTCAATAATTTGCTGGAACGTCAGCATCGGGAAGTTGCTGAGTATAACAAATTATTGGAGAGGGAGTTGTCGTGTGTTCAACAGGAGTTGAAAATTGAGAAAGCTGTTCGAAAAGGCCTGTTCAGCGCCATCGAGGATGAACTGGTGATTCTGGATGAAAACCTGGATATTGTCTATCAAAATAAAACCATAATCGAACAGCATGGGGACTGCACAGGGAAAAAATGGGAGGTGCTGTTTGACTCATCATTCCGCAACTTGAAAAAAGAGGAAATGGAGCGCTTCATGCGCGGGATGGAAAAAACAACTTTGCAGTTAAAGGATAACAAAGGCGAACAGTTCGAGGTTTTTATTCTTCCGATTCGCAATCTGGATTTGAACCTGTATACACTGGTCATGAAGAAAAAATTAACCGCAATTGATAAAACTGCAGATTCAACCGCGGTTCAATTTGAACAGCGCCGATACAAAAATTTAACCCTCAGTGATGTGACAAGGATGGAAAACAGTAAAAAAGGCTCGGTCACTCACAAGCTTCGCACACCGTTGAATTCAATTCTCACATCAGCGCGAATCATTCAAAAATATAATCGTGAGAAACCGGACGAGGTGGAAAAATTCTCTAAAATTGTGGTGGATGAAACAAACCGAATTCTGGATTTGATCAAGGAATTGCCTGAAAATTGAAAGAACGATGCAAGGAACAGAAAATGGCGATGAAAAAAATACTTCATATTGATGATGATAAAAATCTAATCGATTTAGTGCGATTGCTCTTGATGGGAGAACCCTACAAATTAATCGGTGAGACAGAGGGTAAAAATACCATGCAGCAGGTGAAGACACATCAGCCCGATTTGATTTTGCTGGATATGTTGATTCCGGATATGAGTGGCTATGAAATTCTTGAACAGCTCAAGCAAGATAGTGAAACAAAAGATATCCCGGTGGTGGCGCTATCTGTTTCAAGTGAGAGAGAAAGAAGCCTTACTGCCGGGGCAACAGTTCATCTCACAAAACCGATAAATGATGTGAAGCTGGTCAATACCATTCACGAATTGACTTCCAATGTACGATGAGGAAAAAACGGAATTTACATAATCATTGTAACCTCGATTATTCACATTATATTGCTAAAGGTATCGAGATAACCTGAATGGTGCTGAATTTAGCCTGAATTATTCACATATTTCAGCTTAAAAATATTTAACTTAATGCTATTAATAAAAATAACCAGATATATGATATTTAACAGAGCTTGATATAGCGAATTATGAATTAACCACCATTCAGGCTATCTGGATTCCTTAATGAATTACAATGAATAATCCAGGTTAGAGATTCGTACATTTTTACGTCTAAAACTGAGTTTTAAATTAATTGATCATTCAATTTGATAATAATCAGGTAATTGAATTAATTTTATTATAATTACATGAATAATTCAGGGTAAAAGAAAAAAGTCAGAATTATCTCAATAAAATAAGATGTTTGTATGAATATCGAACGATTATTGCATAAAAAAGGCGTTGCTCAGAGAGTTCAAAATTTTTCTGATTTTACCGGATTGAACGTGACCTTGATGACAACTGAAGACGGAAAAGTTATCTTTGGTGATGGCAATTTAAAAAATCCAGGAGAGGACTATCTACCCATTCGGATCAATGGCGAGGAAATGTTTCGTCTTTTTGAAACTGATGTGGTATTTGACAGAGATAAAAATACGTCGGCCCTGGAATTTTTAAAAAATCAGTTGGAGGAAATTCTCAATTCAGAATTCAATAAACAGGATCTGGTGAAAACAACCGCCCGATTCTGGAAAGAAATGAATTTCATCTATAATTTTCTGACTGAAATTAATTATTCTTTGGATATTGAACAAATATGCCAGATCATCACTGATAAAATCGTGAAGTTGCTGGGGGTGGCAAAAGTGCGTGTCGTTTTGCTCGGTGACAGCAGCCTCCCGGAATTGAAAGCCAGTTTTGGCTATGAAAAGTCCCAGGATTCAGCGTTGATTCAGCAGGTTGACTTTTTGATTTCGCTTTACGTCATCAAAACATCAGAAGATATTTTACTGGATGACCTTGACAATCTCTCGGTTGAATTGCATAAAATGTTCGAAAATGAACAGATTGATATTCAGAAATTGAGAGACGAATTTGAACCATTAATATACTGCGCTCTGAAAACTCCTGAAAAAACAATCGGCACCATCAAAATATGCAGCAAAAAGAATGGAAAATTCTTCAGTTCGGATGATCTCAAATTGCTCAGTTCCATCGCCAGCCAGGTTTCACTGGTATTGGATAACGTCCAGATGATCGCAAAGATTCAGGAGAGCGAAAAAATTCGCCAGGAAATGGAAGTGGCCTCTGCCATTCAAAAAGGATTGCTCCCCAAACAAGTGCCAAAGGTTGAATCTCTGGATATCGATGGTCGGTGTGTTTCTGCCAATGCGGTCGGTGGAGATTACTATGATTTTATCAAACTGGATTCGAACATTAATTTTGTACTTGCCGATGTTGCCGGGCATGGCATGTCTTCGGCGCTTTACATGAGCAATGTGCGAAGCATTCTCCGCAGCATTTTGTCGGATAAAATGACATTGCCGGAGGTTGCGCATCGTGTCAATAATTATATTTGCAGTGATTCCGGAACGAGCGGAATGTTCGTGACATTGTTTTATGCGCGATATTATTTCCGAACCAGCAGACTGGAATTTGTGAACAGTGGCCATAATCTTCCGATTCTTTATCACAGCGCAGATGGCACAGTTGAACTTTTAGACACCGAGGGCACGCCGGCCGGATTCATTGAAGATACAGAATATCTCGTAAAATCGACATGCATGCAGAGTGGAGATGTGCTTGTGATATATACAGACGGATTCATTGAAGCGCCTGATTGCGATGGTGGTATGTTCGGCACGGACGCTTTGATTGAACTTGTAAAAAAATCCTCATCGCTCTCTGCCAATGAATTGATCGATAAAATCTACGAACAGGTGTATTCGCATTCAAAGGGAATCGACCAAAAAGATGACATGACAATTTTGGTTGTAAAGCATACGTAATGGGGAAGAAAGTGGAACAGCTAAAAAATATTATCGCAATCATCGATGATGAGCCCAACATTCGCGAGACAGCTACATTTATTCTCGAGCTTGAAGGCTATGATGTGGTCACCGCGTGCAATGGTGAAGAAGCCCTTGGTCTGCTGAGGAAAGAACGCCCCAAAATTGTTTTGCTGGATGTGATGATGCCGAAGAAGAACGGGTATGAGGTGTGCGCAGAACTCAAAGCCGATCCGGAACTGAAGGATATTTTTGTGGTGATGCTCACGGCAAAAGGCCAAAAAATGGACAAACAGAAAGCGATGGAAGTTGGTGCGGATCACTATATGACCAAACCATTCGACGACGAAGAGATTTTGCAAATTCTCGATAGACTTTTTCAGGACCAGATAAATTGAAAATGTTTTTTGATGAACAGACCGCAAAAAGCATGTTCCAAATTTGAGGAGTACTGTGTTAATTACTGTGACTGAATTGAAAAAAGGTATTTATCGGATGCAATTTGAAGAGGTCGTGCGGTTGTCTTTTGTAAAGACGCCCCTATTCAAAGATAAACTCGATGAAATTATAGCAGGTAATTTCAGGGGGCTGATTATTAACTGCGCAAATCTGGAGTTCATTGATAGTTCAGGTATTAGCGTGCTGGTTTCATTCATCAAAAAAGCATCCAGGCGAGGCGCCTGGTTGAAGTTGTGCGAGGCGAACAGAGATGTAAAATTAATATTTGAAATGATCAACATGGGCAAGCTGGCAGAAATTACAGATACCGAAAGTGAAATGCTGGAAAAATTGAAAATTCTCCCGGTTCATGCTGTTCACTCAAATTAATCAAATTCAAATTGACTTATCAGAAAATAACATAAAGGCAGTAATATGGACGTATTCCTGGTGCAAACCAAATTCAGAGACCTGAAAAGCTCTCAGTTGGAAAAATGTGGTAAATGTAAAAAAAAATCAATTGATGAGATTTTAGACTGCAATGTTTACCATAATATAATGAAAGACTGCTTCCGATGGCAGGAACTCATATCAGCCTGCAAGACATACCAGGAGCGGCTGGACATGGAAAAAATGCTCTTGAAAAAAATTAAGGATGGCAAAGGATTTAGCAAGTTCTGGAATAAAAGCGGCTGTCAGTTTCTCATAAGTGAAATGGGGCTGCTGGATCAGGATCAATCAGGTATGAGGAAGAGTGACGTGTTGAATATTTATGATTCGATAATTACGTGATACGATGATGTCCTACGCTTGTATTTTTCTGACAATTATATTTTTTATGACAGCGCATTATCTTTTTTGGCTGGACAAATGGCGCGACGGAATGCCGCGCCGTTTGCGACTATTTCAGGTTTCAGTTCGATTCAGTGTAATGAGCTGGTTCTTCCATTTCCTTGCATTCGGCTGCTGGATTTATGCGCTCGCCTCGTTCGATCTGTCGTATGCATTTCCTTTGCTCAGTCTGGGCTATGTTTTTATTTATGCCCCGGAATTGAAATCAAACCCATCTTATGCGAAAATCATTGGGATGGTTTGCATTCTAACAGGTCTGTTTTTGATAATATAAATGTGATGCGACATGCACGATTTACATCTAAAAGATATCTTTCTATCTTTAGTTTTTATTATTTTATTATTCCTGAGCCAGTTTTTACTGAAACAAGGAGCGGAAGCCTTTCCTTTCCCGTCCGGCTCGAATTTTTATTATGCCGGCTTTTTGTGGATAATATCAGCAATTGTGGTGTATGGTCTCATAATCCGTATAATCCAAAATAAGAAAAATAGTGGCTGGAAATTTGAAATAATAGGCGGCGGTTTTTTCTATTTTATTGTGGTCGCCGGTGCATCTGTTTTTTTGGATGAATATGTATCGATCGAACAATGGCTCGGTGTTGGATTGATCTCTGTGGGCGTTGTATTAATTTCCGGGGATAGCTGAAAAAGATGTCTTATCGAAATTGAAGCGAACTTTACTGATCGAATTATATAGTCAGAGAAGTTATGGGCTGTGGTGAAGACAGGATGAACAAACTGGAGCAATAGAAATTGAATATGCGAATTCCCATTGCTCCATAGAAAAATTAAGAGTGAGTTTTCAGTGAGAAATGAAATTAGTTTGAGATTGCGTTGTTATTTCTCCAATTCATTCTGGATAAATTCAACAGCTTTGCCCACTGTTTTCACACTCAGAGCCGCGTCTTCGTCCATGTCAATATCAAATTCCGCTTCAAAAGCGGCGACTAATTCGATGCTGCTCATGGAGTCGGCTCCCAGATCGTGAACAAAATCTGCATCATGTTGAATGTCTTCCATTTTTACTTTCAGTTGCCGCGCAATCACTTCTTTTACTCGTTGTTCAACGGACATTTTTCCCTCCAAAATTTTATTCATTCAATAATATGTGCACGCTAAATTGAATTCATTTAAATCATGATTGAAAACCTTTTTTAATCCAATATTTTCTATCAGCGCGCGTCATTTCAAAAACGGTTTCCAGCATTTTTTCATCTTCTTCAGTAAGAGGAACTCCTCTGCGCTCCATTGCCCGGGCTGCTGTGGAAACCATGTGTTTGAATCCGAATCCTTTTGTCGCGCGATTGTGCAAAAACCATGTGAAAGAAGGCACATACTTTTTGGTCAAATCGCCGGCATGGATAATATTGCTCATAATACCAACCATGGAGCCGGTACTCAGTAGTGTACCGATGCTGGTTTTTGTGTGATCGCCAATAAACGAACCGACTTTCATATCTCCGGAATCCACGAGTTCGCCATGAAGATAGAGCTGAACCGAGGTGTAATCATTTTTCAGATCGCTGTTCGTGGTGAACGCGCCGAGATTGACCCATTCACCCACATAAGCATGTCCCAAAAATCCATCGTGATGTTTATTGGAATAGCCATGAATAATGCTTTCTTCAATTTCACCATGAACGCGGCAGACCGGCCCGATGGACGATCCTTCCCGAATATTTCCACCGAATGCCTGGCTTTTTTCACCCATGCTGTGCGGTCCCTCGATGTGGGTGTAGGGATGAATAACCACATCTTTTTCAAGAATGATGGGACCGCGGCTGGTGTCCAGTGTTACAAATGGGTGGACAACTGAACCGGGTGCAGCGTAAATCAAGTCTTTTTCGCCGATGACACCTGCCTGGGGTGATATTTCACCGTGAATGCCTTTTTCGGGCAGCCGGTTGAAATCGTCGACAATGGCGCGACTGTTATTTTGCACCAGGTTCCAGGGAAAGTTGATCACGGTCGCCTCAATTTGCTTCTTCGGCAGCTTTGAAGCGATTTGGTTCAGCAATTCTTCCGGTGAATTGAATTCAATGCCTGAAGTTGTGGATTTTTTGACTCTGGCATAGGATATTTGATCCTCAGAATAAGCGATCTCTTCCGGGCCGTCCAGGCTTAATTCGATGTCAATGGCCAGCAGTCGTCCATTAATCAGCAAGAGGTCATTATCTTTCAGGGCGCTGAGTTGATTTACTTTGTCTGCTCCAAACTTTTTGCTGAAAACAGGCGCCAGGTAATCCCGCATAAAATACTGATCGGATTTTTTTTCCAGCAATCGTTCGACTTTTTGCCATAACAGGGTATGACCGCATTTCAATTCAAATACCGGTCTCAAATAGGCGATGGGCACAAGATTATCATGTTTCGCATCTTCATAAATGATGACATTCATGTGATTCTCCGTTCTTTTAGGTTCAATATAGTTACTGCGAAGTTTGCATTCAAAAGAATTTTTAACAACTATCTATCAATTAAGACAAATATCCGGAATACTGTCGTGATAATTTTTCCGCGGCTGCATCATCGCATATAATGGTGGCCTTGCGATGCATCTGAACAATGGTTGCAGGATACAGCGCTGTGATTGGTCCTTCCACTGTGGCGTGAATTGCATCTGCTTTGCCAGGGCCGCTGGCCAAGAGGATAAGACTTTTGGCGTCCATAATAGTACCAACCCCCATGGTGATGGCGTACTTGGGCACCTCTTCCTGGTTTTCAAAAAATCTGGCATTGTCCCTTTTTGTCAGTTCATCCAACGTTTTAATTCGAGTACGCGAGCCTAAAGATGATCCCGGTTCATTGAAGGCAATGTGACCATTTGCGCCAATTCCCAGGATTTGTAAATCGATGCCGCCAAAGGCCTTAATTCGTTCTTCATACCATTCGCAAAAGTCTTCCACGTCATTGGCCATTCCATGAGGAATATGCACATAGCGCGGATCCACATTGATATGTTTGAAAAGATTTTCCCACATGAAGTAATGGTAACTCTGATCATGTTCCGGCTGAAGTCCTACATATTCATCCAGATTAAACGTAGTCACTTTCGAAAAATCCAGACCTTCTTCTTTATACAACCGAATCAATTCTTTGTACAATCCAAGCGGTGTGCTGCCGGTTGCAAATCCTATCACGCAATTGGGTTTCCGATGGATCAATTCAGCAACCAGTTTCGCGCCTTCTTTGCTCATTTCATCATAGTCTTTTTTAACGACAACTAACATGTTTAATCCTCCGTATTGGGTTTGTCATGAATGATTATTACTACGTAGTCAGATTGCCCTTTTTCTGTCATTTTCTCTGGACTTTACCCGGGGTACTTCCGTTGGTCGCCTGTATGTTTTTTACAGGAATCTCATTCTACATCACGAGGAGATTCCCG
>CAZSBG010000120.1:0-18766 GCA_964605145.1 uncultured Cytophagia bacterium | reverse complement strand
GGAAGTACCCCGGGTAAAGTCCAGAGGAAATGACAGAAAAAGGGTAATCTGACTAAGTGGTAATAACTATCAATAAAAGAGTAAATAATGATATATTTGTCCGTAATTATTTGACTGGAATTGTCATTTACAAAAGATGCCCAGCCTTGTTCTTCTTGGTTTCCAAATAGTGAATGTTATGTGGATTTCCCGGCATGACGATCGGCTCTCTTCTGGAAATAATTATCCCGTTTTCCGTTAAACCGTTCATTTTTTCCGGATTATTGGTGAACAAGACAATCGATTCAATTCCGAGCAACTTAATCATGGACGCGGCAATCTCGTATGTTCGGACATCGTCAGGAAAGCCCAGCGCCTCATTGGCTTCAACTGTATCCAAACCCTGTTCCTGGAGATGATAGGCACGAATTTTATTCGCCAACCCAATCCCTCTTCCTTCTTGTTTGAGATAAAGCAGCACTGCTTTGTCCAGTGAGGAAAAAGTCTTGAGCGTATGTTCTAACTGGTCGCGGCAGTCGCAGCGCAATGATCCAAAAAGGTCGCCGGTCTGGCATTGCGAGTGAACGCGAATGGGCACTTCCTTCGCGCTTTTTAAATTGCCGCGGGTAATGGCAATATGATCTTTTCCATCTTTGTTATTTTGGAAAATGGCAATGTCGAATTCGCCAAAACGTGTCGGCAGATGGGCTTGTGCCACAAGGGCAACGCAAACACTATCGTCCGCGCAGTAACCGTTTTTATTCGTGCAGAAGTATTCAGGATTGAATAATTTTCCTTCTTTTTCCAGTTTCCTGATCAGGTCATTTTTTTCGCCGACAAATCTGCACGGACGACTTCTTTTTATGAATTTTTGATCCAATTTTATTCCCTGAAATTTTATTCCAATTCCACTACAGTCATGCCGGTGTCCCCGAGATTCCAATCTGCATGACCCCTGTTTTTTACTTTTTTATGATTTTGAAGAAAATGATGTATGGCTTTTCGCAAAGCGCCGGTTCCTTTGCCATGAATAATATAAATTTTTTTTAATCCGGAAAGGATCGCTTCATCGATAAATTTATCCACTGCAGTAAGCGCCTCATCGACGCGATACCCGCGAATGTCAATTTCGTCCGAGGTTAGTCTGTCGAAGTTCATATTGATACGCGTGGCTGAGGCTGCCCGAGATTTCTGTCTGGATTTTGAAGCGATTGACAATTCATTCAATGGCACGCGTATTTTGACGTCGCCGGTCTGAATTAATACACGGCCGGTTGAATCCTCTTCGGAAAGTACGGTCCCAAATGATTGATATGTCGACCAGAACACATCTTGTCCGATATGTGCGCTCTCCAGGGATTTCATCGGACTTTCTTCCTTTTTAATCCTGGAAATTTTTTTCTTGTTGGCCTGAACCTTCCTCTTCTCCTGTTCAATTAAATCATGAGCTTGCTTAATTGCCTCGCGATTGGCATGTTGTTCTTTAATTGCTTTAATGGATTGCTCCACAGCCCGATTGGCATCCTGCAAAATTTGTTCGGCTTCAGCGATTGCATTTTTCTTGAAATCGCGTTCCCTTTTTTCCAGTTCGGTGTTTTTGTGCTGATAGGATGAAATCAATTCATCAAGCTTTTTATCTTTGTCTTCGAGTTGTTGGGAAAGCGCACGATATTTTTTCATTTTATTGTCTAAATCCATGAGCAACTTTTCAACCTGGGTTTTCTGGCTGCCGGTGAGTTCCCGAGCGCGCGCCGTGATTTCTTCTTTCAATCCCCATCGTTTGGCGATTTCATAAGCATAACTCGAACCGGGAATACCCAGTCTGAAATGGTAGGTTGGTTGGAGTGTATCCCGACCAAATTCCATACTTCCGTTTTCGACGCCGGGTGTTTCATGGGCAAAAACTTTGAGGGCTCCCTGGTGCGTTGAAACGATAGTCAAGCAGCCAATGTCTTTCAGGTATTCAAGGACAGAAATAGCGAGCGAGGCGCCTTCATCCGGGTCTGTACCGGAACCGATTTCATCGATCAGAACCAGGTTATTTGCAGTGACATGGTCTACTATTTCTGTTAATTTTGCCACATGCGAAGAAAACGTAGACAGATCGTTTTCAATGGATTGCTGGTCGCCGATGGATGAAAAAACTGCATCGAAAACCGGGATGTTCGAGCTCGGATCAGCCGGGATATGCATGCCGCAGGCGGTCATTAAACAGATCAATCCCACAGTTTTTAGCGCGACGGTTTTGCCCCCGGCATTGGGGCCACTGATGATTAATGTCTTGTAATTTTGTCCCATTTTTAAATCGAGCGGCACAACCTGTTTTGTCGGATCGTCACGAAGTATTAGCAATGGGTGTTTTCCTTTTATCAACTCGAGGCGATCGCTTTGGTTGATGGCAGGTTGGCCGCCGGAAATTTTTTGCGAGAAAACGGCTTTTGCATAAATGAAATCGAGCCGGGCCAGCGAATCAAGGCTGGACTCGATGGCCGGCAAATTCTCCCTGATGAGATCGGTTAATTGCCTCAGAATTTTTTCAATTTCCCTGCGCTCATTAAGTTTCAGTGCACGGACCTGATTGTTTAATTCCAGCGTTTCCAATGGCTCCACAAAGAGCGTCGCCCCTGTAGCAGACTGATCGTGAACCAGCCCTTTTACTTTGGTTTTGTACGCATCTTTCACCATCAGAACAAGTCGACCATCGCGCACGGCAATTAAATTCTCCTGCAAATAATGCTGACGGGAAAAGCTGGCCACCATATCTTCGAGCTTCTTGCGTATCTTTAGTTCATGGGTTTCAATCGATCGCCTGATTCGGTTAAGCTCAGGGCTGGCGCGGTCCAATATTTCATTGGTGGCCACGTCGATACAGCGCATGATTTGTTTTTCGATGGATTGAAAAGACTCGATATGTGTTATGACCCGGGCCAGTGCAGGGTATTTTTCTTTCCTTTCGATGAAGTAGGCATGTATTCGTCGAGATACCTGAAGCGTTTGAACGATATTCGCCAATTCCTCAGGCGGTAAATAATTACCGTATATTTGAGATTTTTTCAGGGATGGCATGATATCGATCAAACCAAACAGGGGAAAGGGATCATCAAAGTCAAGTATATTTCTGAGTTCAGTGACTTCTGATAATTTTCTTTCGACGCAACTGAGATCGTTTTGCGGCTCTATTTGAAGGGCAATTTTTTTACCTAATGGAGAAATTGCTAAACCGGCGAGGTAGTCAATTATCCTGTCAAATTCTAATGTTGCGTAAATATGTGTATTCAAAACATCATACCAGACTAATTTGAACGATAAAAATCAAGAACTCTCTCCGTGGCTTCACCTTTTCGCTGATCTGTTTGGCCGGAGAAGGTTTCATCCAGTTCTCTGAAAAATGGCTTATAATCAGATTGAAATGCAAGTTTTGCCAGGCTATAACAAAGAGGCAAAACTTGTCGCATGGGATCGAACAGTTGGGACTGCCGTATTTCCTTGTTAATTGCTCCTGAAAAGGACATGAAAGAAATGAGCACGGTGCATAAACTGACAAGGATTGCGCCCTTAATTAAACCCATGGCAATGCCGGCGAGGCGATCGATGCTTCCGAGAGTTATTGAAAATTTTATGGCTGCTAAGAATTTTGTCGTAACGAATTTAAAGGCTAATACCAGCGTAGTAAAAATTACGATGAATGAAAAAATCGCAATCAATGTTGGTGACATTTCCAACGCGCCGTAAATCATTTGGGACAAATTGGACATATACCGAATGGCTACAATGAAACTCACAATCGTACCGAAAGCGCGCATAAATTCCGTGGTGAATCCGTTTTTATAGCCCTTGTATATAAAAAACGCCAGTATAATTATTATTGCAAGGTCGATAATTGCAATGGATGCTTCTATCATACTACCTCATCCATAAATAAATATATGATAAAATAAAAAAAGCGAATAAAGAGCCATATTACTTTATCCACTTTTCTATTTGAGTCGTATAAAAATAAATCAAGCTAATTTATTGCGTACTATCTGTTGTACTTTTTTCCCATCAGCCTTTCCTTTCAGCTTTTTCATGGCTTCCCCCATCACCTTGCCAAGCTCTTTCAGACTGGTGGCGCCAACAGAACTGATAATGGAATCAATCTCATTTTCAATCTCCTGATCGGACAATTGGGCAGGGAGGTACTGATTTATAATTTCCAGTTCCTGCTGCTCTTTTTCCAGTAAATCTGTGCGATCGGTCGATTGATACACTTCAACAGCTTCTTTACGCTTTTTTGCTGCGCTCATAAGCGTTGCAATTTCCTGCTCCTCGGTCAGCTCGTGCCCTGAATCGATTTTTTGTTTTTTGAGTTCTGAAATGAGCAAACGAATCGTACGAAGCTTTAAATCGTCTTTGGCCTTCAATGCCGATTTCATGTCCTCGGTTAGCTTTTGCAGCATTGTCATTTTGTTTCCTCCAACATAAAAAATCGATTTCATTACAATATGGGGAAAAAGTATGATCTGAGACGAAGTACCTTACTGCAACTCATTTTTTATTGAATAAAATGCGTTAAGCATTCTCCATCATCTGAATCTTTTTGGCTTTGCGTTTTGCTGCATTGATTTTTCTTTTACGACGTTCGCTTGGTTTTTCAAAATGCTGATGTTTTTTAATCTCAGACATTAAACCAGCTTTTTCGCATGCTTTTGTGAATCGCTTAAATGCTCTTTCGAAGTTCTCATTATCTCGAACTTTAACGCTGGGCATTAACTTCAAACCTCCTTTCGAATAAGGTGTATCGTTTTTAATTTATCAAATTAAGATAAAAAAAAATATAAACAAAATCAAGTTTTTTTTATCATTTTTATACGAGAACTTTAGCCGGGAGGCCAATATAATTTTCGACCTGCTAACAGATGCAAATGGATGTGATAAACATCCTGACCAGCATCGCGGTTGCAGTTAAAAATCGTGCGATAACCATTTTGTGCAAATCCCAATTCCTTTGCCAGCTTTGCGGCAGTCAGAAAAATTTCGCCAATTACCTGCTGATGTTTGGATTTCAAATCGTTCAATGTCGGTATGTGTTCTTTGGGTATAATGAGAATATGGACAGGCGCCTGGGGACGAATATCATGGAACGCTAAAACATGTTCTGTTTCGTGTACTATTTTTGCCGGGATTTTCTTTTGAATAATATCACAGAATATACAATTTTGATCCATTATTTTTGCTCCTTACTTTCCAGAATTAATGTGGCAGGGCCGTCGTTGTGAATCTCTACCAGCATCACGGCGCCGAATTCACCGATGGCGACTTTCAGACCTGTCTCTTTCAAATATTCCACAAATTTCAGGTAGAGCGGTTCCGAGATTTCCGGCGGAGCCGCATCGATAAAGCTGGGGCGCCTCCCTTTTCGTGTATCGCCATATAGCGTGAATTGTGAAATCGCCAGGATTTGCCCGTTCACGTCCAAAGCCGAAAGATTGATCTTGCCATCAGTATCCGAGAATATTCTTAGATTTGCGCATTTATCTGCCAGATATTTTGCATCTGATTCTGTATCGCCGTGTTTTACACCGAATAAAATGACCAGCCCCTGATCTATGGCACTGACAATTTTCCCTTCAATAGCAACAGAGGCACGCGTTACTCTTTGAATAACAGCCCGCATAAACTAATCCTGGTTTTATTTTTGTATCTTATGAATTAAAACTTGCCGAAATAGATAGCGATTAACCCTGCAAACATGTTCAATTTCAAAATAGTACTCATTCGGGATAAATTTTGGGTGTCCTGTTTTTTCCAGATTGAAATGAGAACCATGATAATGACGAAATCCACGATTCCAATAACGATCACCAAATAATAAATTCCAAAAATATGAAAAATAAAAGGCGCGATCGTGAGGAAAATAAGGAAAATGTAGTTCCAGGTTGCAATTTCCAGAGCCAGTTTTTTTCCAAATTGAATTGGCAGGGTTTTGATATGATCGGCCTGATCACCTTCAGTGTCTTCAACATCTTTAATAATTTCGCGGCCAAGATGATAGAAAAATGAGAAAATGGCCGGAATCAGCGCCATGTTTAGTCGATTGACCGCAATACCTCCGTAAATGAACGCCAAAGCAGTCACCAGACTTACGGATAGATTTCCCCACAAAACAGTGCGTTTTAGCTTTGCGCTATACAGAAACAGAATGACGGATGAAAAGACCGCAACAGCAAACGCTTTCCAGTTTATGAAATAGCCGAACGCAATACCCGCAATGAATAGAACGATTGAAAAAGCAAATCCGTTCATCGGCGAAATTAATCCAGCCGCCAACGGCCGATGTGGTTTATTTATTTTATCAATTGCTATGTCGTAATAATCATTAATTACATTGGCAGCTGCAGCAATGAGTCCACCGGATATGGACGCAAACAAAACGGCTCGAATTGGTTGAACTGTCCCTGTAATAAATGCGCCAATGAAAATAGAAAGCATGCCTATAAAAACATTCAATGGGCGGCAGAGGACAAAATAATTCTTAATTTTATTATTTAAAGTCATCCTGCAGTAAAACCTGTATTAAGTGAATTTAATTCTGGGAATAAAAGGTGATGATAACTCGCTAAAATTTAAAGTCTTCAATTTAACATGCTTTCTTTTAAAAAGCAAGTGAAAAGTTAGAGAAATTGTATTCTTACTACATCACTCTTTTAGCTAAAAAGGCGATTGTACTTAATAGTACATCAATATGTTCCTGATTGTTCGCTTTTGTGCTTGTTTTGAACGTTGTTGTCGCGTAAGTATATTAAAATCAATATTTAATTACTTTGGCATGGCATTTGAAGAAGAATGTAGCAACAACGTAACGAAATATAAGGTTCATATGACGGAATATGAATCGAGTCTGAATCAAAATATTGGAGGTTGTCATGAAAAAGTTATTGTTCAACGCAGTCATGTTTGGATTTGCCTTTATTCTTTTTGGTGGATGCGCCCCGAGCGCAGCACATGTCAGGAAGGCTCCGCCTCCGCCAAAGGTGGTAAAAGTTGTCACCCCGAAACCTTTTCCCAATGCAGTCCATATTTCTGGCCACTGGACCTGGAATAAAGCAGCCGGTAAATACACCTGGACCAAGGGGTACTGGGTCAAAAACCAAAAAGGCAAAGTCTGGGTAAGCGGAAAATGGGTTAAAAAACGGCGCGGATATGTATGGGTTCCCGGCCATTGGCGGAAAAAGTAGCCAGGATAATTTCATTGAAATATCTGCTATTAAATCTTCATTGTCCTCCATAAAATGGCTCAGATTTTAGGCTGGCCCATTTCCTTTTTGTCCGATGTCATGAATTTCTCTGGCGTATCAGAAATTACTAAGATTTTTCATTGATATTTGTACGGGAATTCACTACATTGCCTGCTTATTTTTTCATGAGTCATTATTATGATAAGTTTACTTCGACATAACTTCCCTGAAAAGTTGAAATCTGAGGCGAAAGAGTCTGGTCGCCGAAAGTATCTCTGGTTCACCCGCATTAACTCACTATCATTTGGTTGTCTTGCCGAAAGCACGCTCATCCTTTACGCGATTAAAAACGGCGCGGACGATTTTCTGACAGGTCTGATCGTTTCATTCGCCTTTCTGACAATGCCGCTCATGTTTATCGGAAAATTGTTGATTGGCAAGATGGGTGCAGCAAGGACATACAGTCTTGCCTGGATATTACGAAATTTATCCGCGCTATTGCTCTTTTTTGTGCCGTGGGTGATTGAGCGATACAATACTGCTTTGGGGCTTATACTGCTCAGCTTGGGTGCGTTTGGATTCTTCGGTTTTCGAAGTTTGGGAATTACTGCGAATACGCCTTTAATCGGTGAAATTACAAATAAAAAAAATCGCGGTAACTATATTTCAAAAATCTGGCTGCATTTTAATATTTTTTACCTCATCACGATGGTGTCATTGGTCTACATTTTGGGTCGATCAGATGACACTGTTGTTTTCCAGGGCATCATTGTTTTTGGTGTGTTGATGGGACTAATTTCTTCGCTCATCATTTTTAATATTCCTGAATCCAGAAATTCTCAACTTTCTGCAAAGGATAATATCACTCAATCATTCAGGTATCTGTGGAATAATGCGCGACCCCGAAAAATGTTATTTGCGTGGTCTTCTGTTGTGCTCTCGATGATGCTGATTAAGCCATTTTCAATGGTGGCGGTCAAGAACGGTTATCAAATTTCCGATTACAAGGCGTTCATTTTTGCACTGGTACAAATACTCGGTGCCATGGGTGCGTCATATTTGAATGGCTTCATTCTCGATCGTTTTGGTCCGAGGCCGGTATTGATACTCTATAGCAGCAGTTTATTGATTATATGCCTGCTTTGGATTATTGCGCCGGGTTCATTTTTCATTTTCTATTTAGCCCTTATTTTTTTCTTGACTGGTATTGCCAGTGCCGGTGTAAACTCTTCACTGGCGCATTATTTTTTAAGTATCATTCCTGAAAAAGAAAGAGTTGGTGTCAATATTTTTGTTTATATCGTATCCGGGATAATTGCAGGATTAGGCGGGACCTTCCTGGGAGGGGGACTGCTGAAAATGTTGCGTCTCTTAAATTTATCCGATTTGAACACTTACCGAACCTATTTCTCCATTGTTATTTTCATCCTTTTGCCACTTATTTTCATCATTCGAACGCTCGAACGACTGGAAGATTGGCGAATAAAAGATGTGCTTGGAATTCTTGTTTCTTTTCGGGAAGTTCGCTCGCTTTTTTCGCTTCGTTCGAAAGAGTAGAATTTTGAAAGCGAAATTGAAAATGTAGTACGGTTTGTGCAGCACTCGCATTTTTCTATTGCAAATTCATGTTGAAATTTATACATTTAGAATAAAAAAAAACTTTGAAAATGAAATGAGCGGCATTACAAGAAAGGAAGTCTGATGAGAACCATAATCGAGCCATTCAGAATTAAAATGGTTGAGCCAATTAAAATGACGAGCCGGGAACAGCGCGAAAAGATTATCAATGAAAAAGGCTACAACCTGTTTTTGGTGGATGCAGAAGATATCATCATTGATTTGTTAACCGATAGCGGAACATCTGCCATGAGCGATACACAATGGGCCGGTATGATGCGGGGGGACGAATCTTATGCCGGCGCGAGAAGCTATCATCATTTTTTTGATAAGGTGAAAGAAATTACCCATTTTAAGCACATTATTCCAACGCATCAGGGTCGAGCCGCAGAGAGAATTCTGTTTGAAATTCTGGGAAAGAGGGGCAAGTATGTGCCTTCCAATACGCATTTTGATACGACGCGGGCAAATGTTGAATATCACAATGCCGAGGCAGTGGACTTTGTCATTGCCGAGGGGAAAGATCCGAATTCACTTCATCCATTTAAGGGAAATATGGATTTGGAGAAACTCGAACAGTTTATCAGGGAAAAAGGGGCTGAGAATATTCCTGTATGCATGTTGACCGTGACCAATAATTCCGGCGGCGGCCAGCCTGTTTCCATGGATAATATCCGGAGCACAAAAGAACTGGTGTCGCGATATGGCATACCGTTGTTTCTGGACGCCTGCCGGTTTGCGGAGAATGCTTATTTTATCAAAATTCGTGAGAAAGGATATCAAAATAAAACGTGTAAAGAGATTGCTCAGGAAATGTTCTTGTTCGCCGATGGCTGTACCATGAGCGCCAAGAAGGATGCGCTGGTCAATATCGGTGGATTTCTGGCGATGAATGATGATAAACTGGCTCTCCAGGCCAGAAATGTGCTGATTGTTACGGAAGGATTCCCAACGTACGGCGGCCTGGCCGGGCGCGATTTGGAGGCAATTGCACAGGGATTGGAAGAGGTGCTTCACGAGGATTATCTTCATTATCGCATTCGAACGGCAGAATACATGGGCGAGAAGCTGGATAAAATGGGTGTGCCTTACCTGAAACCGCCCGGCGGTCACGCCATTTATCTGGACGCTAAAACATTTGCGCCGCATATTCCGGTGGACGAATTCCCCGGACAATCGGTTGCATGCCAGCTTTATGTTGATGGCGGCATTCGATCCTGTGAAATTGGGGGCGTGATGTTTGGCAAAGTCGATAAGGAGACGGGAAAATACATCCCCCCAATGATGGAGCTGGTACGGTTGGCCTTTCCGAGACGCGTGTATACGCAAAGTCATTTCGACTATGTGCTGGAAGTCATCGAAGATGTTTTCAGAAAACGTGATTCGCTGAGGGGATTTCAAATCACCTATCAGGCGAAGTTATTGCGTCATTTTACAGCGCAATTCAAAATGAAGTAACCAACAACACCGTCGGAATCCCACAAATATTAACAAATAAAAAACCGAATACGAGTTGTTCCACATTCGGTTTTTTATTGATCATATTAGGTTCTATATTAGGCTTTGGAGGCTTCCAGTTTTGCGGCTTTTTTTGCCTCTCGCTTTTGTTTGAAACGTTCAGCGCGCGTTTCAAAAATTACATAGAGCACCGGGACAACAACCAGCGTTAGAAATGTCGCCACAAACAACCCACCAATGACTGATCGGGCCATTGGCGCCCAGTTTTCGGCGCTCTCTCCAATCCCCAGCGCCAGCGGAAACATGGCAAGAATGGTGGTGAGCGCTGTCATTAACACCGGGCGTAATCGGGTGCGGCCACCTTCACGAGCGGCATCAAATATATTTTTGCCACTATCGCGCAATTGATTCATGTAATCAACGAGCACAATACCATTGTTTACCACAATTCCAACCAACATAATAATTCCAATGAGGGCCATCACCGTGAGTGTGCTTCCTGTGACGAGCAAGGCCAGCGCCACGCCAATCACAGATAATGGAATGGTAAACATAATTACGAAAGGATCCAGCAACGACTCAAACTGGGATGCCATCACCATGTACGTAAGAGCAATAGCTACCAGCATGGCAATGCCGAGGTAACCGAATGATTCTGCCTGCTCTTCGGCAACACCGCTGATTTCCAGCCGGTAATCGTTGGGAAGTGCAACTTTTTTCAATTCGTTTCTCACATCGTTGGTCACACTGCTCAAATCTCTTCCAAATACCATCATGGAAACTTTTACCACGCGCTCCTGATCTTCCCGCGTAATTTCGACGGGGGCTCTACTGTTTACGACATCCGCGATTGCCCTAAGCGGAACTCGCGCACCGGTCGGGGCAACGATCAGCAAATTTTCCAAATCTTTTTTGTTGTTTCGATACTTCTGATCTAATTGCACTCGAATATCATATTCATCGCCGCCTTCGCGATAAATTGTAGCAATTGAACCCAATACACTGGAGCTGACTGTTTGCGAAACCTGTGCCGCGGATAGTCCAAGATCGGAAAGGCGATTTCTGTCCAACTGGATTTGTAATTCCGGCATGGATTCCTCAAGGCTCATTTCAACCTGACTCGTGCCCTCAACTTTTTCAATGAGTTTTTGAATTTCAGTCGCAATGCGTTTTGACCTGTCGAGATCGTGGCCAAAAATCTCCACCACGATATCGCCTTCGCCAAACATCGAATTAAATCCCTGCTGCTGATACCTGATGTCGGCGCCTGCAACATTTTTGAATTCTTGTTTCAATGCATTGTCGATTTCACTTTGCCGTCGTTCTCGTTCTGTAACTCTCACGAGCTTGATGCCAATTTCGCCCTTATGAGAACCGCCGCCTCCGAACAGTGCGGATATCCCCTCGCCCTGTCCAAATTCCAGGCGAATGTCTTCTGCTTCCGGCACATTTTTTTCAATGATTTTAGCGATTTCTTTCATCGTTTTATCCATTTCATCCAGGCTGGTCCCCGGGGCTCGTTTAACCACGTAGGTCATGTAACCCTGATCAGAATCAGGAAAAAAATCGCCGCCGCGCGAACCCAAAATCACAAGCGACAGAATGAATGCAATGAATGATAGGAATACAACTAATTTTCTATGGTTCAATGACCAATCCAGAGTTCGGCCATATCTCTCAGTTAAATTGGTGATAAAGTTTGAAATCGAAGATTTAAGTTTTGAAATGAATCCCTGTTTCTCGGGATTATCGGTTTTCAACGCCAGAAACCGTGATGCCAGCAACGGCACCAAAGTCAGGGCAACCACCAAAGATGAGAGCAGGGAGAAACAAATGGTTACAACCATATCATTGAACAATTCACCGGCAATGCCAGGAACAAACAGTACCGGTACAAACACGGCCAGTGTGGTCAATGTGGAGGCGGTAATCGCCATCGAAACTTCCGAACCACCTTTATCTGCAGCGACGCTGATATCTTCTCCCAGTTCACGCCGCCTGAATATATTTTCCAGCACAACAATGGAATTGTCAACGAGCATACCCACTGCCAGCGCGAGTCCTGCCATTGAAATCATGTTCAATGTGAGACCTGCCTGATCCATGACTGCGAAAGTCACCACCATGGAGGTCGGAATGGAAATCGCCACAATGAGTGAACTTCGAATATTCAACAGGAAGAAAAGCAGAACCAGGAATGCAAGAATAATGGCTTCGATTGCTGTGTTACCCAGATTTGCCATGGATCGATTGATGAATGTCGCTTGATCATAAAAATTATTAATCACGACTCCTTTGGGAATTTCCTGTTGCACTGTGGGCAATTTATCATTAATAAGTTTACACACCTGAACTGTATTGGCATCAGACTGTTTACTGATCATCAACAGGATGCTTGGGTTATTATTAACATATTCTCGCTGTCGCTGTTCCTTGAAGCCATCAATCACCTCAGCCACATCCTTTATGCGGACCGGCGTGCCGTCGATATTGGCAATGGTCGTATTACGAATTTGATCTAAATTGGAGTATTCGCCAACGGTCTTTACTGTGAATTCTATCATATCATCGTCAACCCAACCGCTGGGAATTTGCATGTTGTTCATCCGGAGCGCATTTACAACATAATCAATGGAGAAATTATGAGCCTGGAGTCTGTTGGGATCTACCATGACTTTGATCTCCCGAATTAAACCTCCGGTAGTAAACGCATTGGCAACGCCTGGAATCCGTTCGAGTCGCGGCTCAATGTCTCTCTCAGAAATTCGTCGTAATTCTGCCTGACCATATTGATCTGACTGAACTCCCATAAACATGACCGGCTGAAGCGAGGGATCAAATGCAAAAATAATTGGCGCGCTCGCGTTGTCTGGCAGATAATCCCGTATCAGGTCTATGTTTTTTCGTGTATCGATTTCAGCCTGATCCATATCCGTCCCCCAGTCGAACTCGAGAATGACCAGCGACAATCCCTGACTGGTGGTAGAACTGACCTTTTTGACATTTTCGACAGAAGAAACGGTTTCTTCTAACGGACGTGTAACGGTTGTTTCGATATCATAAGGATTCACCCCTGTATACTGACTGATAATGGCAATAACGGGAAACGTGAGATCTGGGAATAAATCTATCTTCAATCTGGCTAATGAAAAGAGACCAAACCCGATCACAATGAGGTAAATCATAAAAAATGTGACTCCGCGTTTGATCGCAATGGACGTAATCTTCATATCTATTTATCTCCTTCTGCTAAAATCTTAACCTGAGAACTATCTTTCAGGCTTTGCTGACCAATAACAACTATTTTTTCACCTGGCTGGACTCCGCCTGAAACCACAGCATTAGTACCATTGGCATAGGTGACATCAATATCACGCAACAGGGCGATGCCATCCTGTTCAATAAAAACCTGGGAATTGACCACTGCCACATCCTGTCCATTAATTCGCTGCATCTCGGTTTTTTCTATGATGGCATGTTTTGGAACGACAACAGCATTTTCAAATGTCTTTACACAAATGGAGACTTCAGCATACATCCCCGGTTTCAGTCTTCTATCTTTGTTATCCACAAGAATTTCAATTTTGCCCATTCGTGTCATCGGATCCAGTACAGGCCGGATTTTGTTGATGGTGCCATCGAATTCTTCATCTGGAAAGCTTCTGACCGACACGGTAGCACATTGCCCGGGTTCCAATACGCCTAAATCCTGCTCAGGTACATTCACTTCAACTTTGACTTGCCTCATTTGTACGACACTGACCAACGGAAACTGTCCCCCGGCCATATCGCCCTGATCATAGTTTCGAACACCAATAATACCGGAAATGGGTGAAGTAATTGCAGCATCTGCCAACTGACTTTTCGCCTGGGCAAGAGCAGCTTCAGATTGTTCAACTAACGCTTGTGTGGCTTCGTACTGTGTGGCGATGCCATCGAATTGCTGCTTGCTGATGGCGTTCTCTTTTTGCAGTCGCTGGGCGCGTCGATACTCGGATTCCAGGTTCACCAATTGCGCTTTGGCGCTCATCAATGCAGCTTTTGTCTGATTGACCGCCTGTTCAATGGATGTGGCCTCGATCAGCGCTATCGTATCACCTTTTGCAATATAGTCGCCTTCGTCTTTCTTGAAGCTAACAATTCTGTCAGGAATTTTTGAAAAGACTTTCACTTCCTGTTCAGCTCGAATATCACCTGTGTATGTCAATTCTTTCTCCACTGTCGAGGTCATAACTTCAGCGACTTCCACCGGAATTTTGTTATTCGCTTCCTTGGCAGTTGATCCCGGTTTGGAGCAACTCATCGCAAAAATAGCTAACAGCGTTGTTAGTCCTAATAATAAAATAAAACGTTTCATGTCGAACTCCTTAAAAAATAAGTTGAAAATTAATCTGTCTTATCGAGTGGTGCAAATAATAACACCCAAAAAATTTATTCAAGAATCCCTTTTAATTTTCCGGTTACTTTTCTCAATTGATATCGCGATACCTCGTATTCGTACAGCGAGTTCACCTGGCTTACACGCGCACGCGTTAAAGCAAGCTGGGAATTAAGCACATCCAATTGCGTATTGGCGCCCTCCTCATACATTAAATTCGCCAGCCGAAGCGCTTCTTTGGCCAATTCCACAGTTTGATTGGCAGAGAGATATTTTTGTTTTGCTTCTTTGAATTTATTGTAACTCACTTCAACTTCCGCGGAAACGCCGTCAAAAACCTGTTTTTCAGTGTCCAGCATAATTTTATAATCCAGTCTTGCCTTTTGATATTGCTTGGCGTTTCGGAATCCATGAAAAAGCGGTATTTGCAGGCTGAAGGATGACGTAAAACCTTTGCTGAAATCGTCCTGGGCGATGTCGTAATCATTCTTCATGGCCATATACGAAAGTTCCGTTTGAAAATACAATTTAGGTAAAAAGCTGCTTCTGGCAAGAGCAATCCCTTTTCGTGTAAGATTTTTCTGCGCTTCAAGCGCTTGTATCGCGGGACGGTTCGTCAATGCTAATTCCTGGATTTCTCCCAGCGACATATTTCCGAAACAATCTTCGGTGTACTGAAATTTTCCTTCGATCTCAACGAAAGTGTCTCGGCTCAATCCCAGAACGGTTTTCAGTTGCGTGAGAGCGGATTGATAATTGTTTTGAGCCGTAATCAGTTCCGGCTTCATATTCGCGACTTCCACTTCGGCTCGCATTTTGTCGAAGCCGGACGCATTGCCAACCTCATATTTTTTTGCAACAATGTCGAAGTTCGCTTTGGCTTGTTCGTATGCTTCCTCCTGCACATCTATCAACTCTTTGGTAAGAAGACACAGATAAAATGCATTGGCGGTGTTATAAATGAGATTTTGCTTTTTTTCTTCCAGATTTTCCGAAACAGCGTTTTTAGTTGCCCTGGCTGCCTGAATACCGGCAATACCGGCGCCGCCCAGGAATAATGGCTGGGAAACAACTGCGCCATAGCGAAATGTGTTTTCCAAACCAAAGGATATATCGATAAAATCCGGTGCATCGGCAATTTCCGGGATAACAGGGGCCAACGGCGCCATCATCGGTTTTATGAAATTGGGAATGGTGCTGGTTTGAATCTCCCATGAATGCTGAAAACTGGCAGATGCATCCAACTGGGGTAGAATGTTGGAATAGGCTTCCCAAATGCCAGCTTTGGCTTTTGACAATTCTTTTTCTGACATTTTTATTTCAGGATTATTTTGCAGAGCCCGGGAAATACTTTTATCAAGCGTCAAAACGATGTTATCCTGACCGAAAATGGAAAGTGGCATAAGTAAAAATAGTACGGTCATAATTACAAAATACTTATTTGGAAATTGCATCGGTGCCTCCGTTGTTAATTTTCGATGTTAGGGGTAAAATACATAAATACCGACATGCTTCTAAAAATGAAAAATATTATTTTGAATTTTATTCACTCGTTTAAACCTTTAAATATTAATTCAATGATATCCTCAGCCAATTGATCCGTCAGGATTTTTTTCTCGCTTTTAAGCTGTTGAATGACATAGTTGAAAATTACACCACCAATAATTTCAACGGCCAACTGGGGTCTTGCACTGGCTCCGAATTCCTTGGAATTTATCCCCTCCTCAATAATGTTCATAAAATACGTCTTGTGTTTTTCCACTAATAAATTGTATTGCTCAAGAAAGGGCAACTGTTCGGCTGTAAATAATAGCGAACTAAAAAATTTGGAAAATTCAGGATGCTTTAAAGTCTGTCGAAATCTCAGCTTTGTCAATTCTATCAATTTTTGTTTTGCAGATAAATTTAATCTGGTGATGGTTTCCAAGACTTGAACAGCGTCGTACAAGCTCTTTTCAACAAGCGATTTATAAATGCTTTCTTTATTTTCGAAATAATAGTAAATAGTGGGTTTGGTCACGCCTGAGTTTTCTGAAATTTCACGCATGGACACGCCATTGTAACCTTTCTCAGCAAAGAGCTTAGCGGAAACCTGGAATATTTTACTTTTCGTATTGATTTCAGAATTTTGTTTGGAAATGTTCATAGATGAAATGCCTACCTACCGTTCAGTAGAAAATTGGTTAAAAAAATTATTGTTTTGTGTTACGCATTTGGTTGGCTTAAAGTTTCATGATATTCCATTAAAAAAGAGAAAGATTTCGGAGACGCTAAAATAAAAACTTTACGCAGAGGAAATATAACTTGCAGAGGATGGATTTGAATTCTATCGGCAAGAGATGTTTACCGACAGAGCGCAGGTGATGCATTGCACTCTGTCGGTATTTTGAAGCAAACAACTGCAACCTATTGAAAGAATTACGATCGTTTGAAAAGGACATCTGTTTCGTATTGCATAACATCTTTGATCCAGTCATTGCCAGCAGGAACATTCATCTTCATGCAATAGTAATCCCATACTGCGCCATGGGGCAGTGATTTGGCTTCTTCCAATAGTGCAAGACGTACAAAATTATTGCTGCTATTTTCTGCCTTCAACAGGTTTTCCCGCGGCTCGAGCAAAGCAATGAGCAGTCCTTTGAGTAATGCCCGCACACCGGTCACGTAAGCGCCAACCCGATTAATGCTGCCGTCAAAAAAGTCTGTTGCAATATTAACGCGATCCAGTAAATTCGCGCGTACAATTTCTTCGCTTACAGCCCGAAGTTCATCATTCAGCGTAACAACATGATCGCTGTCCCAGCGTACGCCGCGACTTACATGAAAAAGCAGTTCATTGGAGAATTGCAGAATGGCAGAAATTTTGTCAGCTACGGATTCGGTGGGATGGTAATGTCCCATATCCAGGCAAAGCATTTTATTGTTTTTCAAAGCATATCCCATGTAAAAGTCATAGGAACCAACCACATACGCTTCGCTGCCGATACCAAAAAGTTTGCTTTCAACAGCATCTTTCATTTCAGAGGGATTGTATTGAATTTCAAATATTTCATCCAATGCGTCTTTAAGCAGCTTTCTGTAAGCCCAGCGGTCCACGCTGTTATCTTTTGTGCCGTCGGGAATCCACAGGTTGTGAATGCTGGGAGAATTTAATTCGCGTCCCATCACTGCGCTAATTTCGCGACACTGTTTAACGTGATCAATCCAAAATTTTCGATACGCCTGATTTTTGCTGCTCAACGTGAATCCTTCATCAGCCTTGGGATGAGAGAAACAGGTTGCGTTAAAATCCAGCGTAAGTCCCTGCTGCTTCGCCCAATCGATCCAGCCCCGGAAATGCTCGGGTGCGATTTCATCTCTGTCGACTTTTTTCCCGCCAAATTCCCCATAGATTGCGTGCAGGTTAAGTCGATGGTTGCCCGGAATTAAAGAATAGACTTTTTCCAGGTCCATGCGCATTTCTTCTATCGTTCGGGCTTTGCCGGGGTAGTTGCCTGTCACCTGTATGCCTCCGCCGGTCAACTGTGCATCCGGTGTCTCAAAACCGACAACATCGTCAACCTGCCAGCAATGGAGTGAAATAGAAATAACTTTTAGTTTGGCGATTGCCGCTTCAGTGTCCACACCATTTTCAGCATACATACTTTTGGCTATTTCATACGATTTTTCGATTGTTGAAAATCGATCCATGATTGCTCCTTGAATTTTTATTAAGTTCGATCCGCTTATTTATTTTGAGTTGGATGGATAAGGCAAAGCGTGATGTCTGATAAATTGAATTGAAAAAATAAAGACATACAATTATAGGATATTTTCACGGAAATGGCAAGTATTTTTTATAAATTTTAACGCGGAATGATTTTGAATTTCATCATAGAAAAAACAATCTTAAAATTATCAAAGTCAAATTCAATTTTGACACATTATTGGTTGGGTAAATTGGTGGCAGAGGCCACTGAACTCCCCATTGTTTTATTCTAATTTGATAAAGTCGAATTAAGTAGTGTCTGAGATTCTGTGAAGCATCGAATCTAATTTATGATGAAAAACTTAAAATACACATTAACCTGGATTATTCATTGTAATGCATTAAGGAATCCAGGTAGCCTGAATGGTG
>CAZSBG010000119.1:0-18808 GCA_964605145.1 uncultured Cytophagia bacterium | reverse complement strand
GCCTTGGCATAGATTAAATGATTCGGCTACCATTAATTATTGAGTGGATACTATTCTTTCAACCCAATCACAATATACTCGATGGGATAAGCCTGGGTGTCCGCATTGGCATTGCTGGCGAAACGACCTGTTTTTTCGTCCCGCTTCTGAGGCAGAATCTTCGAAGGGATTTCCCGCTTTATCACCCGATCGAGTTTGAAACCCACGTGCTGTAGCAATTCCACGAAAACCTCGGCGTTCAGAATATTCACGCCTTTGAGTTTTGTATCGCCAATCACGAAACAGCAGCGGCCCTGTTTTTTCAAAATGCGGAAACTTTCTCCGAAAACACCTTCCATATCCAGAAAAAACGCTTCCACCTCTTTGGCCATCTTTTTACTGCGCGATGCCATCTGTTCGACAATATCCCGTGCAATCTGGCTGGGCACAATTTTGTCATCGTATTTTTTGTAGGCCGTGCCGATGAAACGCTTGCGATATTCAGTCAGATTGTCAGCAAAATCGAGCCAGATCGTGGACAGTTGGTGCAGGTCCGCGTATTCGTAGCTGGTCACGTACGGACTGGAACTGACGATTAAATCTACGCTATTATCTTCGGCAGGTTGGTGTCGCGCATCACCAATTCGAATATCCAGATAGCTTGAAACATCGGGAGCCAAATGCGGTGGAACAACGCTGTGAAAAGCAAGATTCCCGCGTTTCATTCTATTTATATGCCTTCGAAGCGCGTCCAGCGGTTTGGATGGGATTTTTTTGAAATCCCGCGTCGGTTTGGTGCTGCCTTGTAACCAAATGGAGCATTTTTTTAAGATGTTGCTAAAGGCGATTAAAAAGAAATCGTGAAAAATTGGATCCGGCTCTTCGGTGATGACTCTCAAAATTCTGCCCAATTCGTCCCTGTTTTTTTCAGGAAACCAGTAGTCGATGCGTTCGATGTGCTTTTCCGGGATGAACGGTTCATCTGGATTTTGGGAAGGAGAGTCAATAACCGCTTTGATTTTGTCCATGAATTGGGACGTCTTTTCTTCCAGCACATCCGGCGCGATGGGAGTGGCCTTGACACGCGTGATGAGATGCGCAATTTTATTGATGTCCGTTCCACTGGCGCGATAGCCGCGGGAAATGCCGGTGACGATGGTGGTGCCGCAGCCCATAAACGGATCGTTGATGTGCGCGTCTTTGGCTGAAATGTATTCGTCGGCCAGGCGCTCAACAAGCTGGGGGATGAATTTGGCCGGGTAGCGATGGTAGCCATGGGTCCATTTGGCCGTGTCCGAAGGTTTGGCTTCGGCGAATGCCCATTCTTTGTCAATAGATTTTCTTCGGAAGTAGTCGAGAATTTCGTCTGGTTTCATAGGCTGATTTTTGGTTCAGTTGGGGAAATAATTGGCAAATGAAAAGATAACCACAGGGAGATCAGAGAATTCACTGAGATCATGGGATTAGTTTAATAGTAATGGATGATAGCATCTCTCTTTGCCTTTATATTTTATCAGTTTGTGTTAGTTGGATTTGTCTTTAAGAATTGCACTGTCACACCGAGCGGAGTCGAGGTGTGATAATATATCAGCAATTTATCACCCTTCGACTCCGCTCAGGGTGACAGAGTTATTTTTATTATACTGCATTTTTTAAAGTCAATATTTACGACGAACCAGTTACTAATGCCCTGTAAATACTTAAAAAAATCGACTGAAAAAAATACGGATTATTCACTTTTAGTCGCCATTTCTTTCATGAGATAAAGCACAATCCCGTCGCTCAGTGGTTTTCCACCTTTTCGCTTTTTTTGCATGTATGAATAAAAATCTTCCTGCACCACTTTTTTGGCCGCGGATGAGGCATGAACAAAATCTTTCCCGTCTACAATCATGCCTTCGTGGGCAATGATGATTCCTTTATTGAAAAGCGACCTTCGAACCAGTCCCACGCCGATCACGCCGGGCAGCCGCTTCAGCAATTCCGGCGTTACTTTGGACTTCGGAATGTAAGGCAGCACAATTTTCTTTTCCCAATCCACCGGCAGAAAATGAGATCCATCGCTTTGCCGATTCAGTACAATGCGGACTGTATCCAGTTCCGACGGTTTCGCGATTTTCGTTGTGATGGCTTCAAAGTAATCCGAAGTGAGGATGCGGTCAGACGTGTAATGCCGCCGGTTTTCGTAATAGATGGGGTTCTCTCCTTCGGCCACCGGATAATAATTGATATAGGCCATGAGCGATTCGGCCTGGGCATAACTGGTCGCATTGGCTAACGCCACGTTGGTGAGTATCTGCACGGTGCAGTTGGTTTTATCCACACGAAAGACCGGATTAGGCTCGCGGCCGGCGCCATCGCCCAGGGCTCGGATGTCGTAGGGCGTACCCATTCGTAATTGGCACAACGCGCGGAGGCGATCATTGAAATCCGGGAATTTTTGATGAAGCCGCGGCAGCAGCGCGTCGATTTCCTGCTTCGAAAAGGTGTGCATTTTTTTGGTGAATAACGTTTCCTGGGATGCAGGATTGTGGGAGAACATGAGAAAAAAAGAATAGGCAATAATCTGATAAATAATTCGTGCCATTATCCCGTCCCTTGTTTGAAATAAATCCTAAAACAAAAACCCATCAATTTTGATGGGCTGTATCGGAAATGGTGGTCGGGGCGCCGAGATTTGAACTCGGGACCTCCTGCTCCCAAAGCAGGCGCGCTAGCCGTGCTGCGCCACGCCCCGTTTTTAAGTAGGACAATATAAAGTATTTGCCGCAAAAAATCAAGTCAATTTTTGATTTTTTAGAATGCGCTCGATGACTTCTTTAGCCTGTTTCAGCGCCAGTCCGCGATGGCTGATTTGATTTTTCAGGCTGAGTGGCATTTCAGCGAAGGTTTGCTTGTGGCGAGGTTCGTAGAAAACCGGATCATACCCAAATCCTTCGCTGCCCCGCTTTTCTGTGAGAATATAACCAGGGCAACTGCCCTCAACGTGCTCGCTGATATTTTCCCCAATAATGGAAATAACGCACCGAAACTGTGCTGTGCGTTTCTCTTTCGGAACGCCTTCCATGGTGGCCAGCAGTTTGTTGACGTTATCGTCGTACGTCGCGTTTTCACCGGCGAACCGGCTCGAATAAACACCCGGTCTCCCGGCCAAATAATCAACTTCCAAACCTGTATCATCAGCGACCGATAAAATACCGCTTGCCTTGTGCACTTCGTTAGCTTTTTTAAATGCGTTCTGCTCCAGCGTTTCGCCGTCTTCCACTACTTCGGGTATATCCGGAAAATTATCCATCGTCATAATTTCGACATCCAAATCATGAAATAAATCTTTGATCTCTCGAATTTTGTCCCTGTTTCGTGTCGCTAACAAAATTTTCAAATTCTAATCCTTATTTCCGAAATACACATATTAGCGTTCTAATTTCAGCAGCAATCATTGACAGATAATGTTGTCAAAGTTAACATCCAAACGACCGAATCGCGCAAAAAAAATCGAACATCCAGTGGCGAACATCGCCTATCGCTCTCAATCAGCACTTTGAATTTGTTAGCAAAAACTATAAACGTTTTTATCGGATAGTGCGAAAAAGTTTTTACGAATAAACTTCTTTTTCATTACAATTGCAAACGGGCACGTACTTTTCTTTGAAACCCCATGTCCCTTTATTGGATTTTTTCTCTGAATCGATTACTTTAACAATGCTCAATACCTGACCACATGTTGGACACAGGTTTGTATCGCCGGCGCCTTTTGACATTTTTGCTGCAAAGCTACGATCTTTGCCCATTATATTCCTCCTAATATTTCATTTATTTCTGATAATAATTTTTCGTGAATTGGAAAAAATACAAACCATATAATTTATAAATAAAATTGTAAAAGTCAACTAAAAAAATTTAGAAGCTGAATTGAAAAATATTGAGGAGTAAAACGTGAGATAATAAAAATGCAGAAGAAAAAGCTATTGATATTTTCTGAGTCTGGTTTTCAAATCCTGGATTTCATTTTCCATTTGTCGCATTCTGGAATTTATCTCCTGAAATTTATTTGGAGATAAAATGACCGGGGATTGAATGGGTTTAGTATTGGGCTGATTGAATAAAGCAGGATTCTGCATTCTTGGTTTGTGCATATTAAACCCTGTGGGACGTTTGCGTTCCATTCTGGCAAATGTATTGAGCAGATGGTTATCACGAATGAAATTAATGGAAACGAGTTGACCTGGACTGGTTTTTTCGATGATTTCACGCACCATTTCTGTATTATGCAAAAATGATTCGTTCACTTTTAATATTCTATCGTCACGCTTGAGTCCCGCTCTTTCAGCCGGTGAGCCCGGTACCACAACGTCGAGAATTAATTTATTATGCGCTAACGAATCAGCATTAAATGTTATTCCCAGCCAACCTTTTTGCTCCTTCTGCATTTTGATGATTTCGTCAGTCAGGTGGACAACTTCATTGATTGGAAGCGCAATGCCGCTCTGATACGAGTAATCCAGGAATGCCGGCCCCATCATTGATACATCAGCGTCCAACTGGGCGGTGATAATTCCGATTATCTCGCCAGCACTATTGATGACCGGACTTCCGCTGTTACCCGGATTAATTGGAGCGGAAAGGATAAACATGCCATTATTGGTAAATCCATTGACCAGTCCAAACGAGGCAAACGGTGAAATGCCCATGGAATTACCCAGCACCATCACCAGTGAATGTAATGGTACGTGGGAGGAATTGCCAATTATCGCCGGGTGCAAGTCTTCCGCGTCTATTTTCAAAATCGCTAATTGGGTGCGTTCGTCTGTGCCAATGTATTTGGCGTCAAATTTACGATTATCACACAAGGAAACTTTTATTTTCTCAAAATCAGTGAGCAGACTGCTCTTCGTGATGATATATCCTGACTCATTGTAAATGATCCCGGAGCCGACAATCCAGACATTATTTTTTTTCTCTTCTTTGCTGCTTTTCGAAAACGGCCATAATCCATCGTCTTTATCGACCATGTAGGAATAAGATGACATGGAAGAAATGGTAACGACGGAATGCTTTGTTTTGTTAATTATACTGGATATTTCGGTTTGAAGGCTTTCCAACAGATTGGAAGTTTGTGAATAACTGGATGAAAAAAGGATGGTGGCTAAACCGAAAGATAAAATGGAAATCCAAAAAAATTTTAGGGAACGCGTGTTTTTTGTAGTAATCATGTTATCACAATATCTAAAACCCTGATTTAATTTAGCCTAACATCCATTTGCGAATTAAATCAGGGATATATTTCAAAAACAGGAAAATATTTAACTACACTCAATTGAATAGTCTAATTCGTGAGTTAACTATTTCCGTGAAAACTAATTAATAAACTCTGGAATTGTTAACCTGAATGGGCCTGTTCATCATTCCATTCGGACGAATCTGAAAATAGGTTGAGTCATTATCCGTGTTTGATTTTTGCTGGATATTGTTATCGGCCTGATCCGGTTTGATGTAAGGGACTGGTTGCTTTTCGATGAAATAGACAACATGTCCGTTCGATAATTGCTGAGCCTGATTCCCTATGCTGCTTTCCTTCTCAAAATTGCTGTAAGCATCAGTGGGATAAACTGCACTTTGTTTGTTCATTTGTGTGACAACGGTTACAGTTATGGCTAATAAAATAACCAGAGTTGCGGCAGCAAAAACAGGATTCCGAATTGGAAAGAACGTCGCAAATCTTTCTCTTCGTCTCCGATCCAATCCGCTTTCAACGCGAATTCTCGTTCTGAGTACCGTTTCAAAATCCGGTGAAACAGGCAGCTTTGGTAATGTTTTTAGGTTCTTGTGAAGCGTTTTAAGTCGTAATATTACTTTCGAGCAATTCAGGCATTCTTTTAAATGCGTTTCCATCTGTAGCTTTGTTTGCGGATCGAGTCCTCCTTCAATGTAATCGGATAATAAATCTTTGAACTTTTTGCAACTATCCATCTTTTCCCTCTAAGTTTCGATGATGTCGAGTTATTTTAAATAAAAAACTAAATCTTAGAACTTTTATCCCCATTGATTTAAAATTTATCGCTCTAAAATATGCTTTAACTTTTCTTGAAGTTTCAGTCGCCCACGATTTACGCGCGACTTGACTGTTCCCAATGGTATATTTACGATCTGACTAATTTCTTCGTATGAAAGCTGTTGAACATCTCTGAGTAAGATAACTTCTCGAAACTTGGGAGATAAATCATTGATTTCTCGATGGATGATTTCTTCTTTCATCCTGCTGTCGACATCTTTTTCCGGATTATAGGCTTCATCAGAAATATCATAATCCTTCTCATTATAGCCCAAATCAGAAATTGAAAAAAATTTCCTCCTTTTTCTTTTTCTAAGTTCAGTCTTTGCTAAATTTCCAGCTATTGTATAGATCCATGTGGAAAATTTTGCAACTTTCTGATATGCACGCCGATTTCTATAAACCCTGAGAAATGTTTCCTGAACCAGGTCTTCAGCTTCTTCGGCATTTCCCAAGAATCTATAAATAAAATTCAATAATTGGTTCTTGTACCGTTTTACTATCAAATCAAACGCGTACAAGTCACCATTTTGAAATTTCTCAATTAAATCTTCATCTGTTGGTTGTGTAACTTTTTCATTCTGTTTCATTAACTCGTTCCTACAAAAATTTTAACCAAATCTTTTTCCGAAAAGTTCCAAAAATTCTTTTCACTGCATGAATCATTCTATTTCTAAGTGAAGCAAGATTGCCTGAATGGTAATCGAACAGGGAATCCATGTTTAAAAATGAGTTTAACCTGAATTATTCACAAATTTCAAACAATAGATATTTAACTTAATGTTATGAATAAAATTAATCAGATATATGAAATTTAACAAAGTTAGATATACTGAATTCGGAATTAAGCACCATTCAGGCTGTCTGGATTCCTTAATGCATTACAATGAATAATCCAGGTTAAAGATATCAGAACATTAAATCACCAGGATCCTTCAGGATGAAAACATATTTAAATTAAGCTTAAAGTATGCGGTTTACATGAATATATATCTAAAATAAATTGATTTTTCTTAGCTACATTTTTAAGATTTTGTATATTAACAATTCCATGATTAATTTGGGTTTCTGATAGCCGCTCTTCAAATGAAAGTCGGCTTCTGTCAAATAGTAGAATGAATTCCGAAGCTGCTCCCCGGAGTATTTACGGATTTGATTTTTCATGTTGTTGATAAAGAAATTCGCCAGACCTGTCAATTTCATCAATTCGCCGGCAGATGTTTTACCCATTCGAGTCGCTTCCCTGATCTTGAGGAGATTGGCCATGTGCCTGGAAATTTGAATGACCATCCCAGTTGGATTTTCTCCCTGTTCCAATAGCTTGTTTAAAATAGCGATGGAGAGAGAGAAATTTTTATCACCAATAGCATTGCATAATTCGAAAATATTGAACTGTTTAGAAATGCTAATCACATTTTGAACATCGTCCATTGTTATTTTTGTTCTGGGGTGAATATTGACCAGCACTTTTTCCAGTTCATTGGTTAAACTCAGCAGGGAATTTCCAACCTGGGCCTGCAGAAGAGGTATGGCCTGGGTTTCAATTTCAATTTTTTTGGATCGAAGGTAACCCACAATCCATGAAGGCACTTCATTGTCGTACAATTGGCGGCAATCGATGGCTGTGGCTTTGCCGGCAATCGATTTTAAATTTTTACCTGCTCTTATTTTCTGAGGCATAGTAAGAATGAGACATGTTGATTTCGTTGGTTTTTGCAGGAAGTCGGCCAGCCGTTTCTGAGCAGTTGGCTTGAAGATATGAATATCCTTCACCACAACCACACGCCGTTGCGCCATCATGGGATATGACCGGGCGATGCTGATCACTTTTTCGACTTCCACTTCATTGGCGTAAAATAGGTCAAAATTGAAATCTCTGCTGGCCGGTTCCACCGCAGCATCTATTATTTTATCGATTAATACATCGTGCAGGTATTTTTCCTCACCAAAGATAAAATATGCCGGAGATATATTTCCTTTATTGATAGAAGTTTTTATCTGCTGATAGGTGAAAGTTTTATTTTTTGTTGATGTTTTATTCATGGGAATAGTTTTCTAATTAACCTGTCCTTTTTTCTTCTCTTTCTTCATCGCAAGGCGAAGTGTAAAAAACAACCCACCCCACAATAATCCGAGTATCAGTATCATCATAATAATGGCTGTCATTTCCATTTATTTTAGCTCCGTCAATGAAATACGTTGATTGATTTTTTTATTCAACAAAAGAAAGAAGAGAATCACCAACCCCCATTGAAATACGCATGTGCCCAGCGAATAGGTTTCGAACGGATTCCACCATGTTCCGGGCGACCAGTTAATCGCCTGCCAGAACCACCATATAATTAAGACGGCAAATTCAAGGGGAATGATGTATTTCATGATGTATTCGTACCATTTGCCAATATTGACGTCATTCCCTGCCTGATTAACCAGATGCTTACGAAAGTTATTCGCACCGTAAATAATGACGGCCAGCGCAAAAAAGAAGCCGCTTACCATCAGGCCGACGCCCCAGGCCCAATCCTGATTGCCAAAAAATTCAATGCTGAGCGCGGATGGAATTCCTAACAAAAAACCAAGTCCCCAGACAATAAAAATAGCTTTACTGCGCCGTATTCCCATGTCCATTAAAATCCGGGTCACCATTTCAATCATGGCAAGCAGCGATGAAAGCGCCGCAAAGCTGAGCGCCAGAAAGAAAATCGACGTGAATATGGTTCCGCCCGGGAACTGGGCGAATAACGCGGGAATCCAGATAAAAGCTAATCCTGTATTTGCCGGCCCAACTTCCGCCATGACATTTTCCGGGATGTGCCCTAATTGAGGAGCCAGCGCAAAAACCGCCGGAAAAATCATCATTCCAATGAGTAGCGAAGCTGAATTATTTCCAAAGCCGGTGATGAATGAATTGAGAACAATATCCTCTTTCGATTTTATGTAAACGCCATAAGTCAGCATCAGTCCCCAGCCGGCCCCGGTAGACCATGCTGATTGCGTCAGTGCATTGAGCCAGACTTTGTGATCCAGCAGCAAATTCCATTGCGGATCGAAAAAAAAGTTCAATCCTTTAATGGCGCCGGGCAGCGTTAACGCTCTAATCGCACCGATGATAATTAATGTGAATAAAGAAGGAATCAGAATTTTGTTGGCTCGTTCAATTCCTTTCACGACACCCTTAAAAATAATCAGCACACCGATCGAAATTGCAATAAAATGAAAAAAGATCGGTTGAAGTTGTGTGCTGGTAAATTGCGTCCAATATTCCAATCCTTTCGCCTGACTTAAATCGCCGGTTAATGACGCGAGGAAATATTTTACGCACCAGCCCATGACCACGGAATAATAGAACATAATCGCCATGGTACAGAATCCGACGAAGCCCCCCATCCATGTATATTTTTTGCCGATCAGTTTACTGAATGCGCCCACCGGCCCAAGTCGCATGGATTTACCGATGGAAAGCTCGGTGATTAAAAGTGGAATCGACCATAAAAAGAGGAAAATAATCCACGGAAGCAAAAACGCAGCGCCACCGTTCTGTGCTGCGATTCGTGGAAATCTCCAGATGTTCCCGGTTCCGATAGCCATTCCAAGCGCCGCCAATAATAATGCCCAACGCGACGTGAAAAATTCCTTATTCTGCATAAAAATTCCTCGTAATCGGTTCGTGCCTCGTATTCAGCAATATTCGGTGAAAAAATTGGAACAGACGCTAATTTGTAATTTTTAATATAGGATATTTATACCAATATTGCAAGAAAAAAACTATATCAGTCAGATAAACGATGTGTATTCAAAAATTTTGAGTTATGATTTTTTGAAAATTCCAACGCGAGCAATTTTGGTGACCAATTTCCTTGATTGCTGAATTACATTTTCGATGTTTACCATCAGGATTTTTCATATTTTTGGAAATATTTAGGCAGTAAGATATAAATTGTAAAAATTGAAACAATTTTTTTATTGATTATTATCAAAAAAATGATTAAACTTACATTCCATTTTTTGGCTAACTTTAAATTGAATCATTAATTTAATTGCGAATCCGGAGCGCAGATGTCCTTACATATTTTTACTATTCACGGTCCCAACCTGAATTTGCTTGGGGAGCGGGAGCCGGAAACCTACGGATCGACCACCCTTGACGAATTGAATGAAATGCTGGTACAGCGAGGCAGGGAACGGTGTGTGAAAATGCGTATATTTCAGAGCAACTCCGAAGGCAGCATTATCGATGCCATTCACGGGGGACGAATCTGGGCGGACGGCATTCTCATCAATCCCGGGGCGCTGACCCATTACAGCTACAGTCTCCGCGATGCGCTGGCAGCCGTAGTCAAGCCCACCATCGAAGTCCATCTGTCCGACATTTACAATCGGGAATCATTTCGAAAGATTTCCGTGATAAAAGATATTTGCATCGACCAGGTTTATGGTCATGGTATAGAAAGTTATATTATTGGACTGGAACGATTAATCACCCATCTTGAAAACAGGAGCACCCATGAATAACTACGAAATCGCTTTTCAGGGCGAACATTACGCATTCAGTGAATTAGCCGCCAGGAAGTTTTTGGGGGAGTCGACCATTTGTTATCCCCACGAAAGTTTTGAACAGGTTTTTCAAACCGTGCGCAAGAAAGAAAATATCCTGGGCATCATCCCTATCGAAAACACGCTGTCCGGGAGCATTCATCAAAATTATGATCTGCTTTTGGATAATGATGTTAAAATTGTGGGTGAGGTTCGGCTTCGAATCGAACTGAATTTAATTGCCATGCAGGGCGTTAAGTTTTCGGATATTAAAAAAGTATATTCCCATCCCGCCGCGTTAGGTCAGTGCCGTGATTTCTGGGCGCGTCATCGTGATGTAAAAATTATTCCATCGTACGACACCGCCGGCAGTGTAACGCTCATTGCAAAAGAAAAGGCGAGAGATGCCGGAGCCGTTGCCAGCAGACAGGCTGCGGAGGATCATGAAATGAATATCATTTTCAAAGATATTGAGGATTTTAAAGACAATTATACGCGATTTTTAATCATTTCCAACCACAATGTGAATTTTGGACCGGCTGACAAAACATCCATCGTATTCACAGCCGGGCACAAACCCGGCGCGCTGTTCAAGAGTCTCAGTGTGTTTTTTCTGCGTGACATTAACCTGCTGAAAATTGAATCGCGACCGTTGCGCTGGAAACCCTGGCAGTATTTGTTCTATCTCGATCTCGAAGGCGATATGAGCGACCAGCAAACGAAAAATGCCATGCGCCATTTGGAAGAGATTACGGAATTCATCAAAGTGCTTGGGTCTTATCCGGCAGCTAAAGAAGAAAAAAGTGAAATTCCAAACGTGAAAATTTAATCGGAGAAAGCAAAACGTGAGAAGTTATCCGCGCGGCTTGAAAGACGAGATGGCAAAGAGAGAACAGAGGAAATGTTATTCATTCCCTTTCACCCCTCGGCTTGCATGTCTTGCATCTTACGTCTCACATTTCACATTTGACGTTTTACGCAAATAATGAAATCTATGTTCGAAAAGAAAAAAATCACACAAATCAGCCTTGGTGACGGATTTGCCGGGAGCGCGAAGTTCGCTGCTTTGAAGGCGACTCTGGACATGTCGCAGCCTGAATTCGTCATTGCCCACCATTCGATGGAACGCAAATTTTTGATGCGCTTGCGCCGGCAGGAAGGACGAAAATTTTCCGTCATCGCGTTTCGAAATATCGTATCGCGGAGCTTCCAGGTTTTAAGTTCCATTCCCTACAATTTATGGCTGGACTTGAATGTGGCCTGCGGTAAAGGTGTGGCACGAAGTCTTATCCTTCGCGGCATACTTCCACGGAAGGTGCGCGTGGTTTACAATGGCATCGAGCCGTATGCCGGAACCATTGAACCTGTACCAAAATCAGAGCTGGGCTGCGATTCTGACTGCCGCATTATCGGCATGAGCGCCTGGTTTCATCCAAAGCGCAAGGGGTTCGACATTCTGTTCAAAGCGCTGTCCAAAGGCCTGAGGGTGTCTTACAAAATTCTGTTCCTTGGCATTGTGGACGAACATCGACAGCAGGTTCGGGAAATGGCGAAAACTTATGGCATTGATTCTGATAAATTCATTTTTCCCGGCTATGTGGAAAATACCTGGCAATACTACCGGGCAATGGATCTGTTCGTGCTGCCATCCCGCGAGGAAGGATTTTCACTATCCCTGCTCGAAGCCATGATCTGCCGCCTGCCATGCATTGCATCAGATGTTCCCGGGAACAACGAAGCCATACAGCATGATATCAACGGAAAATTGTTCTCAGTCCACAGGCCCGATCAATTACGAAAAGCAATAATCGATCTGCTGAGCAATTCAGAAAAAGCAGTCCGGTTCGCCGGGGCAGCTCGCGAGCGGGTGTTGAATAATTTTACTATCGAGAAGGTGACTGAGTCATTTGACCGGGTTTTGGGTGAGTTGAGAAAAAGGAATCAATAATAATGACTTGATAGGCGATGGTCTTTTTTCTCTTTAAGCAGAATGAGACCAAGATGATGAAAACTTTTACTTTTAGACGATGACAAAATAAAAACGGGTCACAGTGAAAATCTGCAACCCGTTTTTTTGTTTTGCGCTGACTTTAAAACTGATTATTCGAAATTTACATCGCTTACCAATTCGACCGGCGGCTTGTCGTTTACAGTAAATGCGATTTTAAAATTTTTTTCCCGCACTAATTGTGAGTCCGAACCAACCACCTTGAACCAGAAATTATTTTCCCCTGATTTTGCCAGCAATTCTACATTTGGTTTTAATTCAATCCATTGAGAGGGCTCGTATACTTCAACCGTATTCACAAAAATCTTCGCATTCTGAAAACCAGTCGGTTTTTGAATTTCATTAATGGTGATTTTTTTAATTCCATCAACTTGCTTCGTTAACATTCCCAGTCCGTAATTGTTGAGGTAAATGGTTTCGCTTTTCTTGCAGCCTGCAATAAGTGTGACCGCAATAACGAATACTAAAATCCAGCCATGTTTCACATTGAGTTTCATCGTTGACTCCTGTTCGTATTTAATCCATCGGATTGTGTCACTTCGCCTCATTTTAGAACGTAAATTTAGGCGGAAGATCGATTCGTTTTTGGTAATTCACTTTTTTAGCATAGATATAAATACTGCTATTGTAGATTCTTTTTCCTTTGTAGCGGAGATAAATGGAAATTCCTGCCGGGATATTTTGCTTTTTTGATAATTTCCCATTTTCGTTTGTTTGAAATAAACCGTGACTGCTTTCATGCCCTGTCTGAGGTTCGCGATGCACCACTTCAAACTGTTCGTTTTTTAGCGGAACATCGTTTTTATAAATTTCATAGGTGATTTTTCTCGGTTTTTCATCGAAACAGTTCAGGCTTGAAAGCAGAATCACTAAAACAAGTATCGCGTATAATTGTTTTCCCATCCTCACGTACAATCCCTCTGATTAAATTTCAAAGTGTATTTTTGATATTTCCTGACCGCATTTTTATTCTAATATTGTATCGGTAATTTCTGGAAAAAATAGAGTCAAAAGATACAAAATGTTATAAATTCGTTTAAAATATTATGGGGGGTGTCGTGAATAAAAAGTTATTTTAAAACAAAGGCTTGGGGGATGAACAAAAAACGAAGGGTTGGAAAATAGAATTTCTCAAATTCGCGTGAGCTTTTTAGCCTGAATTATTCATAGATTTCAACCTAAACATATTTAACTTTATGTTATTAAATAGATTAACGAGGTGTGTGAAATTTAAGAGAGTTTGATATAACGAATTCTGAATTAAGCACCATTCAGGCTATCTGGATTCCTTAATGAATTACAATGAATAATCCAGGTTAGATGCAAAAAGTGAATGCTAAATTTTTTGGTTCTATCCTGTTTCGTGCGGGTAAATAGATTCAACGCAAGGAACGCAACGATTAAATAAATGATCGCAATCATAAACAATAACGCTTGGGTTTATCATATTTCACCGCTACGCGGTTTTGATAGTTGTCAACCACAAAATAATCCCGTAGGGATGGAATATCGGTAGAAAAATCAGCCACAGGATTGAGGTAAACCCCGTCAGGGGTGACATATTTTTTAAAATCAAACACCAGAATAACAGGCCACCTTTTTCCGAATACAGATAGATTATTGTTATCTAGGTTATTATCCAGTTTTATCCATAACCGTTCACAGGAGAGAAGAACGCCTGACTAACTCTGTGCTTCAGCGCGGAGGTGCCAAATTCCAGCCCGAAAGCCTTTTTATCGTTGGTTAGTCAATATGCATACCCTGTGATCGGTTACTTTTATTCTGTTTTGTGCAAAATAATTATAGATGAAATAATCATCTGGTATTATTATTTGCGTTTTCACCGCGCTGGAAAATATCAGTAATCTGGTTTCAATTCACTAAAACAACTCACACATTTCAACATGGAACCAATTTTTTTAAGGAATTTTCTCCTGTTAAATTCTGCTCATGAAAACGGAAAGTTTGGATTCATCAAGATTCCCGTTTGTGCGGATGCCGCTGCATACATCCACTGCAAAGGGATTCACCTGGCGAATTGCTTCAGAAATATTGTCCGAATTGAGTCCGCCGGCCAGAATCAACGGTACCTCAACCGAATCCCTGATTTGCCGGCTGATGGTCCAGTCATGCGTGCGGCCGGTGCCGCCAAGCTTTTTCACTTTTAGTTTTTGGTTCCCGGAGTCCAGCAAAATACCATGAACATTTGGTGCAACTGCGCGAGCTTCTTCGATTGATTCCTGCCCGGAAACATGAATTACCTGAATGATTCGAATCCCGGGCAGGTTTCTTCGCAACTCCGGATAATCATCGATCCGAATGCGATCGCATAGCTGAATCGTATCCACGCTGCATCGGCGTTGCTGTTCAACAATCGTGCTAACATCCTGGCGGCTTGTCAAAAGAAAAGTGGAGATCATGGGAGGAATGGCGGCAGCGATTTCCCGGATTTTTTCTTCAGAAATTATGCCCGGCCCGCTGGGCATGTGGGAGACCAGTCCCACGGCTGAAGCCCGGTAATTTATCGCCAGGCGCGCTTCTTCGATTGATGTGATGCAGCAAATTTTTACACGCGGTTTTTGCATGATTTGCACGTTTAAATCCATTCTAAAATTCCACCGAAAATTATAAGCATGATAGCATTGATTCCAAAAAGAGTACCGATCACCGTCTTTTGCGTTTTGGGCTGCCAGTCGTAGCAGTACATGGACACCACGAAAAAAGGAATGTAAACAGTGATGAACACGGGCAGCGCGCCCCACCACCGGTAAACCCAGACGAAGGTGGGCGTCTTCACGAGAAATATTTCGAAGATAGAAAAAAACGCGGCGTTGCCAATGGCAATCACCAGCCGATTATTCAAACCGAAAATTTTCAGAGTGGGATCTTCCGGCAGTATTTTGCTGAAGATGAGCCCGGCAATGGAAAACATCAGGCTCAGTTCCACGCCGACGCCAATGAGCAAAAGAAAGGCAGTGCCGGCCGGAACCGTCCACAGCGCATGACCGCTGAAATGCTGAACCAGCGCGTTGATAATTTCCACGAACCAGTGCACCATGTAGAGCGAAAGACCGGCGGCGATTCCTTTCCAGTTTTTCCTGGAAATTTCATTGAAATAAACGTAGAAAACAAGGGCTAAAAGCGTGATGACGTACCATTGAAAGAGTTCTCCATTTCTCAGCATACTCAATGCAGTTTGCGTGGCTTCCGGGTGGTTCATTTTCCCTCCATAAATTCTTTGAAAATGTTAGACGTGAAACGAAAGATGTGAGAGGCGAGATTTAATCAATGATTGGCTTTGACCACGCATTATAATAATTAATTGGAATTTAATCAAGGTTTTTTTGTAACTATTCAGCCACCGAGAACACGGAGAAAAATTCAATCAAAAATTGCCATCATTTTTTGTAAATATGATTGCCAAACAGTGAATACTATCTTTTTAAAGTTACATACATTAAAAACGAATTCATATTTATGCGAAGAATACGTATTGCATCATGTTATTCTGTTTCCAAATAGTTAATGAAAATATTTTTCAATCACATTATGAGACATACTTTCCGCAAATAATTTATGAGAAAATCTCTGAAACCTCGTGGTTAGTTTTTGACTGATTTGAAATTACCCACACAATTTAGAATAGAACCCATTTTTTAAACCGAACAATTATTCGCTGGACAGATCGTCACAAATGGTTTCGATTTCTTCGCGATAGCTCTCCGGCGCTTCCAAATGGCCCCAGCCCTTTTGCAGTTGAAACAATCCATCGTAGGCAAAGTCGTGATACGATTTAATCACATGCGGGATGTTCCGTTCTTTCAAAATGGCTTCCATGTGCCGCGCTTCGACTTCGTTGTCGAAAATAATTATTTTTTCAAAATTTTCAGAGTCCATGGTTTTGTCCTTTCGGTAGCATTAAATTTGATGGCAATTAGTGAGTTGCTTTTTGTTAAATCTAAAGATATAAAACGAATTTCTGTTAGCGATTGGAGTGCATCGACTTCACACGACGCATGTGCAATGCATAAAGGCATTGCACTCCGACTGTTTCTGTTTCGAATTTTTCTTTTTTGTTTTTGGGTTTTATTTGTAATTTGTTGCATTCGAATTTGAGATTTAATAAATCTTAGTTCATACTAAAAACCAGAAACCTGCTTCAAGTACGACGATTCCCCGGTTTCCAAAATTTCTACTATAATCCGTTCCGTTGTCTTGCCGACTCCTTTGATGGTTTGTAGTTTTCCCCGCATCGATGAGAGCGGCTGCTTTCGCTGGGAAATGGAATAGGCAGCAAATCCAAACGGCGACATCCTGTTTTGAATTTTGCAGAAATAATCGATGTGCTCCAACAGCGCCACGACCAGGTCGTTCTCATTCAGCATGCCTTTGAAAAGAGACAGCGGCATGCGAATCGGGATTTTGAATTCTCTGGCCAATGCGAAAAATGTTTGATGAATGGAATCGTAATAATCACCGCGCGCCTGTCCCCATTGATTCCCGCCCGAGTAAATATAGTGATAATCAGCCTCGAATTGTGGGAAATTCCGGCGAAGTGTATCCATAAAAAACTGCTTTTGGCGGCCATCTTTCAGTGTCATGCCGCTGAAAAGAATGTAATCCACTCCTGCTTCTTTTGCTTTAGCGAGCACATCGTGGATTTTGTCCGGCGTGTCGGTGATGAACGGAATGACCGGCATCAAAAAAATACCGCAGGGAATACCGGCTTTTTTGAACCGCTCGATGGATTGCATGCGTCGTTGCGGGGACGGCACGCCAGGCTCAAAAATCGCGCTGATCTTTTCATCCATCGAGGAGAAACTGAAATTCACAATGGCCCGGTTCTGTTCATTGATTTTTTGAAGAATATCCAGGTCCCGCTCGACCAGTGTGGATTTGGTGAGTATGTGTGCCGGTAAATTAAATTCGTACAACAGCTCCAGGGCCTGGCGCGTAAGTTTATATTTGGCTTCGACCGGCTGATAGCTGTCGCCCACGCCGCCGCCGACCCTCATATAGCATTTTTTTAATGGCTTTCGCTTTCTGGCCGGATCAAGCTCACGGCGCAAGATTTCCAGCACGTTCACTTTCACGGCGACGTCCTCGCCAAATTCGCCTTCCACGCTGTACTTCTCGGCGCGGCCATCGCAGTACACGCAATTGTGCGCGCAGCCACGATAAAAATTCATGCCATAGCAGGAAAGAAACCAGGAGTCGATTTTCTTGTGTTTCCGTAGAATTGATTTTGCTTCAATTTTATGAATAGTCACGTCGACGATGTATCCTGTTTTTATACGTATATTCGTCTACTTTCAAAATATCCATCACCCAAATCGGTTGGGTTTTCACGAGATTGCGGCACGCTCGATAGGCGATCCAGTATGAGTTTTTATCTCCGCTTTCCACCAATTCTTCGGCGATGCCAAAGACCAGTTCCGGCAGCCGCCGCGCCAGATCGCTGAGATTATTGCCAACAGCCGTGCGCGGATAAGCCGAAGATTCGCTGAATAGCTTCCTCAAAATGCCCAGGGAAAATTCAGGATTCCTGTAAAACCACTGATTTTCCTGAACAGGCCGAAGCGTTTCCGCCACGAATCGTCGCATTCTCGCATTTTTAGATTCCGAGAGCTTCGACAAAAACGTATGCATTTCATCCGGATATTTTTTGATGAGTTTTCGAAAGAACATCTGCGTGAATTCCCGCACGTCCCAGCTTTCGGATGCAGCGGCGTTTTCAAAATAGGGGAGAGCCGATTCGAAATCATCGAGCCCGCAGAATGAAATCAATCCCAAACCTACGCCTGCCGACCAATAATCAGTGCTTTGCTCAAATACTTTTTTCGAAATACTGAACACCGGCGACTCGACCTCAACCAGTTTTTCAAAGAGCAATTGGCTCAAAATTTTTATCACATGCACTCTGCCATACGAAATCCGTTTATTGTCCGGAATGGCATTGTAAAGTTGGATGAGTGTTGTGTGGATATGCGAAATTCCGGATTCAATATTATCTGAAAGTAGTTTTGGAATGATTTCATTTTCAACGGCTGGAGTAAATAAATTCACGTTCTTTCCTTTTCAAACGAAAATTTTTATGAGTTGAAGATGTGACAGCCAGAATATGTGTCACAGAAATATAGACAATAATAAATTGTTTTTCAATACTTAAATTTAATTTCTTTTGTAACTATTCAGCCTCCAAGCTTGCTATATTATAGATGCCGTTAATAAAAAAA
>CAZSBG010000118.1:0-19410 GCA_964605145.1 uncultured Cytophagia bacterium | reverse complement strand
ATAACATTAAGTTAAATATCTATTGTTTGAAATTTGTGAATAATTCAGGCTAAATCACGAGGAGATTCCCGATTAAAACATGCGAGAATGACATCGGAGAAAAATTCAAGTTTCTTGAAAGATACAAAAAAAATATTAATAAAATGTCTTGATTTTCGTTTCACTATTTTGTATATTTTCAGCGTACGCTGAAACACCTTAAAGGAGTGAAACAAATGTTGAAAGAAAAAGAGTTAGCAAAACAAATATACTTTAAATTAGAGAAAATATTAAACAGGACGGAAATTTTAGAAACAACTGGCTTTGAACAAGAGTATTCGTTACCCAAGACTTCAAAAAAGCAGTTAAGCATAGATTTAAAAATTGATGTCAAGACAAAAACAGGGAAAAAATTTTCAATATTAGCTGAAATGAGATCACCAGGACAGCCACGGTATATTAGGGCGGCTGTAAGTCAGCTTACAGATTTTATTGGAATTCAAAAGAATGTTTATGGCATTATTGGCGCGCCATTTCTCTCAGAGGAATCAATGCAGATTTGTAGAGATGCAGGATTTGGATTCATTGATCTTGCAGGAAATTGTTATATTCAATATAATACAATTCACATCCAAATTGAAGGAAAGCCAAATCCAGATTCAATAAATAGACCTCTAAAAACAATATTTTCTCCAAAATCCACAAGAGTCATAAGAGTGTTATTATGCCAACTCAATAGATCATGGTATGTTAAAGATTTAGCAAAAGAGGCCAAATTAAGCCTGGGTCAAGTATCGAATTTAAAAAAACGATTATTAGAATATGAATGGATCGAAGAAACGGAAGATGGTAAATTCCACCTGGTGAATCCAGAAGCGCTTTTGAATAACTGGGTGGAGAAATATAATTTTCGAATGAATGAAATTCGATCATTTTACGCCATGCAAAGCCCTGGAGAAATTGAGAATGTATTGACAGACTATCTCAATAAAAATAATGTAAAATATGCATTTACATTAAGCTCTGGCGCAAACCGAGTTGCACCTTTTTTGAGATATCAAAAAACATCTTGTTATATTGAACATGGCTTCGACGAAATTGCGGATGATTTGGGATTGAAAGAAGTCCCCACGGGCGCGAATGTCATTTTAATGAAACCATACGATGACGGTATTTTTTATGGTTTACAAGAAATTGAAGGGGCAAACGTTGTATCGGATATACAGCTTTATTTGGATCTCAAAAGCTCAAAAGAACGCACTGAAGAAGCTGCTGAATTTTTATTAAATGAACGGATTAAAAAGCAATGGTAACGCGATCGGATTATCAAAAGAATGCTGTTGATGCCTGTCTTTCAGTGATGATTGAATTGATGACTATTTTGGGAGAATTTCGCGATCACATCGTGCTTGTTGGAGGTTGGGTGCCGTATTTTTTATTAAAAGACCAACAGCATAAACATACGGGAAGTTTGGATATCGATTTAGCATTTGATTTCAAAAATATTTCATCGGGAACATATCATACCATTTTAGAATTATTGAAAAAACATGAATATAAACAAGGGATACAACCATTCATTTTTCACAGGGATGTTAAAACAGCAACTGGCAGAATTATTAAAGTACAAGTTGATTTATTATCTGGAGAATATGGAGGCAGTGGACGAAGCCACCGAACACAAAAAATTCAAGATATCCGAGCGAGAAAAGCCAGGGGCAGCGATCTTGTTTTTGAACATTATGCTTCCATAAAAATATCAGGAAAAATGCCTGATGGTGCCGAGAATGAAATAAAAATTAAAATCGCTAATGTTGTGCCATTTTTAGTGATGAAAGGTATGGTTCTTTGGGAGGCATATAAAGAAAAACATGCCTATGATATTTATTTTATCATTCAGCATTTTCCAGGCGGGATTGATGCGTTGGTAAATCAATTTAAAAATATCTTATCGAATCGATTAGTCATCGAAGGACTAAGCAAAATTAGAGGTAAATTTGAAAAGATAAATTCTATTGGGCCAAGATGGATTGCAAATTTTGAAGGTATCGATGACGAGGAAGAAAGACAACTTATTCAGCGGGATGCTTTCGAGCGAGTAAATTTATTTTTGAATCGATTAAATATTTCCAATTATAAAGAATGAAAAGGAATATTTCATGGTTAAAATCCCATTGTTTCCGTCGTATATAAAAACACAAATGCTAATAAAATGTTTGAATGGGAAAAATGTGAGCAGTTTCAAGTCCATGTGTACTGCTATCTGGAATTTACGAGGCACTCCCCAGGAGCCTGTGGATTGGCAGAATCCTTATCAATGGATTCCTGAACGAAAAAAAAGCCCGAGATGTCATCTCAGGCTTACGTAGTAGCGGGGGGGGGGATTCGAACCTCCGATCCCGCCTCGGCGGGATTATTAGCCAACGAGCTTTTTAAATCCATTCCCACCTTTCATGCGTTTTATTTGACGCTCACGAATTAACGCTTCTCGCTGCGTTTCATATGTCTCCGAATAAACCAAACTCCAACCACTGTATCGCTTTGTCCAGCCTCTATATTCGCCTGAATTATGCTGGGACAATCTTTTCTCTATGTCAGAGGTAGAACCGATGTAATATCTTCCCTCTTTTGATTGAATAATATAAACATAAAACATAGTCGCTCCAAAGCAAAAAAGCCCGAGATGTCATCTCAGGCTTACGTAGTAGCGGGGGGAGGATTCGAACCTCCGACCTTTGGGTTATGAGCCCAACGAGCTACCAGCTGCTCCACCCCGCGATCAAAGTTTTACAATATAATAGTTTTTTACGTCATTGTCAAGGAATTTTTGCTTTAATTTAATCAATTTTCTATAGTAAACCCTTCTCATCTGCTCTCTTCGTTCACTCGCCAGCCCTCTTCTTCCGGTTTCCACTGTGCCTTGACCTGGTCTGGCGGCTTTACTATCACGGCATCACATTCGGCGGTGACTATTCCATCCGGAAGTCGCAATTCTGCAGCGACTCTCATGCTGCGATTTCCGGCGCTTTTCAACCAGCCGAAGGCTTTTACCGGTTCTTCAGTGGGGGTAAATGTTCGAAATGTTACGTTCAGTTTCAATGTCACAAACAAATTGTCGAAATTGCCATCCAGCATCACGGCTCTGCCGGCGGTTTCATCCAAAATGGCGCTGACAATGCCGCCATGAGCGATGCCGGGATAACCGTTAAAATGCTCAGGGATTATGACTTCTCCTTCCACCTGTTTTGTCTCGGTGTTATTGTACCATTCCATTTTTAATCCGAATTCATTTTCGCGACCGCACATAAAACAATACCGCGATGTTGGTTGTTTGATAAATTTTTCATCCATATAGCAGTTTCCCTTTTTCTAAATTATTCAATTGAAATTTAAAAACTACACTCGCTACCGGACACTTTTTGGAATATTGCATTTTTGATGGAATTATCATGCCCGAATGCCATGTTCAGTTTCCATTATATTTCTCAAAGAAGACAGACTGGGCTTCTGTCGGGCATCCATTTGACAAAATATCTGGAGATTCCCGTCCTCCCAAAAAGATGGCGGATCTACGACAAAAAACAAAGTCTGCTTTCATCTAAAAATATAATGCTACTTTGCAGGCATGTGACTGAAAGGAATGCCTGTGGTACGGGAATGACAGAACTACCGAACATAAATTGAAAAGTGTCTGGTAGTGAAAAACTACACATTTTTATTTAAAAGTCAAGATAAAAAACGTATGGGTCATAAAGAATCTTTCAATCAAGAAATTATGACTGACTCTATCCTTCAAATGATCGCTTCTCTGCACATGCCTGCGAAGCACTATTATTCAATCAGTTAAGTTTTATTTTGATACTAATATCAATTCCCAATAGCCTACTTTTTGCTTGACTTTTCGTGACAATATTGTTACATTACTCAAAAATGTGTGATGTATCTTGCCAACATTTTTAGAGCGCACGCTTCAATATAATCTTCATTGGTTTGGTCAGCCACCATCTTCATATAGAAAGGCCATGGAATCATGTCAACAAAAAATGGAATTGTTAATGCAGACTTCCTGAATGTTCGCTCCGGCACAGGAACAATGTTTCCGGTTTTTCTTCAATTGAAGAACAACACCCGGGTCACCATTTTAAATGAAATCAGTGACTGGTTTGAAATCAAAACATCAGCGCTGGAAGGGTATGTGAACCGGGCCTATGTAGCGCTTTCATCCCCATCCGATAGTTCGGATGGTTCAACTCATCCAATTGCCATTGTGGAGCCGGAAGCATTGAATATGCGCAGCGGCGCCGGGTATGAATTCAGCGTGGTCACCACGGTTTACCAGGGTATGGTTCTGGAAGTGATCGAACAACTTCCTGAATGGTCCAAAGTCAAAACGCGAAAGCTGAGCGGGTACATCCTCAAAGACCTGCTGGTGGAAGTCTATGGCGGCGGAACAGTTTCTGATGCACTGTACAGGGCTGTTGTCAACGATCCGCTGGTCAATCTTCGCGCCGGCGCAGGTTTAAATTTTCCAGTGATAGCAGTTCTTCCGGAGAATACAGAAGTCGCAGTGAAAAATATCTCTAATGATTGGGCAAAAATTGAAACCATCGTTTATGAAGGTTACATCCGCTCCGAATTTATACGAATGACTGAATCCCATGAGCCGGACGCAGATTCCATCACCACGGCAACTGTCACTTCTGATAATTTAAGATTGCGATCCGGGCCGAACACTGATTTTGCAGCGTTTGCCTTGCTCAAGAGAGGAACAGGACTCAAGGTGACCGATGTGACGTCAGACTGGTTTCGTGTGCAGCTCATCATCGAAACAGGTTTTGCGTCGAGTCGATACATTCGGGAAACAACAGGCGACGGGAGCGATATTCCTTCCTACGATGACGATCCCTTACGCCCGCCGGCCAGCGATTTCATCCCGATTGAAGAGAGCTACTCTGATGAGCAGAAAAAAATGGCTTCGGCGTGGAATAAATACGGCGGCTTGTTGAAGCAAATTTGCGCTCACAATGCTATCGACACCAAAGTTGCGCTGGCTGTTTTGTGCGTCGAATCCGGCGGAAAAGGATATGGTTTGGATGGCCGGCTCATCATTCGGTTCGAGGTCCATCATTTTTACCGGTATTGGGGTGTAAACCACGAAAGTCGATTCAATCAATTTTTCAAATTCGACAGACCCAATACCTGGCAGGATCATCACTTTCGAAATTCCGCCACCTCGGGCTGGAAGCCAGTACACACCGGCCATCAGCAGTCGGAATGGGCTGCCTTTCAATTTGCGCAGCAATTCGACGAGAAAGCGGCGTTAAAATCGATCAGCATGGGCAGTCCCCAAATCATGGGAGCAAACTTCGGTTTATTGGGATACTCGACTGTTTTTCAGATGTACGATGATTTTCAAAAAAACATTCGCAATCAGATCAGCGGATTATTTTTGTACATTCAGGGCAACAATCTGATATCAACGCTGCAAAATCGGGACTTCATTTCTTTTGCAAAGCGTTACAATGGTCAATCGCGCGCCCAGGAATATGGGAATCGAATTCAGAAATATGTGGATGAATTCAATCGGCTCATTACTTGAACAGGTCGTGGTAAAGATTGAGGTAGAAAAAAACAGAAATTCACTATTCAATCTCTTTCTTTATCTTAGCCTCTACCTTTGCCTTCTACAAATAACAATCAAATCATATAAATTAACAATATACCTTTTTTTTCGAAGCTCATTATTTTACACCAACAAACAGGAGATAACTTAAATGAGAAGAACAATCTTTTTTATCATCGCGGCACTGGTTGTTCTGGGTGGTCTTTACCTGCTCATCTGGAGAGTGATTGACTGGCAGAAAGTGCTCATGGCATTTGCTGCACTGTTCCCATTCGGTCAGGCTTTGCAAAAGCGACTGGGTGAGATAGATGCAGAATTTGCCAGACGACGAAAGGAAGAATCCACCTATCAGGCAAAAATGGCAACCCAGCGCGAGGCGCTCCAATGGCAAATTAATCAGTTAGAAAAAAACATCCAGCTCATCGAGAAGAAATACGACTTGCTGGAAAAAGAACGATCCACCATTCGGGAAACCATCGAGCAGATGCCGAGAGACAAACAAATCGCTCTATTCAGAGAAGCGTTTGGGGAGTAATTTTTTAACAAAAAAGTGAGGGAAAAATGAAAGCCTTTTCAACCTTTTTCATCCTGCTGTTTCTGACCATCGGGACAAGCTTTGCCCAAACCCAATACCCGATATTTGTCGAAAAGGGAAAAAGCATCGAGATGGTCCCGGATGTCAATGTGTACATCATCTCCGAGACACAATTTGAAAACACACTCACCACCAACGAATTGTATAAAAACTGCGAAAAACGCATCCAATTACTCAAGATAAAAATAACGCAGCAAGATTCAATCATAAAACTGCATGAAGCAAAAGAAGCCAATTTCGCAACGACATTGGAGCACACCGCACAAAACCTGGAAAAAACCACTGATGAGCTCGAACAAGCCCGTAAAGAAGAAGCAAAATGTAATCACAAAAAGAAGTTTTTATGGGGGGCTGTCACATTAGAGGCGGTTATCATTCTAATTTTAGCATTATAACCTTTTTTACTATAGGAGTTTATTATGGCAAACACGAACATCGAAATTAAAACAAAAACCCAACTTCGAATAAAATGGGGCATCGCTATTTTCATCATTTTGCTGCTGGCGGTCGCGTTATATTTTACGCACAGCTATCTCACGAGCAAAGTGCAGAATAACAATCTGAGCAATGCCTATTTAACGCTGGCTCTATCCCTTCTCATCGTCTGGCTTTTGACCGTCATTATTTTTCTGTATTATATGATACTGAAATACCAGCCACTGGATCACGAAGACAGTCCCTATCTCCACGAAACACTTGGACTGCCCCCGGGACTGTTTCGCGCGGTGTTGACCATCACGCTTTTATTCGCCGTGGTTTTGTTAGAAGGTTATGCCCTGACCAACATGCAAGAGCATGCACGAATCAAAGCAGTGCTCGATCCTCTGCTCACTGCCTTTCAATTGATGATTGCTTTCTACTTTGGCACAAAAATGGTGGGTATTGTTTCCGGCGATAAAAGCAAATCCGCACCAACGCCAAAGGGTTAATGATCACTCATCAAAATGCACGAAGATATCAACCTGGTCGGGAGACCGCTCCGGTTTCCCGTTAATATTGCTGTACTCATTTTTATGGAATTTTGGATGAATGATAACAATTCATTTATCCAAAATTCCTGATCCACAGTTTTTACCCCCGACAGACACTTCATCAGAATAAAATCTTCACTATCAATATTTCACATTTTCTGTTCAACTTTTTCGAAACATTGTATGCGGTTTTTCCGTAGTTATATTTGACTTGAATAACATTACATCGACAAAAAACAACAAAACCCTTCTTCCCCATTCTGTTCATAAATTTCCTCCTTCAGCAAAAGACACCTGAAAAATCAGGTGTCTTTTTATTTTAAACCATGCCCAACCCGGCGTGTCATCTCACCTGTTTTTCATGACTTCTCCATTTTTCTATTGACATTTAAAATAATTTTGATGATATTTTACATTGTTAGAATTCGCTTATTCTATGGAATTTCACAGATGCTCTTCGTCATTGATTTTATGAGATCAGTAAAAGAATCATTATTTTCATTCTCACTTTTTAATCCGACATGACCAAAAAAAAACGTGTAATTGCAGCAATTGAACATCGCTCGCCTGACCGACTACCTACCTCAGACAGTTTTTGGCAAGATACTTTATCGTTGTGGACCGAACAGGGATTGCCACAAAATGGACCGGTACACGAAATTTTTGATTTCGACATTGTGAACCTGAGCATCGATGCTTCTCCCGGATTCACGCCTGAATTGTTGAACGAGGAGAATATCGACGATGAAACGTATGCCACGTCAAAGATCGAATGGGATATGCCATGAAACAGGAACAATGGCATTAAAAATAGCGCCGTTTATCAAAAACAATATGAAAGGATTTTTCATGAGACATTTAATGTTGTTTACTTTGGTTGCTCTCATAATTCTCATTAATTTGAATTGCCTGTCTAAAAAGAATGGCAGCGAATTAACCATTATTCCAAAACCAATGGATATTTCCAGGACGCAGGGTGAATTTGCACTTCATGCCGACACAAAAATTTATATTCAAAACCAGGACGAACAACTTCGCCATGTTGGCGAATACCTTGCAGATATTTTAAAATCTTCCACCGGATTCAACATCGATGTGGCGGTATTACCCGAATCCGCAGAAGCAGAAAGCCTGGCAATTGTTCTGTCGCTTGCGGATGCGACACTGGACCTCGGAGATGAGGGGTATCAATTGCTCGTTACCCCCAAAAATGTGGAAATTCTGGCAAATAAACCGAATGGATTATTCTATGGCGTACAGACGCTCCGCCAGCTATTCCCGCCGGAAATCGAGAGTCGCGAACCGGTTCAAAGAGAAGCCTGGACGGCACCGTGCGTCACCATCAAAGATAAGCCCCGCTTTGTCTGGCGCGGCATGCATCTGGACGTGTGCCGGCATTTCTTCCCCACAGAGTTCGTGAAAAATTATATCGATCAGATCGCCTATCACAAAATGAACACCTTCCACTGGCACCTCACCGAAGACCAGGGCTGGCGGGTTGAAATTAAAAAATATCCCAAACTAACGGAGGTCGGCGCCTGGCGGGTGGATCGCGGGGATCGCCACTGGAATGACCGCGAGCCACAGAAGCCCGGCGAAAAAGCCACGTATGGTGGATTTTACACCCAGGATGAGATCAGGGAAATCGTGGCCTATGCAAAAAAACGATTTGTCACCGTTGTCCCGGAAATCGAAATGCCGGGGCACGCGGTGGCTGCGCTGGCTGCGTACCCGGAATATTCGTGCACCGGCGGACCGTACACGGTTCTTCCCGGCGGCTACTGGCCCATCGTGGACATTTATTGCGCCGGCAAAGAGGAGACGTTCCAATTCCTGGAAAATGTGCTGGATGAAGTCATCCCGCTATTTCCATCGGAATTCTTCCACATTGGCGGCGACGAAGCCAACAAAATGCGCTGGAAGGAATGTCCGCTGTGTCAGGCTCGAATCAAAGCTGAGGGTTTGAAGGACGAACACGAATTGCAGAGTTATTTCATCAAACGCATCGAAAAACATCTCAACAGCAGGGGCAAGCGGTTGATTGGCTGGGATGAAATTCTGGAAGGCGGCCTGGCACCCAACGCAACAGTGATGTCGTGGCGCGGCATGCAGGGCGGCATTGAGGCAGCCAATGCAGGGCACGATGTGGTGATGTCGCCGACTTCCCACTGCTATTTTGACTATTATCAGGCAAAGCGCGGCGAACCGCTGGCCATTGGCGGGTATCTCCCATTAGAAATGGTTTACGAATTTGAACCGGTGCCAGCCGACCTGGATAAGGACAAAGTCCAACACATATTAGGCGCCCAGGGCAATGTCTGGACCGAGTACATCCCCACGCCGGAACACGCCGAGTACATGGCTCATCCGCGCATGGCCGCGCTTTCCGAAGTCGTCTGGTCGAAAAAAAATCACAGAGATTACGAAGATTTCAGCAGGCGCATGGCAGATCATTACGATCGCCTAACTGCGCTGGATATTCATTTCCGTGTGCCCACACCAGAAGGCACCCTCGGACAAAAAATTATTATTGAACCGATCCAGGTCGAACTTGCATCGCCTGTTGCCGGCAGTGAAATCAGGTATACGTTGGATGGTACCGAACCAACCGAATCTTCGCCATTATACATTGAACCGATTGAAATCGCCGGCGAAGCCACTCTCATTTCCCGAACCATCCTTCGCAATGGTCGAATGAGTCGGTCGGACACCACAAATTTTATCCAAGTTGATCCGGAAGTCAATGGCATTCGCTACCGCTATTATGAAGGCGACTGGGGACGCGTCATGGATTATTCGAATCTAAAAATAATTCAGGAAGGCAAAGTTTATGATATCGGGCTGGATGAAATCAAACATCGGCCGGAGCATTATATGATTGTATTCGAAGGGAACCTCGATATTCCAGCAGAAGGCGAATATACGTTTTACCTGACCTCGGACGATGGTTCGAAGCTGTTCATCGAGGGTGCCGAAGTCGTAAACAACGACGGTCTGCACGGTATGCGCGAGCGAAAAGGCACTGTCGAATTGACCGCCGGCACGCATCCGTTCAAAGTCCTGTATCTTCAGTCCATAGGGACCGCGATGTTGCAGCTTTCGTACGAAGGCCCCGGAATCGCCAAACAGCAGGTTCCGGCGACATTGTATCGACTCGCTGAATAATTCAATCTTTGCTCATGCTATTGCTCTTAATCTTACTCGTAATCGTAATCTTAATCGTAATCCTTTTTTTGATTAAGATTATGAGTTAAGATTAGGATTAAGAATATTTTTTGTGGGAAGGAGAAACTTGTGATTAACAACTGGGACATTACCCAAACCAACATGGACCGCCTGTCAAAAGCGATGCCGGAAGTGGCGCTGCTGCCCATCGGCGCGATCGAGCCGCACAATTTTCATCTGCCGGAAGGGATGGATTTTTTTCATGCTGACTATGTCGCGAAAGAATCATGCCGGATGGCGTGGGAGAAATGCGAGTCGGTGCTTTGTTTGCCGGCGGTTCCCTTTGGCGTGGACTGCAATTTGATGGATTTCCCCATGGCCATCCACGTTTCCCAGTCCACGCTTGATGCGTTCGTGACAGACATCGTCAAGTCAATCCGGCATTATGGGATTCGTAAAATTGTGCTCATCAACGGCCACGGCGGCAACAATTTTGATCCGCTGGTGCGCCAGCTCCAATGCGATCTGGACGTGCATGTTTTTCTGTGCGACTGGTGGAAAGTGGGACACGACAAATACCACGAAATTTTCGAAAAACCGGACGATCACGCCGGGGAATTTGAAACATCCATCGCGCTGGCGCTTTTCCCGGAACTGGTTGAATATAAAAAGGCGAAAAAAGCGCTGCCAAAATCGTTTCGGTTCGAAGCGCTGAAAAAGAACTGGGTGAGAACGAGCCGCCGGTTTTCAAAACTCAATGACTTCTGCGCCGTCGGCGACCCGGCCGATGCGTCAGCAGAAAAAGGGAAGCAGTATCTCAGCCTGGTGTGCCAGCGAATCGCTGACTTTTTGGTTGAACTAGCCCAATCGCCCATCGACGAAACATTTCCGCACGGGGAGATTTTTCAGAACGTTGAAAATAGAAAGTGAAAAAAGCAGGTTAGGTGATAGTTTTTAGACATTAGCAAAAAAAATCCGAGGAAAATTATGACCAATTTTAGGAATTTATTAATCTGGCAGAGGGGGATGGATCTGGTTATCGCGATTTATAAATTATCTGAAGGACTTCCTAACGAAGAAAAGTTTGGTTTGAAAAGTCAAATAACACGAGCAGCGATTTCTATCCCTTCAAATATTGCCGAAGGAAGCAGCCGAAGTAGTGGCAAAGATTTCAAACGGTTTCTCGAAATATCTTTAGGATCGGCCTTTGAATTGGAAACTCAACTGCTAAGCATTCAACGCCTGGAATTAATTCCAAACGACCAGGTTTCGGACATTTTATTGGTGTTAAATGAAGAACAAAAAATGATAAACAGCTTCATTAAACACCTGAAAAACTAACACCTAAAAACTAACTCCCAATCCCTGTTTAAGGAGGAAACATGCGATATTTAAAATACTTAAGTTTAGCATTCATCATCGCCGGAATATTTTTGATCGGTTGTGAAAAACCGTATTCCGGGCCGGCAGCGGACCTTGTCATCAAAAACGCGAAAATCGTGACCATCGATAAAGATAATCGTCGGGCTGAAGCAGTCGCGGTGATTGGTGAGGAGATTGTCGCTGTTGGTTCGAACAAAAAAATCGACCAGTACGTTGAAGCCGGCAAAACCGCGGTCATCGATGCGCAGGATCGGCTGGTCATTCCCGGGTTCAACGACGCCCACGCGCATTGGGCGGCCTTCAACCCGGATTATATCGATCTGCGCTACATCACCGATCCCAACATCATCACGGAACGGGTTCGGGAAAAGGTGAAACATGCCAAGCCCGGCGAGCTGATTCGCGGCGGTCGCTGGGAGCATGAGATGTTCGTGACCAAACAATGGCCTACCAAAGAATTGATCGACAAGGTTGCGCCCAACAATCCGGTTGCCCTCAGCCGCGCGGACGGGCATTCGGTGCTGGTCAACAGTTATGTTATCAAGAATTCAGGCATCACCAAAGACACGCCGGACCCGGAAGGCGGGGAAATTCAAAAAGATCCTGTTACCGGCGAACCGACCGGGATTTTCAAAGAAGCCGCCACAGGTCTGCTCAAATATGGCGCTGTGAAGGTTGAGCGGACAGCAGAGGAAAAGGAAGAGCGGGAAATGCGAGGCTGGCGGACTGCGTTTGAAACGGCTGCCAGATTGGGCGTCACCAGCGTTCAGCACCCGGGCGGCGGCGACGCTGAACTGTATCAAAAATTTCTCGATGCCGGCGAATTGACTATGCGCGTGGATGTGGCTGGAAGATTGACCGCAGACGAAGCCCAATTAAAAAACTACGACGAACTGCGAAACAAATATCCGCAGGAAGGAAACTGGATTCGCTTCGGTTACCTCAAGGATTTTATGGACGGCACGCTCGGTTCCGGCACCATGATGGTCTTCGAGCCGTTCGACGATGCGTTGGACAAAACAGGGCTGCCCCAGATGACCTACGAAGAATTGGAAAAGCGCGTATTAACCAGCGACAAAATGGGTTTTCAAATTGGCATTCACGCCATTGGCCCCAAAGCGAATCGCTGGATTCTGGATGCCTATCAAAAGGCGCAGGAGGTGAATGGCAAGCGGGACAGCCGTCACCGCAGCGAGCACGCGCAAATTCTCGCCGCAGAGGATATTCCCCGATTTGCTGAACTGGGTGTGATTGCATCCATGCAGCCGACCCACTGCATCACGGACAAGCGTTTCTGCGAAAAACGAATCGGTCGTGAGCGCAGTAAATATGCTTATGCCTGGCGCACCCTGCTGGATGCCAACGCCAAAATTGCGTTTGGCACCGATTATCCTGTGGAGCCGCTCGATCCGCTGGAAGGCCTGTATGCGGCGGTCACGCGCAAGGACCGCGCCGGTGAAGAAGGCGATGGTTGGTTCCCGGAGCAAAAGTTATCAATGGAAAAGACCATCGAATTGTACACATTGGGATCGGCCTATGCCCAATTCATGGAAGACAGGAAAGGGAAAATCAGAGAAGGCTATTTGGCGGACATGGTTATTTTCCACGAGGATTTAATGAATCTGCCGGAAGACCAGATTATGAACGCCAAAGTGGATTACACCATTGTTGGCGGAAAAGTAGTTTTCGAGCGGGAGTAACGCTTTGTAATAGGACACAGATCGAACTGATGAACGCGGATGTGACTGGCCGAAAAAACCTACACCCCGGTTGTCCGCAGGATACCTGGTGTGTTTAACTCCAATGATATCAGTCAGATTCAGACATCCGGTGACCCCGCCAAAAAAATGGCGGATTTTCAATTTTGGTCGGGCGAACGCCTGATTGTCCAGCATATTTATGCTGGGCGCAAAAATTCTTGGCGAAATTTATCGCATGGTTTACTACCTTTTTGGGCGAATGCCCGAATTTAATTTCGGGGCTGTATCAAAAGTCTGGTTTCTTTAAATTTAATATTATTCAACAATGTCATTTCTGCGAATGTCGAAGATGCGCCTTGGCGTGCAGAAATCTCCTGACTCTGCCAGAGGGGATTCCTGAACTCCGCTTCGCTCCGTCAGGAATGACAGACATCTTCAAAGTTTAATTTCAATACTTTTGATACAGCCCCATCTTTCTTTTCCATTTGGAAAAAATTTGGAACAGTATGCTGAATAAATGTACATTGGAAAACGTCGAACGAAAATTAAATTTATTTGAAGGAGAAAAAATGATTTTTACTAAGATGTCAATTGCTGGAATGATAATTTTTCTAACGGTATCCGGGCTGATTGCCGAGGACATGGATAAAAATCTCAAAAAAGGATTCGATTCCATTCAGCCCATGGACCCGTACAATTACTGCAAAAAAATGACGTCGCAGGAATTTGCAGGCCGGCTGACCGGGCACGAAGGCTATACCGCTGCCGCCAAATGGGCGGCCGGAAAATTCAAGCAATGGGGGCTCAAGCCAATCAGCAAAAAAGACGGCTATCTCCAGCCCTATCCTTCGCCATACACAATCATCGATGCGGCGGAAATGACGCTGTTTCAAGTCAAAAATGAAAATGAAGAAATTGTAGAAATCGCACTCAATCCGGGCGCGGATTTTTTACCGCTGCTGTTTTCGGACAGTGGCAGCAACAAAGCCGGACTCGTTTTCGCCGGCTGGGGTATATCAGCGCCGGAACTTGGCTACGATGATTACGCCGGGATCGATGTGACCGGCAAGTTTATTCTCTGTTTTCGCGGCCAGCCGGAACGCGGAAACACGGCGTTTGAAAAATATGATCACCATCGCCACCGCATGGCCACCGCTAAAGAAAAGGGCGCGCTTGGGATTTTTTATATTTACGGGGAACCCATTGCCAATCCCAATGGCGACTGGATAAAAGATTTCACCCCGGCCATGATCAGCGAGAAAATCACGGATAAAATATTCGAAGAAAAAAATTATAATTGCGCGGATTTGAAGAAAGCGCTGTCCATGTATAACCACCCCCTTTCTTTTCCGCTCAAATCCGAAATTCAATTCAATGTCAGTTCGAGGCATTTCCCGAATGCGACCGGCTATAACGTGGCTGGTTACGTGGAAGGCTCGGACCCGAAGCTGAAGAATGAATGTCTCGTTTACGGCGGCCATTACGATCATTGCGGGCTCCACATGGGAATGCTTTTTGCAGGCGCCAACGACAATGCCAGCGGCAGCGCTGTGGTGATGGGAATCGCAGAGGCCTATGCCAAATTAGACAAAAAACCAAAACGCTCGGTTGTGTTTGTGCTGTTCGGCGGTGAGGAAATGGGATTGATGGGCTCCACCTATTTCGCCGAACACCTGCCGTCGCAGTTCGAAAAAGTGGATATGATGTTCAACTTCGACATGGTTGGTGAAGGGGACGGCACCAGTTGTGGATTCACCTCCAACGCCGTCGGGCTCAAAGAAATTCTCGAAAAAGCGGATCAGTTCGTGAATACGCTCCGAAGCACCTGGGAAATCAAACACGTGGGCGTTCGTTCCTCTGACTTTGCCCCGTTCTTTCTGAGCGGAGCCAGGTGCGCGTCATTTTATTCCAACGGGCCGCATTTGCATTACCACAAAACCGGCGACACGATTTATCGAATCAATCCGGACATGCTGGCTGATATTTCGCGTCTGGCGTTCATCAGTGGATTTTTTTGGGCGGATAGGTAGATTAATTTTAGTACGTTAAGAATAAAAGTCTAAACATGTTTGGCAGAAAATCACATAAAATAGAATAGCCAAATAAATTACAAATAGAAAATATCAATTTTCAAACTTTGTTCAAAAGGGTACAACCAAACGAACTTGTCCAAGTTTGATTGTTTTTATGATCGATCAGGATTTTTATCCTGATTCGGAAATGAGCTTTGGATATTTATCCAAAAAGCTGAAAGTAAGTATTTATCAAAATTATTGTTTATATCCGAATCCCTTTCGTAAGCAGCCTCCTGGACAAGTGTTCAGGACGATCATGGTCTCCGATAATTCCCAATCAAATGTGGAGAAAGTAACGTGTTCAAAATATTTATATTTTCCCCTTTAATTTTGTTTCTGGCGTTGATTAACTGCGGAAGTGAATTCGAAACCATCACGCCCATTCCGTTCGATTCCGAACAGGTTCTCGATTTCGGCATGGCGCAATACACCAAGGCAGTCAATTCGCTCACCGACACCACCCGAATTCCAACCAATAATAACGCGGACGGCTCGTGGATTCAGAAAAGCACCAGCGACTGGGTCAGTGGATTTTTCCCCGGCACGCTGTGGTATTTTTACGAATATTCTGCCGATCCGCGTTGGGAAAGGGCCGCTCGTAAATGGAACGCCGCTGTTGAAAAGGAGAAATTCAACACCAGCAATCACGACGTGGGATTTATGCTCTATTGCAGCTTCGGCAATGGGCTTCGCCTCACCGGCGACGAAGCGTACAAAGAAATTTTGTTGCAGGGCGCGGAAAGTCTGATCACACGGTTCAATCCGATTGTGGGCACGATTAAATCGTGGAATTCGGCGCCGGAAAATCACCTCACCATCATCGACAATATGATGAACCTGGAGCTGCTCTGCCGGGCATCGCAGGTCAGCGGCGATCCGAAATATCTGGACATCGCCATCCGCCACGCGGATGTAACGCTGAAAAATCATTTTCGACCGGATTACAGTTCCTATCATGTGGTGAATTACGATTCGCGGACCGGCGATGTGAAAGAACGAATTACACGGCAGGGATACTCCGACGAGTCCATGTGGGCGCGCGGCCAGGCCTGGGGCGGATACGGCTACACCATGATGTACCGTTTTACAAAAGACACGCGATATTTGGACATTGCCCAAAAAACATTTGATCGGTTCATCGAGCGGTTGCCGGCGGATTACGTTCCGTACTGGGATTTCGATGCGCCGAATATTCCCGATGAACCGCGAGAATCATCGGCGGCGGCCATTGCCGCCTCCGGGTTGCTGGAGCTGAGCACATACATCGATTCTCCATCGCAGAAAAATTTCTACTACAAGACTGCCATCAATTTGCTCAACGCGCTCGCGTCTGATGATTACCTGGCGATTTCAAGCCAGTACCAGTGCATTCTGCTTCACAGCAACGGCAGCGTTCCCGGCAACGCCAACATCGATGTCAATTTCACTTATGCGGATTATTATTTTGTGGAGGCGCTGCTTCGGTTGAAGAAATTAACTGAGGGGAAATCGTTGTTCGAATGACCGTGATTTCGAATTGAACTTTTTATTTTGGACACTGATCTTCACTGTTTTGCACAGATGACAAAAGATGAAAAGTTGAGAATATAAGCAATCAGTTTTTTTCGCGTATTTTCTGTATTCCATTTAATCAAAGAACAATCTTTTTGTGGGATTTTCTCATTAAATTATTTTTCTTTTCATAATAAAAATATATCTTTCGAGCTTTCGTTGCCAATCATCCAGTTAGCTGGTCTTTGCTTTTTTATGTGTTGAAAATAGAAAAAATCCCGAAGGGATTGGAAATTTGTAGAACTGATTGGAGCGAAAAAATATAACACCTCCGAAGGAGTTGAACTTTCATCTGCGGGACATGACATCGAAATCTGTTTACGAATAGTTCGACCAATAGATGTTCAATTCTTTCAGGGTTGTGCATTTTTTGGCGCCTTAGTGCTACAAAAATTAAACACCTTCGGTGTTTAAAAAAAGAAAACTTGTGGTCATGCTTATAACCTCGATTATTCACATTATATTGCTAAAGGTATCGAGATAACCTGAATGGTGCTGAATTTGGAGATGAGTACATTTTTACGTCTAAAACTGACTTTTAAATTAATTGATCATTCAATTTGATAATAATCAAGCAATTGAATCAATTTTATTTTAATTACATGAATAATTCAGGATAACAATTATTCTGTCCATGTGTGAAAACTATTTTTAAATTGCATAACCAATATGTTTCATCCAAATTCAGAGCCGACTCATCCAGATCGGACAAATCTGAAAAAGTTTGACAAACTTTCGAATAAAATTATTTATGAACTATTGTTTGTTAGGATCCGATTGAATAAATCAAACCTCGAGTCATAGAGACTTCGGGGCATAAAACAAAAGGAATTAACCATGAACAGACTCATTCTATTTTTCACCGCGCTGGCGTTGCTCAACATCATCCTCCCGGCAGCGGCCCAGCATGACGGACAGAAATATGTGCCGGAAACCGATCCACTCGTATTGAAAAAACTCAAAAAATGGCAGGATGTGAAATTCGGGCTGCTCATGCACTGGGGGTCGTACAGTCAATGGGGCGTTGTGGAATCGTGGTCCATTTGTGCGGAAGACGAAGGTTGGTGCCGGCGTAACATGGATGACTACATCGAATACAAGAAGAAATATGAGGATTTGAAAAAGACGTTCAACCCGGTAAAATTCGATCCGGAAAAATGGGCAAAAGCGGCCAAATATGCCGGCATGAAATATGTCGTTTTCACCACCAAACATCACGACGGTTTTTGCATGTTCGAAACGAAACTTACTGATTACAAAGTGACCGACGAGGCGTGCCCGTTCCATTCGAATTCACGGGCGAACATAACAAAGGAAATTTTTCAATCATTCCGCGATGAAGGATTTATGACTGGCGCGTATTTCTCCAAACCGGACTGGCATTCGGAATTTTACTGGTGGCCGAACTTTGCCACGCCGGATCGAAACGCCAATTATGACATTCAAACCTACCCGGACCGCTGGCAGAAATTTGTCGATTTCACCCACGACCAGATCGATGAACTGATGAGCAATTTCGGCCCCATAGATATTCTGTGGCTGGATGGCGGCTGGGTTCAGCCCATGACTCGGGAAGAGGTGGTGCGATACATCAACAGTCCCGATTACAAATTCAGCCGAATCCAGAGCCAGGACATCGACATGGCCGGCATGGTGAAAAAAGCGCGGGCAAAGCAGCCGGGACTGATCGTGGTTGACCGGGCAGTGGAGGGCCAATTTCAAAACTACCTCACCCCGGAAAATCAGGTGCCGGATAAGACTCTCCCCTATCCCTGGGAATCGTGCATTATCATGGGCGGCGGCTGGTCGTATTCACCCAACGCGAAGTACCGCTCTCCCAACGACCTCATCCATTTGTTGGTTGACATCGTTTCCAAAGGCGGGAATCTGCTGCTCAACATTGGCCCCGGCCCGGATGGCACCTGGCACGACGACGCTTACGACAGGCTCAAAAAAATCGGCGACTGGATGAAGGTGAACAGCGAGGCCATTTACAATTCACGCCCCATTGCTCCATATAAAGAAGGAAAGGTCTGCCTCACCCGCCAAAGCGATGGCACTGTGTACGCCATTTACATGGCGGATGAAGTCGAATACACCATGCCTTCGAAAATCTGGCTTTCCACGATTTGCCCTGCCGAAGGAGCGAAAGTTACATTGTTAGGCGCGGAAGTTTCGCTGAATTGGGAGAAAGTCGGTAAAGGTTTTTATGTCGATATTCCGGAACAACTCCGAAAGAATCCGCCCTGCCGGCATGCCTGGGTTTTCAAAGTGCGCTGAAGTGTTCTAAAGTGTCTAAAGTGCGCTAACGTGCCTAACCTGGATTATTCATTGTAATGCATTAAGGAATCCAGGTAGCCTGAATGGC
>CAZSBG010000117.1:0-19773 GCA_964605145.1 uncultured Cytophagia bacterium | reverse complement strand
GGTAATCTCGTGGCCATCGATGGCTCTCTGATCGACGCTGTTCTCTCGATGACATCGGCCAATTATCGGGAGAATGCCAAAAAGGCCAAGATTCACCTGGGTAATACAGCAAATCATTTCAACAATTACGTCATCAGCATGCAGCCGTGGAATCAGCAATCAATTGCCTGGAGCATCATGGTTTGAATCGCTGTCCCGACAAAGGCATTACAAGCTTTCGCCGCTACGCCGCGCTGGGCGTTCTGGCATATAATCTGCATAAACTTGGAAACATCTTACTTGAACAAGATCGTCAGAATCTAGCCAAGGCCGCGTCACCCAGAAAAGCGGCAGGTACACCTCAAGCAAAAGCTGCTTGAGGTTGATATAGTATTTATTCAATCAAAGGATACGTATGTCTAAACATTTACATTAAAACACATTTAAATTAATATTTAGCCTACAAGCCTATTTTATTGCGAAAAAATATATATCTCAATTGGCGGTGAAGTAATACGCCTGCTATTTTGAGTTTCTCAGCAAATTTCTGGTGTTTTCGTTTGGACACTAGTTAAAAAGAAAAATGGATATTGAATTTCCTTAAATTACAAGGCGGCACCTGGCAACATTTATTGACGCGGTCTTTGTTTTCTTCGTCGTCATCGGTGTCTCATATATTTTTCAACAGGATGATGAATTTACACGTATCGTTCGGGTAGCGCTGGTGTTGATCATGTTTTTCGTTTTTGAGCTTTTATGCACCAGTAGGTTGTGTACCATCGGTCAGAAAAAAAATGAGAGTTCGGGTAAGGAACCTTGACACCTACGAGCGAATATCAATCTTTTCAGCGTATAGCAGAATAATCACAAAAGTATTCCCGGGAATTATTTCATTTTTCACAGTTCCATTGAATCAGGACAAACTGGCTATTCATGATTTTGTTGTTGGAGCGGTTGTGGTTCTTTATCAGGCTTGTTGAGATAAATAGAATAAAATTATATTTGAGATTTCACTTGATTTTTTCTTTAAAAATTGTTAATTATTTTATGATGGAAAATAGAATAATATAAAAGGATTGATTTATGGAATATTTAAATCAAATAATTTGTGGAGATTGCGAAATAATATTAAGAAATGTTCCCGATAACTCTGTCGATTTAATTTTTACATCTCCGCCTTATGCAGATAGGAGAAATCATTCATATGGTGGGATTAAGCCGGATGAGTATGTAGTTTGGTTTTTAGCGAAATCAAAAGAGTTTCTTAGGGTTTTAAAACCAACGGGCACATTTATTTTAAATATAAAAGAATTAGCAGTTAATGGGGAAAGACATACGTATGTATTAGAATTAATACTTGAAATGAGAAAGCAAAAATGGCTTTGGACTGAAGAATTTATTTGGCATAAAAAGAATTCCTATCCGGGGAAGTGGCCCAATCGGTTCAGAGATTCATGGGAAAGGTTAATACAATTTAATAAGTCTAAAAAATTTAATATGTACCAAGAGGAGGTAATGGTGCCAATGGGGGAATGGGCTAAGGGTAGATTGAAAAAATTGAGCGAAACAGATAAAACAAGGGATGAGTCCAAAGTCAATAGTGGTTTCGGAAAGAAAGTTTCCAATTGGGTAGATCGTGATAGAGCGTACCCAACAAATGTTATACATATGGCCACAGAGTGCTATAATAGAAGGCATAGTGCTGCTTTCCCTGAAACGCTTCCAGCTTGGTTTATAAAATTGTTTACGCGTGAAGGAGAACTGGTACTAGACCCTTTTTTAGGATCTGGTACAACGGCGGTCGTTGCAAAAAAAATGGGGCGAAATTTTTTGGGAATTGATATTAAAGAGGAATTTTGTGAAATTGCATCAACAAGACTTGATAAAATACAATCAGAACTATTTACGGGTAAAAATTATGAATTCGCTGGACTTGAGTGATCTGAATGAATTTGTAAATACGCATATTGTTGATTTTCATAAAAGTAGAATAAAGACATTACAAGATTTAAAACTTGAACATTTACTAAAAAAGAAAAATCCATATTTATTTAAGGCGAAAAGCATTACAACCGCCTCTGAACTCATAGAGGGATTGTTATCGGCGTTTTTATCTTCATCTGAAGAAAAGTTATTTGGGGATTTTTTAGAAGAATTGGCAATTTTCGTTTCAAGTCGAACTTGTAATGGCCATAAGTCAGGGGCCAGAGGAATTGATCTCGAATTTATTCACGATAGGATACACTATGTTGTTTCTATTAAATCCGGACCTAATTGGGGAAACAGTTCTCAGCAGAGAAAATTAGAGCAGGATTTAAAAAATGCAGTTGCGCGATTAAAGCAATCGAAGATGAATATGAATGTCCAACCCGTTCTGGGAATATGTTATGGTAAAACACGAACCAGCTTTTTAAGAGGATATTTAAAAGTAGTTGGACAGAATTTTTGGTACCTAATCAGTGGAGATGAAAATATTTATACAGATATAATCGAGCCAATTGGTTACAGAGCTAAACAGCATAATCAATTTTTTTATGAGGAAAAGACACGAGTCATAAATTATTTCACACAACAATTTTTAGTTGATTTTAGTAAAAATGGAAAAATTGATTGGCAGGAACTTGTAAAATTTAATAGCGAAAATTTTGATCTACATACTTTTTATAACGAATCAATCTCCGCTCGTTAAACATGAACGGAGATTGAATGTTGAGAATTTTAATTCTCTTATTCCTTCGCCCAAATCTGGCATAAATTCACAATTGTTTCCACGGCTTTCTCCATGTCCTGAACCGAAATCCATTCCAGCTTCGAATGGAAATTATGCCCGCCGGTGAAGATGTTCGGCGTCAGTAATCCTTCAAAAGAGAGCCGCGAGCCATCCGTACCGCCGCGGATAATATTTCTTATCGGTTCAATTCCGCTTCTGCGAATGGCTTCAACTGCATAATCGGTGACTTTTGGTTCTTCATCTATTTTATATTTCATATTTCGATAGGATTCCTGCACTTCAAAATCCAGCGCCGCTTTGGGATAATCGGCGACTATTTTTTCAGCCAGATCTTTCAAAAAACTTTCATGTTTCTTCAGACCTTCGACCGTGAAGTCACGGATTAGAAATTTAATCGTGGTCGCTTCAACAGTGCCTGACATATTGTTTGGATGAATATATCCTTCCCTTTTCTCCGTAGTTTCCGGGGCCAGACCATCTTTTGGGAGGGCATCAAGCAGGCGGCCGGCGATTTTCATGGAGTTGAGCATTTTTCCCTTGGCATACCCCGGGTGAACGTTCACACCTCTGATGGTTAAATTGACAGAATCCGCGCAAAAGGTCTCATCTTCCACTTCGCCCAGCGTTTCACCATCGATGGTATAGGCAAAATCAGCGCCAAACTTCTTGATGTCAAAGTATTTGGTGCCCTCTCCAATTTCCTCGTCCGGGGTGACGGCCACGCAAATTTTTCCGTGTTTGATCCCCGGATTTTGGACGATGTGGTGAATCGAGTCAAAAATTTCAGCGATACCAGCTTTATTGTCGGCGCCGAGCAATGTGGTGCCATCGGAGGTGATGATGTCATTGCCAATCTGGTCTGCTAATGCAGGATTGTCATTGGATCGGATGATCTGAGAAGGATCGCCTGGCAAAATAATGTCGCCGCCCTGGTATTTGCCGTGAATAGTCGCTTGGACATCTTTACCCGAGACGTCTGGCGACGTGTCCATGTGAGCAATCAAACCAATGACCGGCACATCTTTGTCCACGTTGGACTCCAGCGTCGCCATCACATAGCCGTGTTCGTCCATCTGGGCATCTTTCAACCCGATTTCTTTCAATTCATTGACTAACACTTCACCCAAAATTTTTTGTTTTTCTGTACTGGGATAGGTTTCCGATCCTTCTTTTGATTGGGTATCATATTTGACATATTTTAAAAATCGCTCCGTGACTGTATGGTCAATTTTTTCAATCATGAAATAACTCCTTTTCAATTATCATTATTCAAATTTTTTGATGAATTTGCACGGTTTATTTTCAAGATACGCTCCATTAAGTCTGCTTTTCCACGTCAATTTTGTCGACAAATTCCCGGGCCTCCCGTTTTGACAACCCTGCTTCAACAGCCAGTTCCATCCAGTCTGGTGCGTGCTGTAGATTGGAAAGAGCCTGCCGTAGAATGTCCATTTCAATTTTGGAAAAATAAACGGAATGAAGCATGTAATCTTCAAATGCTTCCCAGGTCAGTGGTACGGCAATTTTTACTATTTCGGCAATGGTCTCAGCGTAAACCCGAATTTCGTATTGGGCTGTGGGATGGAGCCTGAGCTGCAAAAAATGCAACAGGTTATGAAGGTTGATTTTCCAGTACCATTCCGTGTAAATAGAGACCGGTAAATGAATTCGCGCAAGCTCTCGGGCAATGTCTGTTTGCTCCATTTCGAGATAATCATCATACGACTGGGAAGCGTTACGTTTGAGAATATCCAGGACTTTGTCCTGCAATTCCGGCGGAACGGACTCGGATGAACCACCCTGTTTATTGGTTTTAGACTGAAGACGAATGGCGTCCGGTTCCGGAATATAAAACTGATCGATGGCTTCGGAATACCGGAACGAGTACTCATTGACGCTGGCAGTGCGATGGCGAATCCATTGACGCGCCACAAAAATTGGCAATTTGCAGTGAAATTTAAAATCCACCATCTCGAACGGTGTGGTGTGATGATGACGCAGGAGGTAACGTATCAATCCCCGATCCTGGTGAACCTGCTTGGTCCCCTCGCCGTAAGAAACGCGCGCTGCCTGAACAATGGACTCGTCTGTGCCCATGTAATCGATGAGCCTCACAAAACCATGATTCAAACAGGGGAACTCTTTTTCCAATATTTTTTCTAATTCCTGATTTTTTATTCGCTCCATAACGTTGTTATTGCTCCTGAATTTTTATATCGAACATTAATATAGAAAAAACTTGTGTAAGAGTCAATTGATTTTATAGAAATAGGTGTCATCATCGGTGATATAGTTGTAAAAAATAGTGTATGATTTAATAAGCTCAACATCAGCAAGATAATCCGGCAATTTTTGCCTCAGTCGATGGAGTTCATTTTTGTCCTGCAACATCAAAAATCGGGGACGCTGCTGCAGAAACCGAGTGCGCTCCATCTCTTTTCTGAAAAGGATATTCACTGCTTTAACGTTTAATTCAGTTGCCACCAGGGGCGCAATGTCGCCGGCGATGACTCGTTGATTCTCAGGCTGTTTTTGAATGAATTCTGTCATGCTTTGCAATGCATTGGAATAGGAATGCTGAATTTTTATATGGTAGTGAATTGTCTGAAAAACATTCAAAACCATAATGGCTGATAAAAAAATGAAGGCATGATTGTTCGACTGGGGATTTTTCCCGATTCTGGGGAGACAGTAGAGTGCTGGTAGTGCGAGCAATGGGAAAAAACAACTGAGGTAAAGATGACCGTCCCGGAAAATTCTGAAAAATCCAAACCAGATTTGGAAACAGACAATCAAAGTAATGAAGATCAAAATTATGTTGGTGCTTCTGCGTGTCAGATTGAATTCACCACGAAACAGCCTGGCAAGAAACAGGCCCACAAGACTGAAAATGGCCGGCATTAGAATCAAAGAAAATCTCGGCGGCGAATAAGCGAAAAATCCTAAAAAAATGAAACCACATAACGCCCATGTTCCAAAGAAGAGTTCAATGAATGAAACTTTTCTGCCTTTAAATACATGATAAATGATTGTTCCAATGGAAAAAAGAAACAGTGTATATGTTACCGGCATGAACTGAAATAACTTTAAATTGAATATATAGCGACCATAATTTTGCACTATGTCAACAGGTGAAAAAGTGAACTTAGCTGAAATATTCAAATTTTGGAAATAGGCCCAATCGGCCAGATGGGGGATGATCCATACGGCGTAGCTGACAAATGCCAATACAAATGAAATTAAGATAAAAATGGATGCATGTTTCGTTTTGGTCTTGAGGGAATTGGCTGAGAAAAAGATTGCCACAAAAAAGAGGGGCGCATAAAAAATGATAGTGGCTTTGACAAAATACCCTGCGATGAAAATCACGTTTGCCAGGATCAACCAGATAATTTTGTTTTTTCGGTGGTAGAGAAAAAGCAAGGCAGTGATAAGACACAGAAATAAAATTAGCAGATTCTCCAGAAGCGCTATTCTGTTGTAAATAATGAAAAAGTAATTGCTCGCGCCTAAAATCATTGCAAGCCATGCCGCACGAAAATCGAAGGGTTTGAGAATAATCCACATGAGGAGAAGTGAAATTAAACTGTAAACAATGCCACCAAACCGGATTGTTTGTAAACTCACGCCGAACAGTTTCAGAAAGAGGTACTGGCATATCGAGAAAATCGGGACATTGGAGATGGGATTGTATTCATTTTTGAGAAACCATTCCCCGAAAAGTGCTTTGTTCACAGCGTTATGGGCGTAGGTGCCTTCATCCACATAGAAAACGCCGGATCGGGAGATGTCCCCGGCCGGGGCGTCTCCATTTAGATTGATGAATCGAAACACAAAAGCGCATATCAGGATGAGTAAAATGAATGCCCGCGTATGATTTTGGTGTTTTAGATTCATGGGGTCGATTGGTTACACGTTGAGTTTGGCGATGAGTTTAATCAACGAAACGAAATTTTATTAATGCCCACACCGCAGGAAAAAAATCCCGCCACGAAATTTTTTTGCCCTCGTCATAACTTCGTCCAAAATATGTGATGGGGACTTCAACTACCTTGAGTTTTTTCTTAAAAACTTTCGCTGTCAATTCCGGCTCCAGATCGAAACGATTGGACCTTATGGTAATGCTGCTAAAAAATTCACTTTTAAAAAGCTTGTATCCGCATTCCATGTCCGTGAGGATTGTATTGTAGAGAAGATTGGAAATGATGTTCAAAATTTTATTTCCTGCCAGATTCCAGAAATAGAACGCGCGATGCGTTCCGGTGAATCTGGAACCAAAAACCACGTCGGCCTGGCCGGAGAGAAGAGGGGCCAACAGATTGGGATATTCTTCCGGCTGGTATTCCAGGTCTGCGTCCTGAATAATGACGAAATCGCCGGTAATGTGGGGTTGGGCAGTGCGAATTGCTGCGCCTTTACCTTTGGTTTTATCATGATAGAAAATTTTGATGTTTTCATGATTCAGACTTTCTAAAAAGTATTTTGTGCCGTCGGAAGATTTGTCATCGACAACGATAATTTCAATATTATAAGGCAATGAGAGGACGCGGTCCAGAATTTGTGGAAGGGTTTCCCGTTCATTAAGCACGGGAATGATAACGGAGAGTTTGTAAGTCTGGTTATTCGTTGCTTTTTTGGAAGTATTCATATTCTTTTTATAAAGCTATTCACCTGGTATTTCTGGCTTTGCCGGCTTAAAAATGAAATGGAGCTCCGGTAAAAATGTAACTAAAAAATTTGATAAATGGATTGAAGATATAATGAAAAATAGAAATATCTGTGACGAGTCCGAATACAATAATGAAAATGAGGATGGTGGGACCGTAATGTAGAAAGGGTTTCAATTTCAGCTCATATTTTTGTGGAAAAATTCCCAGAATAATTTTCGAGCCGTCCAGAGGCGGAATGGGTAAAAAATTGAAAACTGCGAGAACAATATTAATTACCAGCCCGAAGGCCATCATGTATTTCAGGAGTCCTGTCAGATCAAACCCATAGTTATAGAAACCGTCCACACCAAAAAAACGACAGGCAATGCCGAACAGCACAGCGAGACCCAAATTGGTCATTGGGCCGGCGAGAGAGACCCACAGCATGTCCCGATGAGGATTTTTCAAATGCCCCGGATTCACCGGCACCGGCTTTGCCCAGCCGATTTGAACGATGAATAACATGGCTGTACCGACCAGGTCTAAATGAGCTAATGGATTCAATGTCAAACGGCCCTGGTTTTTGGCCGTGGGATCTCCCAATTTGTTCGCCACAAATGCATGGGCGTATTCATGCAGCGTTAATGCCAATAAAATCGGCACCGCGCTGATGGCATATAATTTCAAAAGATTTGGATCCACAGGAACTCCATGTTTTTTTGTTCATTAGTCTCTGATTACAGCAAATTTTTTCATATCCACTGTATCGCCGACGCGCAGAATGGCAACGTAAATACCGCTGGCGACCCTATCACCGTTATCGTTTCGTCCATCCCATTCAAAAATCCGGTAATCGTAGCTCGGTGGGTCGAAGGCGGTTTTAGACACCATTCGGCCTTCCGATGTGAATATGGCAATTTCACCGGCTTTTTCTTCGGAAACAACGTATGTTATGATGAGTGAACGCGCTGAGTTTGGCAGATACGGACTGGGATAAATATTTTCGATGAAATTTTTATCCTGGTCATTCCCGGTGGAAAACGGTGGATAAAATTGAACAATTTCGTGATTGTTGTCAGCATCTGTAATTACAGCGCGGGCGAACCAGTCCTGCTGATCTTCCACGTTCAGGCGAATTCCAATATGATTATTCAATTTTACAAGATTGTTGTCGATGAAAAAATCCGGGTCGTCCTGGTCCGATTCTGAAAGCGGAACAATGTTCACGCCAAAAGGTGCATAGTCGGTTTTTAAATAATTTCCGTCCGGCGTTTCAAAGTTTGTGATAATCAATCCTATCGAATGATTCGATTGTGGATCATCGATGCCGTAATAGATGGATGATAATTTTCGCATCTGGGCATCGAGATTAATAATTGTGTTTGCTAAAAGAAATTCATCTGCAAAAGTTACTTCCGGATAGATATTGCCTTCCGGATAGTAATTCATTGTATCGGCGCGACTTCCGGTGAAATAATTCCATAAACCATATTCTTTTAATTCTTCGTTAAATCTTGTCTCTTTCCTTGCTAGTTCCAGTTGAATGCTACTTAAAGCTGTATTATCAGGGATGTCTTCCCATACCTCTTTGATGAAATCCACGCCGTATTTGTTTACAATCATGTGCAGCCAGATGGAGTTGCCATATTCGTACCAGCTATAATTCGTGTAATAAAATGGATAGTTGATGTCATTGAAAAACCAGTCCAGATAATTGAGATAATCATTGACGTCATCGTAGGCATAATCTTCCATCCACGTGGAGCACATTTCCATGAAAAAAGTGTCGCTGTCCCGATAGCGGTATCCAACCTGGACTACATGAAAATATTCGTGGGCGGCGGTCACTGCCATTGCCCCCATTGGATTTGTAGGCACGTGTTTGTAATCATTATCAATTTCCATGTAGCAGGAATACGCGCCCGGCTTACCCGGAACTGATTGCTCCAGCCAGGTAATTCCGTAATCGGACATGTTGACAATGTACACATCGAAATATTTCCCGGTCCCGGCGGAATCAGCCGGCGGAGGCTCGAATCCCAATTGATCCACGATCAAATAATGGGCGTAATCAAAATACTCAGCCGCGCTGTCGACAAAGTCCGGGATTCCGTTTTTGTCGTTATCAGTGGGATCAACAGCGCCATAGGCGAGGGGCTCAGCAGTATAGTGGATTCGAAATTGGCCACTGGGACTGACGATGCTGTTGGGCAAATCCGGTCGAAACATGAATTCAGCCAAAATGTTCTGGGACGCCGCGCTCAGGTTATCCCAGTTGGCCTTTATCTCTTGCATGAGTAATGTGCCGCCTCTGTACGGCAGTGACTCACTTTCTACCTGATAGGTTTGAGGCAGCCGGGACGGATCGAAAATTTTCAGGGCGCTGTAGACTAAATAATCTTCATAAGACAGTTCGCCGCTGGAGTAAGCGGCACTGATCGCATCAAAACTTTGCTGCCCGTTGACGGGTTGAATGATCACTATTAAAATACTGAAAACAATGTTCAATGGAATAAAGCGCTTCAATGGTCATTTTCTCCTGAAAACAAGTGTCACTGGAATTCCGAAAAATCCGAATTGTCCCCTGAGTTTATTCTCCAGAAATGCCCGATAGTTTGCTTTTATCAATTCCGGGCGATTGCAGAAGAAAGCGAAAACCGGAGGTTTGGATTTTATCTGTGTGCAATATTTAATTTTTATTTCTTTCCCTGAAACAGATGCCGGCGGTGTCGCTGCAATAATCGGTTCAAAAAATGCATTGAGTTCGCTGGTTTTTATTTTTTTTGCTCTTTCCGCGTGTAACGATGCGGCTATTTCAATGACCTTGAAAATCCGCTGCCTGGTCAACGCGGATATGAAAATTATGGGCAAATAGGTGATATAGGGCATTTCGTGCTTGATTTCACGTTCGTATTCAATAGCAGTTCCTGTGTCTTTTTCGATCAGATCCCATTTATTCACAGCTAAAATAATTGCCTTTTTGAACCGAACTGCTTCTTCAATGACTTTTTTATCCTGGTCGGTAACACCCTCCTGAGCATCGATGATAACAACTGCCACATCACATCGCTGGATGGTCGAAATGCTGCGCACGGTGCTGAAGTATTCCACTGCCTCTTTGACTTTGGAACGCTTGCGCAAACCTGCGGTATCGATGAGCAGGAATTTTCTGCCGTGGTAAATGAATTCAGAGTCGATCGAGTCGCGCGTTGTGCCCGGGATGTTGGTGACAATCAGTTTTTCCTGGCCAAGAATACCGTTCACGAATGATGACTTGCCAACATTGGGTTTCCCGACGACGGCAATTTTTATTTCATCTTCCGGGAGTTCATCGGCCGCTTTTCTTTGGGGAAAAAAGCTGACAATGTGATCAAGAAAATCTCCAATATTCCTGCCGCTCAATGCAGAAATGGGAATGGGATCGCCCAATCCCAATTTATAGAATTCTCCCAGGTCCAGCTCACGCGCTTCATTGTCCACTTTATTCACGCCAAGCACGATGGGCTTCTGAACCCGTTTCAAAATCCTGGCGATTTCATCGTCCAATGCGGTTATGCCTGCGGTCACATCGGCAATCAACACGATGACATCCGCTTCCGCTATTGCCACGTGCGCCTGATTCAGCACTGATTGATGAATCAAATCCTCGCTGTCCGGCAGATACCCCCCGGTGTCAATCAATGTGAATTCAATGCCGCTCCATTCGCCGTCCGAATACTTGCGATCCCGGGTAACACCCGGCTGGTCATCGACAATTGCTTCGCGTTTTCGAATGATTCGATTGAATAGTGTTGACTTCCCGACATTGGGGCGTCCGATAATTGCAAGAATTGGTTTTTTCATAGTATGTTCAGACCGTTCAAACGAGATCAACAGCGGACTGACTGTCGAAGCAGCCGGAATTAATTTTTTCGAAAAACGAGATAAAATCGCTATCCATGACTTCCACGTGTCGGTTCAATTTCTTTTTTAAATCCGGCACGGTCCAGTCATCCAAAAAATAACCGTCATAGTTCAGGCAATTTGCTGGTAATACAATAATATCCGCCTGAGAGATTTGTCTTATTTGATCGAAAATATCCTGCCCTGTGAGCAAGCCTGTGACAGTGACAGACGAGCCATAAAAAGTATTTTTTATAGTCGCTACCGAAACGTTCAGATTTTCAATTTTATTGAGTACTGGCTCCACCCATTTTTTGATAATGGCTGATGCTGATTCACCGCTCACCAAAATCACGGATAACGGATGTGATATTCTATGCGGAAAGGATAGTTTTTGTTCCTCGAATTGGTCCAGAAATTCGCGAACCATGCCCACGCCGTTTTCAATTTGCTCAAAATCGTCGTAACGTTCGGTGGTCGGAATATCCATTTCAACCTTCAAATAGAATTCGTCGGCGAGGTAAACGATATAGTTGCCGTGGATTGATTTGTATTCCGCCGAGATGCTTTCGATAGTTTCAATGAGTTGTTTGGAAAATGTCGGGGTTGCCGGTTTCAGGGGATATAATTTGTCTCTGTACCGGGTAAGACCGACCGGAACGATTGCAATCGATTTGAGCTGCGGGTAGAATGCGACCAGCTCGCCAATTGTATTTCTGAGATTCTCCCCGTCATTGATTCCCGGGCAGAGCACAATTTGTGCATGCAGCTCGATATTGTGATGTGTCAAAAACCTGATTTTTCCCAGTAGCCGATCGTCTTTTTTCAGGCCTAACATAAATTTTCGCGTGGCCAGATCGGTGCTGTGCACCGAAATGTAAAGCGGAGACAGCCGCTGTTCCACAATTCTGTTGAGGTCTTTTTTGCCGACATTGGTCAGTGTGACGTAATTTCCGTACAAAAATGACAGCCGAAAGTCTTCATCTTTGAAATAAAGGCTGGAGCGCAGGTTGGGAGGATTCTGATCGATGAAACAGAAAATGCAATCATTCCCGCAGCACCGGTACCGGGTCTCCTCAAAAATGATTCCGAGTGAATCATCCGCGTCTTTTTCAATTTCAAAAATCCAGGGCTGCCCATTGCGAATGATTTCAATTTCCAGCTCCTCATCCGAACTGTGAAACCGGTAATCGATGATATCGCGAATCGGGAAGCCATTAATTTTTAATATTTCATCGCCGACGGCCAGTGCTGCTTCGGCTGCAAGACTATCGTTGTCAAATCCAATTATTCTCATTCATGCCCAATGTGTGAGTGTATTGTTTGAAAGAAAATACGAAAAAATATTGGTAAAATCAATTTTTTTATGCATAAAAAAATCCCGGTGAATCTACCGGGATTCAAAAGTATTATTGATTTTTTTAGAGGAAACGAAAAATTGGAAATTAAAAAAATTTCAGATCATGTTGTTTTGAAATTGAATCGACTATCTGGCAGCATCCCGTTCCAAATTCCATTTCACCCAGTCATCCTGGCTATCGATTGAATCATCAATTTTGGATTTGTGATACTTGCCATCGGCCCGCACTTCAATCTGGTAGCCAGCTACGATTTGCACCCATTGATCCAGCGTTACCTCAAACGGTCCCGGCACCTGAGTTGGACCGGGAACTTCATGCGGCGGTTGATACATTTTCTTTTCCTGGGCCGCGGTTGAATCAGTGCCCGTGGCAGATGGCGGACCAACATCGACTGAGCCTTCGTAAACGAGTATTTTCGTGCTGGAATCCGCATCAACACGGTAAATGGTTCCGCGAATGGAGCATACGGCAGTGGGGGTGCGCAATTGAAATTTTCTCTTTTTATTTAGTTTCCTGATATTGGCCCACAACCTCCCCTTTTTGATCTCAGAATTAAACTTGTCATTTAAATTGTCTTTGTTCAGCGTGAACGCTGTTTTCTCACCGATTCGGATGAGACTTTGATCGTTCAATTTAATTTCACACCTGGATTCCGCCTTTGTTTTGATCCGATCACCGTTGAAAACCTGGCTGAATAATTTTGCGTTGGACCATTTTGTTTCCTGGCAATGAAGAATATTTACATCGTCCGGTTTTCCTAACAGAAAATTGATTTTTCCCATGGAATCCTGTTGGGCCGAGACAAATCCTGTGATTATTGCCGCACAAAAAACTACACCGACCGCTTTGAAAATTGTTGTGATTTTCATTGTTCACTCCCCACATTTGGCAGATAATTGTGAATTAATTCTTCAAGTTTCTGTTTGGTTTTTTATAGAATTTGACAATATCGCCTCTCTCGATTCGTCTCCCCAAAAGTACTTTAGCCCGGGCAACTTTATCGCCGATGAATCCGGTAACTCTGATTCTGGCTTTGACTTTATCAGAATGAAGCGCGGAACCGACCGGAATTTCAACTGCGTCATCAACAAAGGTGAGTGGCGCGTAAACATCGAATAGGTGACCTGTCTTTATTCCAGCCCCTTTTCCCGGGGTGAAATAGACCAACGTATCTGCCTTCGCCTGAACCACTTTTCCCGCCCATGCAATGACACCCACGTTGTCCACAATGTTCTGTGCAATTTTATTTACTGCTTTGCGAATTGCGGTCCCCAACACAGTTTGATCAAAATCAAACATGTTTTCAAAATCAAAATCCTTTGTTTCAATTCCAAACCCCGGTTTTATTTCTGTCGCTGAAAAATCATTGGCTAACAGAATCTCTCCGGTCGAAGAATTGATCATTTTGTAGTGAATGCGCGTGTTCGCGACTGTTGCTTTTAACGCCAGTCCCCATTTGTTCTCTTTGTCATCAAATTTGTGAGCGCCGGTTTCCTGGTTTGCTTCAATAATTGTTCCGATGATCAATGATTCAGCGCCAAGCACCTTTCCCACTCTGGGGGCTGTTTCTTCTGTGATAACTCCTGACTGTCCCAGTGCCTGCTCTCCCAGAACTCTTTCGATCTGTGACCGCTCGACAACAATGAAACGCTCCGAACGAATGAGCTGAGTGATAAGCATGTCAGCAACCGCACCGCCGATTTTGCTATTTGGTTTCTTCGTGACATTTTCAAAATCAAAGATAGCAATTCTTTTCTTCAATCCTGAATAAGGGGTGAATTCCGGTCCCCGCACAATGGTGTCGGTTCGAAAACTGGTGAGTTCAGGGATTCCTGCGCAGCCAATAAACAATATTATTATGAGAATAGGAAGTAAAATAAGGTATCGATAATTTTCCGGAAAACTGGTCCCGGAAATTTTGGACGCCATTTTCCCCTCCGAGTGGAACGCTTGTAAATCGTTTTGAAATTTAATGATTGGAAATTTCAAGTGAGGAATCCTTTGGGTTGAGTTTATTCGAAAGGGATTCCTCACTTTTGCATTCCAACGAATATAAAATATCTGAACACCTTGCTCATGAATAAGAACTATTTAACCCGAACGAGGTCGCCGGCAGAGAAACCACCACCGCTTCGAATGACGCAGATGGAGGCTTTGCCATTGCCGATGTTATTATTGGTGACGCCAATTTCACCCGTTTTTGTTTCAACGGCGCCCAGGGAAATCCCAGTATCCGGATCGATGAGTTCTTCACCTTTTGAATAAATGGCAAACACATCGCCGACTTTTACGCCAGCTTCCGCGCCAGAGTTGATGTAAACCGTATTGCCTGCTACCTTGATAATTTTGGCCTGCCAGGGCAGAGCATCCATTTGGTTGTCAATCTTTTTCATGATTTCTTCAACGGCTTCCCGGGTGGCTTTCCCGACAAGGGATTCATCAAAAGCATTTTTATTTTTAAAGGAAAGTTGATTGGTATTGACCCGCAATCCTTTTTTGGATTTTTCTTTTCTCACGTTCTCGGCTGCAAGAATCTCACCGGTATTGGTGTTGGTGAATCTCACATCGATGCCAACTGATGCAGTTGCTGATTGAATCCCAAATCCAAATCCCTTTTTTTTCAGATTAATACCGGTGTCACCTTTTTTGTAACCGAATTCTGTGACCGCTCCGATGATGGCTAATTCAACCCCGAGAAGTTTTCCCACTTCAGCCGCGGTTTGCGGTGTGACCGCGCCGCTCATGCCCAATTTTTGTTCTTTCATAATCTGTTCAAGAGCGGTTCGTTCCATTACCCGGTATTTACCTGATTTGACCAGTTCGGTCGTCAGCATGTCAGCCATGCCCTGTCCCACAGGCTGGCCTGTCCACCACCGATGACGGTGGTCGGTTTTGTCATCAAATTCGAATACGGCGACACGTTTTTTCAAACGCTGTAATTGATCTGCATTTTGTGAAAAAGCATCTGTTTGATACACTAATCCCACGAACACAAATATCAGCAATATTAATGATATTTTTCGATACATAGCTAAACCTCCGTCTCAGTGATTTATTGAATATACAAATCTATTGAATGTTTTCCGATAATTGCAAGGTAATTTTATTCATGGATAATCCTATAATTTTCACATTGAATTTATCCAGGTCTTTCCGTTCCAGTTCACGTGCCAACTGGCTGGCATTGCCGGTGATTTTGACGTCCAGTTCTGCCAATTCTCCGGCGACTTTCCGGCTGTAAATATCTTTAACACCGCGAACAAGATATTTGATGGTATTTTTGAAATCATCCAATTGGGTAAAGGATTGAACTCCCTGGACAACTACCTTCACTGTGGTGGCTTGATAGAATTCATCGCGCCATTTTTTGGTAATTTTATTGATCAAATCTGACGCCATTTTATCCGTGGCTTTTTTGATGGCTTCGGTCCCGCCGGTAATTTCATCGATGTGAGGATAAGCTGCATGTTGGCTTCCGGTTGCGATAACGGTGGCCACGTCCGCTTTTATGACGCGGGCAGTCACATTTGCCTGGCACGATTTCATGCCGCCCAGTTTAATTCCGGTCGCCACTTTAGCGATGGCTTTTCCGGTGATGACCACTTCTGCGCCAAGAGTTTTAGCGATGGCAGCGGCCATTTTTGTGTTGCCCTGCAATACAGCCATTGCCTGATCCTGCTTCAGGTTTTGTCGAACCGTCGCCGGATCCACGCATTCGAAACCGTTTTCAATGAATTTGTTCAGCAGTGTGTTTTCAGAAATGGTCATGTCCACGGAGAGGTAATGATAGCGATCCCTGGATTGACCAATATTCTGCTCGTCCATCATAAACATGACGCGGGGATTCCCCATGCGTGAAAGCAGGTTTTGAACGGATTCCCAGTCATTCTTCAGATTCGCCATCTCCAGTAACGCTTCAACAGTCACTTCATAGGTTGCTTCGCCTGTTTCACCTTCGCGGACAATCGAATAATTTCGAACGTAGCCGTTGGACCAGGTCAGGATATTATCTTCAACGACCATGCTGTTTTCCACGAGCGTCGATGATTGAACAAACGTTCCCAGGCTCTGTTCGACCGCATTTCGCAGGGCGTCGTCAATGGCCTGATCTCGGGCAAGGGCTTTATCATTACCGAATATAGTAGCAACCCCCTGACTCGTCACTGTTCGTGTCGCTTGTTGGGCCGTGCAAGACGTCGATATAAAAGAGAAAACAAGCAGGCCCACCATGAAGACAAGTAGTGTTTTTATCGTGAATTTCAATGTTCATTCCCTCGGTTTATGAATAATTGTATAACAATTTTATAACAACACATGAAGATTCATGCGCTTGAATAATTACATGCTATCTTACGAAGCTGATAAGAGTATGGTTTCACAATATGAAAAAAAACGGGTTCAAGGACCCGTTTGACCCGATTTATATTTTGTCTGAAAAATGATATCGACAATTCATTCCCGGGTATTACTGGCCCCCCAATTCCAGCGTATTGATATTTTCATTCCAACCATACTGAAATGCAAAGGACCGGGAAAGCCCGGCCCTTTGCATGAAAAATTAAAAAGAAATTCTCAGAGCATTCTGAAAGTCGCGGATCGCCAGCAGCGCATCAGCGCCTGACATGGTGTCGTTCAGTTTGAAAGCACCTGTCATTTTATCCGCTCGCATTATACCGCGGTCCACCATCAAAGCCATTGCATTATACGCGAAATGAGTGCTCGATACGTCAGGAAAGCGCGATTGCTCTCCGATATATTTCGTGGCGAGATTTTCGTCGCCGGTCACGATTATCATAATGCTCTGCATAACCTGGGCGTAATTGGCACGCGTGATGGATTGATCCGGTTTGAATGTGTGATCAGGATAAGGCTCCAATCCCGGTACCTGGGCTTCGATAATTTCTTTGACCCAGTTTTCGGCCCAATGCCCTTTGATGTCCGTGGCGGCAGCCATTTTCGTGACTTTGGTTGCTTCCATCTTCGTCGGATCGTCCGGGGCACGGAAGCCTGTATCATAAATTTGCGGACGTTTTTTCTCAATCAATTTCATGAGCTTGAGCTCTTCCATCAGCAGAACGGCAAAATCAGCTCTGTCAATTTTTGGAATGAGAGCTATCTTGGCGCCAACCTTTGTGCCTGGTTTGGCGCGTTCTATTTTCTGCACCAGTTCCCATTCGGCATTGGCTTCTTCAGAATAAGGTCCTTTAAGTTCCACGACTTTTCGGAACGCATCGACAGCATTCCCGAATTCGAAGCCTTCTTTGTAAGTAATGCCGAGATAGTACCAGGCTTTGCTGCTGTTGGGATTGATTTTAATTGCTTTTTCAAATGATTTGGTTGCTTTTTCAACCCAATCATCGCCTTTGCGCTCCATTGTGATAACGCGGCCTTTGATAATATGGGCGTCCACCGATTTATCACTCTTATCGATACCTTTATCAGCAAAATCATAAGCTTTTTTGAAATCGCCCTGTTTGGCAGCGACAAGGGCCATGCCTGAAAAAGCGAGGCCATAGTCCGGGTCCAATGCCTTTGCACGGTTAAATTCTTTCATGGCTGCGGTCAGATCACCGCGTTCAAAAAGTCGCATCCCCTGATTAAAATGGTTCTCAGGTGTGTCCAGCACAGATTCTTCTTTAATCGCCTTGGTGCCGCAGCCTGCAATGCTCATTACAAAAATGGCCACAAGAAGCAGACCAAGAAGTCGAAATTTATTTTTATTCATCACATTTCTCCTTTTTTATTGTGAATGAAATAAAGTCATTTTATCGAATACAGACTAATTCAGGATGAACATCACTTTGCACTTGTCCAGAAAATTCTGATTCGCTGCAGCCTGATGAATTTTTGCGGCGTCAGCGGCTGATACAATCACGTCGGTTTTGTTTGTGCCACTGGCACGAACTCCTTTTACAACCAGCGGATTATTGGTCACTCTATCGTTTTGTCTGGCGCGCATCAAATCCTTGTCGTAGCCAACCATACCAATTTCCACTGCCCATTCCCGGCTCACAAATTTTGACCCATAAATTTCATTGCCGGACTCATCAATTATTTTCGGAGCCATGGCAGGCCTCACACCGAGCCCTTTGCAATCAACGACCAGTCCTGTATAGACGCTGCTCGTGGGACCAGGCGCGGTTCCACCAACCTGCTGCAGGTTTACACCCGGGGGAACTGGTTTTCCCTGGGGCCATGGTTGACCACAAGTGGGACATAACATCTGACCACCGGACATGAACTGTCCGCCGCCGAACTGTCCCGGAAGTACAGCATCCAGCACCTGTCCGGTGAGTGGGACTTCAACGACAACTTCTACAGAACCATCAGAGAGATATCTGGGACCATCGACTACTTTAAAATTCCGAAGCGTTCCTTCCACTTTGACTTTGATGAAATCGTTTTCAACCATTGAATTCCTGACGGTCGTTTCAGAATTCAAGTATACGCCTTTGATGGTTTCAATTAAATTTCTCCAGGCATCAGCCTTGGCAGCACGAATCGCATTGGCGCGTTGTGCGGCCGGCGGCAGATTGGGAGGAGGTGAGCCAATACCTGTGGCTCGGATGGTTTGGCTTGACCAATCAACTGATTGATTCTGTCCTAAATTTTGCATGTACTGTGCCTGCACTAAAAGTGCAAAACTAAGAATCATCACCAGCGATATAACAAAAATACGTGAAACCTTCATGATAGGCTCCTTCTTTTTCGTTAATAATTTAAGCATTTCATATTTCTTGACCCAGTTAAATTTTTTGATTTGATTTTTCCCCTTAATTTACGGATAGTTTTAATATTCGAAACAAAATTTATAAAAATTGTAATATAATGCAGTGACTACTGTCACATGGCCATAAAAAAAAATAGAGCGAATGACGGGGTTCGAACCCGCGACAACTGGCTTGGGAAGCCAGTGCTCTACCAACTGAGCTACATTCGCCTATACAAATTATTAAGTTAGATGCATTTTTAACATAGTATAAATTAATCATTTTTTATTCAAAGTCAAGTAAAATTTTAATCCGTTAAATAAATTTAATCTCATTTTGGATAAATTATTCGTCGTATAAAAAAACGAGATTAATTAATTAAAATCAATTAATTAGATTGTATCTGTGGTATCCACTCAATAATTAATGGTAGCCGAATCATTTAATCTATGCCAAGGCAA
>CAZSBG010000116.1:0-19831 GCA_964605145.1 uncultured Cytophagia bacterium | reverse complement strand
AAATTTTATAATATTATCAAAGAACTTTTTTACCAATTTTTCGGAATTGCACCCTCTGGCGATCGATACGGTGGATAATTATTTTAACTATCTGCATAAAAATTTGCCCTGGTCACATCAGCTCTTTCTGATGATTAATTTGTTGTTCATCATTCATATCCTGGGAATGAATATTTATTATATAGAAAGTGCATTTGGCAAATTTTACGATAATTATCTATTCGCAGAAAAAAATTATAATATGAAACTTCTCAAGAAAAAATCAGTTACAGAAAAGTACGTGATAATATTCAACAGTTATTTCAACGATAAATTCAGTCGAGCTTTATTTGCAATATTAATGATATTTTCTTTTATATTTTTTATTCGAATTTATCCATTTGGATATGAAAAAATTACATTTCTTATCATTGTATCTTTATTTGCTGGAATCGGTATATATTTAAATATGTTATTTCACAGGAGAGCTAAAAGATAATCAATCTAAGGAAAATAAACTTTAAAAAAAGTATAATTAACAATTGAAGGAAGGTGCAATCTATGAGTCCAAAAATCGCAAAAAACCAGGTCGATGTTGTCCAGGATGAACCGATTATAGGAGGTAGCCCGGAAGCGAAAAGATTAAGAAGAGCTGTTAAAAAACTGGCCAAAATCGACAGCAATGTGTTTATCGTCGGAGAGACAGGAACCGGCAAAGAATTCATTGCACGACACATTTACTTGCTTAGTCCTCGGCGCAGTCGAACGTTCGTTGAAATTAACTGCTCCGCTTTAGGTAAAACTATAGAAGCAAAAGATCTTTATGGTGAGGATTCAGAGGGAGATCAGGCTGTAATGAGATCTATTGGCTTGTTTGAAAAAGCCAATAAAGGTGTTCTATTTCTTGACAATATTGGTGAAATGCCGCCTGAATATCAGGAGGAATTTTTACGTGTTATCCGAGAAAAGAAAATTAAACGTGTGGGCGGGAGTGAAACCATCGATGTTGAGATGAGAATTATTTCATCCTCAGATCGTGATTTAACACCGGATATTGAGAGTGGTGCATTCAAAAAAGAACTCTATTTTCTTTTGAATACACTTACTCTGACGATTACTCCGCTCAGAGAACGGAAGCAGGATATCCCTGAATTGTTCTCTTACTTTTTGAAAAAATATTGTGAAGAAGAAAACAGAGAAGAACCGGCTGTTCAATCTGAAATATTTGAATCGGTTTTGGAATATGACTGGAAAGGCAATGTGCGGGAACTGGAAAATACCGTACAAAATTTATTAATGATGTCGCCCGAGGGCGAGTTGGCGGCTGATTTTCTGCCATTTAGAATTAAAAAGCACCCACTCGATTTTCTGGAACCACGCAATTTGAAAGGCGTTATTTCGGATATTGAAATTTACCTTATCAAGAAAGCATTGGGTAAATTCGGAGGCAACCAGGTGAAAGCAGCTAAATTACTGGGCATCCCTGAAGCAACCCTCAGATTCAAGATGAAAAAATATTCGATTCCAAAAGAATAAAAAGGAAATTGAATTTTTAAATAAAAAAGCGCTATCAGATATTGATAAGCGCTTTTTTTATTTGTAATGAATTTTTTGAATCAGGGAGAAAATATTATTTCAAATTAAGGAATTAGACGCTTTCACCGCTTTAATAATGGACATGGCTACCAGGTTTTCTGCAATGGCGCCAATTCTGATCAGGTCTGTTTCCGTCTCTTGACATGTTGACAGTGCAAAAATAACATCGCCGTCAAAAGGTGTGTGCGCAGGAAGCGTGGCGCGCGTAATGCCAGCCGTGGCCAGCTGTGCGAGAGCAGTCAATTCGGATTTTGATAGACGAGCGTTTGTGGCGACGACTGCAAGGGTCGTATTGGTGAGATGAGAAAAAGTCGTTTTCTGTGGCTGCCTGAAAAATTTTATTGGCTCAAGAAAATCTCCCTGCGGATTTTTTGCACCAGCAATGGTATTGCCTGATTCCGGTTCGATGATATTTCCGAGCGAATTGACCACAGTCAGCACGCCGACATATATTTTATCATCGATTATTTCGGCACATGTTCCGACGCCTCCTTGCATGGCGTATTCCATTCCCGCAAATTTGCCAACAGTTGCCCCACAACCCACGCCGATTAATCCTGATGCATTATTGTCTGAAGTCGCATTTTTCGATGCCATGTATCCCATTTTTTCATCCGGACGTATTTGGGGAGCGCCGACAGCAAGGTCGTAAATTACCGCAGCCGGCACAATGGGGACTTTGGCAATGCCGGTATCATAGCCAACATCTTTTTCCTCGAGATATTTAACCACACCCTGTGCGCTGGCCAATCCAAATGCGCTGCCACCAGTCAAAACGATGGCATGGATTTCCTGAACAGTTCTATGTGGGGCCAGTAAATCTGTTTCCCGCGTTCCAGGCGCAGCGCCACGCACATCGATGCCTGCAATAACAGGATTCTCCGGTAAAATTACAGTGCAGCCAGTCTTTGCTTCTTCATTTTGCGTATGACCGACCTTTATTCCAGGTACAGCGCAGATTGAATTAATCATGTGAATTAATTTCTTTCTTTTTCCCAGAATCTAATTTTGTTGGAGAGAGACAGCTTTTCACCCGGCACTTCTAAAATATATCCGCCTTCGCTGAAAAAGAAGAGATCACCAATCATAAGGCCGATGGATTTCCGTAAAGGTTTCCAGTTTTGGCGGTAGGCTTCGCTATCGATCTGTGTGCCTTCTCGTGACTTTGTCACCAGTCTCACGCGATGGGGGAATTCCCGATTTATCATAAAGGGTGAATGGGTGGTATAAATTAATTGATTTTTCAGTGCCAAATCTTCCAGGACTTTCACCAAATCTTTTTGGCCGGCAGGGTGCAGATGTATCCCTGGTTCATCGATTAAAAAAACGTATTCATTTGCTTTGGCTTCGTAGGTTTGTGCCAGGAAATTGATATAGAATGACAAATACCAGCGGAATCCGAGACTTCGCGACTCAGGTGTGTCGAAAACCGTTGTTCTGTCCGAAATATCGATGTATAATACCTTACCGTTCACATTTAATTTCAGCTCTATGGTAGGTTCCTGAGACCAGACTCGGCGAATCTGTTCTGTAATGATTCGGCTCGCTTCTTCGGAAGCGCGGCGACCACGCGTGGAATCTTCGAAAATTACTTCGAGATTTTGCAGTCCGCCGACCTTAAGAAGATTTCGTTCGGTGGTATATCCCGGGCGGCCATCCACCAGACTGTAGTAGTCAACGCGATTTTTAATAAGTGGAATGTCATCGAAATAGACAATTTTAGGCAGAATTTTTAAAAGTTTTTTCATGTCCGAAATCTGGATTTCTGTATCATCGATAAATAATTTGTAATCGCTGATTTCCGGACCCTCTCGCTTCACATAAAATGTTTCCACATTTTTAAATGCTTCAGACACTTTGAGTAATTGAGATCGGTTTTCTTTGGAAATATTGAAATATTCAACAGCAATTTCCGGGCATTTTTTCTGGTAATAATAATCTGAATATTGGCAGGTTTGAGAATGATCGAAAATTGCATCCGTATTAAAGGATGATAAAGATTTAAGCAGGTTTGATTTGCCGCTTTCATTCGGGCCAATCAGAACAGATATTTTCGGATCCACAGGAATGGTTAGTTCAAAGATAGACTTGAAGGCTCGGATAAATACATTTGAGATGGTCATGAATCCTCTCGAGAGTTTGTGTGAAATTTGGTTATTGGAAAACGTGTCTTTAAATATAAGAAGCTATGTATATCAAAGCAAGAAAAAAGTTATGTTTTTTTAACTTTCCTCTAAAGTTATAATAATTCTGTTTATAGCGAAATAGCTATAAAAAATAGACTGTTGACAAGGCTTCAATCGCTTATTAACTCTTGACTATTAAATATATTTATCGTATATTTGTGACAATGCAATTGCTTATATTATAGATTTTTAAGCACAATGATGTTGGTGGCTAATGTGGAGGTGGTCATGTTCGATAGTACTCATTCGGAATCTGGCACTAAAAAATCGAACGAAAAGTCTGTTGATGAAGGCATGCCTGTTTTGCGGATTGGAATTTTGGAGGAACGGGATTCTGCCGAATTTAAGCTGACCGGCAGGTTTACAGTATTGAATGACCAGGGCGTTCCAATATTGAAGGACGTCACTTCACCCATGAAATGGCGGGTAAAAGTGGAGCCAAGGCAATCTCCACGATACACGTACGCCGTGCTGCTTGGGAAATTTCAGGATAGAAGACTGGCGCAGGAACTCGAGTATGAACTCATCGAAAAGGGAATTGGCACCCGAATAAAAACCAGAGGCGGCAAGCTCTATTATCAAGACGCTGTGGTGAATGATAATACTCAGTTTTGGGTGGTGGTCGATGATTATGCTACAAAGCAGAACGCGAAGCAATTTGCCTGTGAAATGTTGGCCGGCTATGATTACAAGATCATTCAGGAAAAGCTCAATGAACCGCATGCAGTGCTGGAGCTATTCGATTCTGAGTATGAAAAATTGGGAGAAGCGGATAATGTTATCCGCATCGTTCCGGAATCGGATGAGGTATATTCTTATGTTTACGATGCGAGTACAGATAACGATGCAAAACCAACACCGTTTAAATACCGGGTATTTAAACGAGCATTAGAATTCCGCAGCACTGAAGATGGACAGCTTGTTATTATCAGTGAAATGCCGCTTGAAAAATATGTGGAATCGGTTGTTGCGTTGGAAGTAAAAACTGACTATCCCGAAGAATTAATAAAAGCACAGGCGATCGCCGTGCGCAGCAAAACTTTGGCATCCCTGGGAATAAAACATTTCGATGATCCGTTTCACCTGTGCGCTGGAATGCATTGTCAGATTTTCAATGGCCTGACAAGGACGGATGAAACAATCGAAAAAGCGGTCGGCGACACATCAGGAATTGTGCTGAAGGATGGTCAGAAAGTTGTGGATTCGAATTACACCCTGGTGTGCGGCGGTCACACGGAATCGAGCAAAAATTTAACCGGCACAGAGGGGAATGAGCTGTACCCGCCAATTTTTGATGGCTGTAACACGGCGCAGTTGGAACAATTTGGTGATTTGACAGTTAATGAAAATTTGAGGAAATGGGCGATAAATGAACCCGATGTTTACTGCAATCTGCCTATTTCAGAAAATAATTCCAAAATAAATCAACTCCGTAAATATTTTCACTGGCAGGTAAACTACGATCGCAGAGAGTTGGAAGAAATTGTCTCCACGAATATTGGAGAGAATATCGGGGATATTTTTGATATCATTCCAATTCGGAGAGGACTCTCCGGCCGAATTCTGGAATTAGAAATTCTGGGGAGCAACAATAATGTCGTGCTCGAAGGGGAGTGGAAAATTCGCGATACTCTGGCGGTGGGGCAGCTTTTTAGTTCCTGTTTTGTGATTAATCGCCAGTTTGATGATGATGGGTTTCCACTATCGTTCACTTTCCTTGGTGTGGGACATGGTCACGGCGTTGGGCTGTGTCAGGCTGGCGGAATCGCAATGGCGTTGAAAAATGCCACATACGAAGAAATATTAATTCATTATTTCAAAAATACAAAAACAGAAAAAATTTATTAGAGGTATATGCATGATACAGGAGATTAAAGATGAATTGGGGGAACTGAAGCCGCGAATCGAAGAACTACGAGGTTATCTTTGAAATAGATAAGAAAAATGAGGAAATCAAAGAATTTGAAATGGTGACGCTGGAACCGGATTTTTGGAATGATCGGGAAAATGCCGAAGAAGTGATGCGCAAAATCAATGAGAAGAAAACCAGCGTTGAAAAATGGCAAAGTTTATCCAACAAGATAGCTTATCTCGAAGAAATGGCAGAATTGTCTGAAGCTGAGGGAGATAAGCAATTTTTGAATGAAGTCGAGTCAGAACTGACTTCACTCAAAAAAGAAATTGAAGCTGTTGAATTCCAGAGTCAGTTGAGTGATCCGGACGATCGGTTAAATGCCATTCTCACGATTCACCCCGGGGCCGGTGGCACCGAGAGTCAGGATTGGGCGCAAATGCTCATGCGCATGTATTTGCGCTGGATAGAGCGTCAGGGCTATGCGTCGGAAATTCTCGATCTCCAGTCTGGCGATGAAGCCGGGATAAAAAGCGTCACCATTGAAGTGACCGGTGAATATGCCTATGGATACCTTAAGTCTGAAATTGGCGTTCATCGGCTCGTACGCATCTCACCCTTTGACGCGAACAGCCGGCGGCACACATCATTTGCTTCGGTTTTCGTTTACCCGGAAGTTCAGAACAATGTTGAAATAAATGTGAATCAATCCGATTTGCGCGTGGATACCTATCGCGCCAGTGGCGCCGGTGGCCAGCACGTGAATAAAACCAGCTCTGCAGTTCGAATTACTCATATTCCCACAGGAATCGTTGTGCAGTGCCAGTCCGAGCGCTCACAGCACATGAATCGCGAGAATGCAATGAAAATTTTGTTGTCACGATTGTATCAAAAACAGCGAGAGGAAGAAGAAAAAAAATTAGCAGAGCTGGAAAAAACTAAAAAAGAAATTGCCTGGGGAAGTCAAATTCGCTCCTATGTATTTCACCCCTATAATATGGTGAAGGACCATCGGACCAAGGAGGAGACGAGCAATATTCAGGATGTGATGGATGGAAATCTCGATCCATTCATAGAGGCATATTTGAAAATCAATTAGTCATTTATAACATTATTAACGGGATATATTTTTTCGGAGGGAGTTTGCGCCCGACTTTTGCGGAGATTGATCTGTCTGCGATTGCGCACAATGTGGCTGCTGTAAAAAAACGGGTTCATCCGGCTCAGGTAATGGCTGTTGTGAAAGCGGATGCTTACGGACATGGCGTGATCCCCGTCGCGCGAACAGCGATTGCCAATGGCGCATCGTATTTGGGAGTTGCACTGATTGAGGAGGGAATAGAGCTTCGCAACAGCGGATTCGAGCAACCGATCCTGATTTTTGGGGGAACTATAGAATCTCAGTTAAAAGATTTTATGACCTTCAATGTTGAAGCGACTGTCTATACAAAAAATATAGCCCTCGCTTTCTCCCGCTTATCCAAAAAATACCAGACACCGGTGACAATTCATGTTAAGGTGGACACCGGCATGGGACGTGTCGGAGTGCCCTGGCAAGAGGCAGTTGATTTCATTGAATTTGTCACAAGCCTTGAAAAGATTGAATTAAAAGGCCTTTACACGCATTTCGCCACGTCGGATGAACGCGATAAAAGTTTTGCCAATCTTCAGTTCGAACGATTTCAACAGGTGATTGCGCAATTGGATGCAAAAAATATTCACATCCCATTGAAGCATGCTGCCAACAGCGGCGCGATTTTGGATATGCCCGAAACATATCTGAATCTTGTTCGGCCCGGCGTGATGATGTACGGATATTATCCTTCCGATGAAACAACGGAAAGCATCGAGCTTGAACCGGCCATGACTTTCAAATCAACGGCGATTCATGTAAAGCATGTGCCCGCCGGAACGAGCGTTAGCTACGGCCGCAAATTTATCGCGAAGCAGCCGACTAAAATTGTTACCATACCGGTGGGTTATGCAGATGGTTACAATCGGCTGTTAACAAATAAAGGCCGTGTAACTATTCGCGGAAAACAATACCCTGTGGTTGGTCGTGTCTGCATGGATTTAATTTTAGCGGACATCGGGGATAATGACTCCATCGAAGTCGGGGACGAGGTCATTTTATTTGGTCGCCCGGAAGAAAACGCATTCACAGTTTATGATATTTGCACATTAATCGATACCATTCCATACGAAGTAACTTGCTGGGTATCCAAGCGGGTCCCGAGAGTGTACACAAATTAGAACGGAGTAAGTACGTGGAAGAAATAACAGATATTCAGAAAATACGACGTGATAAACTACCCATGCTCAAAGAATTGGGAATTGAGCCTTATGCCTATAATTTCGATCGAACTCATTTTGCCAAAGATATCATCGAAAAATTCACTGAATATGAAAATAAAAATGTTCGAATTGCCGGTAGAATAATGGCTGTGCGGAGACATGGTAAAGCCGCATTTTGTCATCTGATGGATACCAGCGGACGCATTCAGCTATACGTGCGCAAAGATCAGGTGGGCGATTCAGCGTATGAGATGTTCAAGCTGTTGGATATCGGAGATATTGTTGGCGTGGAGGGAGACGTTTTCAAAACGCGCACAGAAGAAATTACGGTGCTGGCCAAAGATTTAAAGCTGCTTGCAAAAACGCTGCGTCCGCTCCCGATTGTTAAAGAAAAAGTTGAGGAAGGCGAAAAGAAAATTTACGATGAATTCGCGGATAAAGAAATGCGGTATCGTCAGCGTTATGTGGATTTGATCGTGAATCCGGAAGTGAAAGACGTATTTATGAAACGCTCACAGATTATCCGAACCATGCGGCGCTTCCTGGAAGACAAAGGCTACATTGAAGTGGAAACGCCAATTCTGCAGCCACTTTATGGCGGCGCATCAGCGCGACCTTTTGTGACACATCACAATGCGTTGGACATCGATCTTTATTTGAGAATCGCGGACGAACTGTACCTGAAGCGATTGATCGTGGGCGGCTTTGACGGCGTATTCGAATTTGGCAAGGATTTTCGTAACGAAGGAATCGACCGGTTCCATAACCCGGAATTCACCATGCTGGAGCTTTATGTGGCATACCAGGATTATCATTTCATCATGGACCTGGTGGAACAGATGATCAGCGCTACGGTTCAGGCTGTGCATGGTTCCCATAAAATCGTATACCAGGGACAGGAGATCGATTTCACGCCACCCTGGCCGCGAAAGAAAATGGATGAATTGCTCGAAGAATACACCGGCCAAAGTTTGTTCGGAAAAAGCAAGGATGAGTTATTAACCATTGCCGATCAATTGAATGTGCCCATTGAAAAAGGCGCAGAAGTCGGTAAAATTATCGATGAAATTTTCAGTGAAAAAGTGGAACCGAATTTAATTCAACCGACGTATGTGATCGATTATCCACTGGAGCTTTCGCCCCTGGCGAAAAAGCACCGCACCGAGCCGGGAATTGTGGAGCGCTTCGAGGGATTTTTCGCCGGCAAGGAATTCTGCAACGCGTTTTCCGAATTGAACGATCCCATCGACCAGAAACAGCGGTTCGAGCAGCAGGTGGAATACCTGGATTCCGGCGATGAGGAAGCGCATCAAATGGACGAAGACTATGTCCGCGCCCTGGAATACGGCATGCCCCCCACCGGCGGACTGGGAGTCGGCATTGACCGGCTAACGATGATTTTAACGGATTCGCCCTCGATTCGTGATGTGATTTTCTTCCCGCACATGAGGCCGCAAAAGGGGAAGGCGGAATAGTTCGTCAGGAAACGATTGATTGGTAATTTATTTGAATAAGTGTGGATTTTCAAAATGAAGTATGAAGAATATAAACATATTAAAGAACGACTATCGGATGCAAAAAAATTAGAAGATTACCTGGATTATCTGCACACGGAAAAGGTGAAAGAAAAATCAAAGTAAAAATATTCAATTGATGAAGTGAAAAAACAGATTCTTTAAAAGAAGATAAAACAAAATGTCCTACGAATTATTTCTTGCAAAGCGCTACTTTCATTCGAAACGGCGCACCGGTTTTATTTCGCTGATTAACTATTTCTCCATTGCCGGCGTGGTTATCGGTGTGGCAGCGTTGATTATTGTCCTTTCTGTGATGAATGGATTCGAAACCGAAGTCCGTTCGCGAATTATCGGATTTGATTCCCATATACGTTTTCGCAGCTTTCACAATCGGGGTATTGAAGACCATCGGGAAAAAATTGAACAATTGAATGAATTTGATCATGTTGTGGCAACTTCCCCATACATCTTCAATAAAGGCATGATTGTGAACGGCGAATTTTCCGATGCGGTGCTCATCAAAGGTGTCGATCCCAAAACGGTTGTCGAAGTTTCTGATCTCGCCAGCAATATTGTCATGGGCGAACTCAATCTGGATACGGTAATGGTGGATGACGGGAAAGCCGCACCCGGAATCGTGCTGGGACGTAATTTAGCCATTCGGTTGGATGTTCAGCTTTACGATAAAATTTGGGTGGCCAGTTTCACCAATATCCGAAATTTCCTCATTCCACAGCAGCCTTATGTGAAACATTTTGTCGTGACCGGGCTTTTCGAAACCGGATTATACGAATACGACAGTAATTTTGGCTACATCTCCATCGAAGCGGCGCAGAACCTTTTCCGAATGGGAGAGCGAATATCCGGCGTGGAAATTATGCTGGATCAGATGAATCTCGAACTGGTCTCAAGCGTGGCCTCAGAGATGAGTGATTATTTCGGTTATCCTTATATGGCAGAGACCTGGTACGAGCGAAACAAAAATCTATTCTCCTGGATGCAAATTGAAAAATGGGCGGCTTTTATTATCCTCAGCCTGATAATTATGGTGGCAGCATTTAACATTGTTAGCACACTCATCATGGTAGTCATGGAAAAAAAGAAGGAAATCGGCATTTTAAAATCCATGGGTGCTACATCAGAATCCGTGATGAAAATATTTGTCTACCAGGGCCTGCTTTCCGGGTTAATCGGAACAGCGCTGGGATGCCTGCTGGGATACGTATTGTGTTGGTCGCAATTGCACTACCAGTGGTTTTCACTGCCGTCGGACATTTATTTTATTAATTCACTGCCGGTTGAAATGAAAGTCCTGGATTTTCTTTTAATTGGTTTTGCCGGTGTTGCGCTTTGTTTCATCGCCACCATTTATCCATCGTGGGCAGCATCCAAATTAGACCCGGTTCAGGCCATCAGATATGAGTAGAAAAATGATCAATAACAAAATTTTGGTACTAACAGATAATCTTTATAAAAATTACGCTCTGGGTAAATCGACCGTTCAGGTGCTCAAAGGCATCGATCTGGAAATTTTTGAAGGTGAAATTGTTGCAGTGATGGGGCCTTCCGGCGTGGGGAAAAGCACATTGCTGCATATTTTGGGTGTTTTGGATAGACCCACAAGTGGCAGGGTGGAAATCAACAATACCAATATTTTCGCATTCAGCGATAAAAAACTGGCTGATTTCAGAAATAAAACCGTTGGATTTGTTTTTCAATTTCACCATCTTTTGCCGGAGTTTTCCGCGCTGGAAAATGTGATGATCCCCGGTTTGATGGCCGGTGAACGTCACAACCAGGTCATGGTGCGGGCCACGGAGTTGCTGGAACGTGTCAACTTGGCTGAAAGACTTGAACATCGACCCAACGAACTGTCCGGTGGAGAACAGCAGCGGGTGGCTGTGGCGCGGTCTCTGATCAATTCTCCAAAACTGGTTCTGGCAGATGAGCCATCCGGCAATCTGGATCGCCAGTCTGCAGAATCGCTTCATCAGCTTTTCTGGGACCTGAATAAAGAATTGAATCAGACACTGGTCATCGTTACGCATAATCAGGAATTGGCAGAACAGGCCGATCGCGTCATCGAATTATTTGATGGACGTATTCGAACCAACAAGAGAAACAATTTCCAGAACGAAGAGTGAAAATCCGGTGAGTCGATGTGATTTTTTAACAAATTGCAGAAAAATCACTTCATTTGAGAGCTGTTTTTCCGATAATAAAGTAAATCGCTTCAATGGCAAAATAAAAATAGTTATTTGGTTCAAAATAAAGAAAAAAGCAGGAAGGAACTCAATCATTTAAAAATATTATTCACCCACGTTAAAAAACTTAGTGTTTTAAGCTTTGAAATGTTGAGTTATATTAAAAAAACAAATCGATTGTATCAATAAAAATAATGAGAAAGAAGTTGAATTTTAAGATAATTTTTAGTATGTTCAGTTAGCCTGAATTATTCACAAAATTCAAATAAAAGATGTTTAACTTTATGTTATTAATGAAATTAATCGGATATATGAAATGTAACAAAGTTAGAGATAATGAATTCGGAATTAAGCACCATTCAGGCTACCTGGATTCCTTAATGCATTCCAATGAATAATCCAGGTTAGAGGAACTAATCATAATATACATATATAAGGGTATGAATTTATACATAGCCTTCATAGGGAGACTACAGTAATGAAAAAAAATTTTTCGAGTCGTGTTCAGATAGTGATTCAATATTCGAGAGAAGAGGCATTACGATTAGGGCATGACTACATAGGAACAGAACATTTGCTCCTGGGCTTGCTTCGCGAAGGGGAAGGCATTGCCATCGAGATTCTGAGAAATCTGGGCTGTGATCTTGATGAAATAAAAAAGGCCGTGGAAGACGCCATCAAAACAACCGGTGACACCATGACCATCGGCGATATCCCGTTGACCAAAAGGGCAGAGAAAATTCTAAAAATGGCCTACATGGAAGCTGAAAAATATAAATCCGATGTCACCGGCACCGAACATTTACTGTTAGCGCTTGTGAAAGAACGCGAAGGAGTGGCAGCCCAGGTACTGCTATCTTTTGATGTGACGTATGATATTATTCGGGAAGAACTTGAAAATATATTGCGCGGCACACCGACGATTAAAGAGGGTGGCCAAAAGCGCTCCAAAACACCTGCCCTCGATCATTTCGGCCGTGATCTCACCGAGTTCGCTCGCAAGAACGAACTGGATCCAATTATCGGAAGAGATGAAGAAATTCAGCGCGTGGCGCAAATATTGAGTCGCCGCAAGAAAAATAATCCTGTGCTCATTGGCGAGCCCGGCGTGGGAAAAACCGCAATTGCCGAAGGTTTGGCGCTGCGAATTATTGCCAAACAGGTGCCCCGTGTGCTTCATAATAAGCGCGTTGTCACGCTGGATTTGGGCGCCATCGTCGCTGGCACCAAATATCGGGGACAATTCGAAGAACGGATGAAAGCCATCATGAACGAATTGGTGCGTGTGAAAGACATCATTCTGTTTATTGACGAACTCCACACCATCGTCGGTGCAGGCGGCGCGTCCGGTTCACTGGATGCATCCAACATGTTCAAGCCGGCGTTGGCCAGGGGAGAGCTGCAATGCATCGGCGCAACCACGCTCGATGAATACCGCCAGTTCATCGAAAAAGATGGTGCGCTCGAAAGACGTTTTCAGAAAATTATGGTCGATCCACCGACGGCTGAAGAGACCATTCGCATACTGGATGGCCTGAAACAGCGCTATGAAGAGCACCATCAGGTAATATACAATCAGGCCGCAATCAATGCTGCGGTGAAACTTTCAGAGCGATATATCACGGATAAATACCTGCCGGACAAAGCCATCGATGTGCTGGATGAAACCGGCGCCATGGTGCATCTGGCAAACATTATCGTTCCTGATGAGATTTTACAGCTCGAAGAAAAAATCAAGGGAGTTCGCGAGAAAAAAGATTCGGTGATTAAAGCCCAGGAATTTGAGCAGGCAGCGATCTTTCGCGATCAGGAAAAGAAACTGTCCCGCAAGCTGGACACCGCCAAAAAACGCTGGCAGGAAACAGAGGTCGAAAACGTTGCCACGGTAACTGAAACAGATATTGCAGATGTCGTTTCCATGATGACCAGCATCCCGGTGAAAAAAGTGGCTCAATCGGAATCGGAAAAACTGCTGGGTATGGAAGATGAACTGAAAAAGAGAATCATTGGCCAGGATATTGTAATCAATATGCTTTCCAAGGCAATTCATCGCACACGGGCCGGACTCAAGGACCCAAACCGTCCCATCGGTTCCTTCATCTTTTTAGGACCGACTGGTGTGGGAAAAACCCAATTAGCCAAAGAATTGGCCGGCTATCTGTTTGAAGATGCGGATTCGCTCATCCGCATCGACATGTCGGAATATATGGAAAAATTCGCCGTATCCCGTTTGATTGGTGCGCCTCCCGGCTATGTTGGGTATGAAGAGGGAGGTCAGCTGACCGAAAAGGTTCGTCGACATCCATATTCTGTGGTGTTGTTCGACGAAATTGAAAAAGCCCATCCGGATGTGTTCAACATTCTTCTTCAGATACTGGATGAAGGTCGCGTGACCGACAGCCTGGGACGAAAAATCGATTTCAAAAACACCATTCTCATTTTAACGTCGAATATCGGCGCGCGGCAGATTAAACATGGCGGCGGTATCGGCTTTTCCAAGAATGATGAACAGAGCGATTACGATTCCATGAAAAACCGAATCATGGATGAAGTCAAAAAATTGTTCAATCCGGAGTTCCTCAACAGAGTCGACGAAGTCGTTGTATTTCGTCATCTGAAAAGAGAGGATATGGTGCAGATAGTCGACATCGTAATTGAAGAAATGTTGGCAAAGGTATCAGAGCGTGAAATTCAAATTAATTTGACAAAAGGCGCTAAAGAATTCATCGCTGAAAAAGGATTCGATCCGGTATTTGGCGCTCGGCCCTTGAAACGGACCATTCAGAAATTTGTGGAAGACCCCATCGCTGAAGAAATCTTGAAAAGCAATTTTTCTGATGGCAGCAAAATTCAGGTCAAGAAAAAGGGCGATGGACTTGCGTTTACAGAGCAGCAAAAACATGCTCACCATATCGATGAGGAAGGAGACGCAGCGAACGGCATAGAAAGCTGATTCCTTGAAATACATTTATTGAATTCAAGCCCGGTGCTAATGGCAGGCCGGGCTTTTTTATTTTTTCAAATGATCGATGGCTTGTTCCATGTCTGTGAATAATTCTACATCGAGACCGGAATTCCGGGCAACGGTTTCAATAAAGTTGTGAGAATGATCCCCTTCACTCACAACGATGGCCACGCGCGCCGTTCTGTCGATTCCCGGCATCGAATTCATGTCTGAATAGGCAAATTCATAGTTGGAATACACAGTATCCACATTTCTGGATTCAGTCATATCGACAAGGTACCGGTTCACTCCGAGTTTTTCCCCCATTGCGTGCGCTTCCAGATTCTGCTGCATGGCCAGTTTTCGGGTAATATCACCTTTGACTTTCAAAATTATGTAAGTTTTGTCCGGGACGAGGGAAAGTTCATAGGTCATGGAGTCCTCCTGAATTATTTCCAGATTACCTTTATTTTGTTATTATTTTTCGGGCAGAAATACATGGATTATTTTTGATTTGATAAACACATAGTAAAAGTTCATCGGCCATAAATTAATTGAACCAGCCCAGTTGAGTAGTTCTTTGTTTCTATAAGTTTGAATGCCATTCTCCCTGTAATATTCTGAAATAGCGGCTTCCCACCCCCGAGTAGAACGGGATGAACCGCCAATTGCAGTTCATCAATAAAATTGGCGTTTATTAAGCTGGAGAATAATCCGGCGCCGCCAAACAGCCAAATATCCTTCCCATTTTGATGAAAAATTTCGTTCACAGTTTTTTGGAAATTTTCATTGATGTGTATCGCATGGCCCCGAAATGCCCTATGTTTCAGGAGAAAACAAAATGGTTTTTATCCGGAAAAGGATTTTTCTCCATCCTCAATAATTGTTCGTAGCTTCGGCGCCCGAAGAAAATAGAGTCGATTCGGTTCAGGAAATCTGACATGCCATAATCCTGGTCAGTAAAGCACCAATCGATTTCGCTGTTCGTACCTTCGATGAAGCCATTCAGACTTATTGCGCAGTTGAGGATGATTTTTCTCATGAAATAATTCTACGCTGTGATATTCATAAGTTGGGTAAACCGGTGGCCTCTGCGACCCGTTAGAAATCCATTTTTTATTCTGATTATAAAACTATCGATGAAATTATCTGGAATAACGAATAAAATAATAGAGAACTGGAAAGTCAGTGGCAGATGCCATTGACCTGCCCGTTTTTTATTTGGTCTAAACAAATAGAAATTATATGGTTTTGGAAAAAAATGAATTTAAAATTTATAACGCTTCCAATACCTTCAGCGCAGTTTCGTACCGCCCGAACGGAGGCATGAGATACACGCCGCGCACCAGTTTTTTTATTTGAAGCAGCATTTCGCGCGCAATGTCGATGCCGATTTTTCTGGCGTCCTCAGTGGATTTTGCGGTTTGAAGGCGCGCGCGCAGTTCTTCCGGGATGGACATGCCGGGGACTTCATTGTGCAGGAATTCGGCATTGCGGAAACTTGCCAGCGGCAATATGCCCCCGACAATCGGGATGTCAAATTTGGAAGCGGCTTCCATGAATTTCAGGAATTTCTCGTGCTCAAAAATGGGCTGCGTTAAAATGAATTCAGCGCCGGCTTCGAATTTCTGTCGCAGCCGATCCATTTCTTCATCATAATTGATTGCGCCGGGATTGGCGCCAACCCCCAGGTAAAAAGAAGTGCCGGCCCCGATGGGATTTCCCACAATATCAAGACTTTGATTCAAATTGCCGGCAATGTGCAACAGCCCGATGGAATCAACATTGAACACGGCTGTGGCGGCAGGGTAATCACCTAATTTTGGCGGATCGCCGGTCACGAGCAGAAGATTTTTCAATCCAAGAGCCGCGGCGCCGAGCAGGTCGGACTGCATGCCCAGGATATTCCGGTCGCGGCAGGTGTAGTGAAGAATGGTGTCGATTCCCACTTTTTTTTCGATGAGCACAGCCAGCGCCATGGGACTGATGCGAGCGCTGGCGCGGGGGCCGTCCGGAATATTCACAGCGTCGATGCCGGCAGCTTTAATTTTTTCCGCGCCATGGAGCGCTTTTGAAACATCTGTGCTGCGCGGCGGTGTCATTTCAATGCACGTAATAAATTTTTTTGAGCTTAGTTTCTGACCAACTCGGGAGAGTTGTCGGACAATTTCTTTTTTTTGTTTTGGAATTGCCGGTCTTGCGACAACTACTTTTTCATGAGCAAGATTGGGTTGCAAGGCCCTGGCAGCCGCCTTGATGGCTCGAATATGCTGCGGCGTGGTGCCGCAACAGCCGCCGACAATGCTCACCCCGGACTGGATAAAGCGTTTGGCATATTCGGCAAAGTATTCCGGCGATGACATGTAAAATAATCGGCCTTCTACCATTTTGGGGTTGCCGGCATTGGGCATGGCCAATATTTTTTTATTGGTATGCGGCTTCATCTGCTCAATGGCTTCCAAAATTGGCTGCGGGCCGGTGCTGCAATTTACGCCGATGACTTCAATATCCAGTGCGTTCAGTGATTCCGCGACTTTAGCCGGTTTCACGCCGTAAAGGGTTTCCTGTCTTTCATTGAATGACATGGAAGCAATGATGGGTTTGTCCGTAATCGATCGCAATGCCTTGATGGCAAGGTGAAGCATACGCAAATCGCTGAAGGTTTCCAGCAGCAGCAGATCGACCTCGCCCTCGCAAAGTGGCAGGGATTGTTGAGAAAAAGCGTCGAACGCATCGTTTTCGGAAATGGGGCCGATGGGTTCGGTGGCGTGGCCCAATGGCCCGATGGAGCCTGCGACCAGGGCCTGATTGCTGGCAATTTCTCTGGCAATACGCGCGCCCTGGTAGTTGATTTTGTACAGTTTGTGTTCAAGTCCGTGCGCTGCCAGCTTAAACTTATTTGCACCGAATGTATTGGTTTCAATGATATCTGCGCCGTTCTCTATATATTCCCTGTGAATTTCCTTTATCGTACCCGGGGAGGTTATATTGAGCTCATCAAAACAGCGGTTGATAAAAATTCCCTTGGCGTACAGCATGGTGCCCATGGCGCCGTCGCATACCAACACATTATTTTCTTTTAAATGCTCCTGAAATGTTGTTTTCATCTGCTTCCCTTTAGTTTAGAACTAAATTCCCATCCCTTGCTTCTTGTTACTTAACAATTTGTGAAATCTGTTTGAATTCCGACGTCCCGGCCTGGACTAATAATTCGAACAGCACCGATTCAGTTGTGGTGATGATGGCGCCGGCCTGCTGCATTCGGGCGATGGCGGTTTTGTGATCGATCTTTTTGCGCGAGGACACCGCATCGCGCACCAGATACACCTGAAAATCTGCTGCCAGCAAATCGAGCACTGTTTGCTGAACGCATACGTGCGTTTCAATGCCGGAGATAACAATTTGTTTGACCTCTTTCTGGTGAAGCTGTTCCATTAACGGTGGCGCGGAGCAGCAACTGAACGTCATTTTTTCTACAATATCGGGTTGATCTAAAATTTCTAAAATTGGCGCTTCGGTGGGACCAATACCTTTTCGGTACTGTTCAGTGATGAAAATGGGAACGTTCAGAATATTGCAGCCCTGAATCAATTTTGTGGTATTTTCAATGACGACCTCGCGATATTTCATCACCGCATTGATCTTTTCCTGAATATCAATAATGAGAAGTCCGGTAGTCTGCCTGTTTAAAATTGTATGATGGCGGTTCATTTTATCACTCCAGCTTTTTTCAATGTGAAAGACATTTGATTAATGGTGCAGTAACAAAATATATTCCAGAATATCCATGCTGTGTTCCAGCAGGTCGAAATTGGCCTGTTGGCCCATGTGACCAATTCGAAATACTTTGTCAGCCAGAACGTCAAGGGACTTGCCTAACACCATACCTCGCGAACGCAATTTTGTGTCCAGGATTTTCCAGTCGATGCCGGGCGGAATTTTTACGGCTGTGACTGTGGGCGATGAATAATTTTCATCTACCGGGAATAGCTCCAGGTGCATTTCCTTGATTCGTTTACGACAGTACGCCGCAACTTCCACATGACGTTGAAATACATTGTCCAACCCTTCGGTGAGAATAAGCTGACACGCCCGGTTGAGCGCAGTCATGGAATGCCACGAAAGCGTGTACGGGAACCATCGGTTGGAAAGCGCCGTTTCCCAGGACGCAAGGGCGTCGTAGCCTTTGTAATTCACCTGCCGAATAATCTCCCAAGCTCGTTCGCTGACTGAAACAATGCCCATTTCCGGCGGGGCAGACAAACATTTCTGCGTACCGGCAAGGCAAAGGTCAATCCCCCAGAGATCGGTTTTCACTTCAGCGCCCCCTACGCTGGACACCGCATCCACGTAAAACAATGGAACGGAATATTTTCTGACGAGTTCGCCGATTTCCGCCGCAGGATTGAGCACGCCGGACGGCGTTTCGCAGTGAACCATAGTCACCATTTTGGGCAGGAATTTTTTGAGCGCGTCTTCCACGCGGTTGGGATCAGCCGCTTCATCGTAACCAAATTCAACTGTTTCGACCTGGCAGCCAATGGATCGCGCCATTTCGCCGATGCCATATCCGTACACACCGGTGGAAACCGCCAATACTTTGTCTCCCGGCTGAAGACACGACTTCAACGCTCCCCAGAGCACAACCATGGCCTCGCCGTTCATCAGCGCCATGTTATTTTTCGTGTGCATGATCATTTTCAAGTTTGTTTGGGTAATGTCGTAAAGGTCAAAAAATTCAGATTCGATATCTGCCGAACCATAATCCATGTGATACATGCTGAGCACATCCTGCGATACAGAAGTTGGTCCCGGCAGGAGCGGGAGACGATAGGTTTTCATATTTTTACCTCAAGGATTTATTCGATATTATTTCTTGTGAAAAATTTATTTTGAAATGTTCTATTATTACTCAGTAACGTCCGGTTAGCTTTTTGCAGCGCGTTTGGCTCTTGATTTTTTTTAGTTTTTTTCTTTGGCTGGAAATCACCACGCGCTTCATTTTGAATTTGTATCCGTAATTCACGGACTCTTTTTATCCTGGATTATTCATTGTAATGCATTAAGGAATCCAGATAGCCTGAATGGTGCTTCATTCCGAATTCAGTGTATCTAACTTTGTTAAACTTCATGTATCTGATTAATTTTATTCATAACAGTAAGTTAAATATCTATTGTTTGAAATCTGTGAATAATTCAGGTTATAGACACTTTTTCGTTATAATTTTCAGCACAATAAATAGCGAGGAGCAAATATG
>CAZSBG010000115.1:0-20132 GCA_964605145.1 uncultured Cytophagia bacterium | reverse complement strand
AGTCACTTCGCCGCTCAAATAAAACGGCAGACCGCAGATGCTGAAATTCGGGTAACGGTCGGCTAAAACCATGGTGATTTCCACATCTGGGTCAATCTCTTTTGCCCGCAGCGCGGCGCTGATTCCCGCGTCACTGCCGCCGATGATAAGAAATTTTTTCAACATAGACCTCACAGTTAATTAAGCTGCATCAAGATGGAGTCCACTTTCAAATTGGACTTCATCTTTACTATTTTCCCTTCAAAAACTCAGAAATTTCATTTTGTCTCTCCATAAAAATATCACGGTTATCCACGAGATTTTCTTAAAATTTCAGAGCCTCATTTTTATGCAAAATATTTTTTCGACATCAAGCGCCCCATTCATCAGTCCAACTCAAACTGGCACCTCAATCAGCAAGCTAATCGCTGTGGCGGGGCCATGCCCGAACCGATGTTACAAATTGCCATGACCACAGCACGGGGCAATTCAAAATGAATGAAAAAAGCACAGCTATTTTCAGACGAAAATGCTTCATTGATAAATTCCGCCAAAAATCATCCCCGTCACCGTTGCCATGATCACCACCAACAAAAGATATACCAGCGTCTTCTGCGTCCCGATGACACTTCGAATGACCAGCATATTCGGCAAACTCAACGCAGGTCCGGCTAATAATAGCGCCAGCGCTGGACCTTTTCCCATACCAGCGCCAAGCAAACCTTGCAGGATCGGGACTTCGGTCAGGGTGGCAAAATACATCAACGCGCCAGAGATCGAGGCAAACAGATTCGCCCACAACGAATTGCCGCCGACGAGCATTTTGATCCAGTTCGATGGAATAATGCCCGCATCGGTATTGGGTCGGCCCATAAGAAAACCAGCGACCAGTACGCCAGCAAACAGCAATGGCAAAATCTGCCAGGCGAAAAACCAGGTCTGGCTCACCCACTGGCTCAGTTCATCCTTTTGAAACCAGCGCCACATTTGCCAGCCGAGCAAAGCGAGCAGAGCAATGGTGAGATACCATTTGATCTGAAAGACGAAATTCCAGAATCCCACGGGCTGGGCAGGCTTGCCCCAGGCAGCAAAGATAAGGATCAGGACTAAAGTTAAGAAGTAGATCGTATTTTTCCACAACGGGCGCATGGCTTCTTCCATGCCCTGACCAAAATTAAGCGCCTTCTCATTCCGTTCTTTTTCTTCCTTACGATAGATGAACGCCATTGCCAGACCAATGACCACGGAAAACAAAATCGCTCCCACGGCGCGGGCAATGCCCAATTCTGGTCCCAGCACTCGTGCCGTCAAAATAATCGCCAGCACATTGATGGCAGGGCCCGAATAGAGAAAAGCCGTGGCAGGACCGATGCCTGCGCCCCGTTTGTAAATGCCTGCAAATAAAGGCAGCACGGTGCAGGAGCAGACTGCCAGAATGGTGCCCGAAACCGATGCCACGCTGTACGAGAGGATTTTCTTCGCCTGGGCGCCGAAATATTTCATCACCGCTGCCTGATTCACAAATACGGCAATCGCTCCAGCGATGAAAAACGCTGGCACCAGGCAGAACAGCACATGCTCTCGGGCATAGTCCTGCAGCATGAGAAAAGATTCTATCAATGCTTTTTGTATATTGATTTTACTGAATGGAATATAATACGCAGCTAAAAACGTAGTTATCACAATTGCTAATTTGGTTCGATCTTTCATTTTGTTCTCCAAATATTGTTATCACCGCAAAGACGCTGAGACGCAGAGAATTTAATTGTTTTGATCTTTGCGCCTCTGCGTCTTTGCGGTTAAAGCTTCTTTTTATCTTATAATCAAATAAATCCCGCCGAGGATCACCAGCACACCACAGATGCGACGGACGATGATTGCCCCTTTGGTTTTTTCGGTCCAGTTCAAATAGTGCTGGACTTTTTCAGATAGCGTGCCTGCCAAAACGATTATTGAGCAATGGCCGATGCCAAACGCTGCCAATAGTGTAATCGCAAATAACAGTTGGGTCGCAGCAACCTGAAACGCCACGCCCAACATGGGCGCCATGTAGGCAAAGGTGCAGGGACCGAGGCCGATGCCGAAAATCAAGCCCAGCAGAAATGCCGCCGCCAGTCCCTTTTGTTTCACATTTGTTCCCGTAGCGCCTGTCCAGGGTGCGGGAATGATGTCCAGCAAATACAATCCGACCAGGAAAAAAACGCCAGCAACCAGGTAATTTCCAACATTGCCGACATCGCCCATCAGCCTGCCCAGCGAGGCGGTGATAATGCCAATGGCGGCGATGGTCACCAATATTCCCGTTGCAAACAGGACCGAGAGCCAGAACGCCCGTTTGACCGAGCCCCGTCCCTGTTTGTCGATAAAGCCGATGATCAGCGGAATGCTGGACAGGTGGCAGGGGCTGAGCAGGATGCTCAAAATGCCCCAGGCGAACGACGCCAGGATCGCGATCCAGACAGTTCCTGTCAGCGCGTTTGTCAAAAAAGTAAAAATTTCAGTTATCATAGATTTTCCTTAGAATAATCAGATGGAGTCCACCTTGGAGGTGGAGTCCATCTCTGTTGAAGTTTGATTAATTTTCTTCAATCCTTTATCCATCAGCAATTTGTCAATTTCTTCTTTTGGATAAAAGCCTTCATGGCGAAAGAACTCCTCTCCTTTTTCATCTAAAAACACCTGGGTGGGAATGACCCGAATGCGGTACTCTCGGCCAGGCGCCGGGTCTTTCCAGACATCGTAAAACACAATCTTGACCTGCTCACCGAAATCCTTCTCCACCGCTTCCATCACAGGCTGCATCATTTTACAAGGAATGCAATTGACCGAGCCCAGCTCCACAAAAGTAACTTTGGGTATTGCTATTTTGGTCGAATCAGTTTGGGTCGAATCTTTTTTCACCAGATTATTCTGAACCGATTTCACATTTTGTTCAGGAGAATCAGTTTTGCTCTGGGCTTCGTTCTTGCCGCAGCCGAATGAAAAGACAAGCCAGAGACTTAAAATTAAAGGATAGATTTTTTTCATATTAAAATTTCCTTTTTAATTTTTCGTTATAGTTTACCACTCTGATTTTATTGTTTGAAAAAATTGATTTACGATTTTTGATTTGAGAAGGAGTATTGATGAACAATCAGAGTTCAAAAATTCAACAATATTTCTAAAATCGTAAATCCATATTCTGAAATCAAAAGCAGGATCATCAGAAATGGTGAACTATTACTGTTTTTCTAATGAAACGATTCCTAATTCGCTAGTTGGCGGATTAGGAATCGTTACTACGTAGTTACATCGCTTCCTGGATATAAGTTTTAATTTGATCAATCGAAGGAATCCTGCCCGACGATTTGACCACTTCATCGATCACCAGACCAGGCGTTCGGGCAATGCCATATTCCAATATTTGATCGATCTCTTTCACTTTGACAAATTCCGCAGTCACATTCAGTTCCTGTGCGGTTTTTTTTACCAGCTCTTCCAGCTTTAAACAGTTGGGGCATCCTGTGCCTAAAATTTTGATAATCATATTCTATTTCCTCCTATTGAGAAAAACCATGTTTCACCCAGAAACCCAATCTGGAAAAGCCAGACCAAAAGGCTTCTGAACCAGTATTTTCGCGAATTAAACAAATTTCGCCAATTCATAATTCGGGTAATTGGGATTAATTAGCGAAATTCGCGGTCAAAATATTTTTGCTTAATGAACAACAATTTAACCATTTAGTAACCAATTTCTTCAAACTTTACTCGTTAAAAGACTCTTCTGAAACCACAATGCCACATTCACCAGGATAATCATTTTGTCACTGCGACCCAAGGTCGAATGGCTGATTATTCAGGATTAGTATTAAATCCTTTTTTGAGCAGATTATGGTCTTTACGTATTTCAACTATGCTTAAACCAATGTTGAGTTCTGAGACAGATTTTAACCAACATCAACATGACTGGCACTTCAATGAGGACACCCACAACCGTTGCTAATGCTGCGCCTGATGATAACCCAAACAGCATCGTAGCTGTAGCGATTGCGACCTCGAAATGGTTGGAGGCTCCGATCATTGCAGAGGGAGCTGCATCCTCGTATCGTAGTCTGAATAATCTTGCCAATCCATACGTCATCCAAAAGATAAGATTGGTCTGGATAAATAGCGGAACCGCGATCCACAGGATAGTCAATGGTTTCGTTAAAATAACATCTCCTTTAAATGAGAACAGTAAAACAAGAGTAAATAAAAGCGCAATAATCGAAACCGGCGTGAGCAGATGAAGAAATTTTTCCTTGAACCAGGTCTCGCCCTTGGCCTTGATTATCCATAGTCTCGAAAAATATCCAGCTACTAACGGTAAGGCAACGTAAATGCTTATCGAAAGCAACAATGCCTGCCAGGGAACAGGCAATCTTCCAACCCCAAGCAGGAAACCGCCAAGTGGTCCATAGAGAAGAAGCATTGTCAAAGAATTGATTGCGACCATAACCAATGTAAGCGCATCGTTTCCTTTTGCCAGGTACCCCCAGACAAGTACCATCGCTGTGCATGGAGCAATACCAAGAAGAATTGCGCCGGCAAAGTAACTGCGCCATAACGGAATTTCAAGCATTTTTACTCCATCATGAAGAACGACGGTTCCAGCTCCCTGGATAGTTCCTACGGCCCAATCCGCAGCGCCAGGAGGCAGCTTAACCAAATCCACAGCATCGATTCCGATAAATTTTTTAAAAAGAAAACCCAGGAAGAATAACGATATCGCATACATGGTAAACGGCTTAATCGCCCAGTTAGCAAAAAGTGTGAGTCCGACGGGTTTGGGCGTTTTGCCTGACTTGATGACCCGGGTGAAGTCTATTTTTACCATGATAGGATACATCATTAAAAACAAACAGACCGCGATCGGGATTGAAACGACAGGAGCATCGTTTACATAAATTGCCAAGTCATCAAGAAATTTTATTGCCTGTGGCGCCACTTTGCCAATAATTATTCCAGCGCCAATACATAATAAAACCCAGAGGGTGAGATACTTCTCAAATACATTCAGTCCTCTTTTTTCCCTGTTATCGCTCATTATTTTCCTCCTGAAATTTGTTCTGCAGTAAAATGTTGTAATGTCGCTTTAATTTTATCCCTGACGTTACGAAACACATCCAACACCTCTTCTTCACTGCCGACAGCATCGGCAGGATCCTCGAAACTCCAATGAATCCGCTCCGCCTGTCCTGGAAAAAAAGGACAATGTTCTTTGGCATTATCACAAACCGTAATGATATAATCAAATTTCTGTCCCACGAATTGCGCCACATCTTTGGACGTGTGACTTGAAATATCCACGCCATCCTCCTGCATCACCTGAATGGCTTTTGGATTCACCACACTCGGCTCCAGTCCTGCGCTGGAAACATCGAAATGGTCGCCAGCCAGGTGCCGAAGATAGCCTTCTGCTATCTGGGAGCGGCAGGAATTGCCGGTGCATAAAACAAGTATTTTTTTCTTCATCAAATTTGCCTCTTATTAATTCGTCAAATATCGAAATATTGTTTGGTTATTGGGTGATTTGGTGATTAGGTGATTAGGTAATTAGGTAACTGGGTAATTGGTTTATTCGTTACTATAATATTATGATCAAAAAGGAGTAATGGAGTATTGGAGTGATGCAATTTCAATTTCACTGCTCCATTAATCCAGCGCCCCAAAACTCCTTTTTGTGCTGTTTTCAAATCTTGTTTGTCCGCGCTATGTTTTGCACAACGTAATTCGATTCGTCGATTTGAGCTTTTCCAAATCGGATTTGACCTGCTCGTCATCGTTCAGCCAATAGGAAATGAGCGGCATTAGTCCCGCGATGAAAAAATTATTTGAGCCTGTATTCAAATGATATTCCACCCATTTACCTTCTTTCCTGTCTGCAATAATTTCAGCATCTTTCAACAGACTCAAATGCTTGGAAACAGTCGATGTGGCTAATTCGAGAACCGCAGTAATTTCGCACACACACAATGGTCGCTGCTGCAACATTTTTACTATGCGCAGTCGACTTTTATCGCCAAGCGCCTTGAAAATTCTTACCACTTTTTCCATTATAAAAATCCTCATTTTGTCATTTCGCTAAATATAGAAATGAAAATGGAAAAAGTCAAGTACTTTTTTGATGAAAATTTTCGTACCTGTTCAGCCACAAAGTCTCAAAGGCACGAAGAAAAAGATACATGTGAATTATCGATTCTGAAAAGCTGAACCTGGTTTAAAAAAAATGAATATCACAAAATGAGAATGAATAAAATGACATCTTCGTGTAACTTTGTGGCCTGGCGACTTCACGGCAAGAAGACACGCCTGAATAGCGACGGAAATTCTCCTTAACCCGGAACCGGAAACCTTTAAACCTGGAACCTGAGCAGTTACAAATTTTCTTTATTTTCTCCAACTGATAGAAACAACCCAACGGATGTTTTTTCCCGCTGATGATAGCACAGCCACGGATAATTTTTTTAGAGACGTATCAGCGGCTGTTTTATCATCCGTGGGGAATTGAATCCGTTGGAAAAAATTCAAATATTTCAGAATTTTGGATTGACTATTCCTGTTTTTTTTATTAGATTCAAAGCAATCAAAAGTACGTAATTTTCTGCTGACTTCGCTTCAGGTTCTGAGAAAAAAACGGGGTGGATCATGAATCAGGTATTTATCAGCTACAGCCACAAAGATCAGGATTGGGTCAAAAATTGGCTCTTGAACAAGCTGGAAGGTAATGGAATTGCCACGCACATCGACTATCGGGATTTCGAGATCGGCGTGCCCAGCCTGATTAATATGGAACGAGCAGTGGACCAGTGCGCCAAAACGCTGCTGGTCTTCACCCCTGATTGGGTGAATAGCGAATGGTCCCAGTTCGAAGGTCTCATGCTGCAAACCCAGGATCCCATCGGCTTACGCAAAAAAATCCTCCCGCTGATGCGCTGCGATTGCCAGCTTCCGCCCCGATTGAAAATGTTCACCTACGCTGATTTCAGAAACCAAAACGATTGGGATTTTCAACTGAATCGTTTGATGGCACAGATCAAAAAAGACTTTGCCGTGCTGACGCCAAAACCTGCTTACCCCATTTTGAGCGACGAATTTATCGACCTCGCGCATCTGCCCAAAACTGAATTTGAACTGTTCGGCCGAAGCAATGAGCTCAATTTATTGGACGAAGCCTGGCAATCCGAAAACAAAAACGTGATAAGCTTTGTGGCGTACGGTGGGGTTGGCAAAAGCACGCTGGTCAATAAATGGGTCGAGAAACTGCGCTGGGACAACTTTCGGGGCGCCCAGCGGGTTTATGCCTGGTCGTTTTACAGCCAGGGTACCAATGAGCAGGTCACCTCGGCCGATGCCTTTATCAATGACGCTCTGTTATGGTTCGGCGAGCAAAATCCCGAACACTATCGTTCGCCCTGGGACAGGGGCAAGCGGCTGGCAGATCTGGTGCGGCGCCAGAAAACGTTGCTGATCCTGGACGGCATGGAGCCGCTGCAATCGGGTTTTGATTTTGAAAAAGGCAAGATTAAAGACCCGGCGCTGGGCACCCTGGTGGCGGAGCTTGCCCGCAGCAATAATGGCTTGTGCGTCATCACCACCCGTGAAAATGTGCCCGAGCTGGACCGCTGTCCCCACTCATGCCAGCAAATTAATCTGGAACAGATTTCTGAGGAAGCGGGCTGCGCCCTGTTAAAAGTCAGGCGGGTGCAGGCTAACGATGCCGAGCTGCAGCGGCTGAGCCGTGAATTTGGCAATCATGCCTTAGCCATCAATCTGCTGGCAGAATACCTGCGGATTTTTCCTGGCCATCTGGCAAAACCTGGCTTTGCCATCCCTGATCTGCCGATCCTGGAGAAAAAAGGCAAACATGCCCGACGGGTGATGGAAGCCTTTGTCAACCATTTCGGCGAGGGAGTTGAGCTGGAGCTGCTGCTGATGCTGGGGCTGTTCAGCCGTCCCGCACCCAGGGAAGCGCTGGATGCGATCATGAAAAAGCCGATCATCCCTGGCTTGACCGATCGCATTGCCCGCTGCTCCGAAAGCGACTGGCTGCGCCTGCTAAACAAGCTGCGGGATTTCAAACTGATCGCCCGTGAAGCCAAACACCGCCCCGATGTGATCGACTGCCATCCGCTCATCCGAGAACATTTTGCTGACAAGCTGCGGGGCAAAGCGCTTAGCTCCTGGCGCTCGGCACATAGCCGTCTTTATGAATATTACAAGAATTTGCCTGAGAAAGAATTGCCCGATAAGCTGGAAGAAATGGAACCGCTGTTTGCGGCGGTAGCGCATGGGTGTCAGGCGGGGAAGCATCAAGAGGCGTTGGATGATGTGTTTTATAATCGAATTAGAAGAAAAAATGAGGGATACAGCGCTCATAAACTTGGTGCTTTTGGATCTGATTTGTCAGCACTTTCAAATTTCTTTGAAAAACCCTGGAACAAAATAGTAACAAATTTATCCGATGCCGATAAAGCTGTTACTTTGAGCTGGGCAGGCTTCGGTCTGCGGGCGTTAGGACGGCTGCGGGAGGCGGCGCAACCCATGCAGGCAGCAAATGAAATGGTGGCTAAAAATAAAGATTGGAAGAATGCTGCTTCTGGTGCAGGAACCCTCAGCGAGCTCTATCTGACGCTGGGCGAGGTCGAAGCAGCCGTGTCGTCTGCCCGCCAGAGCGTGGAATTTGCCGACCGCAGCGGGGATGAATTTCAACCTTACGATACACGTGGTATTCTGGCAGAGGCTTTGTACCAATCAGGTGCATTTTCAGATGCGCATAAAGTTTTATTAGAAGCAGAAAAATTACAAAAAAAAGATACTCCACAATACCCATACCTTTATTCAACCAGAGGCTTTCGGTTCTGCGATCTGCTGCTCGCCCAGGGTAAAGTGCGGGAGGTGCTGGAGCGGGCGAATGCATCACTTAAAATTGTTAGAAATTTATTGAGCATTGCTCTGGATAAGCTTTCTTTGGGACGGGCGTATTTGCTGGAAGCGGTATCTGATTTCCCCCCTCGAGGGGGGATCAAGGGGGGTGTTCATCTTCCCAATGCAAAAACATCCCCCTCAATCCTTACGCCATGGCGCATCTCCGACCTTCAAAGGGGGAAGCTATTGGACCAGGCAGCGGACTACCTGAACCAGGCGGTGGCGGGCTTGCGGCAAGCAGGGTATCAATCTCATTTGCCTCTTGGTTTATTTGCCCGTGCCTTTTGTTATCGTGTCCAAAACCAATTCCCCCAGGCCTGGGACGATCTGGAGGAGGCACGGGAGATTGCCGAGCGGGGGGATATGAAATTGTGGATGGTGGATTATCATCTGGAAGCTGGCAGAATTGTCAATTGTCAATTGTCAGTCGCCAGTCTTCAGTCTCCAGTTGTCAGTCCTCAGTCGGCAGTCGCCAGTCAGCAGTCGGCCGTGAGCGGTTTTCAGGTGATAGTGGATGGAAGAGAAGTAAGGTTAAATCGAGATGAAATGATTGGTCGGTTGAAAAATCACGTGAACCAGGCGGCGGAATTGGTGAAAAAAACAAAATACCATCGGCGCTCACCCGAGGTGGAATTGGGCTATGCGGCGCTGTTTTTGGCGCAGGGGGAAAAGGACAAGGCGCGGGAGCATCTGGCATGTGGGAAATCCATTTTGGATGAAAAGGGGATTCGGTGTTGGGATTATTGGGTGGAGCAGTTAAGTGGAGCAGTTAAGTAAGTTAAGTGGTTAAGTTGGTTAAGTGGGTGGGTAACTGGGTTTTATTCCTCACTTACCTGACTCAACTAACTCAAGCACTTAACAATTCAACATCAAAGCGCTATATTAAGCACCATGATTGAAAGCGCATGTTTGTTTGTCCCAGCAATATTGTGCAATTTGAAATTTCTACTTGCAATTTACAAGATTTATGCGTATTATCATGTATGAAAAAAATTGGCTACTTCATCATGAATTGAGAGCCAGATTAAGAATATCGCATCTGATAGGTAACAAAAATGGTGAGTCGTGAAATTACCAACCATCTCCTGCAACTGACCCAAAAATATCCAGTCGTAACCGTGACTGGTCCACGACAATCAGGCAAAACCACCCTGGTTCGGGAAGTCTTCAAAGAAAAAACCTACATCAATCTGGAGCTGCTGGATAATCGAGAATTCGCCAGCGCTGATCCTCGAGGGTTTTTGAGAAAAATACCTGATGGCGCGGTACTTGATGAAATTCAGCATGTGCCTCAACTGTTATCCTATATCCAGGGCATGGTTGACGCGCAGCGAAAAAACGGTTTGTTTATTTTGACCGGCAGCCAGCAATTTGAAATAGTTGGTTCCATCAGCCAGTCGCTGGCGGGTCGAACCGCCCTGTTCAAATTGCTGCCGTTCAGCATCACCGAGGTCAGGGATCATTACGGCATCACATCGCTGAATGAGCTGATCTATACGGGTTTTTACCCCCGAATCTACGATCAACATCTCAATCCCACCCAGGCATTGGGCGATTATTTTGTAACGTATGTGGAACGAGATCTGCGACAATTGATGCAGATTAAAAATCTCAGCCAATTTCAGAAATTTGTCAGGATCTGCGCTGGTCGAATTGGTCAGATTCTGAACTTGAACAGCCTGGGAAATGATGTGGGCGTGACTCACACCACAGCCCGTGAATGGCTGTCGCTGCTTCAAGCGAGCTATATCGTTTTTTTGTTAACGCCGTATTATCGAAACGTGGGCAAGCGGCTGATCAAATCGCCCAAGCTCTATTTTTACGATGTGGGGCTTGCCAGTTACCTGTTGGAAATTGAGAGCATTACGCATCTGGAGAGCCATCCGTTACGGGGCAATTTATTCGAGAATTTGGTGATCGCCGAGATTTTGAAATGGCGTTTTAATAATGGCAAAAAAGATAATCTCAATTTTTATCGGGATAGCACGGGCAACGAGATCGATGTGATTTACAACATTGCCCAGCACATTCTGCCCATTGAAATTAAAGCCGCAGAAACTGTTGCGCCTGATTTTTTCAAAGGATTTCGCGCCCTGGCAAAGGTGATCGCCGATTATCCCCACGGCAGAATCGTGGTCTACGGCGGCGATCGGGAAGAGACACGGCAGGATATTTTGATTACCAATGTTCTCGGTTTGCTGGAGCGGCTTAAAGAAATCTCGATTTGAATTTTGGGTGAGTGGGTAAGTGAGTTAATTCGATATTTGGGTAACTGGGTAATCGAGGTAATTAGGAAAATTAGTCCCCCAAGGGACAGAATGAAAATAGCCCATAGATTCATCTATGGGAAAAGATGGGCAAAATAGAGCAAAAAGTCCCGTTAGGGACGAATGAAAAGATGAGGTTTGATCATCCAGACAAAAAGAGGATTATATGGAGATTGGAATAACGATTATCTTTTCCATTTACAAGATCGCTCAAAAAATTGGGCTAATCGATTACATTAAAAAGCTCCCTGAAAAGACGGTTGATGCGGTTTACGAGAAATTGGTTCAGGACAAGCTGGTTGAATCCACATTTTTAAACAGGTTTTTCGAGCCAAAGCTGGATCGAGTTTTTAATAGCGCCTTTGAACATATTGCCCCCATCAATGAATCGATCAAACGACGTTTTATTCTTGCTGTGTTGACTGATCCCACCATTGTTGCAAGTCTGGAAGATTTTAAAATTGAAAAAGAATTACCCCAAAAACAAATCTTGATTTCGGTGTTTCAAAGAGTTTTGCCCCATCGAAATGCTGAACAGGATGCCTCTCAATTTCTCACCAATCTGAAGGATAAAGTCAGCGAAGATGAAAAATTGGCGCTGCGAGTGCTGTTGAATCTCCCAGAAAAAGTCGATGCCAGCCACGGCCTGCTGCTGGAAATCTTTGAGCTGTTGAAAAGGTTTACACCAACTCCTGAAAAAGAAGAAAAATTCAAAATCTCCCTCGCCAAACTCCCAATCACCAGTCCCGTGCTGTTTGGCAGAGAAGAAGAATTAAAGCTGCTGGATGCAGCGTGGGAAAATGAAGGGACGAACATTGTTTCGTTGGTTGCCTGGGGCGGCGTGGGCAAAACCGCGCTGGTCAATGTCTGGCTCAATCAGATGGGAACAGATCATTTCCGCGGCGCGGAACGCGTGCTGGGCTATTCATTTTACAGCCAGGGTGCGGCTGAAGGGAAACAGGCGTCGGCTGACCCGTTCATCAATTTTGCCCTCACCTGGTTTGGCGATCCGGATCCGACCCGGGGCTCGCCCTGGGACAAAGGCGTGCGGCTGGCAGGGCTGATTTGCAAGCAGCGGACCCTGATCATCCTGGATGGACTGGAGCCGGTGCAATATCCCCCGGGCGTCATGGAAGGACGATTGAAAGATCCGGCGTTGCAGAGCCTGTTGCGGGAGCTGATGCGCCATAATCCGGGACTCTGCATCATCACCACCCGACTAACAGTGGCGGATTTACAGCCCTGCGAGGGGAGCACTGTTTTGAGTAAAAATTTGGAGCATCTGTCAACCGCTGCCGGGGCGCAACTGCTCTCACACCTCGACGTGAAGGGCAAGGCGATGGAGCTGCAAACCGTCGCGGATGAATTCGACGGTCATGCCCTGACGCTGACCTTGCTGGGGCGCTATTTAGCCGTGGCGTACCAGGGCGATATTCGCCAGCGCGACCGGATTGGCAGGATGACCAAAGAAAAGAAGCAGGGCGCCCATGCGTTCAAAGTGATGGAGGCGTACGAGCGCTGGTTCAAAGACCAGCCCGAGCTGAATATTTTATATTTGATGGGCTTGTTCGATCGTCCCGCGCCCGGCGGCGCAATGGCAGTGTTGAGAGCCGCGCCTGCGATTCAAGGCTTGACCGCGGCGCTGGTGCAGTTGCCCGATGAAGATTGGCGCTACGCCTTAGATAGCCTGCGGGAAGTGCGCTTGCTGGCGAAACAGGATCCAGATGATCCCGACACCCTCGACTGCCACCCGCTGATCCGTGAGCATTTCAGCCAGAAGCTGAGGGAGAAGGCGCCTGGCGCGTGGCGCATGGCGCACGAACGGTTGTATGAATATTACAAAAATCTGCCCAAAGAAGAATTGCCCGATAATTTGGAAGAGATGGAGCCGCTATTTGCAGCGGTGGCGCATGGCTGTCAGGCGGGGAAGCATCAGGAAATCTTTGATGATGTTTATTGGAAACGAATTAGCAGAGGTGGAGATTATTATACGTTTCATAAACTTGGGGCATTTGGTTCTGATTTGGCAGCATTATCCAATTTTTTCGAAGAACTATGGAGCAAACCGAATCAAGTCTTAATAGATTCTGATAAAGCTATAACATTAAGTATTGCAGGTTTTACTCTGCGGGCGTTAGGACGGCTGCGGGATGCGGCGCAACCCATGCAGGCAGCAGTGGATAATTTTATCAAACAAAAAGATTTGAAACAATCAGCGATAAATGCAGGCAATCTCAGCGAGCTCTATCTGACGCTGGGCGATGTCGAAGCTGCCGTGTCGTCTGCCCGCCAGAGCGTGGAGTTTGCCGACCGCAGCGGGGATGGTTTTATGAAAGAGACGATGCGCACCACATTGGCCGATGCCCTGCAGCAGGCGGGCGAGTTGGCGCAGGCAGAAGACTGGTTTCGGCAGGCGGAAGCCATGCAGGGGAAGCGCCAGCCCGAGTATCGCTACCTCTATTCCCTGCGAGGCTTTCGGTTCTGCGATCTGCTGCTCGCCCAGGGTAAAGTGCAGGAGGTGCTGGAGCGGGCGAAGCAGACGATTGAAATTGCAATACGAAATAGATGGCTTTTGGACATTTCGCTGGATAAACTTTCTTTGGGACGGGCGTATTTGCTGGAAGCGGTAGCAGGTTTCCCCCCTCGAGGGGGGATCAAGGGGGGTGTTCTTCTTCCCAATGCAAAAACATCCCCCTCAATCCTTACGCCATGGCGCATCTCCGACCTTCAAAGGGGGAAGCTATTGGACCAGGCAGCGGACTACCTGAACCAGGCGGTGGCGGGCTTGCGGCAAGCAGGGTATCAATCTCATTTGCCTCTTGGTTTATTTGCCCGTGCCTTTTGTTATCGTGTCCAAAACCAATTCCCCCAGGCCTGGGACGATCTGGAGGAGGCACGGGAGATTGCCGAGCGGGGGGATATGAAATTGTGGATGGTGGATTATCATCTGGAAGCTGGCAGAATTGTCAATTGTCAATTGTCAGTCGCCAGTCTTCAGTCGGCAGGGGGTGGTTTTGAGGTGCTGGTGGATGGAAGAGAAGTAAGGTTAAATCGAGATGAAATGATTGGTCGGCTGAAGTTGCACGTGGAGCAGGCGGATAAATTGGTGCAAGAGACAGGTTACCGTCGGCGTTCACCCGAGGTGGAATTGGGCTATGCGGGGTTGTTTTTGGCGCAGGGAGATTTGGGCAAGACACGGGAACATCTGGCTCGTGGGAAATCCATTTTGGATGAAAAGGGGATTCGGTGTTGGGATTTTTGGGTGGAGCAGTTGAGTAATTCGGTAAATGGGTTTCATTCCTTACTTACCTGACTCAACTTACTTAACGACTCAACTGACTCAACCACGAACCAAAAACCTTATTGACCTTAGTAGCAAAGCAATGCCCCCCAGCCTGAAACCTTATTACCTTATTGAATGGGTGCGTATTTCCCGCCGACTGAAACTAAGGTAATAAGGTTAAGGCATGGAGAAAATATTTTCTACTAAGGTCTAAAAGACTAAAATAAGGTTTAACCAGATGGCTATTTTATAAAAAATATGTCGTCGTAATTATGAAAGAGAGCACAACTAACTAAGGTTTAAAATTAATTATAAAATAAGGTTTTCAACGTCCTAATTTTAGAATCTACAAAAAACGAATGGCATCAGGTTTGATCTTTTCATAATAAGAGCAGATTTAATCAAAGAAATTGGCAGGATGTTAGGTGGCTGGATAAAAACAGAAAAGGGATAAACCGAAAAAGCTGGCGAGTTTTGCGCGGCGGCTCGTGGAACAACAATGCAAACAACTGCCGTGTTGCCAACCGCAACAGGAACAATCCTGACAATAGTAACAACAATAACGGGTTTCGCGTTGTCCAATATTCATTAAATGATAGAAGCCAGAGTCCGAATGAGAGAATCATTCGGAGTGTGTTTACGGTGAATCCATCCGGAGTTATTCCTGTGCCGCGAGGCCAAAAAGAGAAAAATGCAGGGCAAGGTTAGTAACGAAGTTGAACGCCTTGCCCTGCGAATAATCCACCCGATGAATCTGGGTGCCGGTGCAAAAAGATAGGACGAAAAATTGAAAATAAAATTTGTTTGTAGTAGCGAATTTATTCGTTGAATGGAGGGGAAATAAATGACTGAAGTCATTACTACGAACAGAGTTTTGATATAGCCGCAATTGGATAAAAAATACAGCATCAAAGAAATACCTTAGCAGTTTTCAAAAAATAGGTGAAAACACTTGACATTTATTTTTGTTTTTAGTAATTTAAATTCTTAATCAACATCTACATATCAAATACAAAAGTTTGGGTGATAAACATGACAACGAAGACTGTAGCTATCGATGATGCCAGAAAGAAATTCTCTGAATTATTAAAATTCACTTTACAAGGCAACGAAGTTATTATTGTTGAGAAAGATAAGCAAGTAGCACGTTTAATACCGATATCGTCCTCTCAAAAGCCGCGTGTCGCGGGTCTAAATAAAAGTAAAATCTGGACAAGTGAGGATTTTGATAAACCATTATCTGATGATTTCTGGTTAGGAGCAGAATGAAGCTTTTGTTAGACACACATACCTTTATTTGGTGGGATAGCGCTCCTGAAAATCTCTCAAAACGTGTACTCACTTTATGTGAAGATCGTTCGAATATTTTATTTTTAAGTGTTGTCAGTGTTTGGGAAATGCAAATAAAACTTCAGTTAGGCAAGTTGAAACTAGACATGCCGCTCAGAAAACTCCTTAAAAATCAACAACAGATAAATGATTTAAAAATTTTGCCTATTAATTTAGAACACACATTGGCTTTAGATAAATTGCCATTAAACCATAAGGATCCATTTGACAGGCTATTAATCGCGCAGACCAAAAAGGAGAATTTGGTTCTGTTAAGTAAAGATAATATTTTTAAAAAGTATCCGGTTAAAGTAATATGGTGATTTTGGTGCGACTTTTAATTATGTCGAAGATTTGAATGAAAAAATTAGTTGCAAAAGTAAAATGCTTCCATTCGAAAAAAAATATAACATTTCACTTCAACAATTTAAACAAAGATTCAATTCAAAAAATGAAGAAAAATTTGATGAGTGGGACGATTTTATTGAATGGGAAGCAAGTTATAATTCCTATAATGATTGGAAGCAGAGATTCGAGGAAATTGAATGTTTCGGGAAATAATTGATTTTATTTATTTGGAGATTATCATATCATGGTAAATAAAACACTTCAACAGCAAGTTTTAAGCCTAAAAGCAAAGGAAAGAATTCATTTGGTCGAATTGATACTTGAGAGCCTGGACAAGCCCGATTATGAAGTTCAAAAAAAGTGGGTTGATGAGTCCGAAAAAAGGTATGATGCTTACAGAGATGGAAAATTAAAAGCATTGTCTTATGATGAAGTGATGAAAAAGTTGAAAAAATATCTCAATTAGTACTACATAGTCAAATTAAAAATGGGTTCAAAATGCAAGGCAATATTTCCCTATTGTTGTCATTCCCGCATGTTTTTAGCGGGAATCTCCTCGCGATATAGAATGAGATTCCTGCAAAAAACGCGCAGGAATGACAGAAAAAGGATAATCTGACTAAGTAGTATTAGCTATTTTATTAAAATTGTTGATATTATTTCAAAAAGTCAGGAGTTCTAATTTCAAAATAGAGGTTTTTGTGTTATTGGTAAATCTGAAAAAATTTAGATGCGTACTCACGATTTATTCAATTTTATCATTATTTTTCACTACTTCGTTTGTATTTTCTCAAGAAATAAAACTAAAAATTAACGAGCCCGCTCCCACTTTCGCCCTCAAATCCCTCGAAAACGATTATGTTTATCTCCGCGATTTTTGCGGGAAGCTTCGTCCCCCGATAAAAGATAAAAAGCAGCATGTGGTGATCGTTAGCTTTTTTGCCAGTTGGTGCAAGCCCTGTCACAAAGAAATCTCCGAATTGAAAACAGTGCTGACCGAATTTTCAGATAAAGACATCCAATTGCTGTTGATTAATTTGAAAGAGGATAAAACAAAGGTGGAGCAATTTTTGAGAGATAAAGATTATCCGGGGCTTATTTTGTTGGATAAATACGGTATGGTGGCGAAAAATTATGGTGTAACCAGTTTGCCGAGTTTATTCGTGATCGGTAAAGACGGTACACTGGTTTGGAAAAGTGCAGGGTATTCCGAAAAGTTGAAGTACAAATTAACATCAGTGATTCAGGACTTAATTTAAACCTATCTTACAAATATCGCCCCGCATCGATCAATCTTTCATGTCCCCAAAATTATTTCCGAATTAACATTAAGTGATGGATCTGCCAACGCTAATAGCGTCTTCCCCAATCCATCTTTTTGTTGTACAAAAGATTGATTCGGTATTAAGGCATGATAACTTAAATCCACACAATTCGAAAAAAGTATTTTCACACAAAAAAATTCTTGCTATTTTAAAAAAATTCATTAAATTGTTATAAAGGAATTGTAATGTGCTAAGTCTGTTAAGAACTTATCAGTTCGTGCAAGTTTGTTCATTCATGATTGTAAATAAAGTTGAAATAACCTGTTTCTGTATGTCATAATTCATAAGGAATTTGATATTTACAAACTTTGTGACTGAAAACACGATGCCATTCCATTAATATTATTACATTTGTTGTTGAATTGATTAGTAACAGAATGATTGATTGGACACAAATTTGTCAAATCATGTTGGGGACGCTTTTGGGGAGGGAAGGAGATAATTTTTCACCTAACATGCTTCAAGGAGGCGCAACATGGAATCGAAAAAATTGTTCTACCTGGTATTGATTTTTGCCCTGGCTTTTTCTGTGGCCGAGGCTCAAACCGGGCGCTGGAAAAACACGCGCGACTACGAACCAATCATCTTAACGGGGGAAATGTTTCCCGACCTCATCGATGTACCCATTGAAGAAATATTTGTCTATCGCTATGATGCTTCAGAAAATAGCTGGTCTCAAATTCCGTTCCAGATCGATGAGGCGCTCGACCAGGAAAATCATCTCTATTCTGAAAATGATGGTAATTTGGATTCGACCGAAGAAATTGTTTTTATGGCGCGAGATATGGGAGATTTTGCCTCGGACCTGATCTGGATCGATGATGTGGATTCAAGGCAGTATGGCCGATTTGAAGTCGCGATTACGGATACGATAAACAATTATGGTCAGGCCTGGGTGTATATTTACCGCTCCGCGACGTTGGCGTTGGATCCGTCAATGCATGATTACATCAGCTATGTGCCGAGCAGCGATCCTGAAGATCCGGGCGCGGATATCGTGCAGGGAACAAGTTACGCAGAGGGGCACTCGCAGGGAATTCCAGATTCACTGGTTATCCCCATGGAGTTTGGCGGTTCCGGCCAGGATATTTTGGACAGGCAAAAATTGCACGTCGACCTGATGCTGCACATCAATTTGGGCGGCGCTGAAATCACGTTGCCGGTAACAATTCGGGAGAATTTTTTACAGGAATTTCCTCCTGAAGTCATTTATAAGGATGGCCCGGTAAGAGTATTGCGCCAGGTAAAATGGACGGTTGCCATTGAAGGCATGGAAGCAAAGGATTTTTCACTGCCTCTGCAATATTATCCGTATTCCATGGAATCCGGCGGCGTATCGTTCAATGTGCAGGAGAAAGACTCGGTGGATTATATCAAGCAGTCGTTTGATTTGAATGAGCATGCTGTTGGAATGAAATTTTATAATCCATACAATACCACGGGAATTGTCATTGATGGTGAACCGGATCCTGATTCGACAATTTTTGATGACACACTGGATCTGAACGAAATCAACTGGTTTTTATCGACTGGAGATCAGGGTACGTTCGCGTTTCTGTTCCAGCTTGATTCCCTCGGCGAGGAGCATTCGGTTTATTTCGAAGATGATTCGACCCTGACAACAGAAGAATTCGATACCGGTGATTTCAGACGATACGGAGAATCCGGCATTCTTGTTCAAAGCACGGAATCGAAGATTGTGGGCAATTTGCGTTTCGCCTACAAGTCGTTTTGCCTGCCGGGCAATATCGATCCCCAGACCGGCGATTCTCTGGCGAAAAATTTTGAATCCCCGTTATTGGTGGAAATTAATCCCAAACAATTTCTGCCGGTGGAATTGACAAGTTTTACGGCCCAGGTTAATGAATTCAACTTTGTGGAATTGAACTGGACTACAGCATCGGAAAGCAATAACTATGGCTTCGAAATCGAGCGAAAGATAGCTGAGCAGCCGGATTGGAATAAAATAGGATTTGTCAGCGGGGCTGGAACAACGACATCGCCGCAATCGTATGCGTTTGCCGATAGCACTGTTCAACTTGGGACCTATAATTTCAGATTGAAGCAAATCGATTTTGATGGCGGCTTTGCCTATTCCCAGGTGCTGGAAGTATTCATTCAGCAATCGGGATTCAATGGCAAATTTGCCGAATTGCCGGAAACGTTCCAACTGAAGCAGAATTTTCCCAATCCTTTCAATCCGAAAACATTGATTCGTTATCAAATTCCGGAAATAAGTTCGCCGGTATCCGTGGAGTTGAAAATATTCAATGTATTGGGCAATGAAATCAGAACACTGGTGCAAAAGGAACAGGGAGTGGGTTACTATCAGGTTTTATGGGATGGTAAAGATTCTCGCGGCTGGAATGTAGCAGCAGGCACGTATATATACCGTCTTAAAGCCGGTGATTTTATCGAAGCCCGAAAAATGTTAATTTTAAGATAATCAAGTTTGGTACAAAAAACCGAATTTCAGTAAAACCACAGTGATTCGCTGTGGTTTTATTGTTATTACCACTTTTGAATTGGGAGTTGGGCTTCACATTTTCAATTCAAATAAAAATTGATTTTGAGAAAATAATTGTTTATATTGATGAAACTTAACCTGAATTATTCATGTAATTATAATAAAATTGATTCAATTATTTGATTATT
>CAZSBG010000114.1:0-20185 GCA_964605145.1 uncultured Cytophagia bacterium | reverse complement strand
TCTGTCTTCTTTTAGAAATATAATGGAAACTGGACATGACATTCGGGCATGACAATTTGACCTAAAATGTAATTTTGGAAAAAATTTCCGGTAGTGAGTTTTTTAAAGACAATTTATTCAAACAAAAAAAATCAAATCAAATCCGCGAACCGCATTTCGAGATTTTTGAAAATCGTATACGATACCATAAAAAACGTCGCTGAAACGACTGCTGCCATCATTAATAAATTCGCCGGCGGCAGGGTTCCATCCAGAATAATCGAGCGATAGCTTTCAAGCAGCACGGCCATGGGATTGAGCACATAGAGTCCCCGGTATTTTTCCGGCACCATGTTTAACGGATAAATGACAGGTGAAAGAAACATCCATATTTGAACGGCTAACGGCACGATATAGCGAATATCCCGAAAGAATACGTTTACCGCCGAGGCTAAAAACGCGATTCCCAATGTCAGTAAAATTTGAATGGCAATGACGACGGGCAAGAAAACAAGGGCTATCGACAGCGCGACCTTGTAGTAAATCATCATGCCCACGAACACCAGCGACGCAATGATAAAATCAAAAAAACACGCGGCCACGGCTGCGATGGGGAACACCTCCCTCGGGAAATAAATTTTCGTCACCAGGCTGATGTTATTGACCAGGCTGGGAATGGCAAATGACAGCGACGTGGCAAAAAACGTCCACGGCAGCAGCGCGCAATAGGAAAAAATAGGATAGGGAATCCCGTTCGTCGGGATGCGTGCAAACCGTGAAAAGACCAGCGTGAAAATTATCATCAACGATAATGGCTGCAAAACCGCCCAGAGCATGCCAAGCGCGGATTGCTTGTAGCGGATTTTAATGTCACGCACAATGAGCGCGTACAACAACTCGCGGTAATTGTATAAATTAAAAATTTGTTTCAGAATCATAGTTGATCTTTGAATTCATCAATTTAGTAAATGCCTGGCAGGATTCGATTTTTCTATTGCACCGGCACTTTTTTCGGCTTCTCAATTTTTTCCTTTTTCGGCAGCTTGAAGCCGGAATAAAACCACTCCTTTTTCCTGAATTTCTTCAGTGTAAAAACCACTGCCTGAATGACATCGGCCACATCCACGTCCGTGAGTTTTGCGGACAGCGGCAGTGAAATGGTTCGCTCGGAAATATAATCCGCTTCCGGGAAATCCTCGTGTCGGAAGCCAAATCGCTCCCGGTAATACGGATGCAGATGCAGCGACAGGAAATGAATCCCTGTCCCGATATTCAGTTCGTACATCGCCTGCTGGAATTCATCCCGCGTGCATTTTAATTTTTCAATGTCCAGCAGCAACGCGTACAAATGGCGCGCGTGTTTGATCTCGTCCGAAGCCGGGGCAGGTGTTTGCACCGGCAAATTCTGAAATGCGGCGTCGTACATCTCCCAAATTCGGTTTCGGCGCTGCCAGTAGTGTTCGATTTTTTCCAACTGCTTGACACCCATGGCCGCCTGAATGTCCATCATGTTATATTTGAAACCGGGCTCCAGCACCTGGTAATGCAAAAATTTCTCGGAACTGTATCGCTTCCACGCGCCTTTGCTCAGCCCGTGGAGTCGCAGCGTATTTATCCTGTCCGCCCATTCCTCGTTTTGCGTGGTCACCATGCCGCCTTCGCTGGTCGTCAGATTTTTCGTGACATAAAAACTGAACGCGGTCACATCGCCGATGGCGCCAATCTTTCTTCCTTTATATCGGGCCTCCAACGCATGGGCCGCGTCTTCGATGACGATAAGATTGTGCTTTTTGGCAATGTGGAGAATTTCATCCATATCGCAGGGGCGGCCAGCCATGTGAACCGGCAGAATAGCCCGGGTTCGCGGCGTTATTTTCCCCTCGATTTTTTGCGGATCGATATTCTGGCTCTCCCGTTCTACATCGACAAATACCGGGATCGCACCCTGGTTGACAATCACATTTGCCGTGGCGCCAAAGGTCATCGGCGTAGTGATCACTTCGTCGCCAGGACCAATGCCGGCCGCTATCAGCGCCAAATGCAGCCCGGCTGTGCAGGAATTCAGCGCGATGGCAAAGCCGCTGCCGATAAATTCCGCGAACATTTTTTCGAACTTCGCCACGCGCGGCCCGGTGCTTATCCAGCCGGAACGCAGGCAGGCTGCCACTTCTTCTATTTCATCTTCTTCGATGCGCGGACTGCCAAATATCAGAAAATCTTCCCGTACCCTAACCATAAGCCTCTTCCGTTTCCTCTTCCAAAAATTTCGTTGAAATCATAACAATCCCGGCCAGGAACCAAAACGGTTCCATGATGCGAAGAATGATGAACGAGTTCGCGCTCAGTCCGTGAATTAGCAGGGCGATTGTTCCCACCAGAAATCCCAGGTATACACCGCGAAACAATTCATCCCGAGCGGATTTGAGCCGGTTGTACGTTTGACGCAAAAGCGTGCCGATTAAAAAAATGAACGCCCCCAATCCCACAATCCCGGTCTCCACCAGCGTTCGAATATATTGGGAATCGATAAACTTCCAGCCGGTAATGCCATAGCCAAAGACCGGTTTGGATTTGAATTCCCGCCACGCGTCTTTCCAGTCCCGTATGCGTGCCGAGGCCGAAGTATCCAGCGTAACCCCGACCACACGTTCCTGGTAACGCGAAGCCCAGCCTGATTCTTTTTTGAACGTATATCGAAATCGATCTTTAACACTGTTGGGCAGAACAATTGGCCCAAACAATAACGAACCGAGCAAAACCAATCCCAGCACCAATTTTCTTTCATGAAATACGATGAATCCCATGTACATGGTAGCAAACGCCATCCATGAACCTCGCGACTGGGTGGCCAGCAGCACCATAACCATCAACACGAAAATGGAACCGTACACAATTCGCATGGTTCGGCTGAACGGCGCGGTCAAAAAAATTCCCATCATCACTGAAAAAATCAGTACGATATAACCGCCCAGCGTGTTCGGTTCACCACTGGCGCCTTCGAATGGCGCTGTCACACGTCCATCGGCAGGAACCTGAGACAGTGAAAAAAAGCAAACCAGCGTGCAGGTAATCAGAAACATCACTAAAAAAATTTCTGCTTCCTTGCGACCACGCAAGTGATTCGTCACAATGAAATATATCAGGAAATATTCAAAATATTTTACCACAAAAAGAATACCGGTGCTTGCTGCAACCCTGCCAGCCACAATGCCAATGGCTGTCGATACAATGCAGGCCGTGAAATAGAGGAAAATTGGTAAGGTTAATTTGGTTCGCACAAACACGCCAAACTCTTTCACAACAGCCATCTTCACCAGCCACGCAATGCTGATGATAAGAATTAAAAAATCATCGACACGTATTGTGGCGCCGCCCCCGCCGGTATCTCGCATGCCAATTTCCGGGGAAAGCAGCATGGAAAAAATTAAAATATAAAGCGCGAATTTTATATTAAAAAAACTGATGATAAATACCACCACAGCCAGCGACAATCCCACTGCAATGGTAAATGAGGCCTGAACTACAAAATGAGAAACCAGCACAATGGCCATCAATAGCAAAGCCGACAAAATTATGGTTTTGTTCGGCATTTCCGGAAGTGTTATTTTCAGACCGAGGCTACTCATTTATCCAGCTTTATTTTTGTTTTAATTTCTTCTTTAGTTTTGTGAATCGCTTCTTTAATGGAAGAAAATTGCCAGTTTTTCTGTTCCTCTTCCGGCATCACATCGAGTTTTTCACTACCGTAGCTGTAATATTTGTGATAATTGAAATCCTTATAATCCGGGTTCAAATCGACTTTGAAATTGTTAATGACAATCCCGGTCATTTTCGCATTGACGTTTTCCAATTGCGTTTTGGTTCGCCGCAACGCGCCTCTGGCAGTTTTTCCCACCTGGTAAACCAGCAATACACCATCCACCCGGGAAGCCAAAATTGTGGCATCAGCAGCCGGAAGCACCGGCGCCGAATCAATGATCACGACCTCATAATCTGCATTGAACATATTCAGCAAATCCGGCATATCTGTGGAATTAATCAACTCCGACGGTGTGGAAAGCGCAGTGCCAGCCGTGAGAATGTGAAGATTTTCCATGCCCGGGGCCAGCAGAACCTCGTCCAGATTGAGTTCTCCCATCATTATATCCGTGATTGTCTGAATGCAGTCCTCCCACTCTGCGGTGTTCATCAGAATATTGCTCAAACCGGGCTCACGATCGATGCCAAAAGTCTTGTGCACGAACGGGCGTCTTAAATCGCAATCGATCAGCAGCGTTTTCAATCCGATTTGTGACATGGTGATGGCCAGATTCGCGCACGTGGTTGTTTTTCCCTCTCCCACAGTGGAACTGGTTACAAGCAATGTCTTCATATTATTCTTTTTGAACAGGTAATGCACGTTGGTGCGCAACGCGCGGTAGCTCTCGGCCAATGTCGATTTTGGGGCGAAAAATGAGATTAATTTGGCGCTGATATTCAGCGATTGATCAGATAGCTTCATTTTTATTTCGCTGCGCAATCGATCTTTCAGCATCTGTTCATCATAATATGGGATAATGCCAACCACGGACAGGTTCAGCGATTTTTCCACTTCTTCGATGGTTTCAAAAGAGGTGTCCATGGATTCTATGATGAACGCGCCCAACAAACCGAGAATCATCCCAACAATACCGCCGATAAAACATGTGGTTGCCACCGAAGCCGGGGGATTGATTCGGTAACCGCGCAGGGCAGGTTTCACGAGCGTGGCCTCCTGAATTTTTTCTGAATTCTGCAGCAGCGCTTCCTGATGTTTGGATTCGAGCAGAGTGTAAATCTCTTCATTCAACATTACCTTGCGCTCCAAACGAGCCAGCTCCAATCCATCGCGGGGAAGCGTTTTATATTCATCTTTTGCCCTTTCAACCTGCTGCGCTAACAACTGTTCCGAGCGGACCAGCGATTGGTATTGCGAATTCATTTCCCGAATAATATTATTGGTAATCTCACGGATTTTCTTATCTGATTGAATAACGTCCGGATGTTTTTCAGTGAAATGAATCAATAATTCATCGCGTCTTAAATAGGCCTGTGCCAGTTTATTTGAAAGTAAAACAAACGTTGGCGATTGATTATCCAGATCGAGGCTGATGAATGAATTATCCAAATTCTTTCCCTTTTTCTGCTTTGCGTTATTCAACACGAACTCAATCTGCTGGCGTTTTCGTTTTACATCATAATATTCACTCTGAACCGCTTCCAGTTCACGGGAGACAAGGCCGGTCTTTGCTTCCAGCGTGACAACCTTTTCCTCCTCGCGGTATTTCCGCACCTCATTCTCTGCAGCGGCCAGTTTTTCTCCAACAACTTTTAGTTGCTTTTTAATGAAATTCAGTCCATTGACCGCCCGCTGATTTTTCTCGCGGCTGTTCTCTTCAATATAAACTCTGGCAATGGTATTGGCTATCACCTGAGTTTCTTCAGGATCATACGAATTGACGATTATATTAATGATGTTCGTCAATCCCTCCTGTGTGGTACTGACCCGTCCCATCAGTCCAAGGATGGTACTCACCGCGGCATCGTCATTCAAAATTTGCTCGAACGATGCGGTAGAGTCGATATAGCCCAATTCCTGCGCGACCTTTTGAATAACCGGGAAACTACGTATGACCTCAGCCTGGGTCGAAATATTATCTTCAGGATTATATGTGATAGTTTGCAGATAAATCCCGGTCAACGTATTGCTGCGTTCAATTTTTACACTGGCCATGGATTCGTACACAGGTTCTGGCCGGTTCATGAAACTAAAAATGACACTCAAAATAGCGATTGCCACCATCACAAAAACGATGAACATTTTTCGCTTTCGAATGATGCGCCAGAAATCCCCGATATTTAACTCGTATTGTGTCATTACATAACCGTTTTGACTAATAGCACCGTCTGAAGCGATGGCAAAAGCGTGCGGAGAACATTGTTAATGCCATTCAATACCTGGCGCTTGCCGGGCACATAAACAATATCACCGGGTTTCATTTGAATTTTGGTCGCTTTTTTCTTTTTCATTAGATCGAGCAAATTAATGGTGTACATATTCTTTTTGGATTTATTGAATCGAATGAGCTGCACATGGCTCAATTTTGCCTGCCGGGTCACACCGCCGGATTTTACCACAGCCTCCACCAATGATAACTTTCCATTCAACAGCACAACACCCGGCGAATTGACTTCCCCCAGAACCACCACTTTATTTTCATTCACTGATGGAATCAGAATCAGGTCGTCCGGCTGCAAAACAATGTTTTGAGAGACATCATTTTTATCGATGAGCCGGAGCAAATTCACGTGGAGCATCTGCCCGTTTTTCCTGCTGACCCGGATGTTGGAAATATCCGCTGCCTCTTCCAAACCACCGATTGAAGACAACAGCTCGGTGATTCGCGTATCTTTTTTCAGCGGATAGATACCGTTTCTCGCTGCACCGAAAACCACCACTTTGTGACTCACATATTGAACCACTTTTACCACAACGCGCGGATTACGAATTATTCTTTTGAACAATTCAAGCAGCTTATATTTCAATTCCACCAGCGTCAGGCCTGATACGAATACCTCACCCAATGCCGGCATGAAAATTTCTCCGGCAGGCTGAACCTCCACTTCATGGTTCTGATTATTCTTTTCTGTCTCAGTATTCCCCCAATACACATGAATACTTAGCACATCCCCCGGTCCAAGAATATATTCTGATCCGACCTGGAGCGTCGGAGATGAATTTAGATTGGGTTCCCTGACAAGACTGGAATCCTGCCTCGCCAGGAGTGGAGTTGCGACAAGAAGCAAAATTGTAAAAATATATCGATTTTTCATAGCATGAATTATTCACGAAACCAAATGGGTTTTGAATTTTTCTTTATGTGATTACCCGGCAACTTTTGCAAATTTGTGCAAAAGAATTATATATAAATCGGTCATCACGTATTATTTTGTGGGCTTTGCCGCGCTGGGAGTTCTGTTGAAATTGATCATTGTTTTTGAACTCAGTTTTCGCGACTGCCAGTCTGGAATCCTTCTCCCTCAGAATTCGAAAGGATCATGCAGGAGAAATCACGATTTTCGATTTTTATGACTCTTTCACAGACGAAACATAACTGAGAATTTCTTCCAATCGTTTGAAATTGATGGGTTTGTTGATGTAATCCAATGCGCCCAACTCAAGGCTTTTCACCGCGATATTCTCTGTAGCATACCCGGAAATCATGACGACTGGAATTCCATTTTTCATCACTCGGATCCGTTTCAACACATCTATCCCGCTGAGTTGCGGCAACTGAATGTCCAGAAAAACCAGGTCTGGCTCCCAGAACTCCATCATTTCCATGGCGTCCTCCCCGGAAGGAACCGCGCGAACTTCATTTCCACGGCTTGAAAAATAATTCGTCAACAGCAGTTGAATTTTGGGCTCATCATCCACAATCAATATTTTATTTTGATCCATTTTTCACTCCATCAACTAAGTTTTTATATTCAAACAGTTCTTCTATTTTTTTTTGATTTTCAATAGCCCTTTTTTTAGCTCAATGTTCTCGCTTTGTGAGAACATTGAATTGTCCGCTGCGGAACACGCCGGGCCAGACACACCCGTCGCTGAGGCCAGGCTGGATTACAATTTAGCGGCACCCGATACAACTGGATGGGCCTGCAACTCGGCAACCTGCGAAGCAGCACACTGAGACACGGCGCAGCGGCCTTTTCCTGCTGATTCATGCCGGACAATGATTTATATTCAGGCTGCTGCCACTTCTTCTTGGTGCTCATGATATACCTTTTCTTCATTCAATGGACAAAATGGGTATTCGCCCCAAATTTTTCCGGAAAACAGATAAGCGATGGCGCGACATCCGCCGGCGCACTCTTCTCTGGCCGAACACGCGGCGCATTTCCCCTGCAGATTTTCCGAATTTTGGAATAACCGGTATTTTTTCAGACCCGGCCAGCATATCCGCAAACCGCCGTCCAAAATGTTATTCTCCACATCCCAGACGCTGGCAAAAGCGCAGGGAATGACATTCCCGTTTGAAAGAATCTGGCACGACGACGCATCGGACTGGCCGGCTGTGCAGCGCGCCGGAATGCCATCTTCCTGCAATTGCAATGTTGGGCTGTGAAACGAGATCGACTTTTGCGTGGCGCGCTGTAAATCCGTTACACGATCCCGCAGTTGAGCCAATTCCTCCGAAGCGACTTTCATCAGTGCCCAATTCTCAAATGCTCTTCCCAGTGGATGCACTTCGGAAATATCAATATGATCAATTCCGAAATCCACCAACTGGTTAATGAGTGAAGGAATTTCTGAAATGTTCTGACTGACTGCGGTTACTTTTACATGGGTTCTCAATGCATATTTTTGAAGAAGCGCCAGGTTTTCCATGATATTTTCATAACTCGTGCCCATCAGTACATCGTTCGTTTCAGGGTGTGCGCCATTCAAACTAATCTGCACGCGATTTGTACCGATGTCTTTCAACCGATGAATTTTTTCTTCACTCAATAACGTTGCATTTGTGGTTAGTTCAACGAAGATATCATGTTTTCTCAATTGTTCGATGTAAAAATAAATGTCCGGGCACAACATGGGCTCACCGCCGGTCAGGTAAACTTTCAGCACATTATTTTCAATGAGGTCGTTCAATACGAACTCTCGTTGATGCGCTGTCAATTCATCAATCTGCTTATGCTTTGTTGAACTGGAAAGACAAAAGCGGCAGTGCAAATTGCATTGATTGGTGACACACCAAAAAACCTCTGTGGGAGCGCTAAGCATCATGTTTTACTTCCTCCAGGAATCCTTCATTCTTCAAATCCGCTAAGAATTTTTTCGTCTCCCGAGAAATTTGATCGGAATTGCCAGCGTATGCACCGAGCATGGCAGATACTATTTCACCGCATTTCTTTCCCTGGTCGCACTGTTTCCAGATGGATGTGCCAATATCATTGAGCAGATAGGGTTCGCCGGATTCCTCATTGAACAGCACCACCTGATCCTTCTCTTCCCGCCAGAGCACAGAAGCAGGGATTCGATATTTTCTATCTTTGCTTTTCAAATTATGGCTCGCTGATTAGTTTTTTCTTCGAAAATCAGGATGACACCAATTCACCCTGAAATTTTTTTCCCTCGACTATTTCAGTCAATTTCTTCTCAGTTGAGTTTTCCTCGTTGATCCCATTCGGCTTTAAAACAGATTTCAATTTGGATGGTATTGCATGGTAATGCTTTTGGAAATGGTAGTGCAAAACATAGACATCCAGTTCCTGCGATAACCGGAAAATGAGATTGAATCCCTGGCGATTATACCGCGCGATTCTTTTCCGGGAGTTGCCATATTCCAGAGACGCGCTCTCAAAATATTTCATCAAAAACGAAAAACGCCGGGCTGACGGCAATTTTTGCAATGACAGCGTTTCATTATCAGCACGATTATTTAAAATGATCAGTTTTCTCAATGGCGCGCGCAAGCAATATGCTGCCGGATTTTCATTCCTGGGATCGTAGACCATGCCACTCTCTCCGAAACTGGAAAATTGGTCGCCGCTGTTCCGGAAATCAACTTTCCTTCTCCCCATGTTTTCATGGATTCGCATTCTTCGCTGAAATCCCAGCAGTTCAAAAGCGCCTCGTTCCGGATGACATGCCACAAAACTGTCCTCATCGGAAAGATAGCGGAACCCCTGCTTCACGCACAAAAAGGAAAGCGAAGTTTTTCCAGCCCCGGAATCGCCGGCGAGAAGTATTCCCTGCTCCTCATACTCCAGTGACGCCGCATGGAATACAGCGATTTTGTATTTAAGGCTCAACTTCAACCGCAACAGGTAGCCCAATTGGGACAGGATCAAAATCACGGCCTCGTTTAGATTCCATCCTTTCCGCGCGAAGAAAAATGTGCGCCAGTTCGCCACATCTGTAAAATTATCAATTTCACATGTTAATCTTATTTTTTTTAAAGATTGTATGTTTTTTCTTTCCTTCTTTGAAAAATATTTTTTTTCATTTTCCAACAAATAAATTGAAATATTCGGCCCTTCGGCATGTTCAACCCGGCTCCGGAATTGAGATAATTCTGCGCCAAGCTCTTCAAACAAAAGAGAATCGGTCACACACAACTTCACCGGTTCACCATGAATATTTACAACCATTGATTTTATACTGTTCATCATTTTTTCGAAAAGATCCTGCATACACACTCACTCGCTAAACTTATAACTCAATCTGAAAGAATAATTTCGAAGTAATGACAAAGCCCAATTCAATCCAATGCGCAAAATTTGGAACACGCGCATCGGGTAAAATACAATTTTAAGCAAAGGGAATTTATACCCTCGGAAGATTTGCTTTTTTACCTGCGCAGCCGGAAAAGCCACCTCTTTGATGAAAGCCAATTTCCTCTCATTTGAATGAATGGATGAAATGAAAAACAGCTCAGCGAATTGGTGCACCTTATGCCCCTGTGTCGCGGCCCGGTACATACTGGTTTGCAATGCATTAGGCTGAAAACTCAGTAGTTCGCCCAGAATAGCTTCAGGCACAAGCCCTTTCACAATTTCATTCACAAAATGAAGTCCATAATAGCTGAAAACATTTAAATTACTTTCAGCCGATAGCCGGGCGAAATAATTCCAGCGAAATTTATTTTGAAATGTCAGAAAAATTTTTGCGATATCCACTGCCCAAATCAGCTTCAGAAACGAATGTTTTACCATGTGATAACACAGGAATAAAATTTCAAGTTCAGGCTCCAGGCACAGCACGTTCTTCCCGGCAAATGTAAAGTATCGTGTTCGAGTCCAGGGAATTTCCGGGCTCATTTTCACGGCCAGCTTACGCGATTGAATTCGCGCCGTGCCAAACAGATCGGTGTGAACATCCAGTATCATTCCATCATCTGTGTACAAATCGAGGCTGTTTTCATCGCGTTGGTAGCCGGTACGTTTTAACTGCTTGTTGAATCGCATATTATCCGCAGACCTGATTAAAATATCGATATCGGAAAAACTCCGAAGCCCGGCAGATCCATAGAATCGCGGAATGAGCGCCAATCCCTTCAAAAGCACCATCGGGACCTTCACGCTGTTCAGCAGATTGCAGAGCGATTTTTCGCATTGAATAAAGCGCGCCACATTATCGTAATAATGGAATCGAAAAAGCTGCTCCAGCCATTCGGGAACATCTCGCTTCTCTTTGAGCAGCACCTCATAACAAATCCCGGCCAGACCCTCTGAAATGATTCGATTGGCCACGCTGTTCCAGTCGACATAATTGGGCGGCCCATCATTTTTTACGCCCAGAAATGAATTGACAATATGGACTAAAAACGCATGCTCTGATTTCTTCTGTAATCCATTACTCATTTTCGTCTCAATAAATATCCTCTTTATCCACAACTTTTTCGATGAAAAGAAATGGCGTTTTCAACAAATCACGGCTTTCTGATTTTGCAAGTCTGCTCTGATCAGCATCCGTGACCATCTCCAGTTTGGGCCGCAGTGGATGCTCTTTGCTGACCTGTATCACACACCCAATTTCCCCTGAATTAAGCTGCACATAGGAACTGAGCGGGTACAGGGTCAATTTTTTGATCAGCCCTTTTTTGACATTGGTTGCAAAATATTTCTCGTTTAAATCGATGATCTTTTTGATGGTGTTGTAAATAAGCGTGCTTTTTCGCTCCTTACGCCGGAAACACGACGCCTCGAACACATCGCACAGGCCAATTATCTTTGCATACTTGTGGATTTCATCGCCGGACAATCCCATCGGGTACCCAATGCCGCCCTCGCGCTCATGCTCTTGCAGAATCACCGTCCGCAACGTTGGCATGAACGAATGAAATTTTTCACTATGAAACAGGTGAACCAGATCCGCTCCGAGATAGGGATGCTCCTTGATGGCATCCAGCTCATTATTTTTCAGTTGCCCTTTCTTGAATACAATTTCCGGAGCGATTTTCAATATCCCGATATCGTGCAACAATGCCGCCAGCACCAGTTCTTCAACTTCGTTCTGGCGAAACTTCAACGTGTGAGCAACGGAAGCGGCCAGACCGGCTACATTCACGCTGTGCTCTTCCAAACTGTGACTGCCGGTGGAATTGAACATCCGCACAAGCAGCTCATCGCCTTCGTTGACAATATTAATGATCGTTTCCACCACAACATTGAGTTTATCCAGGCTCATATTTTTGCCTGACTTCACCTGCTTGAAAAATTCAGTCAGGGTTGGAAAAATGAAATTGGACAATGTCCAGGTCAAATCATCTCCCAGACGAATCACCCCCGCATCGGCTGCATTTCCCTTTGCCGCTGTTTCAGATATTTCTGTTTGCATTTCAGCAAAGTCTTCCTCGTCATCCTGAGCCAGCAATGCTTCTGTATCAGCCGCTATTTCTTCCTCATATTCATGCGGGGTGTTATTATCCGAAACATCTGCATAACCATTGTCGGGGTCGGATTCTTTCCCGGACAAATCATCTTCAAGCGACTCCCGGAACAGACTACTGATCTCAGTTGACGGCCCGGCGTCATTATTCATGGGATCCTGCTGCTGAAAATTCTGTTTATTTTTCAATCCATCGACCTTTTTTGAAACGGATTCCGGCTTGATAAATTTTTCCAGAGGATTTTTCATGGCATCCTTTCCGGGCTCCTCATCGGTCAATCTTTTCATGGCTGAGAATCTAAACTGCCCGGCCTGTTCCGGATCAAAATCTTCTGAGCGAGGCCATTCCTCCGAAGGCTGTGGTTCCCGGGGCTCCGACCTTACCGGCTCCACCAGAGAATCGAAATGCAGTTTTGTTTTTTCCTGCTCATTCTCACTCCTGTCTTCATCCACTTCGCCAGGTTCTTCGATTTCTTCTTCACTCTTATTTTCCGCAGGAATACCCGGCTGCTTGAACAAAATACTGTTCTCATTATTTATAGCGTCTAAAATGGTATTATCAATTGGTTTTCGTCTGCGCATGAATGCAAGGACCAGGGCCAAATCGCAGACATTATTGATTTTCCTCGGCAATCCTTCAGAAATTTGATGGATTTTTTGCAGCGCCTCTTCGGTAAACATATTTTCGCGACATCCGGCCTGCCGCAACCTGTACCTGATGAATAATGTTGTTTCAACATCATTGTATGGTTGCAAATAGCAGTTTACTGTCAATCTTTGCTTCAACTGTGGTAAATCGGCCAGAGTTTGCTGCAGACGCGTATGCCCGGCCAAAATGACAGTCACAATTGGTTTATATTCAAAATTCGCATTGAGCAGCAATCGGATATCATCGAAAATACGTTCATCTTCAATGAGATGTGCCTCGTCAATGACTAATATTCCATGATGTCCCAACTGCGCTTTTTCCATTATTGCCTTTTTAATTTCCTGAACCGAATCGAAAATGCTGCCGATGGGAAAATCTCCGGTTTCATTTTCAACCATGAACTGCTGCGCTTTGCCACCGGCTAACTGGCGAGTTACACTGAGGGAGAAGACGCAAAATTTTTCTTCCGCAGATTTCTTCAATAAATTTTGGACGAGATATGTTTTGCCGGTGCCATAATCACCTGTGAGCGCAGCGAGCTGCTTGCGTTCTGAAATACAGTATCCCAACCGATTCAATACATCGTTCGCCTTTTCAGACAAAAAATAAAAATTCGGTTCAAACGAATTCTCAAACGGTTTTTTCTTCAATCGCCAATATTTTAAATACATAATTCCACACCATTTTTTTGTTTTCTGAAGGATAAATCATGAAATAGCAGCCCGGGCATTATTCGAAATAATTGTCGAAGCGCCGGGTCAACTTTCCCATGAGTGAAAAGAAGAACGAGTCAAAATGCTGCATGGCTCTGAATTTGAGCCAGAACAGCGTTTCTTCAATATCAAAAAAAGCTTTTAACGGCATGAACGCCGCAACAATGCTTATGCTGAAAAGTTTTCCTCCCCTGAACAAAAAAGATCTTCTGGTCATGGGAGAATTCTGAAGTCGTGCTAATTTATTATTCAAATTTTATCCTGATATTTAACATTCGACATTACACTTCATTCGTGTAAATTATATCGGATTAATTTATGTTTTCTTGACCCTCGAATACGCCCTATCTTAAATAAATAAAATCGGTTTGAATAACTGTTTTGTGGAGAATTAAAGTCAGAAACTAATTGACTCACATGATTTTTTTTATTAACTTTAGGAATACTAATTGAAATATGTTGTGTGTAATTATTACAAAAGATTCATCGAATTTGTATTTTATTCTTCGATTCGAACGAGCAAATTAGATTGAAATTTTTGAATTCGAGAAAATGCAGGGATTCACTCACATATTTTTCAAAACACTTCAAATTAGGTACAAGGATTCATTATGAAATTGAATTTTGAATTTGATCGTCCCATTGTCTTTTTTGATCTGGAAACTACGGGATTGGATGTGAACACTGCTCGCATTGTTGAAATTGCAATGTTGAAGGTTTTACCAGATGGGACAGAAGACTCATTTCTTACGCGGATCAACCCGGGCATTCCAATCCCCCCGGATGCAACCAAAGTCCATGGCATCAACAATTTTGATGTGATGGATAAACCTCGTTTTGAAGAAATTGCGTCTGACATCAAAATGATCATCGATGACAGCGATCTTGCCGGCTATAATTTAGTGAGTTATGATTTACCCATTCTCATCAATGAATTGAAACGGGCCGGGATTAATTATTCAGCTACAAATGTCCGTGTTGTGGACGTGTTTTCAATTTTCAAACAGATGGAACGGCGGGATTTGTCTGCTGCGTATCGCTTTTACTGTAACAAGGAATTGATCGGCGCTCACAGTGCATTGAAAGACACCCAGGCGACACTGGAAATTTTTGGCGCGCAGTTGAACAGATACTCGGAGCTGCCGCGAAACATGGATGATTTGCATAAATTCTGCGACTCCCGCGATGAACGCTTTGTTGATCGGGATAAAAAATTCATCTGGCAGAACGGCGAAGCTGCATTCACATTTGGCAAATTCAAAGGCAAGCTGCTTCGTCATGTGGTAAAAACTGACCGCGACTATATCGCATGGATGGTGCAGCAAGAGTTTTCCGATGAGGTTTTGCACATCATCAATTCAGCGCTGAACGGAGAATTTCCGGTCAAAGAAACGAGTGAAAAATCAGATTCGAATAACTGATTGTATTTACGCTGAAATGATACTAATCTGAAAAGGATAAGCTGGAGATACTGACCAAAGAAACAAAACGACAAATAATTCACAAAACCAAAGCATAAAAATTCATATAGAAATTGTCAACAAGAAATTAATAATGCCCGAAGAACTGACACCCAGACAGCGCGAGTTGCTTCACGCAATTCAATACAACATCAAGGCCAACGGTTTTCCGCCGACAGTCCGTGAGTTGCAGCGCCAGGGGCTTTGGCTCTCCCGGCAACGTTCATCAACTGCTCACGCATCTGGAGAAGAAAGGCTATATCTTCCGCAAAAAATGAGGCGGTTCCCGCGCCATTGAGGTTTTAGCCGACCGCGATAAACACGCGGATAGATCCCGCATTGTCCCGATTCTTGATGAAATTGAGATCGCCCAATCCGGTGTTGTGGCAAAGACCATTTCGGATGAATTTTCGCTGGATGTGAAAATTACCGGGGATAACGATGTGTTTGCCATCCGGGTGAAAGACCATAACATGCAGGATGCCGGCGCTCCATGACAAATCAACAGACAAAAAAATTCCGCACAAAACTACTCTCCTGGTTTGAGAAGAATCAGCGCTCCCTCCCATGGCGGGAAAATCGAGATGCTTATTCCATCTGGATTTCCGAAGTGATGCTGCAACAAACCCGGGTGAAAAAGGTTGTTGGATATTTCCAAAGGTTCATGGCATTATTTCCGACAGTGCGCACACTTGCCGGGGCGGATTTGCAGCAGGTGCTTAAAGCCTGGGAGGGACTGGGATATTATGCCAGGGCTCGGAATCTTCACAAAGCAGCGCAGATTATCGTAAATGATAACAGCGGGAGCATTCCTGATAATTATGCTGAATTTCGAAACTTGCCCGGGGTTGGCGATTATATTGCGGCAGCGGTCATGAGTCAGGCGTACCAGGCTCAATACGCTGTGGTGGACGGAAATGTGAAACGGGTTATCGCGAGACTCTTTCAGGTTGAAAATCCAGTGAGCAGTTCATCCGCCGCAAAAATATTCAAAAATTTTGCCGATGACCTGATAGATCCAAACTCCCCCGGCGATTTCAACCAGGCCATGATGGAATTGGGCGCGACCATTTGCTCCCCGCGGAATCCTCGTTGCAGCGAATGTCCTGTATCGGACTTGTGCATGAGTTTTCAGGCCGGTCAACAGCACCTGTTTCCCGTCAGTTCGAAGACCAAAACCGTTCCAAAATACACCATCGCGGTGGCGGCCGTGGAAAAGGACGATAAAATTCTTGTGGTTCAAAGAAAAGAAGATGGATTGCTGGGCGGGCTATGGGAATTTCCCGGCGGTAAGGTGAACACCGCGGAAAATCTGGAAACAGCATGCATTGGAGAAATAAAACGCAAAACCGGCATTGATGTCATCATCCACGAAAAACTCACCGAAGTAAATCACGCCTACAGCCATTTCAAAATAGACGTGCACGTGTTCCGGGGGAAGTATAAAAGCGGTCGCGTCCGATTAAAAGATCATAATTCTTTTCGCTGGGTAAAAGCAAACGAACTCGAATCGCTCGCGTTTCACAAAGCAGTCCACAAATTTCTTCCGGAAGTGCGAAGAAAATTATTCAAGCTGCATGAAGATGGTTGACGTATCCCTCAAGCTCAAATTCGCTAATCATTCTTCAACACTTTTTGAATGGATTTGAGCAGTTCGTGCAAATCATACGGCTTTTGCAAAAACGGAATGTCCTGGGCTTCGATTTTTTCCCTGCCAACTTTTTCATCCATGTAACCGCTGCTTAGCAGAACGCGCAGGCCGGGTTCCTTTTTCATCATTTTTCTCACCAGATCATACCCATTCTGATCCGGCAAGACCACATCGCTCAGCACCAGATCGAAATTGCCATCCTCCGCATCGAATTTGGTCATTGCCTCGGTGGCGCTTTCTGCGCCAATCACAATATAATTATACCATCGTAAAATTTTGCCGATGAATTTCCTCACATCTTCTTCATCTTCGACCAGCAGAATCCGCTCCCGATTCCCACGAAATGCTTTAATGTGAAATGTTTCAACCTTCTCCACCTCAATAACATCAGAAACACTTGGAAAGAAAACACGAAAACGAGTTCCTTTTCCTATTTCGCTGTCAACTGTTAACCAGCCGTCGTGCTGCTCCACAATCCCATGCACCACTGAAAGACCCAACCCTGTTCCGCCGCCGGGACCTTTTGTACTGAAAAATGGATCAAAAATTTTATTCAATGTTTCCGGATCAATTCCTGAACCTGAATCCTGAACGAGCATACAAACTGCCTTACCGTTGCTGCTTCCTTTGGTTTCACCAGCTTCGACTTTTACATTTTCAGTTTTTATCAGCAATTCCCCACCTTTGGGCATGGCGTCTCTGGCATTGACGGCAAGGTTCATAATAACCTGTTCTATCTGAGATGGATCCACATAACACGATCCCAGAGTGCCTCCCAATTCGGTTGCCAGTTTAATATCCTCGCCAATAATGCGCTGAATCATCTTTTTTATGTTATTCACCACATGGTTCAAATTTGTCACTTTGCGCTTTAATGGCTGCCGACGGCTGAATGCCAGTAGCTGCTGCGTTAAGGCCGCGGCGCGATTCCCGGCTTTTCGGATTTCATTCAATTCTTCCCGCATGGGATTATTTTCGCTGAGCCGGAATAATGCGAATTCGGAATTCCCCAGAATGGCTGTCAGCAGATTATTGAAATCATGAGCAATGCCCCCGGCCAGTCTTCCAATGGCCTCCATTTTTAATGATTGGCGAAGCTGTTCCTCCAGCTTCTTTTGTTCGGATATATCCACCATCACGCCAACCATACCGGCAATTTTTCCATGCAAATCATTATAGGTCGCTTTTGTGAAAACATAGTCACGCTTCACACCATCAGCGCATTGGACCTCAGCTTCATACAACTGGCTTCCGGGATTCTCCAGCAATTCAATATCTTTTTCATGATACACTTTTGCCAGCTCCTCCGGAATCGTTTCCGGCAAATCTAAAATGGCTTTGCCAATTATTTCTTCTTTTTCCAGTCCCAATATTTCCGAAGCAAACGCGCGATTGCACCCCTGATATTTTCCGCCCTTATCTTTGTAAAACACAGGATTGGGCATGGTATCAATCAGTGTTTCGAAAAATGTGAGATGCGCCTGGAGTTCCTCCTGCATTTTTATCAACTGACTGATGTCCTGAATGGTTGTCCGAATTCCCTCTATTTTACCCTGCGTATCTTCCAGCAACCTGTCTTCAACTAACGCAATGAAAGTGGAATCATTTTTTCGAATGAACCGACGTTCATAGCCTTTACCCGGTTCAGTCTGACCCTTCAATTTTTTGAGAACGCTTTGCTTGCAGCCAGCATCTGCGATAAATTCCCAGATAAACCTTCCAACCATTTCATTGCGTGAATAGCCCAGCATTTCCAATTCAGTTTTATTGATCTGGCGAATCCTGCCTTTTGCATCAATTTCATGGTATCCCACCGGCGCTTCATTGAAAAGTGTCCTGAATTTATTCTCGCTTTGAACCAGTGCGATTTCGGCTTTTTTTCGTTCAGAAATATCCTCCACCGTTCCTTCGTAATACATGATTTTTCCATTTTCATCACGACATGCTCTGGCGCTTTCCCGCACATAAATTTTATCACCAGTTTTTGTCGTCCATACTGATTCAAGGCCGTGCACCTCCCCTTGTTCCTCGATACAACGCTTAAAGATATCCCGGTCATCTTCGCGGACAAATCCTTCATGCGACAGATTACGTTTATCCAGGTCTTCTTTGGTGTCAAAACCCAACATATTGACAATGGCAGGATTCGCCATCACTATTTTTCCATCTGGTGTGGTTCGGTACAGACCGATCGTGGCATTCTCGTACAGAGAACGGAAGCGATGCTCACTTTCGCGAATTTCCTGTTCTGCTCTTTTTCGCTCCGTGATATCCCGAAAAATACCGATATGAATGGTTTGGGTACCAACCTTTACCTTTCCCCCGGAACTCACCTCAACCGGGATGCGTTCACCATGCTTTGTTAGAATTTCAATTTCAGAGAAAAGACTTCCCATCTTATCTAATGCTTCACGAAATCTCCGTTCGTATCGCTTACTGTCGGCTGACGGGTGCAGGCAACTTTGATGTCGACCTATTAATTCATCTCGGGTATAGCTTGTGAGTTTCTCTGCCTGCGCGTTCATATCCAGCAGGGTACCGGTCTCCGGATCGGCGACAAAAATTGCATCGTTGGCTGATTCAAATAAGTTTCGATAGCGCGTTTCACTTTCCCGAATTGCATTTTCCGCGATCTTCCTTGCTGTAATATCCACACCGGTCACTGAAGCGCCGACGACTTCACCATTTTCCGTTTTGATGGGACTGAACAGGTATTCCATATCACGGGAATCCGGCAAGAACTGACTTTTCACTTCAATGGAAAATTGCTCCCCGTCAAACGCCCGATCATAATATGATTTCCATTTCTTCCTGGCGTTAGCAGGCAAATTTTTCCACAGAACATTCTGACCTTTTTTTATATCCTTCTTCAGATTTTCTTTGATAATATTTCTGAATTTTTTATTTGAGACAATGAGACAGTAATTTGTATCGATAGACCAGATGCTGGCTTCAGTATTCTCCATTATTGCCTTGATATTGGATTCGCTTTCCTTCAATGCATTTTCGGCTTTCTTTTTTTCTGTAATATCCTCAAAAATAACACAGAACCGATTTTTCGAATCCCATGGCCGATACACGTTGCAATGATAAAGTTTTTTAGTGGGACCATGGTACATGTCAAATGTTTTTGAAATCCCGGTTACTGCCACTTCGCCGTATTTTTCAATCCAGCTTTGTTCTGTTTCTGGCCACACTTCATGTACAGTTTTTCCCTTTACTTCATCATTTTTAACGCCGGTGATATATTCATAAGCATCGTTAATATTTTACATTCCGCACCCTTCAAAAAAGAAGGAGATATTTTTCAGTCGTCAT
>CAZSBG010000113.1:0-20283 GCA_964605145.1 uncultured Cytophagia bacterium | reverse complement strand
AAGGCGACCAACGGAAGTACCCCGGGTAAAGTCCAGAGGAAATGACAGAAAAAGGTAATCTGACTAAGTAGTATTATTAAAGAAACTTTTATTCGAACAATTTTATTCGAACCTGGATAAAATAGAATATTGTTCACAATTCTGATTTATTCATTCACAATTCTCAATTGCACACTTTTCTAATTGTGAATTGCGAATAGAGAATTTTCAATTGTAAATCAAAACCATTCTCTTAAAAGTACACTCTCGCCCGAACCATGCCGCCATTGCCCAGATTTTCAGCGTATGCCGTTCCTTCTTTCCCAACATAATAATTAATGAATAAACTCAGATCGACATTTTCGAAAATATTGTAAGTTACCATGGGCACGAGCGCGAAGCTGCCATCGGAGATGCTGTAAATGGCAGAACCGCCGATGGTGATCAAATCAGTGGCCGGGTGCTGGACAAAAGCGTAAAGCTGATCCTGAGAAATCGCTTTTTTTTCAGCGAGAAGGAACTGCATCCAGTCATTCAAATTGTAATTAGCATAATCCGTCTTTGCCGAAGTGTTACGATAGAATTCGAACATGATGTATGTCTGGAAATCAAAGGTGTAATCTGCGCCTGCTACAAACTCATAAAATGACTTAATATTTAAAGCAGGTGGAATCACGGAAGCGCCGGACAAAATGTAATGAAGTCGAAAATTTTCAGAATATTCCTTTTCATCCGCATCATTGATTCGAATTTTATTGTAGGCGTATTCCGCCCACACTCCCAGTCCGAATAATTCGCCGACCATGTCCGCTCCAAAAATCTGCCGCTTTGTTTTGATCTGCAGAAAATTCATTTGTACGACATCAAAAATCCGGGCATCAGAATATTTCCAGTATTTTTGAATTCCCATCACCGAAAAATCGAAACGCGAAATTCGGCCTTTCAATTTCATCAAAACATCAGTCTTTTTCCACTCCTCTGTCGGAGCGTATATCGACGTAATTCTGAATCCTCTCCCTAAAGGCACATCCAGCCGAATCGCATTGTGTCCCGGCTGCTCGTAGGTGGGATCAATCATATCTTTCTGGTTGAACACATCCGTGGGATTCCAGGCATAGCCGGTGCCCATGGAAAGCTGCTGCTTGCCAAGGGTTACATCCACATATTTGAAAGTCAATTTTAAATAGGCGTTGTCCAGAAAGTGCCGATCTTCATACGCGAGAAGATAGGGATTCAATTCCATACCAAAAAAGTTGCCTACAATGGCTTCGCTGCGTGCCTTCTCCTGCAAAAATTCCAGCACATCCCATTGTTTCTTTCCGTGATACGTGATGTAATCGAAGTTAGCGCCAAACGAAACCCGGCCCGAAACCCGCGACTGCAAATCCACACGAAGCTTATTGGAACCTAACTGATAAAATTCACTTCCCGGTTTTGCACCCATAAGTTGCGGTTCAAAATAACCATAAATATCCAATTCCTGTGCAACAGCCTGGTTTACTGGAAACAAAATGGCAAACATACAAATCGCAGCACGGCTCCATTTCAACAGCGCCAATAATTTCATTTTCATTTTTTCAACTCCCGTTCAGTAAACATATTATCCTCCAAAGGAATATTATACTCACATTTTATTATTTCCATTTTTGTCTCGGTGTTATCTTGCACATTTCGCATCACCATACGCATGCCGGTGGGGACACCATCAATTTCTCGAATATCGCTTTGCACCAATCGCTTGATCAGTCTTTCCGAATCGTCTTCATGATAGTAATCCACGCCGATAGGAAGGAAATTTTCTTTGATGACATACATGACCATTTTCGAATAATGCGTGTCTGCATCTTTTTTCTTCCTCAATTCCAGTACAAAGCATTCTTTTCCTTCGAACTCTTTATCCTCCAGTCTCTTTGCAGAATAATTCTTGATAAAACTGTCTCCGGAACCCATGTCTTCGTACGTGAAATCGCTGCCCTGCATTTTCTGCTTCTTTGCATGCGTGGCCAGTTTTCGGACACGCCTGGTTCGGGGGAAGTAAGACCAGATATCATCCGCATTATTTAGCATTAAAATCGCTTGCCCTTTTATGCGCGATGGCTTCAGGTATCGGACTAAATTCTTTTCGCCGTTGCCTTTGGACCACGACTCATATTCGAATGTGCGTTTTTTTCCTGACGTTGTTTCAATTGTCATTTTCATTGTCGCGTACATGGTTTTCTGGTTCATAATATCATTCACTCTTTGGATGATTTGATCCCCGGTCAAATCCTGAGCAAAACCTCCATTGAATGACATTAACATGATTGCCAATAGAATCAAATATTTTCTCATTTTCATTCTCCTCTTAATTTTAGTAATTTTAGCACTTTTTAATTGACCGAACAATCGGTCAATTAAAAAGAAAAAAATTTAGTCGACAACAATACCGGTCAAGAAAACCTGGATCGAATGTTCAATCGCCTGTCCGATATCAAACACGTCTTTTTCCAGAATCCATTGCAGCATTATTCCGTCCAGCGCCCCGATGAGCAGCGACGCAGTGTAAAAGGTATCAATTTTCTTGAACTTTCCCATGCGCACGCCCTCATCTAAAATTGACTGAATCATCTTCCGAAAATCGTCGTAGACTTTATCCAATCGAATTATCTCCAGTTCTGCGCTGTCTTTTTTTCGAATTGCTTCCGCCCAGAAGTCAAGCATAATTTCGATGAATTCCAATTGATGCGACGCCACGATCTCCGCCCAGGCAGAGAATATTTTTTCGATTTTCTCCACCGGATCAGTCAATTTGAATATCGCTTTGGCGATGGTTGTCTCCATGGAGTCCATGAAATGTTCAAATACAAAATTGAATATTTCATCTTTGCTTCTGAAATATTCATAAATTGTACCTTTACCAATTTTGGCGGCTTCTGCCACATCGGCCATTTTTGTTTTAGCGAAACCTTTTTGTGCAAATACCCGCATGGCACAATGAATAATTTCCATTTTTTTGGCTTCTTTATCAACAATTTTGGGCATAACTTACTCTCCATTTTGACTGACCAGTCGGTCAAATTAATTTTACCAATAATACAAGATTTTGTTTCAAAAGTCAAGAAATTTTTTAGCCTCGATTATTCATATTATATTGCTAAAGGTATCGAGATAACCTGAATGGTGCTGAATTTTGAGATGAGTACATTTTTACGTCTAAAACTGATTTTTCAATTGATTGATAATTCAATTTGATAATAACCAGGTAACTGAATCAATTTTATTATAATTACATGAATAATACAGGTTAGAAAAGACTTATCTCAGCAACGGAAGTGAAGATATGATTGGGTAAATAGGGAAACTGATTCAGTTCACTTTCCTGGCTGACACCGGACAACACCAATATTGTCTCCATGCCGCTTTCAATGCCGGCGAGAATGTCGGTTCTCATATTGTCGCCGATAATGACCGTATCCTCGGAGTGGGCATCGATGTGATTCAGGGCTGCGCGCATGATCCACGAATTTGGTTTCCCCATATAAAATGGTTTTTTCCCGGTAATTCGAACCATAGGCGCGCACAACGCGCCGCAGGCAGGGTGACCATTCGGGCCGGCCACATCCGGGTTTGTCGCGATGAACCGGGCGCCGTTCAGAATAAAATACGATGCTTTTTGGATCATATCCCAAGTGTACGCCCAAGTTTCGCCAACGATCACAAAATCGGGATTGATATCGGTGATGGTAAACCCAATCCGATACAGCTCGTGAGTGAGTGCGCCCTCACCGATGACATAGGCCTTGTTACCTTTCTGCTTCTCCAAAAACGCTGCCGTTGCCATGGCAGATGTGTAAAAATGTTTTGCACTGACCTGAATGCCAGTGCTTTGCAAGCGGTTTTGCAAGTCATTTGGTATTTGCGAGGGATAGTTAGTCAATAATAAGAGTGGATATTTTTTTCCAATATTTTGTGAATAAATTCATCTCACATTTCCTCAATAAATTTCTAATTAATTTTTGCTGAATCACAAATTAATGAATAAATTCGAGATAATCAGGCATTAATATAGAGCTGCTTTCAAATGGCGAAAACTGAAGGAACTCCCATTTCTGTATCTTCTCAAAATCTATACTCTGAATGATTTGATGTGCCGAGTCGTGACGGGAAGAGGCAAGATGAATTATTAAAATTCAAGTAAGTTTTCTCTGCGAAAGATTTCACAGGGTGTGGAGCATTTTGATCGCATATAAAATCCTTCGCAGAGATATATTTTTGCGGAGATTTGGATATTATTTCAACTTGCTCAAAGATGCTTTGGTCAATCGTTTTTTTGAATTAACCGGTCAGTGCATCAGCGGATCAATAATTTGGATTCAAATTCCCGGAAACCAATTTATAATCCCCAAATCCGTATCGATCTTCGAAGACAAATTCAAGGCGTAAATCATCATAATACCAAATTTCGTAAACTGCCTGGGAATACAATTGCTGGTCGTTCCTGCCGATTCGATCCGGGGGGCCGTAAACAATATACACTCTCCCCCGATCCGTTCGCCAGCCGGCTCGTTTCAGCTTTGTGAAATTTTTATTGGCAACCCGGACTCGCTTGTAAAATTCATCGTATAACGGATTATCCGGCGAACCGGGATTTGGATCGCGTTTATCCCAGAATTGTGTAAATAAACTATCCCGCTCCTGTCCCGAGGTGTTGCTCAACTCTTTCCATTCATCGCCGGATGCCACATAGACCAGGGGGCCAGTCATATCATCTACTTCATCATATCCAAATGATAATTCATCTGTTACGAATCGAATGGCTTTTTTAGCGGTGATGGACTCTTTTCCGCTCATAATTGTCAAATTGAGCAAATTTTGTCCCTGTCGCATATTTTCTTTTATTATTTCAATCAGCACCTTACGCCTATCTGCATTCTTTTTCACTTTCTTTGAAAAATTGAATGTCCTGATTTGGCGATTGGTCATCAACGACGCTTCCACATCAAATATATCCGCATTTTCAGGGCTGATTATTTCAGCATAGAGAAATATTCTTTCCTGTATGGGCACATTCCTTGGTGGAATCACTTTTGCCAATTCAATGGAATCAATTTCCGATGTATTCAAAACAAGCACGTCACTTACACTGAGTTTGTTTTTTTCAAACTTTTTCACAGTTTTCGAACGTTTCTGATTTCGGCTCTTCCCGGTGTTCATGTCGTACAAACGCATTTTTACAATATAATCACCGGGAGGAACATTATTTCGGAAAATGTGGGCCCGTTGAATCGAGTGATCGATCGTCGATGAATATAATTCTTCTTCAATCTCGCGTGTCTTGTCTTCGGTAAAAATCACATTGTCCTCTTTATCGTAAACTGCAATGTTGATTTGATACCGCGCAATGTACGATGCCCCTCGTTTGAGAAATTGCACATGCGAATTACGGACCCAAACAAAAACTTCAAATTCTGCTATCTCCAGATTCGAACCGGGAAAAACCGCAATATCAGAATCAAATGGAGGCAGCCCTTTCTCATCCCTGTTCTGCGCATGAATATTTCCAATCAAAAATGCTATCAGAACAAGTATGAAAATTAATTTATTATTCGATTTCATATAACCCTCAATCTATTTAATTTTCTTCATCAAAATAACCATTAATAAATATGAAGCCAATCATTAAAAATCAAGTCCAACGGAAAAATAATATTTTGGCGAACTGACGAGATCAAAATCAGTGCGCCAGGCTGCATCAAATTTCAGAATAAAATAATACACATTCACTCTCACGCCATAGCCAAAACCCGTGATAATATCTCTGACATACCGGCTTCCATCTGATTTTCTGGAACTGAATCGCCAGGAATCTTCATTATCCCATGCTGAGCCGGCATCGAGAAACGCTATGCCTCGGATATTCTGAAAAGCGATCGGAAGCGGGAACCTGGCCACCAAATATTGAATGAGCGGGAACCGAAACTCAGCATTAAAAAGCGCAGCCCGCGAACCGACCATTTCGTAAAGGTCAGCGCCGCGCAAAGGCATCACCATATCAGACAGGAAATAATCGCTGATGGAACTCACCTGAATGTTTTGATAATATCGATAATTCAGCCAGTTTTCAGTTCCTCCCATAATGAACAAATTGGGATTTTTGCCAAAGCTGGCGCCTCCGGAAAGTCGCAGCGCAAAGGAATAATCCCGGCTGATACCAAAATATTTCCTGAAATCGAACGTGCCGGTCACAAATTCTTTTCCATTTGAGCCTATTTTCGGGCTGGCCATGAAACCAATATAATTTCTTCCACCCTGTTGCGGACCGGTATATCCCCAGGCCGAATTATCTGAAGAATACGAGATCATCGGCATAAGCACCGGGACACTTTCCGAGTCGAGAAACCCGTATGACAGATTTTCCTCCTTAATATTGAAATATTGCAATCCCATATTAATTCTCCTGAAACGAGAAATGGGGTAGCTTGTATTCAATCCGAGACCGCGATATGCAAAGCGGACCGTCCCAAATGTCGTGGCATAATAATTAACGAACTGAAAAGCAGACACAGAGAAATCCATTCTTCTTTTAAGGTACTGGTATCCCAAAACAAAATCACTGTTTTGCAGTGTCTGTGCGACATTCACTCCAACCTGCACCTGATGATTGCCAAGAATATCGCTCAGATAAAGTTGAGTCAGTCCATACACCCCATAGATGGGATCGTAGCCGAAATTAGCGCCAACATAGTCGACAGTGAATTTTATTCGGTAATCGTTCGTCCTGAAATCGCCAGTTCCTTCTCGAAAATTGGCTGAGTCCAGTTTTGCATTATTCACATTGCGCTGGTAAAGATTTATTTCGCCCCGCTTGAAACTGCTGCCAAAAATAAAATCCGAAAAGTCCTGACCTCGTTTCACTGTTTTTGTGACCTTTTCAGTTTCTTCTGTTTGAGAAGCAAGGTCCAGGTATTCTTTTCCTGAAAGGCGTTGCATTGCATACGTAGTCAGTTTTGGTTCAGATTTATCTTTGATGTCATGAAACGGATCCGGCCAGATAAAAATATCATACCCTCCGTTCAAAAACGCAGTGAAGACCAGCCTATCGCTTTTCACCCCGGCGGAAATTTGCATACTGCCGGTGATCAGGTTGGTCATGGCTTGTTTTTCCCGGGTGTCCAGATTGTGATAATAGATATTTGAAATTCCACTCTCATCCGAGATATACAGAATTTGATCGGCATTCTGCATCCAGAGAGGAGAGGTTTCATTCGTCGGGGAATCGGTCAATTGCTGCATATTGCTGCCGTCTGCATTGATCAAATAGATATCACTCGTGCGATAATCATGATTTTCAATTCGATTTTCAGGCGATAGTTCTTCCGATTCAATTTTATCTTTTCTATCCGAGACAAATGCTAAGCGGCGCCCATCAGGAGACCACGCCGGGTCCTGGTCAGAATAAATATCGTTTGTAACCTGACGCAGTTTCTCTGTTTCCACATCGAAAATATATATATCAGAACAACAATGTTTAACTCCGATGAAAGCAATTTCATTGTTTAAAGGCGACCAGGATGGAGAAAACAATCCATCCAGATTGAATTTATGCGTTGCAACTATTTTCTTTTTTTCAACATCAAGAATATTCAATGCGTCTTCCCCGGCAGATCGGGAGGAAAAGGCAATATATTTTCCATCCGGCGACCAGCTCATTCCCGGCCGCAGCCATTGTAATTCTTCGAGATCTGCTTTCCGCTGACCAGAGATAAGTTTGGTGACATCCTTCATATCAAGCGAAGAGACAAGGTAAATATCAAAGTACCCGTTTCGATCGGACAGAAAAGCAACCTTGTCGCCATTGGGCGAAACCGCAGGACTGGTGTTGACAAAATTTTGCCACGCCACATGATCTGTCAGGGGCTGGGCATAGTCTGTTGGTTCTTTTCGGTCCTGCACATCCGGCCAGTATTTTTGGCGCATGTATCGCTGCCACTTTTTACTCGACTCTTCCAGCGGTTCACCCACCGCGCTTTCCCAGGCCCGGTTGAAATTGCGCGTCGTTCGAATCCGCTGAAGCAACTCACCCAGTTTCTGCGTGCCGTATGTTTCTTCCAGATAAACAAGCACTGCCTGTCCGCCCTTGTAAGCGAGAAAAGCCTGAAGATAGGGAATGGGAGGCAGATAGCCGCGCTGGGTAGCATCGCGGACATACATATCGGACTCGGAATCCCAGCCAATGGATGTGAATTCTGCCAGCCCTTCAATGAACCATAACGGCGGGGATGACCGCGACACGCCTTTGATGATAGACCCGGGGCCTGCGCCGTATAAAAACTGAAGCATGACCGCATGCGTCAATTCGTGATGAATGACATGCCGGTACTGCTCGTAAGATCCATCAAATGGAATGACGACCCGGTTTTTCAGAAATTCAGTGAAACCGCCAACAGACTCACCGACAACATAGGGTGATGTATTGGTTTCTGTGAAATCATTGTGAGAACGATAGATGATAAACGGAATTCGATCGGTTAATGCATAATCGAATACTCTGCTCAATGAAACATAAGACGATTCCGCGACATCCGCAGCAAACTCTGCCAAACGTCTGCCGCCTTCATAGTAATAAAAATCAAAGTGTTCAGATTGAATGAACTCCCAATTTTTATTTTCATATTGAACCTTGTTCCGGCCAAATTGCTGACCGTAAACCGTACCGGTCATCAGTAAGACGAGTACAATTTGAAATACTATCATTTTTCGAATTATTTTCATAATATTAACCCAATTTTATTTTCATTAGTTATTGACTTCATCACAAATTTATTTTATTGAATTTATATATTATTAGACGTTAAGACCATGAATTAGCTTACATTAATTATAGAAATTTTTTCTTAATCACCCCAAAGTAATATTATCAAAAATTGTTGAATATTTCCTTTTATTTAGCTATATTTTGTTAAACTCATCAATAATTAAAAAGGTTTAATATTTACCATGAATCGATTGAAAATTTTTATCTCTGCCGACATGGAAGGCATCACCGGCGTCATTCACTGGGATGAAACCGGGAACGCCAATCCGGATTATCAATATTTCAGAAAAATCATGACTCAGGAAGTCAACGCCGCGATCCAGGGAATTCGTTCTGTCGCTGAAGCTGACATCATCGTCCGCGATGCGCACGGCTCAGCTCTCAATATTATCCCTGATTTGCTTGACAAGAACGCTTTGCTTTTACGAAACTGGTCCCAGCAGCCGCTAAGCATGATGGAAGGTATCGACCCCAGTTTCGATGCTGTTGCTTGTGTTGGTTACCACGCAAAAGCCATGACATCGGATGGTACACTGGCTCATACGATGAATGGCAACATCCTCGATCTGCGAGTCAATGGCATCTCTGTCCCTGAACTTGGCTGGAACGCTCTCATTGCCGGCGACTTTGATGTCCCTGTCATATTCGTTTCCGGCGACGAGGCGATTTGTGAACAGGCGCAGGAACTCATTCCACGTATTGAAACCGTTTCCGTTAAAAAGGGAATTGGCGAAGGTTGCCTCAGCCTTCATCCGGACATCGCAAAGCAAAAAATCAACGAAGGAATGAAACGTGCCATTCATCAACGATCGAAAATCGCACCACTGGAATTTGAACCACCGTATAAGGTTGAAATCGATTTCAAGAAGAAGAAAAAAACAACCAATGCCGCATGGTATCCTGGCGCTGAAAGAAAAGGGAATTATACGATCGTATTTGAAAGCAATCACTTTTTTGATTGTATGCGTTTCTTTCACTTCGTCCATTAAAGCAGCGCATCCTGAAATTTGGCCATGAAGCGAACATACCAGCGAGCCTCAGTCCATGAATGCATTTATGAGCGCCTTTCTAAACCTTCTGATTCTTTGATGGAATGTTTCGTGATGTTTCCTCTATCGCTTGTCAAGATTGACATTCAAATTCCTGGGAAAAAACATGAAACCGCAGAAATCGTAAATTTTTAAAATTCATTTTTCAAACATTCACCATCTTGCACCTTTATTTGCATTGACACTGATCGCAGCAAGCGACTAATTTATTACGTTCATATTAAAATAACTGTTCTTCTTTCCTCAACCTTAATTATTCTCAAGGACCTTTTCTACTTTAGATGAACTGTTAATCTTAAAGATTCAACATTTTCAAACCTGAAAAGCGCCGTTCAGGCAAAACAACTTATTGATGTTTTTACAAATTGAAGATATGCGATAAGTATTATTATTATAATATGTTAAACCATAATTTATATTTATCAACGAAATGGGCAGCAAGCTGAATCCATTTTTTAAAGACAAAATTTGAAATATATTCGTTTTACCCATTCTAAATTTGCGCACCAGAATCTTGACAATGAATTCATAATTTTGGATGAATAAACCTAAATATATTTATATTATGGTTTTAGATCAATTTAATTTTTTAATGAAATCATAGCATTTTGAGAAATAATTGTTACAGCATTGTCTTATATCAAGACAGTGTATCATATTGCAACACATTGTTTATATTTAGTTAAAACATTTTTGATTGATGTTTTTTATTAATAATAATAAACTTATTAAATTTTTTCATTAATTTGTTGCGCTCTGCTTGATTTGCACTTCATTAACATTTCAAAATTTTTCAAGTAATCTTCAAAATAAACTGTTTCATTTTGGCACTAATATTGCCTATTGGTAATTCATTTACTCATATAAAACTGGAAATGAAAAATGCACATGACCTCAAACAAGAAATTTGCATCAGTTCTTTCAATCATGCTGTTGTCCGCCACATTAAACTTCGGTTCAATGACAGCCGCGCAGGAATTAACGTTTGCTCCGGGCGACACGTTTACGATTGTTATTCCCGACACAGTTGGCGTCCAGGCAGATTGGGATTCTACCCGCAACAGATACGATCCGAACCGCCTCCATACAGACGTGACAACGACAGATGTCTCTCAGGCAGGTTTTTACAGAATCGTGATTAAAATTCTGTACAACAGCGGAGACGAACAGACGAATGAAACATTTTTTATGGATGTGAAACATCCGGATGGAACGGTTGTGAGTCCGGCCGATTCAAACGCCGGTCCCTATAAAATTGTTTTCGATGATCCAGGACCGCGACATACCGTATTTCGGGATGCTGGCTTGTTCTATTTTGAAGAAGGAGTGAATACGCTTCAAATGCATCACATCGCATCTATCATGGATGAATACCCGCATCTGTTAGATGGTCCGCTTGGCCCCTCTGAAAGCGTCAAGGTTACGGACAGCCTCAAAATAATTAGCGAGCTTGCCCCGGGGAGAAAAGTGGACCTGGGAGTTTCTCTCACTTCGGAAACCGGCTCCACTGCTCTAGTAAATGGAGATTTAGTGAGTGCTGTCAATCCTGGTGGAAATATTGATTACACGTTGACATTGTTCAACAACAGCCCGGACACAGCCGATTACGTGACCCTTTCCAATTTACTTCCGGCTGATTTTAATCTTGAAACGATCAGTTTATCGCCAACGCGAACTTCAGGAGATTTTCTGGTCTGGGAGTTCCCCATCATTGAGCCGAATTCTTTTGTTCAAATTTTTTATAGTGGCACTGCCGATACAGGCATTGCCAAAGAAGATTCGCTTCTTTTGAACTGGGCGGAACTATCTTCACCGGAAGACTCCACAGCGTTCAACAATATTGCAGAAGATACTGTCCTTGTCAAATTCCCGGCCGAAATCGTAACCAAAAATGTCGATCTGGGCATTTCACTCGAGTCACAAACCGATTCCACGATTTTTGTCAACGGCGACAGTATCAGCGTGGTAAAGCCGGGCGGAGATGTAGAATACACATTGACCCTGTTCAATAACAGTCCGGACACTGCAAAGGATGTTACATTAGCCAATCTCCCGCCGGCGCGGTTCAATGTGGGCACCATCAGTCTTGCGCCGACACGTACATCCGGAGATTCTTTGATTTGGGAATTCCCGTCCATCGAACCCAACGGTTCGCGGCAAATTTTATACGATGGCACGGTCGACGCCGATGTCCCTGAAAACGATTCGCTGCTCATCTCAACGGCGGAACTGTTCTCTCCCAACGACACTACAGCCTTCAACAACACGGCCGAAGACACGGCGCTTATTCAATTCCCGGTGATCGCTCCCAATGAAAATGTTGATTTGAGCATCAGACTTGTTTCGGATACGGATTCGACTGTCACGCGAAACGGGAAAGAAATCAGCCTCACCCATCCCGGCGGCGACGTGGAATACAGACTCACCGTTTTCAACCAAACACCGAAAACTGCCCGTGACATCACGCTCGTCAATGTAATTTCGCCCTATTTCGATGTCAGCAATATTAGTCGCACGCCAAACCGCGTTGCCGGTGATTCGCTGATCTGGGAAGTGCCGTCACTCAGTCCGTTCGCCAGTCTACAAATCGTCTACAACGGAACCGTTGACATTTCATTCCCGGAAAACGATTCGCTGCTTGTTGCAGATGCGGAGCTTTTCTCCCCGAACGATACTACAGAATACAACAATACTGCCTCCGATACGGCGCTGGTGAAAGAGCAGCCAATTATCACAGAAAAATTTGTCGACGTTGGAGTGACTCTCTTTTCGAACACAGCTTCGAGCGTGGTGATCGATGGTGACACCATGAATGTCACATTCCCCGGCGGCCTCATCGAATACACGCTCACTGTTTACAATAATGGCCCTGATTCGGCAACGAATGTTATCCTGACCAATCTACTTTCATCCGATTTCGCGCTGGACGATATCAGCCTGACCCCGGATGAAATTTCAGGCAATTTGTTGACCTGGAATATTTCGTCCATGGGTCCGGATTCGGAAATTGAAATACAGTACAACGGAACCGCAGCCTCCAGTCTGAGCCAGGATGATTTGATCGTTTCAACAGCCAATGTCGAAGCGCCGAACGACACGACCGCTTTCAACAATTCGGATTCGGATTCCGTGCTGATTCAAATTCCGGTGTTCGAACCGCCAAAAATCGAGGCCACGCCGTCCCTTGTCGATGTGACGGACAGCATTCGCGTCCGCGTTCAAATTCCGCCCAACACAGCGAGCTGGGATTTGTGGATTCGCTTCCCGAACGGTGAAATAGCCACCGATTTTGGAGATGATTTCATTTCAGCAAACAATTTAACCCCGGATGTCTGGTACGAAATGGATGAAAATTACAACCCGGAATTTTTGATTACCACAGCCAGGCGCGAACCCCTGATTTTCGAAATTCGGGCCACAGATATCTTCGGAAACGAAGCCAGCGCCCAGTCCATGGTCGAAGTTATCAGCAGCAACTACCTTGTCTTAGACAGAAATGTATTCCGACCGGAGGCTGAAACTCCCCTGGGCATTCGGTTCAAACTGAGCAATCGGCGCGTGGCGCGGCTGGACATTTACGACATCGCCGGCCGCCACATCACCAAACTCACGGAAGACGTGTACCAGGGCGGCTGGAACACCTATCCCTGGGACGGGATCACAGAAACCGGACAGCGCGCCGGCAGCGGCGTTTATCTCGTCACCCTGCGGTCCGGGGAATTTAATTCGTGGAAAAAATTCATCATCGTCAGGTAAAACTTAAAGGCCAATCAATGAAGTTTTGCGGAAAATATTCTCGACTCCTGTTGTTCCCAATTTTATTCGTTATTCTCTCCTTTGACTCCGGATTTGGGCAAGTACGGGCCGGCGCGCCATTTCTTAAAATGCTGCCCGGCGCCAGACTCCAGTCAATGGGCTCCACGCAAACCAGCGGTCTGGATGAGCTTCATTCCATCTTCGCCAATCCCGGAACAGCCGGGCTGACGCGCGAATGGTACTGGTCCGCCACCTATTCGAAGTGGATTGCCGATGTCTATAACGCGTCCCTCATTTTTGGGAAGAATTATCGCACGCCCTGGAGCCGCAAAACGCGATTCTCGGTTGGCCTCATTTATCACGGCGTACCGGAATTCGACAGCACCGACGAAGCGGTTCCCATGGCCACGGCCAATGACTTCATCGCAGCGCTGAATATCGGCCAGCCGCTGTCGTTCATTTCCGACAATCTCGCAGTTGGCACCAGTTTTAAATATCTGCGAAGCAATTTGGATCAGTTTCACGCCAACGCCTGGATCGCTGACATTGGCCTGCTTGGCAGAACGCCCCGCTTCGATTTGGGCAATTCACTGCTGAAACACGGCGTACTCTCCCTGGGAGTTGCCCTCACACAAATGGGCCAGGATTTGACCTACGAAAACGTCGCCACGCCACTGCCGCAAACCTGGCGCGTTGGCGCTGCTTTTTATGCCGGAACCCACGGGGGCGTGCAGGTTCAGGTTTTGGCCGATTATTACAATGTGAAAGATGAAGATGGCGCGGTCGGTATCGGGGCGGAAGTTTCGTGGAACAAGCGATTTTCCATCAATGGCGGATACGATTTTGCCAGCGATTTGATGAGCAAGGTCTCCTTTGGCGCCACCATTTGCCTCGATGATTTGATGACTTCCGAACAAACACTGCTGCCGGGCCGAAACAACGCCCTGCAATTGGACATGGCTACCATCGATGAAGGCGAATTTTTCTCCCGAACCTATCGCGGAACCATGTCGCATTATCCCATTGGCCCGGAGAATTTCCGCTTCGCCAGTCCGGCCAACGGCGACACGGTGAAAACCGAATCCATCACTTTAAAATGGGAAGCCACCCGCGACCCGGATATTTTCGACGAAGTCGCTTACACGCTCGTCCTCGACCAGGACAGCACCAAACTGGCGCGGCTTCTTTCTTTTTATGACACGAAACAATCGGATAAATTTTATGCAATGCTTTCTGAAACCAATTTCTGGCTCAATGAACCGCACAAAGCCGATTCCTTTATCGTGAACAAACCGCTTGGCGGCGACAATTACTGGATGGTGATCGCCGAAGATCTGGATCAGCATTTGAATTTCGCCGAGACAAAACATAGCCGCATTGCCCATTTTTACATTCCATACCCGGATCTTAAAATTGAAAAAATCGAATTCGATTATCACCGAATCATCACTGAGGACGATTACCACGGCGATTTGAAAATTTTGGTCACAAACGTCGGTGATTTAACAGCCCGGGATTTCAGCGTGACCATTTACGATTCCACTGTGAAGGTCGTGCACGACCTCTCCGAAGGAAAGGAAAAGAATTCACAAATCCTATTTGAAGATCACTATGCAGAACTGAAGCCGGGTCAATCCGAAACCATTCAGATTCCGTGGAATACGTTTTTGTTGGGCTCCCACCGAATATTAGCTGTGGCGGATAAGGAAGAAAAAATTGAGGAACTCAATAAAATCAATAATTCATACTTCGAAAATTTCACAACCATACCCAAAGGCACATTCGCCTGCGACGACACTGTGGCCGTGGTAACCATCGCCCAGGTCACAATTGATATGCCCATAATTACCGAAGTCTGCTTCGATATCAACAGCACAAAAGTGAAAAACGAATACCTGCACAAAACCACATTCGATCCGCCGGTGGCAACGTTAGCGAAACGTTTGGCCGGGCATCGCGAGCTGAAAATTACGTTGCAGGGATTCACAGACACCAATTCCGGCGAAACCGATGTCGCTTTAGCCAACGCCCGCGCCGAAGCGGTTCGCGATTCATTGATTTTATTGGGCGTGAACGACAATCAAATACAGATCGTTGAAGGCAAGATTCTGCCCAAACGACGAATCCCGAAAAATCCCCAGGACGCCGATTGGGTGTTCGAAGAACGGCGTTACGTTGCCATCACCACGGACGCACAGGGACAGGCCATTTTGTTCCTTCCCATTCGCCACACGGATAACGAGGAAATACGCAAGCAGGTGACGTTTAAATCGGCGATTAAATGCGCCGCCCAAACCGACGCCGGCCAGCTTTTCCTTTCGCACCAAATGCTGCAGGACAGCCTGGAATTGGGCAACCTCAAATTTCGAATGAATCTTGATTATCAAATGGACTGGGACCCGGCTCGCACCGGCAACCTGGCCGCATGGCTGAACAACGACGTCGACTATTTCATCACGCTTAAAGACGAACAGGGACGCGAATTCCACACCCGAAATAAGAAAACATATTTGAATGAATCAACGGTTCTGCGCGAACACCGCATCGCTTTTCCGCTGCAATTTGCCGGAACCAGTCCCATGTACAGCTTTTACTGGGAGCGACTGCTGGATATCACCCGAAATATGCTGGACACTGATAAACACATGCACTTTGAGGGACATGCCTGCGCCGTGGGACCAAGCGGTATAAATGATATGCTCTCCAAACAGCGCGCCAAACGCTTCCACGATGGTTTCATTTCCCATGTGAAAAAGGAAGCCGCGGATTTTTACCCAACAGTGGCCGAGAACATTTCCCCGGCCCGGGGCTTTGGCGAAGAAATGCCATTGGGCATCACCCGCCTCAGAGGCGAGCGCATTCTGATCGGCGACAATAATAATCCCATTGGAAGAAAGCTGAATCGGAGAATTGAGATTGTGTTTTCGACGAAGATGGAGGTGGGGGAGTAGGGCTACCTCATCTATTCCCTTAAGATTTTGAAGGAAGGAACTTTAAGAATTCTGCTGCACCTGGCTGATGAATCTCAAACATTGATTATCAGTCTTGTGCAGCATTTTTTTATATTTCAAAATATGTTTAAAAAGCAATCACTTAGTACATCTCATCTCTATCTACATGTATTTCCTCGCCCATGCTAAATTTTCGAATTTTAAAATTATTGTTGCTCGCTTTTTTACCTTTTATCGCTTCTTGCTACCGGACACTTTTTACAAAACGAAATTTTTTATAGAATTGTCATGCCCGAATGCCATGTCCAGCTTCCATTAAATTTATAAAGGATGACAGACTGGGCTTCTATCGGGCATCCATTTGACAAAATTTTATGAGATTCCCGCCAAAAACCTGCGGGAATGACAGCTCTACTGAACATAATTTGAAAAGTGTCCGGTAGTGAATATCGCTTTAATATTGATGTCGTTTTTAAGCGATTCAAGAATAAGCTCAATAATTTGTATGCGATCTTCAATCGGTGATTTTTTAATCTTATCAACAGTGTTTAAATTTATCATACTCTGATCTCTTCAAACAATATCTTTTGAATAATGAATAAATGCAATATCGACATTTCTTTCAAACTACCTCCCAAGGTTTAACTGGCCACTTTGTTATATCCCTAGATCCTCGTATCACAGCGATAATTTGAATAATATCATCCAAAATACGATATATGATTCTATAATTCTGAAATATCAATTCTCTAATATTGGGATTGTTTGCCTCAGGAACGATTCGACCAATTTTAGGGAATTTATCCAGAGTATCGACTGCACTTATTATTTTTTGGATGAAGCGCGAAGCATAATATTCTGAATCTTTTCCAATGTAATCATGTATTGCTTCAAGATCATTTATAGCTGGTAAAGTCCATTCAATTCTCATTTTTGAAGAAACCTTTTCCTGACTTCATCATGGGACACAACCTTCCCCTCTTCCGCAGCCTTTAATCCCTCATCAATTTTTTTCCTGACATATATTTCATACATGATATCATCCCATGAAACTTGTTCCGGAAGATTGTCAAGCATTTTCTTCGCTTCCTCTTTTATATCGCTCATTACTTCTTTCCTTTATTTTACAACTGATTTTTATTTAAGTTACTTCACAGGATTTTGCTAAAAGGTAGTCCGTTTAATTTTTCAAATTTCATCAGGGTAGATCGAAAATATTTTACAAAAATAGATTGATTAATGCAATAAAAATTTCAATCCATTCCGAATTAAATTTCAAAATCGGATTTCTCTATAATCATCTCATTGAAATGATTTGTGAACTTAACCCTCAACTCTTAAAAAACTGAATCAACATTTGAGTAAATTCCCCAATATCATTCTCCTGTAATTGACCCAGTTTTTTGATGATGATGGATTTGTCAATCGTGGCGAATTTCATTCGTATCATGGAAGGTTTGGGAAGGTTGGCACCTCTCCAATTTTTAATCAGGTAATCGCCCATGCGATAATCCTGGTCGATTTTGCTGGTAATAAACGCAATGACAATATCCATTTTATCATTGTATTCATCCGGCGAAACAATGAGGGCTGGTCTTTTTTTTGTCGTTGATAAATTGGTGAACGGGAAGGGAACTAAAACAATGTCCCATTTTTTATAAGTTGTTGTAAATTTCGTCATCGTCGTTATTCCATTCGGAAAATGAAGCTTCTGAAATTTTCATTATGTCGGTTAAATTATCTTTTTCGGATAACTGTTTCAGTTTTTCACGATTGTCATTTATGTATTTTTCAATCAATTCAGATACAAGGCCGCCCATTGTTTTCCCTTCGATGGATGCGATGACTTTCAACGCCTTTCTTTTGCTCTCATCGATTCGTATGCTCATAACACTCATTTCAATTCTCCTACTTGTAATTTATACTACAAGTAATATAGATAATATTTTCCAATAATTCAAGCAGATTATTTACCTGATTAATCTTACTTCGCATCTTCCAACAGTGCATCACACTTTTTTCTCATATCCTCCAGCAAATTCTGGTAATTCGGATCTTGTGCGAGATTGTGCTCCTCATGCGGATCGGTTTTCAGGTCATATAATTCTTCGAACATGGGCTCAGAATCGATGTAGCGGAGGTATTTGTAGCGCTTCGTCACCACGCCTTCAGATTTTGGAATGGCCGAAAACTGGAAGCAGTGCTCGTAGAAAAATTCATCCCGCCACGCTGGCGATTTGCCCCAAACGAGCGGTTGCAAGCTTTTTCCCTGCATGGGTTCCGGGATGGCGGCGCCGGCCATATCGAGCAGCGTGGGGGCAATATCCACATTCAGCGCGAACTCGGTTCGCTTCTGGCCTTTTAATTTTGCTGGTAGCCGCGGATCGTAGATGACCAGAGGAACGCGAATGGATTCTTCGTGGCCGTACCATTTGCCGGCCAGTCCATGCTCGCCCAGGTAAAAGCCGTTATCTCCCATCAAAAAAATGATCGTATTGTCCGCCAGCCCCAACCATTCCAATTCCTCCCTGATTTCGCCGATCACAACATCCACCCCATAAATCAGTCGATAATACCCTTTGACCGATTCCTGATATTTTTCCGGCGTGGAGAAACGAATTTGCCAGCGCCGGCGCGCTTCGTTATTTTCAGTGAAAAACTCAGGAAACGCTCCGTAGAAATATCTGTCGTCTGCGGTTTTGGGTAGCGGGATTTCAACATCGTTGTACAAATCTTTGTAGGCAGGATCGTAGATGAATTGTCGGGGATCGCCATCCTGCACATGAGGCGCCTTAAAACTGACGGACAGGCAAAATGGCTGATCGCCGGCGCAGCCCTGCAAAAACTCCCGCGCGTTTTCACTGCAAATTCGCGTGTAATGTTTGTAATTCCCATTCTCATCCGTGTGTTCGTAATTTGGCTGCTCGCTCATGGCCTGCCAGTAATCGTATTGCTCGACGGGCGGATTCCCAACACCATACTTCCCCACAAATCCGATGCGATAGCCCGCGTTCTTCAACAGCAGCGGATAGGTGTTTGTATTGGCTTCATCGGAAAGCTCCCCGAATCCAATATTGCCGTGGCGCCGTTCATACTGGCCAGTGAGGATGCTGGCGCGGCTTGCCCCGCAAATGGCCGTGGTGACGAACGCGTTTGAAAAAAGCACGCCCTGCTGAGCCATTCGATCCATATTCGGCGTTTGGATGATTGGATTTCCCATGCAGCCCATGGCATCCCAGCGCTGGTCATCCGTTAGTAAAAAAATGATGTTTGGGCGTTTTTTCGCGCGCCGACAGCCTGTGAAATATGCCTGCGTGGCAGCGATACCTATGCCTAATAAAGTTTTTCTGAGGAATTCACGTCGATTCATTGAACTTTCCTTTTCGGATAAAATGAGAGAGTTCTGATAAGTAACATGATTGGATGGATTTTAGAATAGAAGATGATAAATATCATACAAAAATGAAGGGAGAGATGCAAGAAAAATCACAGTTCAATTAGCAGTTATAGTTCGGGTGGTAAAAAAAAATAGCAGTGGCAGACTTTCGTCCGCCACTGCTATAACTCACCTCTCAGCCCTACCGCCACATTTTTTTTACTGAAAGAACATATCCGTGAATAAACTTTCTTTGGGAATTCCTTTTAACCTGGAATATTCATTGTAATGCATTAAGGAATCCAGGTAGCCTGAATGGTGCATAATTCCGAATTCAGTATATCTAACTTTGTTAAATTTCATATATCTGATTAATTT
>CAZSBG010000112.1:0-20379 GCA_964605145.1 uncultured Cytophagia bacterium | reverse complement strand
AACATTAAGTTAAATATCTATTGTTTGAAATTTGTGAATAATTCAGGCTAAAAAGAATTAAAATTTTTTGAAGATTTTTCTATCCTCGATTATTCACATTATATTGCTAAAGGTATCGAGATAACCTGAATGGTGCTGAATTTAGCGATTCGTACATTTTTACGTCTAAGACTGAGTTTTAAATTAATTGATAATTCAATTTGATAATAATCAGGTAATTGAATCAATCTTATTATAATTACATGAATAATTCAGGCTAAATCCATATTGAAAAACCGATGCCATTTTCGAATGTACTCGTTTCGAAAACTTGAAAATTGGATTTTCAATATCGGTATAATTACGAAATCAATTTCTTTTTGATATATTGAAAATGGAATGTTTTTACCAAGCACTGGAGTGATAGTATGTACGAACATGAAGTGAATAACAAAATCCCAATTTTATTGGCCATTAGTACGTGCCCGAGATGCGAAAGAGTCAAGAAATTTTTGCATCTGCATAGAATTTCGGCAAAGATCATCGACATTGATTTATTACCCATCGACGAAAAAAGATCGCACATGCGATTTTTACAGCCATTTAATCCGAGACTTTCGTTTCCGACACTCATTGTTGGTGATTATGCGGTAGTTGGTGAAGATTATGATGGCATGAAGGAGGTTTTGGAATTATGATGACAGTGGAAAAATATCATAAAGTATTAAAGGAATATGCACCGAAACAAGGGTTGATTTTAAATGAGGATTGGGACATCGTGAAGCCATTGCTGGTTGGCTTGTTGCAAAATGGAGAACGTTATCAGGCGAGAACCTGTCCATGCCGCACCGCGACAGGTGACATTGAAAAAGACCGGGATATCGTTTGTCCATGTGTCTATGCCAAACCGGATATAGAAGAATATGGCGCTTGCTATTGCTGGCTTTATGTGTCTAAGGAATGGAATGAGGGAAAGGTATCGCATGTTCAGGTGCCGGAACGTCGCCCCATTGAAAAGATACTGGATTTATAAGCAGGGAATTCATCGCCTGTGCATGAAGTCTTTTCCGTATCAAATTAATTCGAGAATAAATTATTTAACATATGATTAAACCCTCAGATTTAAACATAGCTGGTGATATTTACACCGATTCTCAAACGCTGGAGCGGTTCAGCAAAGACGCAAGCTCCTACAAAATTGAACCTTCACTGGTTATCGCCCCGAAAAATGAAGATGATATTCTCGCTTCCGTCAATTTCGCGCGGGAAAATGGACTGGGTCTGACGTGTCGCGGTGGTGGTAGTGGACTTAGTGGCGCCGGGGTTGGCAACGGAATCATTCTTAATCTGAAAAAATATTTAAATGAAGTATTATCCGTCGGCGAAGAAACCATAGTTCAACCGGGTACCATACTCGATGATTTTTTGAAGCAAATGTCCGAAAAAAATCTGATGTTGCCAGCCGTACCTTCGAGCAGTGCATTATGCGTTCTTGGAGGGAATGTTGGCACAAGATCAACAGGTCCGAGAACCGCGCGTTACGGTACCATCGATTCGTTCATTTTATCCATGAAATTTATCACATCGCGCGGTGAGGTTGTTGACACGAAGCAGGCGCTCCCAACCTACCTTGCAGAAGGACTGAAAAATATTCAACGGGAATTTTTACGGGACATGGATGCTCAGCGGGTTGTGCAAAATCGCCCGTTTATTGCCGGAGGGTACAATTTATCCGCGTTGCTTAAATATACAGATGTCCGGGAATTGGCTGCGCACCTGCTCGTCGGCAGCGTGGGGACGCTGGGCATTGTGACAGAACTTCGCCTTCGGTTGATCGATGACCGAAAATCGCGGGGAACGTTTGTCACTCATTTCAGAAATTTTGACGAATTCGCTGAAGCAGCCATTCGGCTGAAATCACTGCACCCGGCAGCGCTGGAATTTTCAGATGCCTCCTGTTCCAAACATGTCAATGGAAAGATATTGAATTTTTCGGACTCATCCATCGTGGGAACACTCATTGCTGAATTCGATGAGTCAAAAGACCAGGCAAATGAAGGAAAAGAAATTTTGTCCGGCTACGATGTCACCAAAATCTGGGAAATCCACAGCGGCAGTGAAGATGAAAGTTTGCTCTGGGAAGATCGCAGGCGCATTCTGCCATCGCTGTGGAAATATGCGCGCGAACAAAAATGGATTCTGCCTTCAATCATCGACGACATTGCCATTCATTTGAAAGATTTCGGTGCAGTGCATCGGGATATCGAAAATCTCATGCGCGAGCTGGGACACGAAATTTCATTTTTCGGCCATCTCGGTTTTGGCAGCATTCACGCGCGCCCCTATTTCGATCCGACGCAGGAAAACCTTGTCGAACAAATTGTAAAAGTGTCGCAGGCGACGTTTAGCATTTTGCGGAAGTACAACGGCACTCTGGTGGGCGAGCACAATGCCGGCCGCTCGAGATCGGTTTATCTGGTACAGGAATTGGGATCGGCCTATCGCTACACAACAGCCATCAAAAATTTGTTCGATCCGGATGACCTGCTTAATCCCGGAACGGTTTTTAACACTGCGCTGATTTATGAGAATATGGAACTCGGCGTGGCATAAATACAATTTTTTGTTCAAATTGAAAATAAACTAAATTTGAAAGATTGTTTTTTTTCATAAAATACAGGTGTAACTATGGAATTCAAACGACTGGATCATATCGCCTTCCGCGTTTCAGAACTGGAGCCGGTGGTGGAATTTTACACAAAAAAACTTGGCTTTGAAATTGTCCAGAAAATGGAAATGGTTTTTCAGGGCACAAAAGCCATTTCCAATGTGCTAAAACTGCAGGGTTCCCCTTTTTTTATTTTCGTGGATCAGGGCCTGGATTGGGATAACATCATTACACAATGGGTGAAAAAACATGGCAGCGGTCTCCATCACATGGCATACCTGGTTGACGACATTGAAAAGACATGGGAAGATCTCAAAAAACAGGGCATGAAATTCACCACAGACAAGGTTATTGATACCGGCGGCGGATTGAAGCAATTGTTTTCCGAACCCAATCCAGTGACAGGCATTTTAACGGAGATCATTCAGCGGGAAAAGGATGGTATTTTCTTTGTTCAGGAAAATGTCGTCAAGCTCATTGAGTCGACGGAAGGGCTGTAATGAGATAAAGCAAAACGTTTCCTGGCCTCTGAAAAAAATGACTGAATTTAGCGTTTAAAATTAGAAAAAAGGTAATAGTCACACACAATAACACTATATGTAATCAAGGCAAGCCATGAAAGAGAACTCATTTGGAACAAAAAAGAAAATCACCATTGGCGGCAATGAATATGTGATGTTTCATTTGAATGAATTGGAACGCCGAAATATTGGTAATACGGATCATCTGCCATTTTCAATAAAAATTCTGCTGGAAGGATTGCTCCGCCATGAAAATGGAATTGAAGTGCAGAAAGACGACGTCCTGAATTTGATCAATTGGAATGCAAAAAACGTGAACGCGGTGGAGATGCCTTATCAGCCCGGTCGCGTTATTTTGCAGGACTTTACCGGCGTGCCGGCTGTGGTGGATCTGGCTGCTTTGCGGTCCGCAGCCATTCGTTTGGGAGGTGACCCGCAGAAAATCAATCCACAAATCCTGGTGGCTCTGGTCATCGATCATTCGGTTTCTGTGGATTTTTTTGGTTCTCACCGGGCGTTACAAAGCAATTCCGACCTGGAATTCGAACGGAACCGGGAACGTTACGAATTCCTCAAATGGGCGGCCAATACATTCAGTAACTTTCGGGCAGTGCCGCCGGCCACCGGCATTGTGCATCAGGTAAACCTTGAATTTTTGGCCAATGTCGTCCAATCTCAGAAAAACGGAAACGGAGAAACAGTGCTCTTCCCGGACACGTTGGTGGGAACAGATTCGCATACACCCATGATCAATGGTCTCGGCGTTGTCGGTTGGGGCGTTGGCGGGATTGAAGCTGAAGCCACCATGCTGGGCCAGCCCATTTACATGCTCGTACCTGAAGTCATTGGATTTAAATTGACTGGCGAATTGCCGGAAGGGGCTACTGCTACTGATCTGGTCTTAACAGTCACGCAAATGCTCCGCACTCGGGGCGTGGTCGGGAAATTTGTGGAGTATTTCGGGCCGGGCCTGGACCGGCTGCCGCTCGCTGACAGGGCCACCATTGCCAATATGTCGCCGGAATATGGCGCTACGATTGGATTCTTCCCGGTGGATAATGAGACGCTGAATTATTTGCGAAGCACCGGTCGCTCCGAAGACCTTGTGCAGCGCGTGGAAATATACTGCAAAGAGCAGGGATTGTTCCGAACCGCGGATACGCCAAATCCAGTTTATACGGATACGCTGGAGCTCAATCTGGGCGATGTAGTCCCCAGTATTGCCGGTCCTAAAAGACCGCAGGATCGCATCAGCCTTCATGAGATGAAAAAGACGTGGCATCAGGTTTTGGAATTGCCGCCTGAAAAACGTGGTTTTGGTTTGGAAAAAAATGAGAAAGAAAAATCCGTGACTGTGCGGAGAGATGATTTCTCGTATGAATTGACCCATGGCTCTGTGGTCATTGCCGCCATCACTTCGTGCACCAATACATCCAATCCCAGTGTCATGGTCGCAGCCGGATTGCTGGCCAGAAAAGCAATTCAAGCCGGTCTGCGCGCCAAACCATGGGTGAAAACTTCCATGGCACCCGGCTCCAAAGTTGTGACCCAATATTTAGAGTCATCCGGTCTGACGCCCTATCTGGAAGGTCTCGGATTTCACACGGTGGGATATGGCTGCACCACGTGTATTGGGAATTCCGGCCCATTGCCGGAGCACATTTCAAAAGTGGTCAACGAAAACAATCTGATTGTTGCCTCGGTATTGTCCGGCAATCGGAATTTCGAGGGTCGAATCAATCCGGATGTTCAGGCGAATTTTCTGGCCTCACCACCGCTGGTAGTGGCATACGCCCTTGCCGGCACTGTAAATATCGATCTGAACAATGAAGCGCTGGGGCATGATCCCAATGGTCACCCGGTATATTTAACTGATATCTGGCCCAGTAATGAAGAAATAAAGCAGGCAGTCCAAACCTACTTATCCTCGGAAATCTTTCATCAGCAGTACAGCAATGTATACGATGGCAACGAGACGTGGAATAAGGTGGTGGTGCCAGAGGGCGATGTGTACCGGTGGGATGCTGAAAGTACGTACATCCAGGAGCCGCCGTTCTTCAAAGATATCACAAATCAGGTGCCGGACATTCCTGAAATTCGAGGCGCGAAAGTGCTGGCATGGCTTCCCGATTCAACGACGACCGATCACATTTCCCCGGCAGGAGCCATTGCGGAACGTTCGCCCGCCGGTCAATATTTAATCGGCCGGGGAGTTGAAAAACGAAATTTCAATTCCTATGGCAGCCGTCGCGGCAACCACGAAGTGATGATGCGCGGCACCCTGGCCAATATTCGAATAAAAAATAAACTGGTTCCCGGCGTGGAGGGCGGGTATACAATTTTTCAACCGAGTGACGAGCAAATGCCTATGTGGGACGCGGCCGTTAAATACATGGCGGAAAACACTCCCCTAATAATTCTGGCAGGAAAGGAATACGGAACCGGTTCTTCCCGGGACTGGGCTGCCAAGGGCGTTTTTCTACAGGGCGTAAAAGCAGTGATTGCTGAAAGTTATGAACGCATTCACCGTTCAAATCTGGTGGGCATGGGAATTATGCCGCTTCAATTCGAAGCCGGGCAAAGCGCTGAATCATTAAATCTGGACGGTTGGGAAAAATTCGACATACTTGGTTTGGATAATAATCTTCAGCCAGGCACAAAAATCTTTGTTCGGGCTGAAAAGCCTGATGGCGCTGCTATTGAATTCAACACCATCTGTAGAATCGATACCCCGGTGGAAGTGGAATATTACCGCAATGGAGGAATTCTTCACACAGTCCTGCGGAAATTGTTGAAATAATCGTATAATGGAGCGTAGTCGAAATACCTTTGACAGGGAAAGATGAAGAAAAAGTGTTCTGATATAAAATATGGATAACCATTTTAAATAATGAAAATACCGTGCTAAATCTGGAGCTTTCGCATGAATCAGCAAAATCATAAAAATGAAATTCAACGTTCAACGGATTTAATCGATCGCAAATGGATTGACATCAACATACCGTGCAAAGCAGCCTGTCCCATTATGACGGATATTCCCGGCTATATCGGGGCGGTTATGGAGGGAGACTACGAAAAGGCGTATTACATCAATCGCATGGACAATGTGCTCCCAAGCGTGCTGGGGCGCGTGTGTCACCGACCTTGCGAAGATGTTTGCCGCCACGGGTGGGATGGCCTTGGTGATCCGGTATCCATTTGTTTCCTGAAACGTTCTGCAGCGGATTTTGGATTAAAACCAATTATAAATAAAATTCAGAAGAATGGGAAGAAGGTTTGCGTTGTCGGAGGCGGACCCTCCGGGTTGACATCTGCCAATGACCTTGCCCTACGCGGTTATGATGTGACCGTGCTGGAACAATTCGATGAGCCGGGTGGAATGCTGCGTTACGGTATCCCGCAGTTTCGATTGCCATACAGCATTGTTGCCGAAGATGTAAAATCTATTTCTAACCTCGGGGTTCAAATACAAACAAATGTCCGCATTGAAAAAGAAAATGAATTTGAAAAATTACGGGATGAATACGACGCGGTCATTCTGGCCGGCGGTTGCATGCTTCCGAATATGATCGATATCGGAGGCGCTGATGCACAGGGGTTTTATTGGGGGCTGGATTTTATGATGCAGTCCAATTGCGAACAGTTCAATCATCCGATCGAAAAGGTTGTTGTGGTCGGCGGTGGGTTTACCGCGGTGGATTGCACCCGAATGGCCTATCGACAGGGCGCTAAAAAAGTATCAATTGCATTTCGTCGCACCAGGGATGATATGAGCGCAGGCGATCACGAACTTGTCGCCATGGAAGCAGAGGGAATCGAATTTTCATTTCTGGTTTCGCCTGTGGAAGTAATAGTTGAAAATGGCCAGGTGACCGGCTTGAAATTGATCCGTACGGCCATTCAAAAAGACGGCAGCCTGAAACAAATTCCCGATTCAGAATTTGTGATGGAAGCGGATACGGTCATTTTAGCTATTGGCCAGAAAGAAGAAAAACAACTGCTCGGTTCAAAACTGGAAGCGTATCCAAACTTCTTCGTTGCCGGTGATTTTCGGCGCGGTGCGTCCACTGTCATCGAAGCGGCGGCCGATGGTCGTAAAACTGCCCGAGAGGTTCATAAAGAATTATCCGGCATACAGGGTTATCAGGACGTCGTTCACATTGAACCTGCGACTGACACCGGCAGAAAGCGAGATTTCGATTTCATCCCACGCCAGCCCATGGATGAAATTCCGGTGAACGAGCGAAAGGAAAAAAACAGAGAAGTGGAAACCGGCTTTTCTCAGGAGAAATCGGTCATCGAAGCGCGGCGATGCTATTTATGTCATTACAATTATCAGATCGATATTGACCGATGTATTTTTTGCCTGGCCTGCATCGATGTGATGCCGGTGGACTGCATCAAAATGGCAAAGGATATCGAAATCGACGACGACGGAAATCTGATTTACATCGAAACAAAGAATTGGAGCGAAGTTCAGGCCATTACCATTGATAATGATAAATGCATCCGATGCGGGAATTGTTATCGCGCCTGCCCTGTGGATTGTATTACCATCTCCAAGTACAGCCTGGATGTGGTCGAGAAACAATAGTGAGCAAATGATTTAACATGTTTCAGTACATATACTCGGCTGTAACAAAGAAAACTAATCACAGAATTCAACATAAACACCTCGTATTTTACTGGAGGTTCCTATGAAATATGTCATTATCGGCGCGGGAATAGCCGGTATAACAGCAGCAAAAACAATACGCGAGTGCGATCCTGACTCAGATATTGTCGTTATTGGAAATGAGCGTTATTTTCCATATAACCGCTTTTTGCTGACTGAATATTTATGCGATAAAATTACTGACGACCAGTTGACATTCGCTCCGCTCGAATTTTTTGATCAGCACAAAATTAAATTTCGAAAAGGCGAATCCGTCAAAAGCATTCTTGACGCAGAAAAGAAAATAAAATTATTTCACAATGAAGTTGTTGATTACGATAAGCTGCTCATTGCTACCGGCGGCAGCCCGGCGATGGGGCCGGTATTGAAAAAATTCCAAAACAAGGTACAGCGATATTATTCACTGAAAGATATTTTATTGCTAAAAAAACGTTTGCCGGATATTGATAATTGCGTTGTGTCAGGGCAACGCCTTAGCACGCTCGATTTGATGTGCGGCATGTCTAATTTAGGTAAAAAGGTTACGTACATCACGAGGGATGAGAAAGCTAACTTCCCCCAGGTTGAATCCGGCTTCAAAACCAACGTTCACGATTTCCTGTTGGAAAAAGGTGTGAATATCATCACGGATGATCGTATTATTTCAGTAGACGAAATCAATGGTCGCTTCAAGGTGAATACATTTCAACGAAAAGCATTGAAAGCTGATATCGTTTTTGCCTGGGATTATTACAAGCCCAACATCGAGATCATTGAAGGCACAAAAATCGAAAAGAAACTGGGAATCCTGGTGGACGGACAGCTCCATACGTCAGTTCCTGATATTTTTGCTGCCGGCGATTGTGTGGAAGTGTATCATCCCGGCGTGAAAGATTACTGGATCAATTTTGGCTGGCCCAATGCAAAAGAACAGGGCATGATTGCCGGTAGAAACATGTCGGGTCAGCATGTGGAATATCAGGTTCATGAGACGATTGTTTTCAATTTATTCGGGAAACCACTCGAAGCGCGTTGGTGGGAATAGATAAGTGAGAGATTGAATCAAAGCATAAACGGGAAAAACAGAATGAAATATAAAGAATTAAGTATTCGTTTCTGCGGCATTGCCGGGGATGGCATTGTTTCCTCGGGAAAAATTCTTGCCGGGACATGCGCAAGCATTGGCTTGCATGTGATGGTAAACGATATTTACAGCGCCGAAATACGCGGCCTGGGCAAATCGACAACTACGGTTCGTTTTGCAAGTTCCAAAGTTTACAGTATGGGCGATGGTATTGACATGCTAATTGGCATGGCTCCGCAAGAATCTATTTCAGAATTGAAGGATGTAAAAGTTGGTGGTGGTGTTATGTACGACAGTAGTACTGTTTCTGAAGTGGGGGAACAAGACAGCCTGGCCGCGCACATTCCACCGGACAGGAATGGGTTTGGTGTGCCGCTCAAGCGGCTGGCCAATGAAGCTTCCGGTTCGAACCGGGGCAGAAATATCGTGGCGATGGGCGCTACGTGTTATCTTTATTCTTTCCCGCCCAATATTTTTCAAAAATATATCCAGAAGATATTTGGCCGAAAAGGCGAAAAGGTCGTTCAGGCAAATATCAAAGCGTTCGATCTTGGCTACGAATACTGCAAGGAAAATTTTCCGCTCAATTTTGAATTTGAATTGAAAGAGGAGCGCGCTGCCAAGCAGGTTATCAGCGGGAATGAAGCGTTGGCAGCCGGGGCAATGGACTGTGGATTGAATTTTTTTGCCGGCTACCCCATCACACCGGCGACTAAAATAATGGAAATTGCTGCTAAAGAGCTGCCAAAACTTGACGGCTGGACCATTCAGACAGAAGATGAAATCGCGGCTGTTTCGGCGGTTGTCGGCGCGGGCTATGCCGGCAAGCGAGCCATGACAGCCACGTCCGGGCCCGGCCTGGCACTCATGAGTGAAATGATCAATCAGGCAGTGATGTCGGAAATCGGCATCGTTATCGTGGATGTGCAGCGCGGCGGTCCGTCTACCGGCCTCCCGACCAAAGTGGAGCAGGGTGACCTCAATATCGCATTGTATGGCGGCGCAAGTGATTCGCCTCGCGTGGTAATGGCGCCTTCCAATTCGGAAGAATGCTACACCGGCATTCAACTGGCTTTTGATATTGCAGAAAAATACCAGACGCCGGTCATATTTTTGAGCGATTTGTTTTTAGGTCAACGACTGGAAACCGCAGAGTTTGAGTCACGTGTGGATCATAATCGAAATACGCGCATAAAACCGACCGCAGATCAGTTGAAAAGCTATTTACGCTATCAAATAACGGATGATGGTGTTTCGCCCTTGATTGTTCCAGGAGAGCCCGGCGCGCATTACACCATCACCGGTTTGGAACATACGACAAAAGGCAATCCCAATTATGAGTCCGACGTGCATAGCGAAATGACAAAGAAGCGATTCAGGAAATTTGAATCCATGAAAAAAGATTTACCCCCGGCCGATGTCATTGGCGATCAGGATGCTGTAATCGGCATCGCAACCTGGGGGTCAACCCTGGGCGCAATTTTGGAAGGAATGAACATAGCGCGCGAAAGAGGCGTTAAATCTAAATTGATCAAATCGATTATGATTCACCCGCAGCACGAACAGTCCTACTCAGAATTTTTCACAACCTGTAAAAAAGTGATTGTACCGGAAATGAATTTTCAGGGGCAGTACGCTGCTTTGCTCAAATCACGTTACGGCATCAAACCCATTGAAATACACATCCCGGCAGTGGACCCGGTGAGCCCGGCGAAAATTGCGCAGAAAATAGTGGAGGCGAACAATGAACTCTCTCAGTAAACGCTCAGTCATTGAAGGATTAAAGCGGGCAAAAGAAACAAAATCTGCAGAATGGCGCGATAACCTTCCCACCTGGTGTCCCGGTTGCGGACATTTTACAGCGCTGAACGGTCTCTATGAAGCTGCGGAAAGACTGCAAATTCCGCCAAAAGATTTTGTGGTCGTCTCCGGCATTGGCTGTTCAGGAAGGTTTCCGTTTTTTGTTAATGGGTTTGGATTTCACGCCCTGCATGGACGCGCTGTCCCGGTGGCCACCGGCATAAAAATCGCCAATCCTTCTCTCGAAGTTGTTATCGTGGGTGGCGACGGCGACGGCGTCGGTATCGGTGGTGGGCATTTTCCCCATGCCGCGAGGAATAATTTTGATATGACCTACATTTTGCTGGATAACAGTATTTATGGATTGACCAAAGGGCAAATTTCTCCCACATCCCCGGTTGGCATGGTGAGCGCTACTTCTCCGTATGGCAATATTGCCCGTCCCGTGGATCCAACCACGCTGGCACTATCGTATGGCGCTACTTTTATCGCCCGGGTATTTTCCAGGGACAGGCATGTCGTGAGTGATGTCATCACGCAGGCCATAGAACACAAGGGATTTTCATTTGTGCACGATCTGTCGCCGTGTGTTGAGTTCAACAAACTTGTCACGTACCAGAGCTGGATGGAAAAAATCGAAACATTGCCGGAGGATTTTCCGCGCGATAATCATATTGAAGCGCTGAAATTCGCCGAGAGCACTGATCCCATATACACAGGAATATTTTATGAAGAAAGTATCCCAACATTTGAAGATCATGTGAACGAATTAAAGAATAAACTAAAGAAGGAAAAATAAAACCTGATCGGTTTCAAAGGAAAAACAGCTTAAAACAAAAATAACAAAAAGAGGGAGTATTGGCATGGCCAACCACACAAGTAACACCATGAAGATTTTGAAAACGGCAATTGAAATTGAGGATAATGGCATCCTGACGTTTTTGACGTATGCGCGTCAAACCAAGGATGTGACCGGAAAAAATATGTTCATCCGACTGGCAATGGATGAACATGAACATCGTCGAATTTTGGAAAAACAGTTGAACCAGTTAATGGAAGGGAAATCCTGGCAAACGGTTCAAATTCCCAAGGCTGAAGTGGAAAAAGTGGCGCCAAAAATTCGTGAAAAACAGCAGCGCACTCGCGGTGAGTCCGGCTTGCAGGAGGTCGATGCATTGAACACAGCGCTGGATTTGGAGAGAAAAGCCGCTAAATATTTCAAAGAACAGGCAGCAGTCGTGGATGAACCCGAAGCCAGAGAGCTTTTTCTTCGATTGGCTGAATGGGAAGAAGCCCATTTCGATATAATACAGGCAGAACTGGACTCGATTCAGGGCACAGGATTCTGGTTTGGCATTCCGGAATTTCAGATGGATGGGAAATTTTAGCGTTACAGGAAACAATACTGAAATTGTTTGTCGCAAAATAACATAACAGTTTTCTTCACATAGTATTATTAGCCTGAATTTTTCACAGATTTCAATCTAAACATATTTAACTTTATGTTATTAGTGAGATTAACGAGGTGTGTAAAATTTAACAGAGTTTGATATAACGAATTCTGAATTAAGCACCATTCAGGCTATCTGGATTCCTTAATGAATTAAAATGAATAATCCAGGTTAGAAAAAATTGAATCTATTATTAAGGAGGGTTGAAATGGCCGAAGCAAACGTAGTACTGATGGAAGCAATAAATGTCGCTATGGACGCTGAAAAGAAAGCGCACAATTTCTACTCGGACGCTGTGAATAAGGTGTCAAATGAGCGCGGAAAAAATCTATTAAAGCAATTGGCAGATTTTGAGCAGAATCATTATGACAAACTCGCCGAGCTCAAAACTTCGCTGAGCGACAATGAAAAATTTATTTCGTATGAAGGCACAATGTTCGAGCCTTTTAACGCGAAAGTTTATGCGGACGAATCTGAAAAAAATAAAGAAGATGTGCTGGATATTTTAACGCTGGCCATCGAAGCGGAAACTGAAGCTCATGAGCATTATCGGGATATGGCGGAGAAAACAACCGATCCGGACGGCAAAGCGATGTTTGAAAAATTAGCCGAGGAAGAAACCCTGCATCGTCGTATTCTGAGTGATGAATTTTACAGCATCAACAATAAAGATGGTGTGTGGGCGTGGGGAGAATAGTGGGAATTATTCCTGTTAAAAGTAGTTAACTCTTTGTATGTGTGAATTTTAAAAGCAGACATGTTTGTCAGAAAATAACAGCGAGCAAATCGAAGAATTCGTCAGATAATGACATTTCAAACCTGAATAAAGGAAAAAAGTTATCGGACAGCGCTTGTAATGCTTATTCTATTTTCTGATGAGCAGCTAAAATTAGGAGACGAAAATGGAACAAACGTTGACCATAGAACAGGCCATCAAAGTGGCCATAGATGCTGAAATAAGAGCGTATACTATTTATACCAGCACGAGTAAAAAGGTTGCCGGCGCCGGCACGAAGAAAATATTACTGGAGTTGGCCGAGCAGGAATTGGGTCACAGAAAGCTGCTGGAAAATGTGCTTGCCGGAAAAGATCATGAAGTTCTGGGCCAAAAAGTCGAAAAACAGACGCGCGGCATTGCAGAATTCCTGGAGGTTTCCGATATAAGTAAAAATTCAACACCGCAAGATGTGATGATCTTCGCGATGAAAGAGGAAGAGAAAGCCTATAATTTTTATATGAGTCTGAAAAAACATTTCAGTGGAACAGAACTGGAATCCTTGTTCAATGGATTGGCAGCCGAAGAGCGCCGTCATAAAATCAAGCTGGAAGATGAGTACGAAGAACATTTCATGAAAGAGAACTGATGAAAAAGAATAAAAATCGTGCGGCCATTTGGTGGCAGGCGTTTCGATTTCACTTTATTCCACCCAGCTTTTTACCTGCAATCCTCGGCAGCATCATTGCGTGGGCAGCGACCGGCAAATTTTATTTCTGGTATTATGTTGTGACTGTCATTGGTGTTACGTTGAATCACGTCGCGCTGAATATGACTGACGATTATTTTGATTATCAGCATTCAGTTGACCGCGCAAAAGACAGGGAGAAAAATCCGTATTCCGGCGGAAGCGGCACGCTGACCAATGGACTCATTACGCCGGTTCAAATAAATCGCGCGTTCAAAATGTTTTACGTAATTACAATCATTTTGGGTCTGTATTTGTCCTTCGCCAGAGGATGGCAGGTGTTTGTAATTGGCGCTTTTGGTATGGGATGCGCCTATTTTTATACCGCACCGCCCATCCGTTATGGATATCGTGGTTGGGGAGAAATCTCCCAGCTTGTGAATTTCAGCCTGACAATAGGACTGGGCGCCTATTTCGTGCAGGCCGGCGCTCTTTCAACCGAAGCCATCTGGGTGTTGCTCCCACTTGGATTTATGATGTTTGCCATGATTACCATTAACGAAATCCCTGATGAAAAAGAAGACCGGGCCAGCGGAAAAAATAACCTGGTCGTTCGATTTGGTAAAAAAACAGCCGTCATGCTTTATGGATTCAGCATGCTTATTGCTTTTCTCATCATTGGATTCGCTCCAATCTTGAGCACGGCGCCACACTGGATTTACCTGAGTTTCCTCACGCTGCCGTGGTTTGTGAAGGCATTTCGGATATTGTCAAAAAATTATAATGATCCGTTGAAAATGTCTCCGGCAAACATGTTGACCATTCGGATACATAATATTGTCGGAATTTTGTTGATCCTGGCCTATCTTATTCACGGAATGGCTCGATGGGGAAACAATTACCAGGTTTGGGGCGCGATAGTTGTGCTGATTGTATTGTATTTGCCAGTGGCGCTGACAATATTTTTCAATGTTCTGTTGATCAACACCGGCGAGGATTGATCTGAAAGGCCGAATCAGGCTGGGTAATTAGTGAGTATTATCGATGAAATTCGTAACTTGATTGTGGAGGAAATATTTTGGAAATTGATAAAAACGAATTAACTGAAAAGAATGGAAAAGAGGGCAAACCCTCTTACGTGGTCGTGAATGGAAAAGTCTTTGATGTGACTGAAAGTAAAATGTGGAAAAATGGATTACACATGAACCGCCACCAGGCTGGTGAAGATTTAACCGAAGCTTTAGGCGCTGCCCCGCATGGTGATGAAGTGCTGAACAAATTTTCTCAGGTGGGTACGCTGAATGCCTCGATCAAGGATGAAGTGAAACCGCCTGTGCCTGCCTGGCTGAATAATTTGCTGGACAAATATCCGTTTTTCAAGCGACACCCTCATCCAATGGTCGTTCATTTCCCAATGACATTTTTCATCACCGCAGCGATTTTTTTGGCCTGGTATTACCTGATCGACCAAACTCAGTCGCTGCTGGATGGTGTTAAATACATGCACATTTTGGGAACGATTTCGCTGCCATTTGCCCTGATCACCGGCTGGCTTTCCTGGGAGGTCAATTATTTGGGCAAGCCGATTGGCAACATTACCCGAAAGATTGTTTTTTCAATTGTTATTTTAATATTTGATGTGATTGTGCTTGTATCAGTGGGTGCCAATCCAACCGTGCTGGCAAATCCGCAGGGCGCGCAAATTTTACTGCCAATTATGGTGTTTCTCTATTTACCCATCATTTCCTATATCGGTCAACAAGGTGGGGACCTGGTATATTAAAGATATTTTGAATAACTATCTGAACGCGGATGTTACGGATGAGCACGGATCTTTTTCTCAGTTTTTGATCGAAATACCGAAGGCCTGATGCACCTTTGGCATAATCCATATTAAATCTGTTTTATCCGCGTTCAAATTAATTTCGGTGTAAATGAGTTTTTTTAGCGCAATAAAATCATTTTCCTCGTTTGAGTGAATTTGGCGCTGGTTAATTTATAAAAATATACGCCGGAAGCAGCATCATCTGCCAACCAATTCACGGTGTGTTTTCCTGTATCACATTCATCACTCAACAACGTTGCCACTTTCCTGCCTAAGGTGTCGAAAATTTCCAATTTCACTTTTGATCTTTCCGGAAGAAAAAAAGAAATTTCTGTCCCTGGATTAAATGGATTGGGAAAATTCTGAGCCAGCTCAAATTGTTTTATATGATTGCTGTTCTGATTATTGATGCTGCTCGCTTTTGATTCAAGGAAAAAACTCTCTAAAATGAATTCCACATTTTCCCGCAAGTGATAACCATTGTACCGATACGGCCGTCCGCTGATGAAAACGAACTGTCCGCCATCGCTGCGAAACGCGCCACCATTTTCCGGTTTTCGCCATACACCGAGACCGCGAGGCGTGCTGAACGAAGCTGTTTCTTTGAAAAGCAATTCACTCTCTACTGAAATCAAAGACGTATCAAAAACTGCGTTGTACGTTTGGGTGCCGATCAATGTCATGGTTTGCAGTCCCGGGTAGGTTGCAACGCAATTACGAGTTTGATTCTCTGCATTTTCTGCCCATTGAATACCCAGATAATCCTGCAACTCCGCATCGATAAAATCCTGTCCAAGCCGGCTCAAGAGCAAGACATTGCCGCCGGCTTTGAGATACGATAAGATGGATGTATCGGTCCATGGTGTGAGATCGCCATCGTAATTATTGCCCACCCAGATTACAGTGGAGTACTGACTTAAAATATCTGCAGGGATACGTCCTTTGCCAAGCGGTTCAGGAAGTGATGACGGGTACCCGGCAGGTGGAGGATCGAAGCAATCCCAGAATGTAATTGGAAATTCTCCCCAGAAAGCGTGATTCTGGTATGCATTGTAGATTTCAGAGCCATAAATGTAAAAATTTACACCATTCACAAGCAGAATGCCCTTGTCAAATGTGGCGTTGTTGATTGGTTCCTGAACCTGCTTCAATATCCAGTTGAATTTGTCCAGTTCAACCTGTTGTGGCTGTTGATTCAGCGTAAAATGAAAGCGTTGATTTTTCAGGCTGTCCACCACTACAAAAGTCGTTTCGCTGCTCGCGGTCGTAATGGTGATATCGATGGGCATCCAGAAAATATAATTCTCCTGAGTCTGTTCAATATCCAGTTGGATGTTGTAATCAGATCCGTTCTGCACCCAATTCCACGCATACGAATATCTCGGGAAATATTCCTCGTAAATCCATTGATGAAAGAATTTATCCAGGTCCATGCCTGAAACGGTTTCACAAATTTCCTGAAAATCTTCAGTAGTGGCCGTACTGTATCGAAAGCGCTCATCGTTATAATACGTCTTCAGAATTTGGAAAAAAGTTGAATCGCCAACAACATGGCGGAGCATGTGCAGCACCCATGATCCTTTTTGGTAGCTCCGGCCGTAATGAAATATTTCATCAAGGTCCTGCACATAAATGGTGCCGGGACCATAATGTTTGTTGCTGTTCACTTCCTCCCAAAACTCATTTTTGCCATATTTTCTTTCCAGGTATAGCGCTTCCGAATAAGTGGCAAATCCTTCGTTGATCCAGATGTGATAAAAATTATCGCACGTAATCATATCGCCCCACCATTGGTGAGCAAGTTCGTGAGCAATGGTTGTTTCTCTCCGGCTTCTCATGCTGGAAATGGTTTGATGCTCCATGTTGGCTCCGCCTAAAAATTCAGCATGACCGTATTTTTCATCCAGAAATGGGTAAGGGCCGTAAATCTCCGAAAAAATTTCAATCATGCCCACGGTTTTGGCGTAGGCGTCGCGCAGATAGTCGATGTGATCCGGAAAAATGTAGAATTGCACTTCCATGGAATCGGTATCCGAATATTTATAATAATCGGAATAGACATGGTATGGATGAATGGCGACAGAAATGAGGTAAGTGACAATGGGATAACTTTCATGCCACCAGTAGGTTTTGAGACCATCGTGCTCGGTCTCTTCGCGGAGCAGTCCGTTGGAGGCAACAATTAAACCTTCCGGCACTGTGATTATTATATCGGCAGAATCGGCCTTGTCGGAAGGAAAATCCTTACAAGGCCACCAGTTGCGAGCGCCGTAGGGCTGGCTGAGACTCCAGATCATCGGCTGTCCCCCGCGGGAATCAAAGCCAAACGCACCAAACCCGGTCTGCCGGGGATGTCCATGATAAAATGTCGTCACGCGAACCTTTTCTCCCGGCTGGTATTCTCTGTCAAGTGCGATTTTCAGAATATCATTGCTGTGGTAAAAATTCGTGGGTTCATTTTCGAAATAAGCGCTGTCAACAATCATGTTGGACAAAAGATTGAGCTCGATGCGGTCAATGGGTTGATCAACAACCTCTGCAAGCACGGAAACATGGCCAATGATCTGTTGCTGCTGCACATCCATTTTTAAATTCAACTCGTAATGTTTCACATCGAAGTGTTCCTGATTTTGTGTTTGCTGACTCGCGTTCGCCAGCATGTGTTGGAATATCTCCGCTTTATATTTTGCCTCACGCTTTTGATCTGCGTGTTTGTCTACTATATCCTGGGCTATGGCCTGATTCAGAAGAGTCAGTACAAACAACAGAATTATTCTTTTCATTGCATTCACCTGTTTTTCTTTCAAGTTTTAGAATTTGAGAAAACTTTTATTCGTTTCTCATGAACGATTTGGGAATGATTGGTTGAGAGCCAAATGCGACGTCATTATAGTTTTCCAGTTTCGATCGAGAAAAGGGGATGAAATTTTCAGGCGAGAACACCCTGCTGAAATAGGTAAAATCTGGATTGACCGTCCCGCCGTAACCATCGAAATATTCGATATTGTAGTTGATGCCGTTGGTGCTGCCCTGTGTTGACCAATAGCGCATGCCGGTTGTATCGCCTTCGGCATTGGTCGTCCAGTTCATGAAAATGACCGAATGTCCGGAGCCTGTGGTGCGCCACAATTGCACATAATCGCCTTTTTTTACATTTTTAAATTCAGAAATATTATCGCCGAGCCCAAAATAGCGGAGGGCAATGCCCGGGCCATCTCCCCACATGGATTGCACAAACCAGAGATGAATGAAATATCGCATGTCAGCAGCGCTCATGCCATTGATGTCTTCGTTCACGTTCAAATCACTATTCAGTTGTTTCATGGCTCTGAAAAAGTCTTCGAAGGTAATACCGCAGCAGTAACAGCTTTTGCTGCCATCCGGGTTGGCTTTGGCAATGCGTTCGTTTTTGTAATACAAATCGCGGGTCACACCGGTATACGTATTCACCCAGGCGTAGGGGTGGGTGCCATCGCGCGGGTATCCTTCCAGAATATCCACAGCGTAGCCATTTATGTCGATGTCAAAGGGCTCGCGAATGATCAAATAAGCCGAATCCGGAACCGGGATGCTTCGATTGTCAAGGAGACTGAAGTGTAAGAATCCCTCAAAAGGATAGGCCGGTATGCCGGTAATTTTCTGATTTCCATAGATGAGATTTCCCGGCAGTGTGCTCAGAAAATCCACCTGGGCAAGTCCTTCTGAATTACTGACAATAATATATTCGCTGTAATCGATACCCACATAGCCGCGTCGTAATTTCGATTTTTTCAGCGCCAGTCGCGGGCTCAAATTGAAATTCGCCAGCACATAACTGGTCTTTGAGCCGCCAACTTCTTGAATGATGACATATACAGGCGTCTCATAAACTTCTTCATAGGAAATCGCAATCAGGCTGTCCTCCGTGAAGTGCCAGTCAATTTGCGCGTCCGGTGAGTAAAGCTCGATCGGGCGTTCGAAATAAATATCCAGCGTGTCAACAATAGCTTCACCACTCATTAAATCAAGGGTGTCCGGCTGCGAACGCGCAAAGGGATGCACGTGCACCGGAATTTGTCCGAGATTGAGTTCTGCGGTGTTTAATTCGTATTCAGCGACAATGGTGGTGTCTGAAATATCCCTGTCAGTTATTGTGAGCTCAAGAGTTTCGTTTTGAATTTTGGGCAGGTAAGAATTGTAGTCTTTTGCAGAGGGGGGCAAAGGTGAAAAAGGGCTGCTCAATAAACACATTTTTTTTATACGAATTTTGTTTTCAAACTGTAGCCGGCAAAAATACATACCTGCCGGACACATGGCGCCATTTGCATTTTTGCCGTCCCACGCGATCGAGTGGAAGCCTCTGGCCTGATTTTCGTGAGTAAGCGTTCGAACGTTCTGGCCTAAAACATTGAAAATGTCTATCGTTACCGCTCCACTTTTTGCCAAAGAGTAGGGGATTGTTGTTGCCGGATAAAATGGGTTCGGATAATTTTGAAGAAGCTGAAAATTATCCGGGATTGTTTCCTCCGAAGCAATATTGGTTGTCAGATTAATCTGAAATTGTCCGTTATTGTTCGTATATCCGCCCCCGATAAACTGCTTTTCAATATAAACCGCAATGCGCGTGCGATCGAGCTTTTCTGTAGTTCCCCGTCCATTGATTAAATTACCGGTAACGACCCGCGGCTGGGCGTTCAATACATTAAAAAAACAAAAGATTAGAATTAGCGCAAGATGGATTCTGGTTGACATGTTTGCTCCTGTTGTATGATTGTTTCAATAGAAAAAAATAAAATAGCAAAAATAAACCAGAAATTCAAGCAGGAATTTATGGTTTAAAAATTAATACAACTTAGTCAGATTACACTTCTTCTGTCATTCCTGCGTGTTTTTTGCAGGAATCTCACTCGATACCATAGGGAGATTCCCTAACCTGAATTATTCACAAATTTCAAACAAAAGATATTTAACTTAATGTTATTCATAAAATTAATCAGATATATGAAATTTAACAA
>CAZSBG010000111.1:0-20789 GCA_964605145.1 uncultured Cytophagia bacterium | reverse complement strand
TTTTTTTATTAACGGCATCTATAATATAGCAAGCTTGGAGGCTGAATAGTTACAAGTTGTTTACTAATCTCGAATAAATTTTATCAAACCATCCAAAACAATTATTTTTGAACTTTTTCCTCTTCAATTCACCAATAAACAGAATCAGTCCCCAAAAATGAGAGAAAAGAAAACATTCAGTGTGGCATTTCACCCCATTTATAAATTCAATTAAAACAAGAGTCTGAATTAAAATGAATAGTATTGGGGAAAAATTCCCCAGAAAAATTGGTATCATATTTATTTTTTCACAAAAAGAGTGAAATATAAGCTGATTTAAAGCGTTGATAATTAATAAAATAAAAATCAGTTGTGTTCTCTGGTATTTGTGGCATATTGTTTGTAATATATTGTGGACATTAACTATGTGATACCTTTTCATTTCCACTAATCAGGGATGTAGAATGTCGAGTTCGATGGCCGCTCACGTATTGCTTATTTTGAAACGTGATGAAAAAAATACCGATGAATTTTCGTATTTTATAAAAAAACAAAATGCGGAAATGGCCATCGAACATGAATTGGCCAGCGGCATCATCCAAGCTCAGAATACAAAATTCGATATCATTGTTCTTGATGCTGCTGTGCCGGAAATGCCCATCGAAAAGACCATTCAAATTTTGAGAGACATCGATCCCTTGATGAAAATTATCGTAAAGTCCGACAAAAATTCAAAAGAATTTGAAGCCAGGATTCGAAATGAAAAAATTTATTATTTCCATTTGGATTCGTTTGGCGTCGACGATTTAAAGCTCGCTGTAAAAAGCGCGCTTCAAAGAAGAAGCATGGAAAAAGAGATGCCTACTTCGCAGAAAAACAAATCCATTTTGATGGTTGATGAGAATGACGACTTTCTTGAAATTCACAGGACGAATCTGGAAAATCATCATTTTCAAGTTGATATTTGCTATGATGCAGATGAAGCATTCGAGAGAATAAAAAAAAATTCTCCGGCACTTGTAATGGTCGATATAAATATCCAGGTCGGGAGTGATGGACTACATTTTTTAGAGAAGTTGGTAAGTTGTAAAGAGATGCGAAAGATACCGATTTTATTGTTTATTTCAAAGACACAAATGAGTAGCTATTCAATGATTATGAGCAAGATAAAGACGACACTTCCGACCTGGACCTATCTTACAAAACCTGTAAAAATTGAAAATGTAATTCCAGCAGTTGAGCAGCTTCTAAACTGATATTACCGCACGCTAAAATCAGGAAAAGTGAATTTTCCAATGGATGAAAAAGCAAAAATAATTGTAATCGACGATGATGATGTCATCAGACTGGCCTGTGAAATGACGCTCAAACAGGAAGGGCTGCACGTAGAGACTGCGGAAAATGGAAAAGTTGGCATCGAAAAAGTGAAGGCCGGTTCCTTTGATCTTATTTTGCTCGACCTGATGATGCCGGAAATGTCAGGCACAGAAGTCATTGATGTGATTCGATCATTTGATACGAATATCGTGATCATTGTTATTACCGGCTTTGCAACCATCGAGTCAGCAGTTGAAACATTGAGAAAAGGCGTTTACGATTACATTCCAAAGCCGTTTACACCGGAAGAGCTGAGAAATGTCGTCAGAAAGGGTTTGGAAAGAAGTAAGCTGCTGAAAGAAGCGGAGGGTCTCCGACAGGAACGCGAGCGCAATCTTCAGAAAATTGAAGAAGAACAATCGCGATTGACGACAATCATCAATTGCATGGGCGAGGGATTAATTGCAACAGATAAAGATGCAAACCTTATATTGATCAACAATATCGCCTGCCGGATGCTGGATCTGGCTGAACCGTGCAAAACCGGTGAACATGTAAAAGGCTATTTGAACAATGAAAATCTGGAAGCTTTTATCTTAGATCTGTTGAAAAGAAAAAAATTTCCTTCATGCAATGTCAATAAAGAAATTGTTTTTGATGAAGAAAAAGATAAGATCTATTTACTCACTGCTGCTCCTATCAGGGAAAAAAATGATGATGTCTCTGGCGTAGCGCTTGTGCTGATGGATATTTCAGAGGAGAAAAAACTGGAGCGCATGAAATCTGAATTTCAGAAATTGGTATCTGTTGTCACGCACGAGCTGAAAGCGCCGATCAATGCAATCGATGGTTATTTGGATGTAATTATTAAAGGATATGTAAAAGACAAGCCGGAAAAGCAACTTGAATATTTAATGCGCTCACAACAAAAAGCAGAGATGCTGAGAAATCTGGTTCAGGACTTGTTGAGTTTGACTTCAATTGAATCCGGAAAATTTGTCAGCGAGCGAAAGCCGGTAGATATTCAGAAAATTCTGATGGATGTCATCACATTTATGGAGAATGAAGCTGCTTTTAGGGAATTGGAGATCAAGAAACAGTTTGACGAAGACATTCCAGAAATCGCTGCTGATAAAAATGCATTGACATATTTATTCACCAATTTAGTCAGTAACGCAATAAAATACAATCGACCAAAAGGGCTTGTTGAAATAAAACTCAGAAAAGAAAATAATCAACTCGTTGTTTCGGTTCGCGATACCGGATTGGGAATTTCGAAAGAAGATCAGAACAGGATTTTCAGCGAATTTTTCAGGTCGAAACAGGATGAAATTCAAAACATATCCGGCACCGGATTGGGATTGAACATCGCCAAACGAATCGCTGAATTACACAGTGGGTCGATAAAAGTCAAAAGTGAGTTGGGCGAGGGCAGTGAGTTCATCGTTACATTGCCCCTGAGCAGGTAGAAGAAATATATAATTCATAACAATAATAATGAGGAGTTAAAGGAATTATCATGATCCAGATCGAAGTAAATAATAAAAAAATTGAAGCTGAAAAAGGTGAAACCATATTGTCAGCCTTAAAGAGAGCCGGGATTCGTGTGCCCACACTTTGTTATCTGGAAAATCTCTCTCCGGTAGGAAGGTGCCGCGTATGCGTTGTTGAAGTGGAAGGAAGAAATGACCTTGTTCCTTCATGTTCTTTCCCTGTAAGTGACGGAATGCGAATCAAAACTCATTCGCCCCGTGTTCTCGAAACGAGAAAGAATCTTGTTGAACTTATGTTATCGAACCATCCTGATGACTGCTTGTATTGTGTTCGAAATGGAAATTGTGATTTGAGAAAATTGGCAGATGAACTTGGCGTCAGCAATCGCTCCCTGATTAAAAATGAACATCATTACGACGTGGACGATTCCAGTCCGTCCCTTGTTCGCGATCAAAATAAATGTATCCTTTGTGGGCGTTGTGTTCGCGTTTGTGAGGACATTCAGGGTGTGGCAGCCATCGAACTCATGGGGCGCGGTTTTGAAACGATTATCGGGATCGAAGATGGAAAAGAACTGAATTTATCACGCTGCATTAATTGCGGACAATGTGTTATTGCGTGTCCAACCGGAGCGCTTTCCGAAAAAAGCGATGTTCAGCACGTTGTCGACGCATTGAACGATCCTGAAAAAGTCGTTGTTGTGCAGCATGCTCCGGCTGTTTCTGTGACCCTTGCCGAAGAATTTGGAATTGCCCCGGGCGCAGAGGATATTGACGGCAAAATGGTTGCGGCCATGCGACTCATGGGATTCGACAGAGTGTTTGATACCTCATTTTCAGCAGATTTGACCATCATGGAAGAAGGAACTGAACTTGTTCAAAGAATCAAGAACGGTGGAAAACTTCCTATGACAACAAGCTGTTCACCCGGCTGGATTAAATATATTGAACAATTTTACCCGGACCTGCTCGAACACGTATCAACTTGCAAGAGTCCCCAGCAGATGATGGGCGCCATTATCAAAAGCTTTTTTGCCGAACGCGAAGGCATCGATCCGAAAAATATTTATAGCGTATCGATTATGCCCTGCACCGCCAAAAAGTTTGAAGCCGGCCGCCCTGAAATGACTCAGAATGAAATTCCGGATGTAGATGCTGTTTTGACCACGCGGGAACTGGCTAAAATGATTCGAATGTTTGGTGTGGACATTAATGCACTCACTCCTGATACGGCAGACACTCCGTTTGGCGAACGAACGACAGCCGGCAAAATTTTCGGCGCAAGCGGCGGTGTTATGGAAGCTGCGATTCGTACGGCGCATTATTTGATCACCGGCAAAGAATTGGAAGACTTCCACGTGGAGGCAGTTCGCGGATACACCGGCATTCGGGAAGCGAAATTGAATATCAATGGCCTGGAAGTCGGCGTAGCTGTGACCAGCAGTCTGGCCAATGCAAAAGTGCTCATGGATCAGGTTAGAGCTGGCAGGAAAGATTTGCATTTCATCGAAATTATGACGTGTCCCGGCGGCTGTATCGCCGGCGGTGGTCAGCCAATTGGAACAGATCTGGAGAGCATTAAAGCCAGAAACAAAACGCTCTATAATATTGATGACACAGAAGCTGTGAAAAAATCTCATGAAAATAAATGGGTTCATCGGTTGTACAATGAATTTTTAGGCGAGCCGTGCGGTGAGAAGAGTCATCACTTGCTCCACACGCATTATCACAAACGAGATATGTAATAGTACTTTAATTGATTAGAATATGAATATAAATATTAATGGAGGATATGTTAAATGACAGCATCGCCTTCCCAGTATAAAACGGAAGATAAAGAACACGCATTGACTGATAAATTAATCAAAAAGATCAATCAAATCGCGGAACAATTTCCTGAAAAGAAATCGGCGCTTCTGCCGTCGCTACATGTAATCCAGGATGAATTTGGCTGGATTTCAAATTCGGCAGTCAGGCAATTGGCAGATATTTTGGAGATTGCGCCCAACAAAATTTATGGAGTTCTAACTTTTTACACCATGTTCAATACCGAACCCGTGGGTAAATACCACATTCAGGTATGTCGCAATGTTTCGTGTTCCCTTATGGGCGCGAAAAATATCATCCAACATGTTACCGATAAATTGAAAATTGAACCTGGTGAAACTACAAAAGATGGTCAGTTTACGTTAAGTCTGGTTGAATGCCTTGGCGCTTGCGGAAGCGCGCCGGTCATGATGATCAACAACAAATATTATGAAAACCTGACAGAAGAAAAAGTTGACAAGATTTTGGAATCACTACAATAAAGGAGTTCGTATTAATGATAGAAGAGAAAAAAGTTTTGACGCGCCATGTTGGCATTGCCGGGATGGATACGGTCGAAAACTATGTCAAAGCAGGCGGATACGACGGGCTGAAAAAAGCACTTGAGATGAAGCCTCAGGATATTATTGATGAAGTGAAAAAATCTTTTCTCAGAGGCAGGGGAGGCGCAGGATTCCCGACCGGATTCAAATGGTCATTTCTGCCCAAAGAAAAAACAAAGCCATTCTATCTGGTTTGCAATGCCGATGAGGGCGAACCGGGCACCTTCAAAGACCGCGAAATAATGGAACATGATCCGCTGCTGTTAATCGAGGGCATGACTATCACAGCGTACGCGCTGCGGGCGGATATGGGATTTATTTACATCCGCGGCGAGTTCAAGTGGATTGCTGAAATTCTGGAAAAGGCCATTAAAAATGCGCGCAAAGCCAATATGCTGGGCAAAAATATTATGGGCAAAGGATTCGATTTTGATATCGTGGTCATGCGAGGCGCCGGTGCTTACGTGTGCGGCGAGGAAACCGCTTTGATCGAATCGCTGGAGGGTAAACGTGGCGAACCAAGAATTAAACCACCATTTCCGGCAAACGCGGGTTTGTACGGATGCCCGACTATTGTAAATAATGTGGAAACCCTTGCGTGTATTCCATTCATCGCAAAACACGATGCGGAAACTTTTAAGTTGATGGGGTCGTTTCAAAGTTCAGGCACCAAATTGTACGGTATTTCCGGCCACGTAAATAAACCGGGTGTATACGAATATGCACTGGGAACCAATTTAAAAGATTTGATTGAATATGCGGCTGAAGGCATCAAAGATGATAAAAAGCTGAAAGCAGTTATTCCCGGTGGACTGTCAGCAACGATTTTAAAAGCCGATGAAATTGATGTGAATCTCGACTTCGATTCGTGTGTAAAGGCTGGTACCATGCTGGGTTCCGGCGGGATCGTTGTCATGGATGAAAACACATCCATTCCTGAAGTTGCACTTACAACAATCAATTTTTTTATCCATGAATCATGCGGTCAGTGCACACCGTGCCGTGAAGGGCTCTCAAAGATTCAGCAAATATTGAAAAATATGCTGGATGGAAAAGGTACAGCGTCCGATCTTGATACGATTGAAAAAATAACAAAGACCATAAAAGGAACGACATTGTGCCCATTAGGTGATGCAGGCGCAATGGCAATTCAGGCCATGATTGATAAATTCCGCGATGAATTTGAATCATTAACCAAATAAATGGAGGAAAAATGGCTGAAAATAAAAAAATCCTTATCATAGACGATGATATGGATTTTCGGGAAATGGCAAAGATAGTGCTCGAATCTGAAAATTATAAAGTCCATGAAGCTGCTGATGGTGCGACAGGACTCAATATGATAAAAGAAGTGAAACCTGATTTCATTTTTTTGGATGTGATGATGGAAGAAGTGGATACAGGCTGTAAAATGGCGGAGGATATCGACAAACTGAACTTGGAAATTCCGGTGGTTATTCTTTCCTCGTTTGCCGATGCGGCAAAGCAAATGTTTGATACTTCCGCAGTGCCGGTAAAAGAATATCTCCAGAAACCATTAAAGTCTGAAGAACTCCTGGCAGTGGTGAAGAGATACACGTAAAATTATCGATCTGTTCAGGATTGTTGAAAAATTGGAATTCTTTTGATGTGATCCATATATACTCCTCCTTCTTTGGAAGAAATGAGGTATTGGTTGTTCAAATTACGGGAAATATACGACAGAACAGCTGGTACCTCTATTTTATATGTGTTTATACTAAAAAAAGAATTGTCAGTGTTTTAATGACGGATGGAATATCCCGGATCTTTGTAGTATTTTAATGAATAACGCTGCAATCAATCCGCCGGCCCATGCGGTAAGTAATTGTGGAGTGGACATCAGGACGACATATTTATCCTGGATTTCGTGGCCGAATACTATGGGCAAAACAAATCGTGCCGATAAAAATAGAAATACGAACTTAATAACACCGGCAACGACCAGGGAAGCGTAGAACCGCAAATCATGGGCCTTGTTCAGAATTAATTGCTGTTTGATCCCAAAATAGAATACCAGTACGAGCAACGCATTTCCAATAAAAATAAATGGCACCATTGGCGCTAAAACTGTTGGAAGTTGACCGCGAAACAATGCCAGCAGGGGAGTGAGACCGCCAAGCGTAACACCTGCAATACAACCAACGAAAACAGTTGTTAATATGAGCATGGCGTTTATCAATGGTCCTGTCACAGGCTGTGGTAATCCTGCTACCTGAATGACAAGAGTCAGCGAAATAAGGATCGCCAAACGTGCAATAAACAATGTTTTCGAATTAATTCCCATCGTAGAAGAACCAGACTTAATTACATATTATATGAACGATTTAAGTGAAAAAATACATATTCTTGTTATTGACGATGAACCTAAAATACGACTGAGCTGCAAAAAAGCGCTGCAAGTTGAAAATACAATAGTTGATTGCGTCGAAAATGGCATATTGGGCATTGCCAAATTACACGATCATCGTTATGACGTCGTGCTCATCGATTTGATGATGCCCCAATTGAGCGGCATGCACATTTTGGAAACGATTCGAAAAATGAATCTCGATAGCGTCATCATTGTAATTACAGGGTACGCCACACAGGAAGTCGCTGAACTCACCATGCAAAAGGGCGCATTTGATAATTTAGCCAAGCCCTTCACACCTGATGAATTGCGCCAGGTAATTCGTAAAGGGCTTGAGTCAAGAAAAATGAAAGTTGCTAAAGCTGAGGCAATTCAAAAATAGTCTCAATTAATAATGCTTAAAAATTGCTGTTCAATCCAAAGATAATATTTCTGCCCGGTGCATCCCACCATGTCACATTGGACAAATGATCCCGATAGCTTTCATCAAAAATATTCCTGATATTCAGCGTAAAATGAAGTGGAAAGTCTAATTTTAATATCGGCCTGAGATTGATGCCTGATCTGAAATTAAATAGGTTATATCCGGAGGTCGTTGCTTCATTTTTTGCAACGCGATCCTGGCTGCTCACAAATCTGCCATTGATTTCAATCCAAAATAGATTGTTTGTCCCCTCATAACGAAGTCCCAGCATTCCCTGGAAAGGTGGAATTTTCGGCAGGGGAGTGGTTGTATTTTCATCGTCTCCCACAACATAAGATGAATTCGCAAAGGCATTAAAATGGCGGAAGAATTTGTACTTCGCATTGATTTCCCCACCGAAAAGCACTGCCTTTCCAACATTGTCGTAGATAAATGTATCTGCGGCAGCGCTAATGGGCTTCATCACAATAAAATTATTTATTCTGTTTTGAAAAATACTGAAACCACCGCTAAATTTTTCTGATTGCCATTTGAATCCACTGTCCAAATTCAGGCTATTCTCGGAATCCAATTGCGGATTGCCTGTCAGATACCCCACCTGGGCATTCCCTGAGAAGAAACGTTCCTGCAATGTGGGCGCTTTGAACGCGCGACCTACATTCGCCGTAAAGTGGACGTTATTCTTGAAACGATAAAGTACGCCAAAATTTCCGCTGAAATCACTGTCTGTTTTTTCCATGTCCAGTTCTGCCAGTGTGCCTGGCGTGCCTTCAGCCTGGCTCACGGTATAATCGAAACGGCCCCCAATCGTGAGCGTCAGTCTGGCACCTGCATTGTGCTCATCTTCAATAAATACACCAAGACTTTTTCGATTGGATTTCGGTGTTGGAGGCGTCAGATCAGCGGGTGGATCTTTCATGATTTCGCCAAGACTGTTATAGATCGCCGGATCTGCGATGCGTCTGGTATCATCAAATTCTGCGAACACATCGATACCTGCCGTTAAAAGATTGTTATCCGAAATGGAGAATGAATTCTGAAAATTAGATCCGTAGGATTTCACCTGACGGTTAGCGTTCAACAATTGATTAACAAAAAGCGGGCCATTGGGTTTCTGATAGATGAATGCTTCAAAATTACGCTCCCCTTGCTGGTAGTATGCATTAATCCTGGCATTCGTTAAAAAGCTTCCGGGGGCGCGATATTCGTATGTCATGGAAGCGACATCGCGATTGTACTTGAGGAATTTCGCCCGAATGGCATACGGATTTGTTGGAACGCCTACATCATTCATCCTGTTGCTCTGCCCTGAAAAAGTGATGAAGTGCTTGTCGAAATATTGTGCTTTGATTTTTCCATTCAATGTATACCCACTGAACGACGTGTTGTTGAGTTCGCCCATGGGAGTATTTACATTATCGGCCTGCCTGTTTGTGAAACCGAACATAAAATTCCAGTTTCTGTACTGGCTGCTCAAATTAATGTTTTCGTTTCTCTGGTTGTTCACCGTGGAATACTGAATGCCGGCGTTCCCTTTTAAAGCGAATCCATTGGAAATAGAAGTCGGCTGTATGGTAATGTAGTTTACAACGCCTGCAATCGCTTCGGAGCCATACAGCGTTGATGCCGGGCCGCGTATGACTTCGATGCGTTCGATTTGGTTGACATCGATGAGCGGGGCGTGATTGCCATAGCTTCTCAAAACATCGAGGCGCATCCCATCGACGAGCGTGAGCACCTGGGGGCCAGCAAGGCCTCTTACCACCAGTTTTTGGCTCCAGGGACCGGCATCAGAATAATTTATGCCGGCATTTTCCTTCAAAATTTCACCGACATTATCTAATCCCGATTGCCAGATTTTACGTTGCTGAATTGAATTGACAGGGATACTCGTTTCAAACGCATTTTTTTCATACCTGTTCGCTGTTACCACAACATGCTTCAAATAAAAATCAACACTGTCGGCAATTGTTTTCTTTTCCTGGCTCAACACATTCATGCTGAAAAAAGACATGATAATTAACATCGAGAGTAAAAAAGTTCTTTTCATCATTTCCATCCTCCAATAAACAAATTTAATGATAGGTTATTTCAGGCTTTCTCATTGACAGCGAAATCCAATCGGCGTTTCATTCTTCCTGGATTTGCTTTGCATACGAAGATTTCACACTGACGTGCGGCAACTGCCCGATTTTTCCTGTCATCGCGCCGATTTCATCGGTATTTCCGTCAACGATAAGCGAAATAATGGAGAGGTTTCGTTCCCTGTAGGGCAAGCCTAATCTTCCGATGATGATGGAAGAAAATTCATGAAGGATATCATTTAACTTGTGATAAACAGCATCCGGTTTGTAAATGATGATGGCGACAACGCCAATTCTGCGGTGAGTCGATTGGTTGACCATACTTCCTCCTGAATGTCAGGGAAAATACCCCTTCATTTTAGAGTTATTATGTTATTACCCAGCAACTTTTGCAAATTTGTGCACAACAATTATATATGAATCGGTCATCACGTATTATTATGTGCGGCTTTGCCGCGCTGGGAATTAAGAAGTTATTACATAATAAATATAATTAAATAGAAAGTAAAAAGCAAATAATATATTATGAAAATTAAATACAGTGAAATTTAGTTTTGTACGTCTTCTTTCAAAATAACGGTGAAGGTGCTGCCCGCGTCTGGTTCGCTTTTCACGTCAATCGTGCCCTGGTACAATGAAGAAATCTTCTTTAAGATTGTCAGCCCGAGACCGCTGCCAAGAATGTCCCGGGTTTTTGCGTTTTTAATTCTGACAAATTCATTGAATAATTTAGACGCTTCCTCCTGCGTCATGCCAATTCCTGTGTCTTTAACAACAATTTTGAGCTGGTTGCCGGATTTGCTTAACTCAATATCAATTTTGCCACCATCTTTATTATATTTCACTGCATTAGAAATTAAATTATTCAAAATAATTTCGATTTCACCGGGATCGCAATTGAAAAGAATTGAATTTTCAGTATTTAGATTTACGGAAATCTTTCTTCGTTCGGTTTCCGGTAAAACGGATTCTATTGCGAGCCTGGCAGTTTTCACAACGTCGTGGTTGTTCAATTCGCGCTTTTTCTGACCGGATTCAATTCTTGTTAAATCGAGAAGATCCAGTATCATTTTGCGCATACCTTCGGTTCGTACGAGGCATCGGTTTATCATCGTGTCGTAGGAGGAGATGTCTGATCCCAGTTTATGATTTTGCATGATATCGAGATAGCCTTCAATGGAATTGAGCGGTGATTTCAATTCATGGCCCAGCACGGAGATAAATTGAAAGCGGACCTGGTGCTTTTCCCTGGCAAGTCTTTCCACTTCGCGGGCAAGAAGCAACCGTTGCGCACCTTTTGTGACCACATTTTTCAGTTCACCCGGGGTGAAAGGCTTTGCCAGAAAATCGAAAGCGCCCCTTTTTACGGCAGTCACAGCAGTTTCAATGGAAGCATAAGCCGTTATCATCACTGTGATCATTTCGCTTTCAGAGGCTTTGACCTGCTCCAGAATTTCAAGTCCGCTGATGCCGGGAAGTTTGTAATCGAGCAGCAGGAGATCCGGTTTGTCGGTTTTGATTTTATCGACCGCCACCTCGCCGTTTTCAGCCACATCAACATCAAATTGAATTTCATCTTCGATGTGGGGGAGCGTTAACCTGAATTTGCTGAGCGCGCGTTTAATGCTGGCCCGCATGCCAAGTTCATCGTCCACAACCAGTGTACGTAATATGATCATGATTATTTGTCCTTCAAAAGTCGATTTATCTCACGCAGGAGCTGTTCGAATCGAATTGGCTTGGCCAGGAAAACATCGGCTTTCACCCATGAGCGCTCTTCATCGGTTTTCGCATCGAATTCAAGGCCGGTTTCGCTGGCTACGGCTGTCACTAAAATGACGGGAATTGCCGGGTCTTTTTTCTTGATATGATAGGACAGGGAAAAACCGCCATCCACATTTTCCATCATCAAATCGACAATAGCCAGTGCCGGTGATGTGGTATTCAGAATTTCTTCAGCATCTGCCTGGCCCTCTGCAGTAATGACCTGAAATCCGGCTTCCTGCAAATTGATTCTCATTTGGGTCAAAAAGTCGATGTCGTCATCCACAACTAAAATTGATTTGTTCATTTTCTGCTTGTCCATTATTTCCCTCATTTTTCGAATTTATCAACACCATGAATCTTAAATCTGATTATGCGACATGTCTTTTGGGTAATGTAATCGTAAACGTTGTGCCGGTTGGGCCTGAGTTGACATCATCGTTGGACGTCACCTCGATATTTCCCCGATGCATTTTAACGATGCCATAACTAATTGCCAATCCCAGACCGGTCCCTTCACCGGCTTTTTTTGTTGTAAAAAATGGTTCGAAAATTTTTCCCAATATTTCTTGTGGAATTCCGGTCCCTGTATCAGAAATTTTCAGTTTTACATGTTTATCGTCATCTTCCGCAGAAATGGTGAGTAGTCCGTCGCCTGGCATTGCCGTGATGCTGTTCGTAATCAGATTCGATAATACCTGCATCATCTGGTCCCGGTCCAGTTCGGTGTTTTGATCGCTTAGTTTGAAATCCTTGACAATCTGAATTCCGACAGGCAATTGAATGGGTTTCAGGCAGTCCTCTACTAATTGGGGCAGATTAACCGACTTCAACACAACTTTGTTCTCACGGGCAAAATGAAGCAATCCTGCCACAATTTTTTTAGCGCGATCCGCATGGTCGGCGATCATTTTCAGGGCATCTTTGTCATCCGGGTCTATTTGCAATTCTTCCAGCAATAAATGAGAGTACATGAGAACAACGCCCAGGGGGTTATTTATTTCATGAGCAATGCCGGCAGCCAATTGCCCCATACTTGCCATTTTCTCAGATTGAATGAGAGCTTCCCGCGTATTTGCCAATTGTTCATTGGAAACGGCCAGTTCCTCTACGGTTTGGTGCAGTTTTTCAATGGAATAGGGGAGACACATCTCAGTTTCGGCCAGCCCTTTATGGATGGCAATGGCATGTTCGCGGCAGGTTTCGTAGCCACAGGCGCCGCAGTTGAGTTCATCCTCAGGCTTCGATTTCCCCATCCTGGCCAGTATGTCGCGGATTTGCCGCTCTTCCGGGGAAGAAATCCTTTGATCGTAAGGAGAGAACGTTCTGGATAAATCAAGGTTTTGAAATTTTTCCATGTAATAAACCCACTCACTGGGTTCCCGCGATTTGATGATTTTTCGAACAAAGTTGCTCTGCAACGCGCGCCGACGAAACATGGGCGCGGTTGTTGTCATTCCGGCGCCCATCAGGCAGCCGTCGCAGCAGAGAATATCCAGGAATTTGGCCGTGGTTTCTCCTGAACTGAATTCGATGATCGCATCGATGAAATTCGCTTTTCCGTTGGCAGACAGCACTTCACCTTCGATAAGATCTTCGTGGATGTTAGCCGTTTCGAGCAATCCCCGGCCAATGGGAAATACTGCGCCCTTATTTCCGTGGGGTGGATCAAAGTCGCTTGGCGAAATATTGTCCCGGGTGATATTTGAATCGGAAAACATCTGACGGATTTCTTTGAACGTGAGCACTTCATCAATTTCACCGGACATTTCCTGGCTGTACGCTTCACCTTTTTTGGCAATGCAGGGGCCAACAAATACGATTTTCAGATCCTCCCCGTGAAGTTCGCGAAGCGCTCTCGCTGCGGCGATCATGGGGGAGACGATGGGCGCAAGTGAGTCGATCAAATCCGGGTGATATCGTTTCACAAAGCCGAATATTGCCGGGCAGGCTGTGGCAATGTACCGTTTTTCTCCGGACTCTGCGAGCAATTCCCTGGTTCTCCTGGCGACCAGATCAGCGCCGAAAGCCACCTCGTTCACGTATTCAAAGCCAAATGAGCGAACCATGCCGACAAATTGGGTATATTCCATTTCCGGGAACTCCGCCGCAAAACTCGGCGCAATGATTGCCGAGACTTTGTTCGACTTTGCCAGCAGTTCAGTCACTTCGTCGATGGAACTGATGACCTGCTTTGCATTTTGACTGCACACTTTCACGCAATTCCCGCACCCGATGCAACGCTCTGCAATGACCTCTGCCTGTCCGTTCACAATTCGAATGGCTTTGGCAGGACATTCCCGAACGCATGTGTAACATACCCTGCACTTGTCCTTTATGGTTGAAACCATGGGTTTTTTATACTTGGGGCTCACAAAATCTCCCTATTTCAGAACATCTCTTTTATGATATGTTGTATGAAGCAACCGATGGCTCCTCTCTTTGAGCGGTTCGCCAAGAAAATCATTATACAATTTTTTGATAAATTTATTGTTGTGCGACGAAGTGACTCTGGCATCGCGATCGATTTCGTACAGTTTCTTCATTCGGGCCTTTACCGCATCCATGTTGGCAGACAGCGGCTGCCCCCCGCCGGCAATGCATCCACCTGGACAGGTCATTACTTCCATGAAATGGATAGTCTTTTCGCCTTTTCGAATGGCATCAAGCATGTTTCTGGCATTTCCAAGACCACTCACAGCGGCTACATTTAATTTCAAATCCCCGATTGATATTTGCGTTTCTTTAATGCCATTCAGGCCGCGAAGCGATTTTACTTTCTTTTCGTCCAATTCATTACCGATGAGAAGATAGTGCGCCGTTCGGACCGCTGCCTCCAGAACACCACCGGAAACTCCGAATAGCTTCCCAGCTGAACTTCGCTCACCAAAGGGTGTGTCGTTGGATTCCGGGGACATGGCGTTCAAATCCAGCCCGCGCATTTTGATGATCCTGGCCAATTCTCTCGTGGTCAAAACCGCGTCAATGTCAGGAATATTGTTGTTCGATAGCTCGGGACGTTCTGCCTCGAATTTTTTCGCTGTGCAGGGCATGAGAGAAACGCTGTAAATTTTTTCAGGATCAATGCCTTCTTTTTCTGCAAAGTAACTTTTTATTATAGCGCCCATCATTTGCTGCGGACTTTTACAGGATGAAAGATTGTCGATGAATTCCGGGTAAAAATGCTCGACAAATTTGGTCCAACCGGGGGAGCAGCTCGTCATCATTGGTAATACGCCATTGGATTTAATGCGTTCCGCCAATTCGGCAGCTTCTTCCATGATGGTTAAATCCGCGCTGAACGATGTGTCAAAAACTCTATTGAAACCGAGTCGTCGCAGGGCTGCTGTCATAATGCCAATGGCGTCGAGGCCGGGTTTCAGACCAAACTCTTCCCCGATAGTCACTGATATGCTCGGTGCATGCTGAACCACCACAAATTTGTCAGGATCGTTCAATGCATCGATCACCTCTTTTATGTCGCTCTTTTCCCGAAGCGCCCCGGTGGGACAGACCATAATGCACTGGCCGCAATTAATGCAGCTTGAAATATTCATGCCTTCGTTGAACGCCGGGCCCACCATTGCACGACTGCCCCTGTTGATGAAATCAATGGCGCTCACGCCCTGAATTTCCTCGCAGACCCGAACGCATTTTCCGCAGAGAATGCATTTGGCCGGGTCTCGAACCAGAGAAGGACTGGACAGATCCACATTGTAATCATTCTTCATACCGGTATACCTGCGCTGACGAACGCCCAATTCTTCGGCCAGGTCTTGAAGATCACATTCTTTGTTGCGAATGCAATACAGGCAATCGTCCGGGTGATTGGAGAGCAATAGTTCAATAATTGTTTTTCTGGCCCGAAGCGCCCGGGGAGAATGCGTTTTTATTTTCATACCTTCATGAACCGGGTAGGCACAGCTTGGAATCAGGCCGTGTACGCCTTCAACCTCAACCACGCACATGCGGCAGGCTCCGCTGGGGAAAAGGCCTTTCAGGTGGCACAGGGTCGGGACTTTGATTCCCTCCCGTTCCAGCGCATCGAGAATCATTTCGCCCGGCTGGGCTTCAATTTTTCTGTTATTCACTTCTATTTGCATGGTAGTGTCCTTTTCAGATTTTAGCGGATTTTCAATTCACCGTCACTGCATCGAAGCGGCACACGTCAACGCATGTGCCGCATCCGATACATTTATCCTGAATAATAAAATGAGGGGTCTTCTTATTTCCAATGATTGCATCGGCCGGACATTTTTTTGCGCAGAGTCCACAGCCGGTGCATTTATCCACGATGATACTATAATTCAAAAGTTCGCTGCACACCCCGGCAGGGCATTTCCTTTCATAAATATGGGCTTCGTATTCATCGCGAAACCAACGAAGCGTACTCAGCACCGGATTTGGAGCTGATTTGCCGAGACCACACAAACTGGTGTCCTGAATGACCTCGGCCAGACGATTGAGATACATCACGCCTTTGAAGCGTTCGAGCGCCTCAACACCCTGTTCACTGCCGCGACCATGCGTGATGCGTTCGAGAATTTCGAGCATGCGACGCGTTCCTTCGCGGCAGGGAATACATTTGCCGCAGCTTTCGCGCTGGATGAAATCCATGAAAAATTTCGCCACGTCCACCATGCAGGTAGTTTCATCCATGACGACCAGGCCGCCGGAACCCATCATGGCGCCGACTGTTTGCAATGATTCGTAGTCTATGTCAATATCGAGGTGATCCTCCGGTATGCACCCGCCGGATGGCCCCCCGATTTGGACAGCCTTGAATTTTTTTCCATCCGGAATACCGCCGCCAATATCAAAAATAATTTCTTTCAATTTCGTCCCCATGGCAACTTCAACCAGTCCTGTATTGGTAATTTTACCTGAAAGGGCAAACACTTTTGTTCCCTTGCTCGTTTCAGTGCCAACAGAGTTGAACCATTCAGCACCATTCTCAACGATGCCCGGAATGTTTGACAGGGTTTCCACATTGTTGATGACAGTGGGCTTGCCAAACAATCCGTTGACAGCCGGAAACGGAGGCCGAGGTCGCGGCATGCCGCGTTTGCCCTCGATGCTGTGGATGAGCGCAGTTTCTTCTCCGCACACAAATGCACCGGCGCCCATTTTAATGATGATGTCCAGATTAAAGCCGCTGTCGAGAATGTTGAAGCCCAACAGCCCGATTTCCCTGGCCTGTTGAATCGCTTCTTTCAGTCGTTTGATTGCCAGCGGATATTCCGCGCGGATGTAGATATAAGCCTTGGAAGCGCCAATGGCGTATGCTGAAATAGCCAATCCTTCCAGAAGATGGAATGGGTCGCCTTCAATGACAGCTCTGTCCATAAAAGCGCCGGGATCGCCCTCATCAGCATTGCAGATAAAATATTTCTGGTCCGATGCTGTGTTCAGGGCGAATTTCCATTTTTTACCGGTGAGAAAACCGCCACCGCCTCTTCCGCGTAATCCACTTTGTTCTATCATATCGCATACTTCTGCTGGAGTGAATTGCATAATCGCCCGGGATAAAGCTGAATATCCGCCCCTGGCAATGTATTCATGCAATTCCACAGGATTGACCACACCACAGTTTTTGAGCACCCAGCGCGTTTGTGGCGCGAAAAACCGGTGTTCGTCGAGACAGGGAACGCCTTCCCATGGTTTCAGATTTTCATTGCGATGCTGGCCAATGACATGCTCCGTTAATAATTCCCCCTGAAAAAAAGCATCGAGCAGCGACTCAACCGTGTCTTCGGTAACAGATTTGAATGAAATTCTGGTTCTTCCTTTGAGTTGCACGTCTACAATAGGCTCGTCCACGCATAGACCGATGCAGCCAACTTCGATTACATCGGATTCGATTGCATGCTGTGTCAGGTATTTTTTTATTTTTAACATGGTTTTGCCAGCGCCGGCTCCTAATCCGCATGTTCCGGTTCCGATATAAATAATCGGCTTTTCAACGATAGTGCGCTGGCTGGTTTTCATTGCATATCGGCGATACTGGAAACATTTTTCATCATCATGACATAGAGGACCGCTCTTCAAACATTCAATCAATTGCGGACAGGGATTATTTACGTCGTGCCAGCATTTATCACAACATTTTATATCAGCTATCTGTGCCATTTTCATCTGCCTTTCTGCGATACGATTTGAGAATACTTTTCACTTTATCCGGGGTGACGCTCGCATAAAATTCACCATTGATGGCAATAACCGGGGCAAGGCCACATGCGCCAATACAGGCCACAACTTCAACGCTGAACAATCCATCGCGTGTCGTGCTTCCGGCTTCAATATTAAGTTCCCGTGTGATGGTCTCCAGCACTTTGGCTGAGCCTTTCACATGGCAGGCTGTTCCCCGACACACTTGAATGTGATATTTGCCTATTGGTTCAAAACGAAATTGATTGTAAAACGTTGCAACGCCATAAATTTTGCTCGCAGGCAGGCCCAGATGACGCCCGATAGATGCGACAGCCTCTCTGGAAAGATATCCATTGGCTTCCTGCACTTCCTGTAAAATTGGAATTAAAGAATCTCTTCTGGCATTGGGATGTTTCTGCAAGATAGTCTCAACTGAATTCATTTTTGTTGTATCCCTCTTTTGTCAATTTCCTTGAAAAATATGCCACTTTTTCTACTGCCATAATCATATCACGATTTTCTATATAAATTTCAGGGGAAAGCTGAAGCTTCACCGGTGAATAGTTCAGTATGCCTGTAATGCCTGCGTGAACAAGCTTTTCTGCGACTTCCTGGGCCTCCTCCACCGGCACAGAAATAATTGCCACTTTGATGTTATTTTCCGAAATGAGTTGGTCCATCTGATTAATGTGGTAACATCGGCAACCGTGAACTACTCGATTTACTTTTTGCGGATTGTTGTCAAAGGCCATGACTATTTCGAGTTTCGGGCGTCGGCCATGGAAATATTCAAGAATGGCACGGCCCAAATGGCCGACGCCCACCAGCGCGACGCCCTGTTTTTCCGGCGCATCAACGAACTCGCTGATGCTTTTCATCAATTCATTGATATCGTAGCCCCGCACTGGTGAGCCGGAGTAGCCAATTGACATTAAATCTCGTCGCAATTGCGCCGATGAAACACCGGCCAGGTTGGCCAACTGATGTGAGAATGAATTTTTAATATTCTCACTCTTTTGGTTGATCAAAATTCTTCGATAGAGAATTAATCGTTCCAATGCTTTTTCTGGAATTGTATTCATATAGGCAATCTCAATGTGATTAAAATAACGTTGTTAATTTATTCACAGTAAATATAATATATATATTGTAAAAATGCAAGCAAAAAATAAAATACTTTTCTACTTAATTTCTGCCCCTAAAATATTTTTTAGAACGCAATGATCAATTTTAAAACAAACTTCTACGCAAACCGAAGCGGAAGGAAAATCCTGAAATATCCACAATGCCTTCAATGGGAGCGCTTTCGGTGGGTTTGCTTCGGCTGACTTTAGAGAAGGTATAGGCAGCTTCGAGCACGCAAACAATTTGATGATTGAGGCGATACATGAAGCCTGTGCCGAGTGACCATGAAAAACCCCTGTATTGATTTTTGACTGATTCGATTTCCTGGTAATAATCTTTATAATTGCTTAAGAGAAAATCATAACCAACCGTACCGGAAAAAAACAACGTATTTCTTGGAGATAGTGGTATGCGAAAGATATAAATCCCGTATATCGGAATCAGGTGCACATTTTTTTTTGAGACAGTCTGGATTTCAGTTTCCAAAATTGGCCCGACAAGGTATTTATCCTTCAGAGTCAGAATATCTCGTTCATGTTTTCCATAGTAATTTATGCCGATGCCAAGTTCGTCGGAAACAGAAAGTTGGTAGGTTAGATTGGCACAAATCAGGTAACTGTTGCCAATATTTTTTGGATTAAAATTTCCAAGTTTCACGGTAATCGCTCTGTCCTGCCATTGAGCACCCGATGGGGTGGATAGCAACAGAATTAAAAGAGGGATAGGTATTATTTTTCTCATTGTGCTCCTCGCAATAAGAAATAAATCTATTCTAACATCAATTCACAAAATTGGATATTGATTCAACTACGATTATCGACATGTTACATCATAATCTTAAGTTTAATATATCTGTAGTTTATTATTTTTTCATTATCTTATGGTTGAAACTGACAAATCTATTAATAAAGCCATACAGATATGGTTGAAATATTTATCATCCTGCTGTAAAATATAAAAAAATCGCTTGATTAATATTAGATTGTCAACATGTGGACAATGACATAAATAATAAAATTTTAATTGTTAAGCAGGAAAAATATTTCTACTGTTTCTTAATAATTTAAATTATAACTAATTAAGCTGTTACATTTGTATTACAATCATTTTTCAATTGTCTTACATACTTTTGATTGTTTTTATTCACATGTTATCCACATATTTATTCACAAGGTCAATTTGCAGCGATAGTATTGTCTACTGCTGCAATTTTTTAGTAAAATGACAAACAAATGTAATATTGATCTTGTACTATTTCTTGATGAGGATTTAAATGGAATAAATAATTGAAATTAAACTGCATTTCGATTTCAGCATGAGGCGAACATGAAAAAGATTATTCCCGTTATTGATGAGGTGAAAAATCTGGGTTCTGGAAGAAAAATGTGATAATACAAATCAGTAACGTCCGGTTAGCTTTTTGCAGCACGTTTGGCCCTTGATTTTTTCTTAGTTTTTTTCTTGGGCTGGAAATTTCCACGCGCTTCCTTTTGAATCTGTATTCGTAATTCACGGACTCTTTTTATAGACACTTTTTCGTTATAATTTTCAGCACAATAAATGATTCTGTTGATTTATCCAGTTTTATAAAAGTCTAAATCTTAATTTTATGAAACATTTTAGGTTGCAGCTATGAAATATTTTTGCATTATAGTCAGTTTAAAAAAATCATTTTAAATAGTAAAAAAATAACCCTAATTACTTCAAATATAT
>CAZSBG010000110.1:0-21163 GCA_964605145.1 uncultured Cytophagia bacterium | reverse complement strand
TTGATTGACATAATTGTGCTTTTTGAGTATGATGGGTGCGGAATGCAAATTATATGTAACAATTATATAATTTAATACAAAAAATATGCCAAATATCATTTTTTCAAGGGAGTTTTAATTCGGCGTTGATTTTAATAAGGGTTACAGCGAGCTGATTTTCGTTGAGAAAATACCATTTTGAAACACAATATTGTACTGAGCGGTAACATCGTGTCACATAATGTGACACTATCATTTAGTAAAATAATTAAGTTACATTGGTTTTTGCGTATCATTGAATATCTCAGATTGAGAAACAAGTGGTAATTTTCTGGTCAGTCATGTGGAATGAATCAAAATAAGAAGATATGCGCTGTTTTTACTTGTATAAGTAGAAAAAAATATTTACATTTACTCTGGACTCTTTTTAAGAAAATTGAAATATGGCAGAATTTTCATTGATTTATTTCACAATTTCAGTTACGGTTGAGACAGTAGCTTGTTGTCAGGTCGGGCAACAGGCGTTCCGCAGCTTTTTCTCAGATACAGTTTCAGGCAAATAAGTGCTGTAAATAATCGGGTAAATATTCAACTCAAGAGATCATGCTGATTCTGAAAAAGTTAAAAAATCTGTTGCAGCCAATCGTGATATTTATTGCTGTGCAGTTAGTCTGGCTTACATTGGTGGGACTCTGGATTCATTTTTATATTTCAAACCACATCATTATGACAAAAGTTGGCAACCAATTGGCGCCGCAGCTCAGACCGGGGAGTTACCATGTACTGGTTCTTATTTTTGGGATCATATTGCTGGTCTTGCTACAGATAGGATTTAATTTCATTTTTATTTATTTGAACCGTCAGCTCAACTTAATTCGGATGCACGACCATTTTCTTGCAAATATCACCCATGAATTGAAGTCGCCGCTGGCGTCGATTCAATTAACTCTTGAAACGCTTGTTTCGCGGAAGGTGTCAGGCGAAAAACAGGCAGAATTCTATCATCTTATGATGAATGATGCAAATCGTTTGCAGGGAATGATCGATAAAATAGTCGGCACGATATTTATCGATTCAAGGCGGCTGGCGTTTAATTTCAAAGTGTATAATATGCGCTCGGTAATACCACGAATCGTGGATGAAGTGGTATCGAAATATTCAGAAGAAGTACAAGAGAATGTTCGCATAGAAAATAAGGTGAATTGCCGATGCGTGCTGGATAAAAATTCTTTCAAGATTATTATTAATAATTTAATTGATAATTCCATAAAATATTCGTATAACGGATTTCGGTTTCGAGTCCGTATGCAGTGCAGCGAGCAGCATTTTATTTTAGAAATTGCAGACAATGGTATTGGCATCCCACAAAAAGAACGAAAACGTGTGTTTCGAAAATTTTATCGTGTATACGGACATGAAATACCGAATGTTAAAGGGACCGGTCTTGGATTGTATATTGTGAGAGAAATAATTAAATACCACGCCGGAAAAATCGGTGTGGAAAGCGAAGGGAGAAATAAAGGAACGACCATCCGCATCGAGTTGCCCATTTATAAAAAATCGAAAAAGCGTTTGACTAACAGACTATTGAAACAAACAATTAAAAGGAAAAGGCGCAGTGAGCTCGAACGGTAGCCCATCGAAAGATAATTTTCTGGTCGGAAGCAAAATTCTTGTCGTGGAAGACGAGGAATCGCTTGCAGTGGGGCTGGAATTTAACCTCTCCGAAGAGGGATACGATGTTCACCTCGCTCGGGATGGGCGAGAGGCGTTGGCGTTTTTCAATGCGAATGAATATGATTTGATTTTATTGGATGTGATGCTTCCCTTTTTTGATGGCTTTGAGATTGCACAGAAAATGCGCGAGAAATCACAGCAAATACCCATCCTGATTTTAACTGCCCGAACGTCCGATGAAGACAGGATAAAAGGCTTGGAAATTGGTGTGGATGACTACATGACCAAACCGTTCCATTTGCGGGAATTGCTGCTGCGGGTCAAACGTATGCTGCGTCGGAAAAAGTGGTATCGCACAGTTGTTTCCGAGCAGCCGGTATATCGATTTGGAAAGAACGAAATCAATTTTGAGGACCTCACATGTAATGCTGATAACAAATTCATTCGCCTGACTCAGCGCGAGGCAATGGTTCTCAAATACCTGATAAATCACAAGGGAAAAATTGTTTCCCGGCAGGAACTCCTTGAAAATGTGTGGGGAATGAGTTCTGAAATTGAAACTAGGACTGTAGATAATTTCATTGCAAGACTGCGGAAATATTTTGAAGAAGATCCCTCAAAACCGCTATTCATCAAAAGCGTAAGAAGCGCCGGATACGTGTTTGTAGAAACAAATGCAGATCAATATGATTGATCTAAGGTTTGTTGGATATCTGTATTTCAATGAATCGTTTTAAGTAGCTATAACCGGACAGGAAAATTAGAAATACGGTTAAAGGCAGGAAGATTTTTTGCATTATTAAAAAATCGAAAATGTAAGACACAATCATGAAAGCGATTGATGTGGCGGCCAATTTGCCTATAAAATTTGATGAAGTCACAATTTTGTACTTTTTAACAACAAAAATACCGGCGGTTGCAATAATGATGTCCCGTCCAATAATGAGGACAACAACCCACAATGGAATTTTATCTTTCAACAGTAGCACGATGAGCAGTGTGGCGCAACTGAGTTTATCGGCCAGGGGGTCTAATAATTTGCCTAATTCTGAAATTTGCTGATAGTGCCGTGCGATTTTTCCATCGAAAAAATCGGTGGCGATAGCAATCGCAGTCAAAATCAGCGCCGATTTCAGATCATCATGCCAGACAAGGATGGCGATGGGAGCAAGAAGAATAATACGAATAATAGACAGAAGATTCGGTATCGTAAAAATCCGATGTTGACTCAATTTGTCCACTGAGGGGGGGTCCAGATTTTTAGTGAGTTTTTATGTCAAAATTGCTTTATTATTAAATTGTAAAGTAAAAAAAAACTAGGGAAAAGTCAAGCGGAAAGTTCAGAAGATTTTGTTAAACAGGTCAGGAAAAAAGCCTTGACTTTTATCATTATTTATCTTAAAATTAATAATCTTTTGCGTAACGTAAAATTGATGAAGCAAATGCAAAATAGGTAACGTGTTAAAACGAAAATATAGTATCATTCCAAAGAATATTTTCAAATTTTCATGATGCCCTCGAAAGAATGTACCTGCAAATTAGTTCGATCGTAATTATTCAACTTTAATGTAAAATGGTGGTACCTTGTATTTAGAGAAACTGAAAATTTTTGGTTTTAAATCGTTTGCAAATAAAACAGTCCTGGAACTAATGCCCGGCATAACCAGTGTGGTGGGGCCGAATGGCTGTGGAAAAAGCAATATTGTCGATGCGATTCGCTGGGTGCTGGGAGAGCAAAAAGCCGGGACGCTTCGAAGTGACCGGATGGAAAATGTGATTTTCAATGGCTCCAAAGATCACAAACCATTGGGTATGGCAGAAGTGTCGCTGGTCATTCAAAATAATAATGGCGTTCTCCCTGTGGAATACACGGAAGTTGTCATTACGCGACGTCTGTTTCGTTCTGGTGAGAGCCAATATTTACTCAATAACTCGCCCTGCCGGTTGAAGGATATCAACGATTTATTGATGGACACCGGCCTCACACCGGATGCCTATTCTGTGATTGAACTGAGCATGGTTGAAACGATTTTAAATGGCAAGCCGGAAGATCGCCGCCGGATCTTCGAAGAAGCCGTTGGAATTACCAAGTACAAACAGCGACGAAAATTAACGCTGAAAAAACTGGATGCCACGGAACAAGACCTCATTCGATTGGAAGATATTATCGGCGAGGTGCGAAGCAAAGTGAATTCTTTGCATCGCCAGGTACGGCGCGCTCAACGTTACCAGGTGCTTTCCAAAGACCTGAAGGATTCGGAAATTCGTGTGGCAACCCATCAGTTCAGTACTATCTATGAAGAACTCGGACCATTGAATGAACGCTTCGAGGAACTGCGTCGAAACAGGGAAAGTTTCACCTCTCAAATATCCTTCCGGGAAGCTGAAGTTGAGGCCCTTCAAACCGATTTGCTCAAGCAGGAGGGAGAACTCCGGGAATATCAGCACCAGTTGAATGAATATAACGAAAAAATTCATAAACGCGAAGAAGAAGTGCTGCTCAGTCGCGAGCGGCTGAAATCTCTGGCTGAAAATAAGACAAGACTTCACGCAGAAATCGAAAACCTGAAAAAGCGAATCGTATCGCACAATGAGCAATTAAAACACATTGAAGACAGGAAACTCAAAATTTCCGATGATATTGAAGAAGCTCAGAATATTTTTCAAACGGAAAAACAGGAACTGGATTCATTAGAACAAGTGATTGCTGAGAAAAAAGCAGAGGGGCGCGCGGTTGAGCAGAAAGTGTACGACGAAATTCAATCCATTTCAGAAAAACGCCGAACCCTGGAACGGTTCAATGCACAATTGGACAGTTTGAAAGAGCGGGATATGCGCCTGTCTGAAGAAAAGCAAAATCTGCTGGATAAAATTAAACGCGATAGCGCTGAAAAAGCACGACTGCAACAGATGCTAAAAGCCCAACAAACTGAGCTCGAAGAATTATTCGAAGCCCAGTCAGCCCTGGAGATTGAATCGGACCTGCAAAGTGAACAAATTGAAAAGCTGAAAAATGAAATTCTCAAAAAAGTTAGTCAGATAGAATCGCTTCACCAGCGAATTGCATTTTTAAAGGACTTGATGGAGAGTTATGCAGATTATCCTGAAGGCGTGAAGTACTTGATGGTGAATTATGGCACAGATAAAGGCTTTCAGGGGACCATTGCCGATATGATCACAGTTGAAGATCAGTATCGAAAAGCCATCGAAGCGGCGCTTGGCGATATGGCAACCAGCCTTGTGGTGATGGACAATGATACTGCTTTACTGGGAATAAAAAAACTGAACGAAACGAAACAGGGAATCGTAACCTTTTTACCCATCGAACAATTAACTGTTGAAAAGAAAGCGCCGGATGTAGCCGGCAAAGACGGTGTGATTGGCTGGGCTGACGATCTGGTTGGGGCAAACGGCCAAATGCTGCCTGCGGTAAAAGCGCTATTGGGTTCAAGCCTGATCGTTCAGAATATAGAAACCGCGCGAATCATGGCACGCCAATTGAGCAGCGAAAAAATTCAGCTCGTTACGCTGGACGGAGAGAGTATTTTCACATGGGGAGCAATTCGGGGTGGAAAAAAAGAGGTCGATTCTGATGGGCTCATCGGTCGGCAGGATCAATTGCAGAGACTCAGTCATCAGGTCGAAATACTGCAGAACGAATTGAGGGTGGCGGAGAAAAAACTTCGGGATCATGAAGGACACCGCGCTGAAAATATTCGGAAGAAAAATGAAAATGTAGAGAGTATAAAAAATCTTCAGGATCAGGTGTCAAAATCACAAATGGAATTGTCTCAAATCGAATATCGTATTTATCAGGCCGAAGAGCGGATCACACAGATCGAAGAAGAAAAACAGGGTATTAAGGATCAGCAGCAGAAGATGCTGGAGCAATATGAATCGCTGGATGCTGAACTGCAGCGTCATACGAAAATTCAGAATGAGAAAAGCGAACAGATAAAAATTCAGCAGTTGCAAGTCGATGAATACGACAGACAACGGCGCGAATTGGCTGATAAAGTCAATAAGCTAAATCTCAGAGTTGTTGAATTGACCAGCAATGAACGAAATCTGGCCCGTGAACATGAACAGACACTTGCTTTCCTCAAAGAAGATGAGGCTGCGATAACAAGCCGGGAGCAGACCCTGGTTGATAATGAAGCGCAGCGAGAAAAACTGGAATCGAGAATCGATGAGTTGGGAGAATTGTTATCCACAGATTATTCTGAAAAAGAGCTTGTCGAGAAAAAAACTGCTGAATTGAGTGAACAGGCAAATTCATTGCGTGACAATATAAACGAGAAAACAAAAACCATCAATCAATTACGGGGCGATAAGGAAGCCAACTCGGAATCCGTTCACGAAGTGGAGCTCAGAATTTCTGAACTGCGGATCAAAGCCGACAATTTATATCGACGATTGCTCGAAGAGTATGATTGGGAATTGAAACGGGAACCGGTGGATAATGAATACGATGTTCAGGTGGATGAGGAAGAGATAGAAAAAATCCGGCAAAAAATAAAAAATTTGGGACCGGTGAACTTGTTGGCGTTGAAAGAGTATGAACAAGAAAAGGAACGTCTGGACTTCTTGGAAAAACAGCAGGAAGATCTGATAACTGCTGAACAAAATTTGAAGGATACCATTCAGCAATTAAATGAAACAGCCCAGGATCGATTTGATTCTGTGTTCAATGATATTCGGTTGAATTTTCTCAAAGTTTTCAAGAATTTTTTCCCGAGCGGCGACGCAGATTTGGTCATTGTGGAAGGCGATGATCCGCTGGAAGCAGCAATTGAGATAAAGGCGAATCCAAAAGGGAAGAAAATGGAATCGCTGACGCTGTTATCCGGTGGCGAAAAGGCGCTGACCGCCATTTCATTATTATTTGGCATCTATCTTGTGAAACCCAGCCCTGTGTGTATTCTGGATGAGGTGGATGCTCCACTGGATGACAACAATATCAAGCGATTTGTAAATTCGTTGAGAGATTTTTCCGACTCAACTCAGTTTATTATGATTACGCATAATAAACTCACCATGAAATCATCGGACTGTTTATATGGAGTGACAATGGAGGAAAACGGGATTTCTAAAACAGTGTCCGTAAAACTGGAATAGTGCTGATGTTTTATCGGAGGGAAGAAATGATTAATAAAAGGAAGTTATTCTATTTCACTATATTTGTTCTGACATGGTTGCTGCTACCCGGACCAGGCATAACACAAATTCAGCAAGCTGAGACTGTTACCGAAGAAAAGTTCGATTTTAGTTTCGATTTCGCGCGTTTCAGAAGCCAGCAGGGCTATGTGCTATTGGAACTTTATTATTCGGTCTTTCGGAATTATCTGCAATTTGAGCAAATAGAAGACGTTTGGGAAGCATCGTTCGATTTTACAGCGGAAATTTGGCAGAACGATTCGCTGTTAGCTACGGATAACTGGCCAAATTTTCACAGGGTGGATAGTCTGCAGCACATTCGACCGGGACAGAAACTGTATGGTATTGGTTATTTTGGATTGAAGCCCGGTGATTATCTGCTGAAATTGAAACTTACGGATACGCGCTCAAAATATACTCGGGAAAAAACAAAAGAGATAATGATTGAATCCTTTGCAGAGGATTCGCTGGATATGAGCGATATTGAACTGGCCAGTCGCATTGCGCCGGCGAAAGAAAAAACTCGTTTTTACAAAAACAATTATTTGGTGATTCCGAATACGGATCAATTTTACGGAACCGGAATGCCCATGCTGATGTTTTATAACGAATTATACAATTTAATATCAGAACAGGAACCTGACTCGACGCAGTATTCAGTCCGTTATAAAATTTTGGATGGAGATGAACAGGTTGTTCGTGAATTCCCTGAAAAAGTCAGGGTGAAACCGGGCAATTCAGCCGTGGAAGTAAGCGGCATGAATATTATTTCCTTTCGATCCGGCACCTACTTTTTTGAATTAGCGGTGAAGGACCTGTTTTCCGGAAAAGAAGTATCCAGACGCAAGAAATTTTTCATCTATCGTGAAGGCGATCTTGCAACCCCGGACAGTGTGAATCAGCAGCGAGTGGCCGAGCGTTTAAGAGCGTCGATGAATCGCATTTACAACAACATGTCCACCGACAAGCTTGATGAAGAATTTGATGCAGCCACATACATTGCAACCAGCGAGGAGAAGAAAATCTACAAAACTTTGGACGCGGCCGGAAAACAGAAATTTCTTGTCGAATTCTGGGCGTCGAGAGATAGGACTATTGGAACGCCGCAAAACGAATTCCGCGATAATTATCTGGCTCTGGTTCGCACGGCCAATGAGAATTTCTCCGGATTCCGTGACGGGTATAAAACCGACCGCGGAAGAATTCTGCTGCTTTACGGCGTGCCGGATGAAATCGAACGCATTCCCTACAGCTCTGAAAACAAGGCTTATATGGTCTGGAAATATTTTTCCATTCAAGGCGGCGTGGATTTTGTGTTTGTGGATAAACGCGGTATTGGAGATTTGGAGTTGGTGAATTCAACGGCCCGCGGCGAATTAAACGATCCCAACTGGCAGCGGTGGATTAATCCGAATTAAGCTTGTTAAGTTAATCTTTGCTTTCATAGAGATTGTGGAAGCAAGGAAATTCCAAAAGCCAAATAATAAATTACAAATAAAATCCAAAAATAAAAATTTCAAAGCCCAATTTCATTTATCTGATTCCCATGCTCTGCGTGGGAATTTTTTTATGGAAACTGACTGATGATTTGCATGCAACAGCGCGGAACGTTTAAATTTATGCTCCCACGGAGACCGTAGGAGCGAAAAAATAATTGAACATTGATTTTTGGAAATTGTTTTTTATTTGAAATTTGGAAATTGTATTTTGAATTTTTCAGAAATCCGTCATGGGCAATAAGTGTATTACTCGAGTTTATTTTTCAAACTAATCAACACACCTGCGATCGAATCCACACGAGCATCTCGCCCGGTGCGCGGTTATCCCACGCAAAATACGGCACTGCTTTAATTTCGCATGGTTCAAATACTCCCTGTTTGGGGCGATACAAATCAGTTTCCCAGTCATGTCCTTCCCGGCGCAAAGCTTTCCCACGGATAGTTACAACGCCATCAAGTAAATCCGGTTCATACTGAGTTTCGAATTCCGGCTGCGCTGAGAGCACGATGTCATTCAGCACAGGTCCGTTATCTGCCTGCTCGATGCAGTAAATCACCGGGCCGCGCTGCAGCGCCACACGTCCGCCATTCATGCTGACTTCCGGCCGCGCCTCGATTTGTTCGATCGGCATGGGCAGCGTCAGTTTTACCTGATCTGAATCCTGCCAGGTTCGTTCGATGAATGCAAAGCCATTTTTTACATGATCGCCGAGATGGTATTCCTGTTCGTTAATCGAGATGTGCGGATTCCTGCACCAGCCGGGCAGGCGTACTGCGAGGGTAAAATTCTGGGATTGATTCGGTTTGAGAGTGATGATCACATCTTCTTCCCACGGATAATTCGTTTTCAATTCTATATCTATCATTTTTTTGTCGATCCGCAGTGAAGCTGTGCCATCGAAATATTGGTGAACAAAAATCGTATTTTCGGATACAGAGTAGCCATAATCACCCACCGAAGCGAGCAGTCGCGCGACATTTGGTGGACAGCAGGCGCAGTCGAACCAGACCTTCCGATGCCGATCTCCTCTGCTTCCGAGGGGATTGTCGTAAAAGAATTTCTTCCCGTCCAGTGAAATCCCGGCCAACACATTATTGTACAGGCATTTTTCCACGACGTCAGCATATCGGCTGTCCCCGTTTATTTGCAGCATTCGATGCGCCCAGAAAACCAGCCCGATGGCGGCGCAGGTCTCGGAGTATGCGGATTCGTTGGGCAGGTCATAATCCAAAGTAAAACCTTCGTTGTGCCGCGACGAACCAATGCCGCCGGTGATGTAGATTCTTTTTTGTACCAGATTATTCCAAATTGTTTGGCAAACAGAAACCAGCTCTTCATCGCCTGTTTCCTGGGCCACATCCATCGCCCCGCTGAGCAGGTACATGGCGCGAACTGCATGACCAACCACTTCGGTTTGCTGCCGGACCGGCGCATGGGCCTGAACCATCTGGTAGGGGCCATATTTCCATTCGTCAGGATCTTCGCCGCGAGCTTCAGCTTCGAGATCATAATAGTGCGGTTGGGTTCCTCGTTCATCAATGAAGAATTTGGCCAGTTTCAGATATTTTTTATCGCCAGTAATTCGATACAATTTGACCAACGCCAATTCAATCTCTTCATGGCCGGGGTAGCCGCGTTTTTTGCTTTCTTCAGGGCCAAAGACCGTGTCGATGTAATCCACGTAACGAATTATGGTGTTCAGGAGCGTGTCCTTACCCGTGGTTTCGTAGTACGCAATGGCTGCTTCGAGCAAATGCCCGGCGCAGTACAGCTCGTGGCAATCTCTCAAATTTGTCCATCGTTTGTCCGGTTCAACCGAGGTAAAATATATGTTGAGATACCCGTCCGGCTGCTGGGCCGCGGCAATCAAATCGATGGTGTCGTCGATTAATTTTTCGAGATGCTTGTCCGGATGGGTGGCCAGTGAGTACGCGGCAGCTTCGATCCATTTTGCAGCATCGGAGTCCCAGAAAATATGAGGTTTGGGCTTATTTCCGTCCGGAGACCAATCAAGCTTCCATGCGTCGAATCGGCCGGTTTTTTCATTCATTTCGTAAACGTGGGGAATGGTTTTCGATGTGTTGATGGTCTGTCTTTTTCCAAAAAAACCATCGCCTGATTGAACATATCGAAAAGAAACAGGATGTAGTTTGTAAATACCTGGCATTGAATCACTCCTTGTTATTTGTCTTATAAATATTAGCCACGGATTTTTACGGATTAAACTCGGATGAAAAAGATTAACTAAAAGAATGAAAAAGAAGTGCAGGTTGATAATCCCTGAATAGATCGTTTATTGGAGAAAACACTATCATTCTCATCTTTGAATGACGAAAATTATCACAGATTTTAATTAAAAGATAAATTTGAATTTTTTGTCTTTCTATCCGTGTTCAATCCGTGCTCATCCGTGGTTCAAAATAAAACTGGCTTAATCACGAAAAAGAATCTGTTTTTTGTACGAAGCGATTGCTTCCTCCGGGATGTGCCGCACATCAGAAATGGGCGAGAGCGCAATGTCGGTTCCATCGACCCGGTAGCTTCCAGCAGCGGTTTGGGTGAGTTTGCTCTCGCGCTCGATCTGGATTTCCTCGTCGGTTTCCCATCCCAAAATCAGCGGCCCGTGTTGGAATGAATGGTAATTTCGAATATTATTTTTGTTGATAATATCCTGAGCCTGAAAAACAATGTCGCCGGTTAATTCAAGCCTGTCTCCCGGTTTGAAAATCCCGGCAATTTCTGCAAATCCTCTGGAGGTTGAAAATGTGATATTTTCTCCGTTGAGAAACAACGTTATATTCGAAATCCACGAAGGCAAAAACAATTTTAACTGAACCGGCGATTGAAGCGACGATTCCAAAATTTCCAGTTTCACATTTCCTTCGTAGGGATACTTCGTTGTCTGTTTCAATATAATTGACCCGCTGTTTAGTTCGAAACTCGCCTCATTATCGAAATAAAACGGGAGGTAGATGGTATCATCGTCCGTAAAATAAATCGATTCGATGGCCCGGGCGAAAAATTCGCTGCCGCGCATGGTGCAGCACCAGTGCGCTTCATAGTTGGAAAATGTGATAAACGGATCGATTGACCCGGCGCAGGTATCGCAGCCAAAACCGCCGTTACCGCGCTGCCCGTGAGAGATGGCGTTGAAATAAATCATGTGGGCGTCTTCCAGAAAATTCGGTTCCCCGATGTGCCGCCACAGTGAAAATGCGACAATGAATGAATCGATTGTAGCGCATGGTTCTGTCCACTCCGGGCGGCCAAACCAGCCGTAATTCTCATAGTTTTCTGTCATAGCTTCAGTTCGATAGAGAGAGTAGATGCGTTCAATTTCATCTAAAATAAGGGGGTCTTTTGTCTGCTCAAAATAACGCAGCATACCGCGCAGGGCAGACAGTGTAGCATGAGTTTGGGCCTTCATTTTGAGCAAATCAAGTTGCAAAAACCGCTGGATCATGGTTTCGGTCAACTGGCGCAGATCGGTGGTGAGAAGGAGATCGTAGGCGTGGGCGATACCGTCCAGGGCGAGGAACGCGCACCCCACATCCGTGGAAAGCCGCCAGCTATCGATCACATCCGGGAGGAGGGTGCCCGCGCCATGCCCTTCAACTTTGCGCACCGATGGATCCAGCGGATACTGCCGGATGAACCGGTTTGCCGGAAGGTAAAAGTTTTTCACCAGATTCTGGAGCGTTTCGTATGCTCGGGCATCCCGTTTCCAGAGATAGTATTCGATCAGCGCGCGCACCACCCAGTGATGGCCGGTGAATTGCTGTTCATCCATTATGCCTTCTGCCTGGACGTTCCCAAAATAGCCCATTGGATTCATTCTTTCAGGAAAAAGAGAAATGATTTTATCCAGATAACGGGCGTTTCGATGCGTGGCCTGTGAGAGAAGCGTGAGCGCCAGCGCAGTCCGGCCCTCGGTATCGCCGGGCCAATCATATTCCGGTTCGCGGAACACTTCAGGAATCCGGTATTTTGGCTCTTCCAACCGATCGAAATTTTTCAAAGCCCTGTTTAAAAGATCGCCATGAACAAAAATGGATTTGAATGGTATGGGTTTCATTGAGGAGAAATCTCCCACTTTTTTTTCAAATTGAATGCCGATTTAATAAGAATTGCATCGGATATCTAAATTCGAGTATAACTTTTTTACTACACTAAAAATTAGTGAAAACAATTATGAGCAAAATTCACAATCATAGAATTTTCGAATATCAATACCCGGTCAATTCAACATAGCCCGAACCCTCCACCGGCGAATCCGAAAACAGGCCATCGATTTTGACAGCGCCCTCCCAATATCGGATCGTCACATCGAGTTCCTGGTTTTTGATGTGCGGTGATATCGTCAAATCGATGTTTTCAGCCGGAATACGAAACCGCCAACCGGAGGGATAGCGCGCGCCCCGAGGACTTTTCCACTGATCCAGCACGTCGAGATCAACCTGTTTTGGGAGTAAAGTCCGGTAATTCCCGGCCGGGTCGACAAGGGTGCCGTGACTGAAGGGATCGACGCTGCCATCGCGCTGCCGAATCTGGTAAAACATGATATCCCAGCCATTATTCAATTGAATGGAAAACCATTCCCACCCCGACTGATTTGGCCCCAGCGCGGATGTGCTCCATTCGCGATCCAGCCAGGCGCTGCCTTTTACGGTGTGCCGGGTATCTTCAATTTTGATTTCACCCCGGGCGGCCAGGCGTGTGAGCGAATAGTAATACGATGCGTTGCCCGTGCCTTCACCTTTTTGGCTGAGTCCGCTTTCTCCCTGCAATACCACCGGCTTCGCATTTCGCATGACCAGCGAAAGCGCAACATCTTTTTCTTCACACTGAATAGTGATGGTCGTGGTCGAATCGATAATATCTGTCCCGGCAGCGACGGCGGACCAATTCCCCAACCACACGCGAAACGGCTGCGTTTTTGCCCCTGCCAAATTGAGCGCGCCTCGACTGAAGCGCTCAAAGAAGTAAAACTGATCGGCTTTCACATCGGTCAGGGCGAAATGCGCCATATATATTTGACTTGTCGCCCATGACGAGATTCGTTCCGCCGGTTCCGGTGTGAGCGCATTTCTGAAAATGGTGAATTGAAAGCCGAATCGCTCGTCGCGTTCATTTGTGACATTGCCGGTAAAATACCACCACTCGGATTGAAAATCCGGATGCGGTCCGTGATCCGCCGGGAATGAAAAATTTCGGACGGTGTCGGCTCTGGCAAAACCTGTATCGTCAGTTTCGCTCAGGACGTCTGTGACAGATATCTTTGTTTTTATGTCGTTGCGGCCATTCTTTCCGTTTAAAAAATACAGGATTAGCGAGATTGCAACCAAAATGAACGCCGCTAAAATGATGTATCGTTTCATAACCGGGACTGCATTTCAAATTAAAATGTAATAGATTTTTGTTTCAAACGAATGAAAAATTTAGTGCCCGCCTATTCCTCCCGCAATGCCAGAGCTGGTGATGTTCTGGACATTTTGTATGCCGGATAAAGCCCTGCAAAAATAGCCGCCAGTAATGCCAGAACAAGCGCCCTGAGCATGAGATCAGGCATCAGTTCGAATTGAATACTCCACCCAAAAGAACGTTCGTTGATCACCCGAATGAGTACGAGCGCCAAAATATTGCCGATGGGCAGCGAAATCAGCCCGGAAATGAATCCCATCAGACCTGTTTGCAGAAAGACCAGTTTCCACAGTTGGCCCGGGGTGAGGCCGTTGGCGCGCAGTATCCCAAACTCCCGGCTGCGTTCCAGTTGAAGAGCCATGAGCGCGCTGAGCACTCCGACGAATGCCACCACGATGGCCAGAGTTTGCAGCACATAGGTGATCAAAAACGTGCGGTCAAATATTTGAACCGATGTGTTCAACAGCGCACTATTCGACTGAATATTAATTTCCTCGTCCGGATTGTTGAGCGCGCGGATTTGTTTTTTTAATTCATCGATATCTGTATTTTCATGTGCGTAAACGAGAATACCGGTGAGACCGCGATCATCGAAATACTTGCGATATGTTTTGTGTGCCATGGAGACAAGGCCCTGGTCAGTGCCGTAATCATAATACACGCCCATGACCTTGAATTGGTGCTCGCCGCGATCTGTGGGGAGCGATAGCAGGTCACCCACTTCAATATCGTGGCGGTACGCAAACGGTTCAGAAACGATGATCGCCTCGTCGTTTTGATATGCCGGCCAGGCAAGGTCTGGATCGCCGAATTTAAATGTGAAATTTTTGTAGCGGTGCGCGCCAATTTTGGCAGTGAGAATAATGACCGGCCCCCGGCGCGTTGTAATTTGCACCTCGCGATAATAGTTCAGATGTTTCACCTCCGGCATTGTACCAATGCGTTCCGCCAGTGAGGGATCGATCGTGCTGTCGCTTTGACGGGAAATGAAGCCGGGCGCGGAGATATAAATATCGGCAGAAAGCAGGTTTTCCAGCCAGTTGACGACCGTGCCGCGAAATGAATTGATCATGGTGCCAACGCCAATGGTTGTCGCCACTGCAATGCTGAGGGCGGCAATTGCCACAGATGTGCGACTGATTTGTTCGACCAATCCCCGGGTGGCCATACGGCCGAGGATTCCGAATATTTTTCCCATCAGCGGATTGAGCATTTTTTGAAAAAGTATAATCCATAGCGGTGTTAGCATGGAAATGCCAATGACCAGCGGAATGAGCCCGGTGTAACTCATCAGGATATTTTTATTGGGAATCGATAAAATAACAGCGCCGAGAAAGCTGAATCCCAGGCCGGCCAGAGATACAGCGCCGATTCTGTCTTTCAGCGATGTTTCCACAACGGACCGGCTGAGCACCACGCGAGGCGGAGCAGAGGTCGCTTCCCGCGCGGGTTTCAAAGCGGCAAGCAGGGTTGCGCCCAATCCCAGCGTGAATCCTTTGAAAAGGCTCCATTTGGAAATTTCATAACTTCGAACCGTGAGTACAAAATAGAGATCGTTTATGGATTGGGTCACAAGGTGAATTAACCCCCTGCCCAGAAAAATACCGATCAAAATACCGGCGGCTGTGCCAATGAGCCCAAGCAGCAGGGCTTCATTTAAAATGAGTGTAAAAATTTCGCGCCGGGTTACCCCGATGGAACGCTGCAGGCCAATGTAGGATCGGCGCTGTACCACTGAAAACGTCATCGTGTTGTAAATTAAAAACATGCCGACAATAAGTCCCAGCAGACTCATGGCCGTTAAATTGAGATGGAATGCCCTGACCATTTGTTCGGCTGTTTCAGTGCGGGTTTCCGAATTGAGAAGCTGAGCGCCAGGCGGAAGAAATGATTTGATTTTCGCCAGGTGGGTTTCTGCGTTGGCATCAGGCAAAATAATGTCGATGCGGGAAATGCGGTCTCCCATGTCCAGCAATTCCTGGGCTGTGGCAATGTCGCAAATGAGCAAGTTCTCCAAGATGGTCTTGCTGCGATCGTCCAGCGGTGTAATCAATCCTGCGATGAAAGCTTGTTTTTGAATCCCGCCAAATTTAATCACAGCGGTGTCAGCAATATTTATCCCAAATTCTCTGGCTGCATGACTGGACATCAACAGCGTGCCGGGCTGCGAAAGCAACGTTGAAAAAAGCTGTCTGTTTTTTTGTAATTCCAGGTCATTTAAAAAATTGCGGAAAGGTCTTTCCGCTAACGGATCGATTCCCAGAAGTGTGAATGTGGCCGAGGATTGATGTTCCAGAATAACCGGCCGTTCAATGACCGGCGCAATGTGTTGAAGTCCCGGTTCTGCTTTTAATGATGAATAAAGCGATTGTTCGACGCCGGATGGCCCGCCGATAATCTGGTGCGTGGCTTTGCCGGTGATGCTTTGCATGGAATTTTTGAACGCATTTTCGGCGCCCTGATTGGCAAGATCGATGGCGACCACGACAGCGACACCCAAAGCAATCCCCAAAATGGAAAGTCCTGTTTGCCAGGGATGGCGGGTGAGATAACGCAAGCTGGAACGTGTGAGTATTTTAAGTTTCATCTAAACAAAATATCTGTTGAAAAATAAATGTGATGCCGGCGAATTAAACATTCTGACCTGAGATTTCAAGAAGCTGCCCATCACGAATGGACAGGATTCTGTCGGCCAATCCGATGACCTCTTTGCTATGCGTTGCCATGATCATGGTTTTATTATGTTCCCGAACAAGCCTGTCCAGCAGTTCAATGACCTGCTGGCCGGTTTCAACATCGAGATTGCCGGTCGGTTCGTCTGCCAGAAGAATGGCCGGATCGTGAACAAGCGCCCTCGCAATGGCAACGCGCTGTTGTTCACCCCCTGAGAGCCTGTCAGGGAAACTTTTTCCCCTGTCTGCAAGTCCGACTTTTTCGAGCATGCCGAAAACGATATTGTCGAAATCGTTCGTTACTCCGCCATTCAGTTCCAGCGGGAGCTTCAGATTTTCTTCGACGGTTAATGTAGGGATCAAATTGAAAAATTGAAAAATGAATCCAATGTGACTTCTGCGGAAAACAGTTCGCTCGTGTTCACTGAAAAGTGTCATGTTTTTGTTGTTAATAATGACTTCACCTTTGGACGGGACATCGATCCCGCTGATAAGGTTCAATAAAGTCGATTTGCCGGAACCGCTTTTGCCTAACAAAATGGTGAGTTCACCGGAATAAATGGAAAAATTCACATGCTCAAGTACAACACGATGTTCCAATCCTTCAGTATAACTTTTGCTGATATTTCGAAGCTCAATGAGCGGGACGTTCGTTTTTGTGTGTGTCATTTGGTTCATCGCAATGATATTTTGAGTAAAAATAAATTGTGAATAATTTAGATTTTACTAACTATTATTTTAATGTAAAGTTCCGACCCGGTGAATGAGCATGCATGGTGTATATCCCCGGGGCGTATTTTTCGAAAAAGTGAATTTTGTAGGATTGGATGCACCCTTTCAGACGCAGATTTATAAAAAACCAGAAAATCATTAGGAATTTTAATATTTTTTACTTATATTGAAAGCTATTTGTCCGCTAAATTAATTTTTTATCAAACGAAGGAGAGTGTAATGAGAAAAGCGTTTATATTTTTTGTACTTTTGATTTTTGTGGTAATTGGATGTGGTAAAAAAACGGATGTTGGGAAGCTGGAACAGGAAACGCCGATTTATGAATTTGCAAAAGAGATTTCTGCAAAACTGCCTGTCTACGAACCTGATGAAAACAATGTCATCATAAAAACCAAGAAATTCGATGTAACTTCAGGACAATTGTTCCTGACATTGAAACGGAATTTTGGCAATCGAATTGACGGTTTAAAAGATCGCCCTGCTGATCAATTATCTCAAATTTTACAGCAACAGGCAGAAACCTATGCCACAACCCAGATGCTCTTCAATGCTGCGAAAGACGCAAATTTCGAAGCTGAACAGAGCGATGTCGACAGTGTGATGAATATGCGCTATGAGCGGGCCGGCGGCGAAGAAAAATTCGCAGAGCAGTTGTCTGAGAATGGCCTCACCATGAAAGATGTTCAAGATGATGTGTTCAAATATTTGACGGTAAACAAATACCTGGACAATACATTGGCTGATGAAGTCTTGGTGACGGATGAAGATATTCAGAACGAATATAACCAGGATAAAACTGCGACCGTGCGGCACATTTTAATGCTGACCCAGGGCAAAAGTGAAGATGAGAAAAATGAAATTCGACAGAAGATGGAAGATATTCTCGCACGCGCGAAAAAAGGGGAAGATTTTGCCAAGTTAGCCGAGACATACAGTGAAGATCCCGGATCTAAAGACAAGGGCGGAATTTACGAAGATTTTTCAAAGGGCAGAATGGTGAAACCATTTGAAGATGCGGCATTCAATCTGCCGATTGGTTCGATCAGCGATATTGTTGAGACGCAATATGGATATCATATCGTCAAAGTGATCGATCGAAAAAAAGAAACCAAACCTTTGGAAGATGTCCGAACCCAAATTGAATCAAAATTGAAATCTGTTAAGAAAAGAGATGCTTACCAAAATTTCGTTGAAAAACTTAAGGCTGAAAATGAATACGAAATGGTGGGTTCATAAAGAAAAATAGATATCTATTCAGCTACCCACCGTGTATTGTCACCTTTCGATTCCGTCCTCCGGAGGCGGATTTTCAACTCAAGGTGACATATCGTAAGTCATATCGAGCGGAGTCGAGATATGACAAGGTGCTAAGGTTATTCAAATCTTTTTCTTATATTATCAATCACCTGAATGGTTACAAAAATAGATGATAAGTTAGCCGGGTCATAGAACCGGAAGTTTAGATTCAAACACATTCGTGGCTGCATCATTTTTTGAAATTAACTTTTGATGCAGCCTTTTTTTATTTCTGCTCCTGCAATTATCTCAGAGTTTTTTCCCCTGGCTCAGATTACAGTTCCCGGTTCAAGTATGGTCCCTTTGGGAATGATTGTGATTCCATCTCGAATACAATATTTTTTAGATGTGTAATTTTCCGAATTCCTTTTCGACTGAATAGTCACGCCATCTCCAATTCGCACATTTTTATCGATAATCGCCCGTTCGATGGAACAATGCCTGCCAATTCCCATTGGCGGATATTTATTTCCCCTGGGTTCTTTCCTCGTGTGAATATTGTCGCTGTCAAAATAATCGGCGCCCAACATGACAACTTCGGACACTCGCGATCCTTCGCGGACATTGCTCCGTACGCCAATCACTGAATTGACAATTCGAGCCCCGGAAATATCCGATCCTTCGACCAGCAGGCTGTCGCGGATTTCCGAACGAACGACTTTGCTTGGCGGCAGGGATCGGGTGCGGGTATAAATCGGCCATCCGGGAACATATAGTGAAAAGGGGGAGTTGGCCTGAGTCAATTCAAGATTGGCTTCAAAAAAAGCCGAAATCGTCCCAATGTCCTTCCAGTATCCGGAAAATGGATAGGCTGCGACTTTGTATTTACTAATAATCTCCGGAAGCACGTCTTTCCCAAAATCGGTATAATCCGTATGTTCCAGGCACTCTCTCAATTTAGCTGATTTAAATACATAAATTCCCATAGAAACAAGCCGCTGACTTGAGTCCAGATTTAGGTCACTTTTTTCGATGAAATTTTCCGGTATTTTGAAATGATCGATGATTCGGGACTCCTGAGGTTTTTCGACATAATCCGTGATAAAACCCTGATCGTTCGTCTTGAGCAATCCAAAGCGCGGCACATCGGTTTGAGGCATGGAATAGACGCAGATGGTAATATCAGCTTTTTTCTTTCGATGAAATTCAATCAGCTTGCGGTAATCCATGCGATAGAGATGATCACCGGAGAGGATGAGAATATTGTTGCTGTCGTAATAGGTCGTATGCTGCAACGTGGCTCTGACCGCGTCGGCGGTTCCCTGAAACCAGTCGTTTCGCTGGAGGGTTTGCTCGGCAGCGAGAATATCCAGGAAACCGTCTGTAAACGTATCGAAATGGTAAGTTTGCATGATGTGGCGGTGCAGGCTCGCTGAGAGGAACTGGGTCAGGACGAAAATTCGTTTGATGCCTGAATTGATGCAATTGGAAATGGGTATATCGATCAACCTGTATTTGCCCAAAAATCCAACGGCTGGTTTGGCGCGTTCATGCGTGAGTGGAAAAAGCCTTGTCCCGCGGCCGCCTCCAAGAATGATGGCAGTTGTTTTTTTCATCTCTTTCCTCTTTTGTTCCCTTTGTTTAGATAAGCTCCCGTTTTTTAAGCGCCTCATGCAGCAGCGGTTCGATTTGAGCGCGAATGGCCTGATTGGCGTAGCCGGCCCACGTCACCGGAAAGTCGACCACCAGCGGCGGATTGAGGCGTCTGCCGCGCTCGTCCGTGATAATAACACCTAATTCCCGGGCGATGAGTTCCGTGCAAATGTCGTAGGGATTGCAGCAGATTCCTAACGACAGTGACTCTCTCTTCAAAATTTTTTCCATCAGCGGCCGAATGTCGGCGATGAACCTGTCGTGGCCGGCCATCAATTCGTAAAGCTGGCCGCCGGTGCTGATATACTGGTCTTCGAAACAAAGGGCTTTGCCGGGACGAACCGGCCCCAACGCGCCAAGCACGATTTCTTCATCGATAACAGCCAGCGTGTCGCGCACCCCCGGAAAGAATCTGGACACCGAAGCGAATCCGTGGGCAATGGTCGGCGACCGGGATGGTTGCAGCGAAATTTCCCGCGTCTCCCCTGTGAGCCTGTTGAATCTTTCAGCTCGCGCGCCCTGGCCTCGGACCGCGTAGAGGCAATCGGATAAATGTTGCTTCATTGTGGGAATTTCGGTTTGAACTGCTAACACGATATCCTGCAAACCTGTCGATTCTCCGCGATTGGGCGCCACGCCGGTCAGAATCCATGCGCTTCTTTTTTGGTACATCAATCCGCGCGTTCCGTCGATGGGATCCATGATGATTCGCCAGACAGCGTCATTTTCTTTCGTTCCTGCCGGCAGCACGAGACGGCCCTCGTCCAATCCTTCAGCGATCAATATTATCGGAACTGTCGGCGCGACCTCGGTTCGAAAAAAATCGATGAGCACATCTTCGCTCACGCGGTCCACGTTGTAAATGGTATCGCCTGCCGTATCTTTGGCAATGGACGATAAATATTGCAACGAAGTTCGTTCGGTTTCCGCAACAACGGTTTCACGGATACGGGCGTGCAACTCCAAAATTTTGGACTGAAGAAACTGGATGTTATTCATTTCGAATTCCAATTTTATTAAAGCTCTCAGCGGTCAGCTATCAGCTTTCAGCGAATCAATAAAAAAAACTGTAGAGAAGTTACCTAAGCCGGATAAACCGGAAATTGCAAAAATCAAAAACCAAACAACAAACAAAT
>CAZSBG010000109.1:0-21291 GCA_964605145.1 uncultured Cytophagia bacterium | reverse complement strand
CAATGACATTATCAAATTGTGTATGTTAAAATGAAATAATTTGACGAAAGCATAAGTTTTAAGATCAGGATAAAAAAATGGATATCGCCTATTCTCTTAATAATATCCCAATACGACTTACAGATGAGCGCTGGCGCCATATTGTAGAAAACCATGAAGATATAGCGGGATATTATGATGCGGTTCTCCAAACCGTGGAGGATGCTGATTATGTAATCAAAGGTTATGGCGAGGCGCTAATTGCTTTGCAGGAAATTAAAATAAACAAATTTTTAGCGGTCGTTTATAAAGAATTCGATGACGATGGATTTATTATTACCGCCTATTTTACCAGCAAATTAAAACTAAAAAGAGAGGAAATTTTATGGAAAAAGAAATGATAAAAGAGGACATATTGGCAGAAGTTTTCAAAGCGACTCCCCATCTTTTAAAATTTCCTGTTACTAAAATGTGGATCGATTACGACAAGGAAGCTGATGTGCTTTATATCAGCTTTGACCGTCCCCAGAAAGCAACCGATTCTGAAATGTCCAAAGACGGGATTCTGCATCGCTATCGGGGTGAAAAACTGGTTGGTATTACGATCCTTGATGCCTCCAAAAGAAATTAAAAAACGTGTTCAACTACAAGGCACCAAGTATTTAAAAAGAACACGTGGAATTATCGAATTACAAAGAATCCATCGGCATGGATTAAGGAGGTAATATAATGCAGGTAGAAGTGAAAGATATGACGCCAAAAGAAATTCGTTTGGCTGGTTTAAATGCGCTGACACAAAATTTAGGCGTCGTCGGCATGATTCGGTTTCTGCAAGATACGGATAAAGGTCAGGGCGACTACACAAAGGACAGACATACATGGCTCGGCGATCCTGATTTCAATGAAATTACAGGTGATATTGAAAAGATGAGGAAATGAAATGGTGCAACTGAATATATCCGAATCCGAAAAAAACGAAATTATTGAATTGATCAAACAAGGCAAATCCCTGCCCAAAGAATATATTTACAAACTCGTTGCTGATGACGAGGACGTGTTCCTGTTCTGGAACGGACGAAATGAAACCGTAACCAATGCCGTGTTGCCGTTCCATTCCATCGAGCACATCGATGAACCGCGAAAGGAAAAAGAACAAACAGGCGTTTCCGATGACCTGTTCGCCACCGACTTTCAGGGCAGGCAACTGAAAGGCTGGACCAACAAACTGATCTGGGGCGATAACAGGCTGATTCTCTCGTCGCTGGTGAACGGGCCGCTGCGGGACGAGATTGAAAAACAGGGCGGACTGAAACTGATTTACATTGATCCGCCCTTTGCCGTGGGCGCCGACTTTTCCTACAACATTGCCGTGAACGGCGAGGACGTGACCAAACAGCAGTCAATTATTGAAGAGATCGCCTACCGCGACACCTGGGGACGGGGCATTTCATCCTACCTGTCCATGATGTATGAACGATTGAAACTAATGCATCAACTGCTGGCAGAGGATGGAAGTATTTATGTGCATCTCGATGAACGCACAGATTTTTTTATAAGAATAATTTTGGATGAAATTTTTGGTTTCGATCATTTTATGAATCATATTATTTGGTATTATCCAGATAATTTTCAAGGTAATGTAAACCGATTTGCCAATAATCATAATATTATTTTGTCTTATAAAAAAAGCCAAAAAACTAAATTTGAGAGAGTTTCTATTCCACTTGATAAAATAGTTAAACGAGACAAAAGAATTTGGGATAAAGAACAAGGAAAAATTGTTGCAGCAAGAGATGAAAATGGAAAAATAATTTATGAAGAATTTGATAGCAAATATGCTGATGATGTTTGGTCGATTGGTCAATCGTCAGTATCAAAAAAAGCATCTTTAGAATTTATTGGTTATCCCACCCAAAAACCCGAAGCCCTGTTAGAGCGCGTTATCAAAGCCAGCAGCAACGAGGGCGATTTAGTAGCGGATTTGTTCGGCGGCAGCGGCACCACCGCAGCCGTTGCAGAAAAGTTAGGCAGGAAATGGATCGTTAGTGATTTGGGCAGGTTCGCCATTCATACCACCCGCAAGCGCATGATCCAGGTGCAGCGTGAACTGAAAAAAAATGGTAAACCATACCGCGCCTTTGAGGTGCTCAATCTGGGCAAATACGAGCGGCAGTTTTTTATGGGGATGTTTGATGCCCATTCGGTAGGGTCGAAAGATTTTTCGCCCCAACACGCCAAATACGAAAAATATATCAGCCTGATTCTGGAGGGTAATTCAACACAGCGCATTGAAGGTTATAAATATCTGCACGGCAAAAAGGCAGGGCGTTTCGTGCATGTTGGACCGTTGAGCGTGCCTGTCACCAAAACATTGGTGGAAGACGTGTTTGAAGAATGCCGCCAGAACCTGATTACCCAGGTGGATATTTTAGGTTTTGAGTTTGAAATGGGACTGGTTCCTTTCATCAAAGATGAATTGCGCCAGCAGGGCGTGGATATTCGTCTGCGCTACATCCCGCGGGAAGCCTTTGACAAACGGGCAGTGGAAAAAGGACAGGTTAAATTTTACGATGTTGCTTATGTTCAGGTCAAACCGCATATCAAAGGCAAAACCATTCAAATTGAGTTAACCAATTTCACCACCTATTACACGCAGGACGATCTGGAAGAACTGGAGCAGTCGCTGAAAAAAGGCGGTTCCAAAGTCGTCATTGAAAACGGACAAATCACAAAACTCACTAAAAATAAGAATGGAATTTTACAACGTGAATTACTCACTAAAAACTGGATTGACTGGATCGATTACTGGTCGGTTGATTTCGACTATGAGAGCAAAAAAGAAATGATACAGATTGAGGAAAACGGCGACAAAAAAGAAGTCTGGACAGGCAATTATATTTTCGAGAATATCTGGCAGTCGTTCCGCACCAAGAAAAATCCAAAGATTGAACTTGTTACTTCGCCATACACGTTCGCAAAGTCAGGCACATATAAAATAATGATAAAAGTGGTAGATATTGTAGGAGTGGATACGTCGCATGTGGTTGAGGTTGAAATAAAATTATAAAAACGGTATAACCTGGAGACAAACCATGAAGTTTTTTCGTTTTTTCTTTTGTCTGCTGCTATTCCTGCCGCTGCTGTTCTGCGACCTGGATCCATCCGTAATGGAAACAGATTTTATCACCTATACACCGTTAAGCATTGGTGATTTTACGCAGTTGGTTTTTTTGGCGGACAGCTCCACAATTACCTTCGGCATCGTCGGAAGAACCCAGCGAGCCGATGGCCGTCCGGTGTTCATCGGGGAATGGCAGGACGGCACATTTCAACCGGACACATTTTTCTATTTCCTGAATGACGGTTTCTTCATCGCCACAGAGCTGGACACCATTGAAGACGACTGGCTGATTCGTCTGCTCAATCCGTTCAGAGAGCAGAGACTGGCAAAAGCTCAACCGCATCCCGGTGACGCTTTTGTACACACCATTGGCGAAACTGACTCCAGCTACTGGATTGCCAGAGCAGAAAAAAAACTGAATACATTTTCCGGCGAATTCAAAAATGTCTTTGCCTTTGAACTCTATTCGAAATTCAATTCCGATTATTTTATAAAAACGTACTATGGACTCGGCGTTGGCTGGATAGGCACCGCAGGTGATAAAGACACAGGTATGTTCGCTTCGTGCAGTTACAAAAAAATGGGCGAAAAAACTTATGGGGAACTGTGGCCTGCTAAAAATCCGACCTTTCCAGCATTGGCCAAAATTCGAGAAGAAAAATTCGATCATCGTACCTTTTCAGGCGCGTTTTTATTAGGGCAAATTTTAGCGAAAGGGCCATCATTTTAAACCTATACAGGAGCCGCTTTTACATTCTTCATCAAAAATGAGGTCTGTCGGAATGCAAACTGAGTGAATAGCATCAAGCCGGGTGGCCTCAGAATGAGCTGAATCTCCTTTTTTTTGACAATCATATTGCAGGCTTTGAACGAAACTGAGTTCCACCATGAAATTTTCATCGCCGTTAGGACATCACTGAATAAAAAAAAATAAATATTCTATTCACCGGAGGACAAAAATTATCGATGGAAAAACAAAATGTAACTGACATCATCGAAAACAACATAAACGAAGCAGTGGATTTACTGAAAGACCTCATCCGAATTCAATCGGTTCGGGGGCAGGAAAAAGACATCAGCCGGTTTTTGCAAACCAGGATCGAGCGCTTCGCTGATTCAGCGGAACTGGTGACCATGCCGGAATCCATCATCAACGATCCGGATTATTCATTCGCTCTGGATAATTTCAAATACGATGGCGCTGCCAATTTGCGCGTAAAACTCGATGGCTCGGAAAACGGGAAATCGGTCGCGTTCAACACGCATCTCGATGTGGTGCCGGCTTCGCCGGGCCAGGATAATGCGTTCGAGCCATTTATCGAGAAAGGCAAAGTCTTCGGCCGCGGGGCCAACGATTGCAAAGGACAGATCGCAACGCTCTGGCTCGTGCTCAAATGTCTTGCCGATCTCGCAATTCGTCCCAAAGGCGACGTCACCATCGATTTTGTGCTGGAAGAAGAATGCGGCGGCAATGGTTCGCTTCTGGTTGTTAAAAATGGACTGCACGCCGACGCTGCCATTGTGCTGGAACCAACCGAATTGCAGGTGGTGCATCTCGTCCGCGGCGCTGTGTGGTTCACCGTGGAAACCAGGGGTAAAGCAGGTCACAGCGGTAGTCCAGGCACCACGGTGAGCGCGTTGAAAGAAGCCATCAAAGCCATGGACGCCATCGAAGGCGTGCGGGAAAAATTGTTGAAAGTCTCCCGAAACGAAGTCCCGAAAATCGCGGAACACCCCAATCCCATGCCGCTGACCTTCGGCATGCTGCACTCAGGAAACTGGCCGGCTGCCGCTCCCAATCAGGCGGTGCTGAAAGGTGTGTTCGGATTCGTACCGCCATTCAAACGGGAAGACGTGCAAAATGAACTGACGGCCGCGGTAAATTCCAATTACGCTGAAGTCAAATATGACATGCTCAACAACGATTCTTCTTTCACCGAAGAAAATCACCCGTTGGTGCAAACCATGCTGGAATCGGCCGGCTCGGCGGGAATAGCCGCGCAGCCGGAATTCATGAACGCGTCGTGCGACGCCTGGCGCTATTCCGAACAATTGAAAATTCCGACCATCGTGTTTGGCGGCGGCTCGATTTCCACGGCGCATTCAAAAGAGGAACATATTAAAATTGAAGATATTAAAAAAGCGGCTGCGACCCTTATTTTATTTTTAAACAAATGGAGTGGATTAGAATGAAAAATACAATGAAAGCCCTGGTGAAAACCGCCAAAGGCAAAGGCTTGATTGAAGTGCGGGACGTAATTATTCCTCAAATTGGCGATGACGAAGTTTTGATCGAAGTGAAAGCGGCCGGTATTTGCGGCACGGACATTCACATTTATCACGATGAATTCCCTTACTGGCCCCCGGTCATTCTGGGCCACGAATTTTCCGGCGTTATTGCTGAAAAAGGGAAAAATGTCACGGGCTGGGACGTTGGCGACCGCGTTGTCGGAGAGCCGCACACCAAAGCCTGCGGAACCTGCTGGCTGTGCCGAACCGGCAACCGGCAAATCTGCCCGGAAAAACGCAGTCCAGGCTGGGGCATCGACGGATGCTTCGCCCGATTCATGCGCTACCCGGAGCCGGCCCTGCTGCATCGGATCCCGGACTCACTGTCATTCGAAGAAGCAGCGCTGGTGGAACCAACCGCCAATGTTGTTTACGATGTGCTGGAACGAGGCGGCATCCGGCCGGTGGACTTTGTTGTGGTCATCGGTCCCGGCCCCATTGGATTGCTTGCGGCCATGGCTGCCAAAGCCGGCGGCGCTTCGAAAGTCGCCATCACCGGCACAGACTTAGACGAAGACCAGCGACTGCCGTTGGCCCGAAAAATGAAAGCCATCGATTGCGTCATCAATGTCAATCGTGAAAATCCGGAAGCCATTGTCATGGAACACACCAACGGCAAAGGCGCAGATTTAATTGTGGAAGCCAGCGGCGCGGCGCCGGGAATTGCCTCGGCGTTCAAGCTTGTGCGCAAGCTGGGCCGCATCTCAGCCATCGGTTTGACCGGCAAAGAAAAGATTGAATTTCCCTACGACGCCGGCATGTTCAAATCGGTGGATTTCACGTTCAACCTGTCCACATCGTACACCTCGTGGGACAAGGCCATTGAACTCATCGCATCCGGCAAAATCAATGCAGCGCCGCTCATCACGCACAAAGGCGGACTTGATGAATGGCTGGAATTTTTCACGGACATCGAAAACAAAAAGGGAATTAAGGGGATATTTTATCCCTGATAAGTTGTTGGGTGATCGGTGTTAGTACCTCAAGAATAGAATTCTGACCATTCTTGTCAGAAAATCACAAAAATCAAAATTCAAATATCAAATAAATTCCAAATACAAAATATCAATTTTCAAACATTTTTCGAAAATGAACAACCAAACGAACCTGTCCGAGTTTGATTTTTTGAAATTTGGTTTTGTAATTTACTTGTTCCCGCCTTGCGGGATAGTTATTGAGTTATGCAATTTCCGGTTCATCCGGCTTAGGTTCTAACAGCTAAAATCTAACACCTAACAACTTTTTCAAATCCTTCTCCGAAGAGCACTTAACAAAATTCGCGTCTACAAAACACTTAGTACCAAAATATAGACTGGAGGAAATCATGGCATTTAAATTTGGAATTATCGGCACAGGAATTATGGGAAAAGCCGGCGGCAAAATTTTGCAGCGAATCGAGGATGTGGAAGTCGTTGCGGTATCGGACGTCTCGGAAAAAAATTTGAATGACGCGGCAGCCGAATTATCCGTCACAACGAAATATTTGAAATTTCAGGACATGCTGGAAAAAGAGGAACTGGACGCCGTTTACATTGCCACGCCGGATCAGTATCACCGCGAGCCGGTCATCGACAGCCTGCAGGCCGGCTGCCACGTGTTCGTCGAAAAACCGATGACTACCAAGCAGGAAGACGCCGAGGATATTCTGAAAGTTATTCGCAAAACCGGCAAAAAATTCCAGGTGAATTTCAATCATCGCTGGCTGGCGCCCTATCACAAAATTCGGGAGATGATCGACAACGGCCAGTTGGGCGAGCCGATCATTGGATTTGCCCGCAAGAACAATCCTATCTTCGTGCCAACTGAAATGCTTGCTTCGTGGGCCAAAGACAGCTCGCCGGCCTGGTTCATGAATTCGCACGACATCGATTTGATGCTGTGGTGGTTCGGCGCCAAACCGACCGAGGTCTATTCCAAAGGCATCAAGCGCGTGCTGAAATCCAAAGGTTACGACACCTACGACGGCATTCAATCCCTGGTGACGTTCGAGGACGGCCAGTTCGCCACGTTCGAATCAGCGTGGATTTACCCCAATTCCAGCCCATACATGCCGGACTCGTTCATGGAGGTCATCGGCACCAAAGGCACTACCCACATCGACCGGCAGGCCGAAGCCATCGACGCGATTTTAGACGAGAAGTTCAATTGTCCGCGAACGTTCCTCAACTACAAAGTATTTGACGAATGGGTCGGCGCCATGCCCTCATGCGTGCGGTCGTTCGTCAACGCCTGCAAAAACGACACGGACACCATCGTCAACGCCGAAGAGGGTTTGAAAAGCACCGCCATTCTGGAAGCGATTCATCGGTCGCTAAAATCAGGGAAGCCGGAAACGATTAAAATTCATTTGTAACAATTTTATTATCTTTAACTTAAGGTCTGTGCATTTTGGCAGAAAAATTCAAATTTTAAATAAATACCAACTTCAAAAACTCAATTAGCAAACTTATTATTGAAAATGCATAACATATCCCCGGGCGCTTGTTTGTCTTTTTGGGTTTTGTTTTTGTGATTTATTTGTGATTTGCTTTTTGATTTTTGTTATTTCCGGTTTATCCGGATAATTTTTTCTTCGTGCCCTCGTGTGCTTAGTGGTTAATAAATTATTGAACTACGAATTAAAATGGAGAATACCATGTTTTTTAAATTGAAGCTCTTCTCGACTTCAATCCTTTCTCTTTTGTTATTCTTTATGTTCTGCGCAAACCCAACAACAAAAACCTCAAATCCCGATGCACTTGCAAACAACACGATCACCGCTAAATTTTACAATTCCAATTTCCCTCACGCCCGAGGTAACTACAACGGCATTTCAACGGCCAGTGATGGAAATATCTATTACGTGCTTTGCTGCGATTCCCTCGATTTTGGCGGCCGATTGTACATGTTCGATCCGGATTCCGAAAAAATCCATCAGTTGGCAGACCTGACTGAAATCTGCGGAGAAAAAGGAATGAAGGCAATTCCCCAGGGCAAGGTGCATGTCAATTATTATGAATACGAGGGCAAGCTCTATTTCGGCACGCACATGAGCCACTACAAACGAAAAGGCGCGCTGGAAATGGTTGGTGAAGTTCCGCCGGGATACCTGCCGTACCAGGGCGGACACATCGTCTCGTTCGATCTCGGAACTCGCGAATACACCGAACTGGCCAAGGCGCCTCCTGGCCAGGGCATCATTGCGCTCAACATGGATACGCAGCGCGGGCGCATTTACTGCATCACATGGCCATCAGGCTATTTCTTCCGATATGATGTCGCCAGGGACGAGAAAAAGGGATTCGGCACGTTCTTCGACGACGGCGAACAGGGCACGGGCGATCGTTTTCAGAAAATCAGCCGTTCCATTGCGGTCTGCCCGGACAGTGGCGCTGTTTTTTTCAACAATGCCGAAGGAAAGATTTTCGAGTACAACTATGAAAAAGACGACGTCGCTGTCGTTGAAAACGAAAACCTGGTGAAAGATTATTTTGGCTGCTTGAATCCCAACACGCCGGAGACTATGGGCTACCAGTGGCGGCAATCGCGCTGGTCGGAATTGGACAAAAAAATCTACGCTGTGCACAACGAATCCGAGTACCTGTTCACGCTCGATCCTGTGACGCGAAAAGTAGAAATTGTGGACCGCATTTCCGCGCTGGCAAGCAAAAAGGCAGGCGTTATGGGGTACGGATTCAGTCTCGGTATGGTATTCAGCCACGATGGTCGAATTCTCTATCATATTTCCCACGCGCATCCGGGTGACGAACAATTAAAAGGTCTTTCTGAAGAAGAACAAGCCCAACTGAGAATGAAAAACAACCATTTAATCGCTTACGATATCGTCGATCACAAATATGCGGATCTCGGTAAAATCGTTTTTGAGGAAGGCGACGAACCGCTTCACATTAATTCATTGACTCTTTCCAGGGACAATGTGTTTTATGCCATGAGCTATCGCATGACAGAAGATGGGGAACGAATTACTGATTTGCTTTCATTTAAAATGCCTGACCTTGAATTTTAAATATGTTTTCCGGGCATTATATAGTGAGCGAATATATTCGTTCACTACGCTTTTTTATTTTGATCCGAAAGAAAGCTCTGGATATTTGTCCCCCATACTTGAAAAAAAATAACTGCTGAAGCAGTTACTACGAGTTTTTACAGATGGAGGTTTTTCACATGAAAACCAGGTTTATTTTATGCTTCTTACTAACGCTTTTCGTTATCTCTGGCAATTCTCAGACATCTGTGCTTGAGAAATGCAGACTGAGTTTCGATTTTGAGAGCGGCTCAGTCGGGCCCTGGGCTTCCTATCCCCCGGCTCAGGACGTGGCCTACGATCCAACCATCTGGGTGAAGCCCGTCGCGGAATTTTCAGGCTCCAAGGCGCTCACCCGGGAAATAACACCGCTCTACCCCATCGCATATCTTTTCGGTGTGCGGAAAAAAGTCGATGTGTTCGTGGATGCCACCAGCAGCCTTTCGTTCAAATATTACATCAAAAAACGATTGCTTGTCGATAGCGTGCTGGTGAAATTTGGCTTCGAAGACGGCGCCTCATTCACGAAAAACTATGCCCACGATCATTCCCAGACCACAGGCGAAATTCAATTTTCATTTTCTGAAATAGTACCGTCGGGAAATACCCGGCACCTCCGCGGCCTTGCATTCATGGTGTACGCGCCCAAAGCTGATCCGGAAGCGCTGATGCGATTTGCGGTGGACGATATCCGAGTCGACGCGCTCCGCGCCAAAAGCTGGAAAATTCAATCCCCGGCTGTCCACCACTTAGACGAATGGAGCGATTTTTTTGCCGCCGAACATTTCAGCGTCGGCGACAAGCTTCAGGTGAGCGCTAATGTTCCATTTGCGGCTCAATCCGCGGACCTTCATTTAAGCCGCGCTCTGACAGGGAATGATCCTTCAACAATTTCTATGAAAAAGGACAAGAATAATGGCTGGTCAGTAAACCTTCCTTTAAAAAAAGCAGGGATGTGGCGCGCTGAATTACGCGCCCGGGATGCGCAAAAAAGAGTGATCAATTCCAGCTTCGTTTTCCTCGTCAGGCCGAAAACCGCGCCCGAAGACCATCCCCGACTATTCATTTCAAAGGGCGAAGAAAAGAAAATTTTGGACAAAGCCAAATCCGGCCATCTCAAAAACGTCTGGGAAAAAATTCAGGAAGAAGCCAAGACCAAGCGCGAAGAAAACAACCCGGATAATTTCAATTACAACCTAAATGCCTACGACGAAACGCACTGGCTGCCCACGTACCAGGGTTACGTCACCGCCATTAAAACGCCGGCAGGTTTCATTCGGGATAACGCGGTGGTTTATGGACTCGCCAAAGATACGCAAGCCGGCGAGGCCGCCCGGCGCGCGCTGCAAAAAATGGCTTCATGGCCCAGCTTCGTGCATCCCCATATTTTGAACCAGGGCCAATTCACTTACTGGCCTGTGGGGCTGGTGCTCATCGATTTTGCGCTGGGGTACGATTTCACCTACGATTTGCTCACGCCCGAAGACCGCGAGACCATCGCGGACGCCCTGTTCCGGAAAGGCGTGAAGCCGGTGTTCGATGAATACGTGCGCGACAACCGCGTTTCGTCCAACACCTCCAACTGGATCAGTCACGTGGCCGGCGGTGGCATTTTGTGCGCGCTCGCCATTGCCGGGGAATATTCGGACTCGCAATTAGAGCCGTATCTCACCGGCATGATCCTCAAAGTCAACGAGTTGGTGGACAAAACATTCGACCGCGACGGGGGCTACGGCGAAGGCTATTCCTATCACAATTTTACCATGCAAACCCTATCCGAAATCATGCCGGCGCTGGAGCGGAATTTTGGGATTCAGTTCCCGGCGAAAATCGCGGATTCGTACAAATACCTTCTCTACCAGCGAAACGCGGCCACCAACAAGCTGCTGGATTTCGGGGACACCAATGACAAATATTTCGGCGTCACGGATAACCAGTTTTTTCCCATGGGGAATTTTGCCCATCTCATCGGCACATTCAAAGACCCGCACCTGGCCTGGCTCTACAATCTTTCCCCGGGCGAACTGGATCGCGATTTGTTTTTCTTCGATGCAAGTGTCAAATCAGAACCACCGGATGACCTGCCGCCGGTGAAACATTTTCGTGATGTGGGAACCGTCATTTTCCGAAGCGGATTCGGGCCGGAAGATTTCACATTTGTGTTTCGCTGCGGGCCGTTTTACAATCACCAGCATTTTGACCAGGGTTCATTTTTCCTCTCGGACTATGGCATCGATTTCATCACCGAAGCCGGCAAAACCGATTATTACGAAGATCCCTGGTACCAGAAATTCTTCATTCAACCCGGCGGCCACAATTGCATCCTCGTTGACGGGAATGTCGAAAGCCAGCGCGCCGGCGACATAACACGCGACGTTCCCGGCTGGAATGATGTCGCACGAATCACCGACTTTCTGGATTGTAAGAACAGCGCGTTCGTTGCCGGCGATCTGACCAAAATTTACAAAGGCAAATTTCAGCGAGTGACGCGGAATATTCTGTACGTCAAGCCGCGAACGATCGTTATCATCGACAACGCCATTGGGGCAAGCGATGCAAAAATTATGAATCTTCGATTTCATGCGCCGCGAAAGAATGATTTCGAATTGGCCGAAGGCTTCGCTAAAATTAATAAAAATGGCCGCTCGCTTTTCATCAAAACAATTTCAAATGAAGAAATTCAACGCGAAGTTTTGAAGCGGCCCCTCAGTCTGAGCGAATTCGGCAAAGAAAATGCCATCACCATGCAGGCGCGGGGATTCCTGCAAATGAATGCCGCTTTGAAGCCTGAGGGCAACACCGTTATCAATGTGCTCACTTCGAACGAAAATATTCTGAGCAATTTGAAAGAAAAGAGCATAAATGGCGCGACGCAGCTTCAATTTGGCGATGAGACGTTTTACATCAATTCTTCGAATGGAGAATTCACAACGCCGAAAAATTACACGACGGACGCCATCGTGTTCTCTGCCGAATCGGATAATCATTTCATCGGTTACCATGCCACATCCATTTTGCGGGACGAAAACAAATTATTCAGCGCCCTCTCCCCTGTTTCCGTTGAGATAACACGTGAGCTTAAAACGACAGTCCGATATTCGTCCTTTGAAGAAAATGAATTTCAGATATTTTCGAAAACCAAACCCAGGAAGATTTTGTTGAACGCAACTGAAATTCGAAACTGGACATACGGGAATTCTTTTGTAACGCTTAACGTTACTTCGGGCGAAGGGACGATAACCATTTTTTACTAATCGAATTTAACGAGGCAAAAATGAAACGACGCGATTTTTTAACCGGCTCACTGATTGGAACCGCGGCTCTTCTCTCCGGGATTCAGGGCTGCGACATTTCTTCAAATAAAGCAAACGCAGGCAGCGACCTCGCCACTGAAAAAGACGGCACCCTGGCCGGACTTTCGCTGGAGGAGCTTCGGGAGAAACACCGCTACTATCTGTTCGATGACTTCCTCCCATTTCTTGAAAAATATGTCGTCGACCACAAGTACGGCGGATTCATGTGCAACACGGATCGGCGCGGGAACAACATCACCCAAATCAAAACCGCGTGGTACGAAGGGCGCGGGATTTGGGTGTATTCCTTTTTATACAACAACTTCAACCGCGAGCAGAGACATTTGGACATCGCCAAAAAGTCAGTGGATTTCATCCTTCAAAATGAACCGAAAGGCGAGCAGCTTTTTGCCGATACGTTCACGCGCGAAGGCAAGCCGCTCGGCGGGCCTTCCAATTGCATTTACGGCGATTTGTTCATTGCTAACGGATTGTTGGAATTCGCCGAAGCCAGCCGGGATTCGTCGTACCGAGAAATAGCAAAGGCTATCCTTTTGAAATGCGCCAAGATTTATGACAGTCCGAACTACGCGTATCACGTGGATTATGGCCCGGAAGCCAAACCGTTTCCAGGGGAACGCATACTGGGGCATTGGATGATTCTGATTCGGTTGGCGACGCAAATGCTGAACCATGGCGCGGACGCAGAAATCGAAGCCATCGCCGACCGCTGCGTGGACGCGCTGATGAACCATCATTTCATTTCCGAATATAATTTGATGAACGAAGTGCTGAACCACGACATGTCCCGCGCGCAAGGCCCGTTCTCCCAGTTTGTCGCCACCGGCCATGCCATCGAAAGTCTGTGGATGGTGATGAGCGAAGCGCTGCGGAGAAAGGATAGCGAGCTGTTCGACCTGGCTGCGGAGCGTTTTCGTTTCCACGTGAACGTGGCCCGCGACGATGTGTACGGTGGAATTTTCCATTACCTGAATAATGTGAACGACTACACCTGGCAGACCGCCAAAGCGCTGTGGGCTCAGGAAGAAGTGCTGGTAGGGGCCATGCAACTCATCGAACACACCGGCGCGCCATGGGCCAGGGAGCTTTACTCGGATATGTGGAATTATGTCACGGATAAATACCCGCTGCAACAGTACGGATTCCCCATCTGGATTTTGTACGCGGATCGCAAAGTGACATTCGAGGAGAAATATGATCGAGTGGGAAATTTCCACCATCCGCGACATTTGATGCTGAATATGCTGTGCCTCGATCGGATGATTGAACGAAAGGGGAAAATTTCGGGTTTAATAAGCTGAAAAGAGGACGAATCTAAAATCCGAATTTTCTTCAAAAAAACATTGATAAGTTCAAAATAAATTTTATATTGATAGTTTACATTTGGACACTGATATTGAAAGTAAATTAGTTTTACCAAAGCAATAATTTTTTTATCAGCGTTTATCTGTGAAAATCTGTGTCCGATTAATTTTAAAAATTTAGGACACTGATTAACGCTGATGCACACAGATGTTTTTACTTTGATTTTGATCTGAAATTTTTGTTTTATATGTGTGATGGAGATTCTCTGTAATTAAAGCAAAAACTATATTTTTTCCATTCTTTTTAAATCAGCGTTTATCTGTGAAAATCTGTGTCCAATAAATGTTAAAACTATTGCACACATTTTGACTTTAAAAGAGGAATTCTATGTCCGAAGAATATAAATTTTCCGATTTAACGAATACTATTATTGCAGCATTTTATAATGTTTATAATCTACTTGGTTATGGATTCCAGGAAAAAATTTACGCTAATGCACTCGCGATTGAAATACAAAAGTTCAAACTCGATGTGATTCGGGAAGCAAAAATTGATGTTTTCTATGATGGACAAATTATTGGTGAATATTTCGCTGACCTTCTTATTGAAAATAAAATAATCATTGAAATAAAAGCAACGCGCACACTCAATGAAGTCCATGAAGCGCAACTATTAAATTATCTCAAAGCAACTGTTTTTGAAGTTGGTTTGTTACTAAATTTTGGGCCTGATCCTGAGATCAAGAGGAAGGTTTACGATAATTCACTCAAAGGAACTCTATCCTGGGTGAAGCCTTGATTTAATATATGCAAAGCACTGTAATGAAATCAGCGTTTATCTGTGAAAATCTGTGTCCAAAATATTTTTTATAAAAGGAAAAAAATTGTATACATTAGTTTTATTGCGCCACGGCGAAAGCCTCTGGAATAACGAGAACCGGTTCACTGGCTGGACCGATATTGATCTATCTGAAAATGGATTTTCGGAGGCCAAAAATGCCGGAAGCCTGCTAAAAGAAAACGGATATTCTTTCGACATCGCTTTTACTTCTGTGTTAAAGCGCGCCATTCGCACGCTCTGGATTGTGCTGGATGAAATGGATCTCATGTGGATTCCTGTTGTGCGGAACTGGCGCCTGAACGAACGACACTATGGCGCATTGCAGGGATTGAACAAAGCTGAAACCGCGAAGAAGCGCGGCGAAGACCTGGTTTTCCAATGGCGAAGGAGTTATCACGTGCAGCCTCCGGCTTTAATTAGGAGTGACGAACGATTTCCCGGGCTGGACCCACGCTATAAACATATTCCTGAGCATGAAATTCCGCTCACAGAATCACTGGAAAACACAGTAAACAGATTTCTGCCGTTCTGGTTTGAGCACATCGTGCCAACAATCGTGAACGGAAAAAAGTTACTGATTTCTGCGCATGGAAACAGTCTTCGCGCGCTAATCAAACATCTCGACGGGATTTCGGACGAAAACATCCCAAAAGTAAATATTCCAACCGGGATACCCTTGATTTATGAATTGAATAAAGATATAAAACCGATCCGCCATTTTTATCTTGGCGATAAGTAAGAAGAAAAGGCAGAAAAATCCGTCGTAAATAATGGAAAAATCAATTAATATTGGAGGACGAATTCATGGATTATCTCACACCCAATAGAAAATTATACAATGTGCCATTTTTAACAGAAGAATTTAATGGAATGCCATATCGATACCTGGGGAAATCAGGATTGCGGGTTTCGAACATCGGGCTGGGCACCTGGAAATTTGGTTACCCGGAAACCGGCGACGGCGCCCGGGTGAATGAAAAGACAGCCTATAAAATTTTTGACCGTGCCATCGAAATGGGCGTCACGCACTGGGACACGGCCAATCGCTACAATGGCGCTTCCGGTAATTCCGAGCGCGTTATTGGAAAATGGTTCCAGGCCAATCCGGACCAGCGGAGAAATGTCGTCATTGCCACGAAAATTTACGGTGGCATGGATGGTGTCACGCCCAATCATTGCCGGTTATCACGCAACAACATCCTCGATTCGGTTTATGCCTGCCTGGAACGGCTCCAACTGGATTATGTGGACATTCTCTATTTCCATCGGTTCGAAGAATTCACCCCGATTGAAGAAAGCCTGGAAACGGTCGAAGATTTGATCAAGCCGGATTTGGTGAGGTACTTCGCCGTGTCCAATTTCACCGTCGATCAACTGAAGCAATACCAAAAAGTTGAGAAAAAGTTATCGTCGCGTGTGCGCATTCTGGCTGTTCAGAATCAATTCGATCTTCTCAATGGCGAATCTCAAGACTACCCGGGCGTTCTGAAATTTGCTGCCCAATCAGGGATTTCATTCGTCGCATGGAGTCCGCTGGCTCGCGGATTGCTGACCGAACGTTATCTCACTCCCTCCACCGCGAAAAAAGGCGATCGACTCGTGGATGAAGGCACCCTAAAATCCGACGTCAGCAGGGATGTGATGGACAAATTACAAAAAATAGCCGACCGTGCCCGCGAATGGAACATTTCCGTGAGCCAGTTAGCCATGGCTTACATGCTCACGATGCCGGGTATGGGACCGATTATTCCATCGTCTTCAACAGTGAAACAATTGGAAATGAACGCCGAGGCTGGCAAGATAAAATTAGCCGATGATCAAATTAAAAAAGTCAGTGAATTGATTTCCTGATTCCTGATACCAGATTTTCAAATTAGGTTAAGGAGACCTCTATGTCAAATTTTTGGCTCAATAATCCAATCATCAAATTCATCAAAAACGTCGTCGGCCCCTCGGCCATCGTCGCAGCAGGAATGATCGGCGCCGGCGCGGTTTCAACGCGATTGCTGGCTGGAACATGGTTCCGGATGGAGCTGCTCTGGAGCGCGCTCTACGTGATTCCCATGGTCATTTTTACGCTGGATTCTGCCTCTCGCGTGGGCACATTGTCCAATCGCGGCATGCTGGACATGATCAAAACCGATATTCACTGGCTGCTGGCCTGGTTCATTTTTGTCCCGACCTTTCTTTTGAATATCATTGTCAACATGAGCCAGATGAGTGTCATGATCGAAGCTGCGTATGGATCGTTCGGCATCCCGCTGCCGGCCGATGGAAACAGCGGGGGCGCCATTCTGATGATGCTCATTCTGCTTGTCGTGACCCTTGTTCTCGTATTATTCGGCGGCTACAAGCGAATCGAAAAATTGATGACAGGTCTCCTGCTGCTCATTCTGTTCGCTTTTATCATCGTGGCGGTAAAGGGCCTGCTGGACTGGAAAACCTGGGTGGAGCTGGCCAGGGGACTCATTCCAAAAGTGCCTGAGAACCTTGCTGTCGTTGGCACGGACGAAGTGAGAAATGGGTTTGTGCAGCTTATGGCGATTGCAGGGCAGGCGTTGCCAGCCTCGGTTTTTCTTTCATACGGCTATTTTACAGGCAACGCAGAATACACAGCCCAGGATATGAAAAAATCATTCTGGAAATCAGTCCAGAACTTCGGCGTGATCTGGGGTTTGTTTTCCGTTGTAGTCGTTGTCGCCGGCACCACAGCGCTAAACAATGTCTACCAGAATCCTGCTGAACTGCATTTTTCGGAAATTGATTCGGTTGTCGAAGCCGGTAAGGTGATAACCCCTGCCCTGCCGAGCGCCATCAGTTTCATTGCACCGCGAATTTTCTCGTTAGGCTTGTTAGCGGCAGCGTTCACAACGCTGATTTCTGTGGCCATGTTGATGACATATTTCACCCTGGATATTGTGGGCAAAGACTGGAAATTTGGCCCGCGAAACCGTAACTTTCAATGGGTGTTGGGATTTTGGATCGCCGTACCAGCGATTCTCTCCCCATTCTGGTCGCTGCCCTCGCTCATCAAGGCAATTCTGGCAATGGCCGGGAATTTAATTTTGGCGCCGCTGGCCGTTTGCATCATTATTTATTTCATCAACAAAAAATCATTGATGGGAAAATTCAAAGCGAATACCGGCCGAAATCTCATGCTAATTATTACGCTGGCCTATACATTGTTCATTCTCTTTTACAAAATCCTGTAAGTTGGAGGAAAAAATGATTGTAAAAAATAAATCGGTGAAACTTGAAGATTTGGGCGGAGGACTGAAACGAAAAATTTTAGCCCACGGCGGTAAATTGATGATGGTGGAAGTGTATTTCGAAAAAAGCGGGATCGGCGCTGTACACGCGCATCCGCATGAGCAAATTAGCTACATTGCAAAAGGCTCTTTTGAATTCGAAATAAACGGCAAAAAAGATGTGGTCACTGCCGGGGATACGGTTTATGTCGAATCGAACGCTCCCCACGGGGTAAAGGCGCTGGAGGATTCGCTGATCATCGATATTTTCACACCGCAACGCGAGGACTTTTTGAAATAAAGAAAGGAAAATCAATGTTCATCGTTCATGTTTTTATTCATGTGAAAGCGGATCAAATCGAAAATTTCAAAACTGCAACCATCGAAAATGCACGAAATAGTTTGCAAGAGCCCGGCGTGGCACGATTCGATGTGGTGCAGCAGCAGGATGATCCGACGAGATTTGTTTTGGTGGAAGTGTACAAAACCGCTGATGATCCGGCAAAACACAAGGAAACGGCTCATTATTTAAAGTGGCGGGACACAATTGCAGACATGATGGTGGAACCGCGCGAAGGTATAAAATTCATTAAAATTTTTCCCGGCGAAGAAGGCTGGGAAGTCACATAATTCATTAAAATTTTCTGGGTGAAGATGAGGAGGTCGTGTCATGAAAAATCGCATTCAAAAATCGTTATTTATCTACTTCGCTTTGACGCTGTTCTTTTTCAATTCTTTTCTGACAACTGATATTTTCTGTCAGGATAATCAAAAAATTGTGGAGTTGATTCTCGATACGTCAGGCAGCATGAATGGCAAATTACCGAATGGTGAATCGAAAATTTCCGCGGCCAAAAAGGCGGTCGAAGCATTGGTTAAAAATCTGCCTCAGGGAATGTCACTGGCGTTTCGCGCGTATGGCCATCAATTTCCACGGGAGGAACACAACTGCGAAGACACCCAATTGCTGGTTGACTTCGGCTCAGTTTCAAATATTCGTGATGATGTGATTGGCGCTTCAAAAAATCTGAAGGCACAGGGATATACGCCGATTACCCTTGTGCTTCAACGAGCAACCGAAGATTTTCCGGCTGATTTTAAGGCCGAGAAAACCATCATTCTTGTCAGCGATGGAAAAGAAACGTGCGAGGGCGATCCATGCGCTTTGGCGGCTTCGCTGAAAAAATCCGGCGCAGGCATTGTAATTCACACCATCGGACTTGGCGTGGACAGCGCCACCAAAGGCCAGCTTGAATGCATCGCCAGCGTCTCCGGCGGTAAGTATTTTCCGGCGGCGAACGCAAGAGATTTGATTGATGTGCTGACCGCTGCCGTCGAAACAAAGGCTGAAGATAAAGCCGAGGATCAGGGCGAAGGCAGGCTTCAGGTGGAAGGCGCTGATATATCCGGCCACAAAATTTTCAATGCGACCACGGGTGAAAAACTGGATCAGTCGTTCAGTCACGTAAAAAGCAGCATCAAGCTGCCGGCAGGCATTTACAATGTATCCGTGGGAAAAGCGCTATGGAAAAGCATCGAGGTGAAAGCAGGCGAAACAACGGTACTGCGTCCGGGCAAAATAGCGGTCGAGGACGCCTGGTATAAAGGTCACAAAATTATGGATGCGGAGACCGACATTCAGCATGCCTCGGTCAGCAATACAAAATCATCCGCTGCCGTAATGCCCGGAGACTACATCGTCTATTTCGGGAAAGCAACATGGGCGGTCAGCGTATGCGCGGGCGAAACAGTCACGCTGAAACCGGGAGGCGTTTCAGTCAAATACGCCTACATTGGTGGTCACGCGATTTTCAACAAGCAGGGCGAAAAAATTGGCAGCGTCAGTTCCACCGGGAGCTGGATGCCGCTTCCGCCCGGGGAGTATACCATTGAAATCGACAAGCAGGTGTTTCCTTTCACCGTGAAAGAAGGCGAAACCGTGAAATTCGAAAGAAAATAAATATAGAGGTTCCATGCAATTTGAATTTGCCACTGCGAACAGGATTATCTTTGGTCCGGGTTCGCTCGAAAATATTTCTTCGTTTGTTGAACCATTAGACGGACCTGCATTTGTGGTCGCGGGCAGTTCAGCAAAACGAGTCTTTCCACTGCTTCGAATATTGGAAGAATTGAAAATCCCATTTGATATTTTTCATGTCAGTGGAGAACCGACCACGAACATCGTGCTGGAAGGCGCCAACCACGCCCGAAAAATAGACGCGCAAATGGTTGTCGGTTTCGGCGGCGGAAGCGTGCTGGACACGGGGAAAGTCATTGCCGCGCTGATGACCAATCACGGCGATTTGTTCGATTATCTCGAAGTGATCGGTAAGGGCAAATCCATTGTCCAACCGCCGGTTCCGTACATCGCCATTCCGACCACTGCCGGGACCGGCGCTGAAGTTACGCGAAACGCTGTGTTGCTCTCCCCGGAACACCACGTGAAAGTGAGCATGCGCAATCCTTTGATGCTGCCGGCCATTGCTGTGGTCGATCCGGAATTGACCTATTCCATGCCGCCGGCTGTAACTGCCAGCACCGGTCTTGATGCGTTCACCCAACTGCTCGAAGCGTTCGTTTCCCGCAAAGCCAATCCGTTGACCGACGGCATTTGCCGCGAAGGAATTCAGCGGGCAGCGCGTTCGTTGAAAACCACCTGTGACGAAGGCACCAATATTTCGGCGCGCGAAGATATGGCGCTGGCGAGTCTTTTCGGAGGTTTGGCACTGGCCAATGCAGGACTCGGCGCTGTTCACGGATTTGCCGGACCTCTGGGCGGGATGTTCGAAGCGCCCCACGGTGCAGTATGCGCGCGGCTTCTTCCATTCGTCATTGAAACGAATGTTCGCGTTTTAGAGGAACGTGAGCCGGCGTCTCCTTCGCTGAAAAGATTCGACGAGTTGGCTCAATTGCTCACTGGTGAAGCCAGGGCTCAAGCCGGCGTGCAATGGATAAAAAATCTCTGCCATGCGTTAAATATTCCACCGCTTTCCGAATTCGGATTGAAAACCGGGCATATTCCCGAAGTCGTTGAAAAATCCAAAAATTCCTCCAGTATGAAAGGAAATCCGATTTCACTGACCGCGGAAGAATTGACAGAAATTTTGGAACGGGCGATTTAACCTGAATTATTCACAAATTTCAAACAATAGATATTTAACTTAATGTTAT
>CAZSBG010000108.1:0-21445 GCA_964605145.1 uncultured Cytophagia bacterium | reverse complement strand
TTCCGAATTCAGTATATCTAACTTTGTTAAATTTCATATATCTGATTAATTTTATGAATAACATTAAGTTAAATATCTATTGTTTGAAATTTGTGAATAATTCAGGGTAAATAGCTTTGGGATAATATTTCATAAAACAGATGAACTTAAAAAAGTGAATCCCTTCTGTTAATTCTCAGCAAAAAAAACCAAAACACTATCGAATTCCGGCAACAACAATGAAGACATCATCTCTTACCTGGGTATATTTCTTTTTCTTCATGGTTGAAATGATCGAATCGGCCAATTTCTGTGAATTGTGTTTCTGGTTGATTTTTAAAACTTCCATTAATCCGTGAATGCCCAAAGGCTCGCCATCGCAGTTTTCAGCTTCTACTATTCCATCAGTGTAGAACACTATTTTATCGCCGGGTTCAAGCTGGATGGTATTCTGCAAAAAGCTGTTTTTTTCTTTTTTTTCAAATCCAATGATAATGTTTTGAGATGACAATTTGGATAATGTTTTATCCTTTTGTCTGCAGTGAACCAATGCCGGATGCGAACTGCCGGCATAGGTAAATGTTTTTTCTTCTTCATTCAATTTTGAAGTGAACATGGTTAAAAACATGCCGGTACGCTGAAACATATCGATGATAAAATTATTCAAATGGAACAGAATTTCGCTTGGATCCAGCTCATCGCGTACGAGATTTCTGACTTCACTGCAAATACGATTCACAATCAACGCGGCCGCTATCCCATGCCCGGTCACATCGATGATGGTGATGTACACATTTCCATGGCCATCCCTGTAAATGTCTGCATAATCTCCGCCCACACCAATCATGGGCAGGTATTTTACGCCAATGTCAATTTTATCGCTGGTCAAAGTCTGCGGCACAAGGCTTTGCTGAACATTTTCCGCCAAATTTAAATCACGCTGAATCATATCATGATATTCATCAATTTCCTGTTGCTGCTTTTCAATTTTCAATCGCATATTTCGATGCTCCAGCGCCTGAGCCACCTTTAATCGTAGTTCCTCCACATCAACTGGTTTGGAGAGATACTCAAATGCGCCGAGCTTCATGGCCCGCACTGCAGATTTAATGCTGCCATACGCCGTTAAAATGAGCACTTCTGTATGTGAATTGATTTCTTTTACTGCCTTTAACACATCCAGCCCACTGACCTCCGGCATTTGCAAATCCGACACAATTAAATCATAATCATTCTCCCGAATTAACTTAACTGCTTCCTTCCCTCCATTTGCCAGGCTTAATTTATATTTATCACGCTTGAGCGCTTCCGACAGAAAATACAAAATACTTTTGTCATCATCGACAATCAACAATGAAGACATATACAGAATCCTTTCCTTGATGCTACGCGAATTACCTGTTTTACTTCAATTGAAAAAATCAGACAACCTTAAGGTTTAACAATGTGATATCATCTCCCTGGGGAGTACCCAATGAAAACATTCTCACGGTTGACAAAATGTCATTTTTCATCTCTTCAGCAGATTTGAATCTGTTTTGAAGAACTACGTCTTCAAGACGATGTTCTTCAAATTCTTCGTCATGTATGTTGACCGCTTCAGTTACGCCATCAGTGAACATAACGATCCAGTCGCCTTTTTCGAGCTGTATTATTTCCTGCTGAAAAGGCACATTTGGCATCATGCCCAAAATGAGTCCCCCGGTTTCGAGCAGTTTAAAACTTCCATCTTCTTTCATCCAAACCGGTGGATTATGACCGGCATTGACATAGGTGAAACTGTTTTCCTGTGTGTCGAGAATGCCAAAAAAGAAAGTGATGAACTTATCATAATTGGTATTTCGGTGAATGAGATTGTTGATTTTGGAAACCACATCAATCAGTGGCAGATTCGAGTCAATTAATGCATGCAATACGGCCTGCAAGTTAGCCATTAAAAGAGATGCGCCAGTGCCCTTGCCCGAAACATCGGCAATGGCAAGGCAGACTTTATTCCCGGTTAACTCAATGCAATCAAAGTAATCGCCGCTCACCTGGAGACTCGGAACATTGATCGCTGCTATTTCAAAACCGGGAAAATTGGGGCATGCTTTGGGAAGCATTTTTTGTTGAATTTCTCGGGCAATGGCCAACTCTTCTTCCATGCGCTGCTTTTCAAGTGTTTCTTCAAATAATCGGGCGTTCTCCAAATATATCATGGCTTCATTACCCAACGTGAATAAAAACTCCAGATCGTAATCCTGAAAATCAGATCTTGTTATTCTGTCCCCAATTGCCATGATTCCCTTTGTTTCGTTTTTAATGCGCATGGGGACAACAACGCGAATGTCGATCGCTCGTAACTGTTCAAAGATCGATTCAATTTCATTATCATTTTTCAAAAGAATTGGCTCAGCAATGTTCACCAATTCTTTTAAAAAAGCTTCAGATGTAATCTTCTTTGATATTTCAGTTTCACGGATACCTTTTGTGGTAGCCAGTCTCATTTTGCCATCGTCTTCCACGAAAATCAGGCATCGATTTATCAGCATCTCCCCCATTACGGCATAACTCAACAGATTCAATATTTTTTGAGTGTCCAAAATCGAATTGAGTTCCCGGCTGATATCGAATAAAGTGTTCAATTCCTGAATTTTTTTATCCAGCCGGCGATTGACATCCTGTAAACTACGAACCATGAGGCCATTTTCAATGGATGTCGCAGCGATATTGGAAAGCGATTTGAGATATTCTATTTCTGCTTTTTGGTAACCGGTTTTCATTATCTTATCGCCGAACCCGATAAAACCAAGTGTTTTATTGCTGCTGCGTATGGGTATTATGAGAACAATTTTATGTTGGGTCAAAAATTCAGCAGTTGAATATTTGGGCTCAATCGTATTGACAAATACGAGTTCATTCAATGGATAGTCGAAATCAATCGATGTATTAATTAAATTTTTTGGAAGACCTTTGAGAGTTTCAATTTGAAATTGCGTGCCATCTTTGTGGAGAAGCACGATTCCGCGGGTTATCATCATTTTGCCCATAGGAGTGAGCAACATATTGTCGAGGATGGATTTTAAATTAAGCGATGAATTGAGGGTTTGACTAACTTCGAATAAAGATTGAAGTTCCATCAATTTTTCATCAAGTTTTCGACTGACGCCTTCTTCTTCCGAACCGTTTTGATCGAGCAATTTCTGATCATTCGCTTCAGAATTTGATGCCATTATGCGCCCTCCTTTTCAACCTTGCCATCCTTGACCAGGTATTTCGACATTTTAACGCTCGTTGTTTCGCCGGGCTTTGAGTCGAATTCCACTTCGTCCATCAACGCCTTCATCAGATAAATCCCCAAACCGCCAACGCGCATTTCAGCCAGGTATTCTTTAACATTTTTCTGCGTAATTTTATGAATATCAAATCCTTTTCCCTGATCTGAAATGATAATGGTAATCTTTTTATAATCGATTTCAATGATAAGATCAATGGGATTTTGAGCATCTTTTTTATAGGCATGCTTAACAACATTGGCGCACCCTTCATCAACCGCGAGCTCTATTTTATTTACATCATCTTCAGTAAAGCCAACTTTGGAGGCGATCGTTGATACGAACGTGCGTATCAACTCCAGATTATCGGTTTTGCTCGGGATTTTTAACTGATATTTTGTTTTCTTATCAGACAAGATATTCACCACCTTTTCTGGATTAGCTATTAAATATGTTAATTGCCTCGACTTCTTCATCGAGAATATCGTATAATGTTGGAAATCCCAGAAGATCGAATACGCGATAGATTTTCGAAGTCATGTTGGTTAATTTAATGTCGCCTCCATTATTTCGAATATCTTCGATAAACCCCATGAACACACCCAGCCCTGCGCTGCTGATGTAAACAAGATCCTTAAAATTCACAATGATATTGTATTGTTTCTCATCGATTAAGGATTGCAGTTCCTGCTCCAGCATTGGCGCTGTATGTGCATCCAGATATCCCTTAATGTTCAGAACGACGATATTCTCTTCGCTCTTTCGTGATACCTCAAATGATTCCATACCTTAACTCCTGTTATTTCATTTTTACCTGATCATGAAAATGATGTAATTATGTGATAGAGAGCTTCCTGATTTATTATCTTTCCAAAATATAGAAAATTTGTGATGGTTGCAATAATATAAATAATTCAATTTTAAGAATCAACAAAAAAACCTACTGAATTTTGACAACGACAGTAGTGAGGTCGTCATGCTTGGTTTGGCGTCCAATAAATGAATTGATCCGATTTAATATTTCTAACTTGATTTCTTTTGCATTAAAATGATTGCATTCCATAATAATTTCAGTCAGCCGTTGTTCTTCAAACTCTTCCTGTTCCATATTGCGTGCTTCATTGAGGCCATCAGTGAAAAATACAAATACATCATCTTTTGTAAGTGGCATCTTTTCTTCAACAAGTGTTTTTTCGAAATGCATTCCAGCATCAAGTCCGATGGCAAGTCCCGGCGGTTCAATTAAAAAGGCTTGTTCCTCCTCTTTTTTCCAGTAGAGCATCGGGCAATGTCCGGCACGGCAGAAGGTAAACATTTTTTTATTCAAATCGAAAACGCCATAGATAACACTGACGAACGTCTTTCTGTCAAACGTTTGATGTAAAATTCTGTTCGCCCGAGACAACAATTCCTTGGGCGAATCACATGATTCGCTCAGGGATTCGATAACGCCCTTTACTTCAGCCATATAAAAAGCAGCTTCAGGGCCTTTGCCTGAAACATCTCCGATGACAATAGCCAGTTTGTCCTGAAATTCAAAAAAATCGTAATAATCGCCTCCGACCTCATTTGCTGTGATACAACTGGCATCGATATCGAGATTTTTAATTTCGGGCATCGAACGCGGAAGCAATTTCATCTGTGCTTCGTGGGCGATTTTCAGTTCCTGCTCGTATTTTTCCTTTTCAAGTGATTTCTTAACAAGCCGTGTATTTTCAATTGCTACCGAAGCATTATTGGCAAACGCTGACATCAACGCTTTATCGTCCTGCAGAAAGCCATAATCGATATGCTTAAGCGCGAACAAGATTCCAATTACTTTTGTGGCCGAAAAAAGCGGAATGCCCAGAAGCGAACCCGTGGCGCGTTTCCAGTAAGAGTGCCTGGATGTCATTTTATTCTTTGAAATTTGTTCGATCATGAGCACTGATTGATTATTCATAATCCAGTCAGTGATCTCACTCGACGGAGCGTCCGCTAATTGTCCGTACACTTGCGCAGGCAAGTTTTTATGAGCCACCAGTTCAAGTTTTTTATTCTCATCATTGAGCAACATCAACCAGCAGTAATGCGCCCCTGTCACTTCGATAGTTTGATCAATGATAATGCTCATCACACGGTTTAAATCGAAAATGCCCAAAATATACCTGGACAAATTATGAAGCGATGAAATCTCTTTGACCTTGCGGTCATAAACTCCGGCAGTCGGCAGGTGAAGCAAAATCACCAACAGGGAAAACGCCACATATAAGTAAATAAAAATCAGGCTACCTGAAAAAAAGCGGCCGGCAATATTACTGTAATTTGAAACTGCATACGTATCGCTGATTTTTACAAATCCAGCCGCAAATATAATGATTACGAAACTGATTAACAATGATTTAATTTTCTGACTTTTATTGAGAATCTTAACCCAATGAGTCCGAAACGAATTGATCACGATGAGATAAATCAACAAAACATTGACTGTCCAGAAAATAATTTCAAGCCAATTCGAAAATCCCTGAATCGACGTAAGATCTAATTTCGTATCGATAACGGAAGAGGTGTAAGGCGCAAATAATCCATATAACAGCAATAATACAAAAAGAAAATTAAAATTTCTATTCGTGCCTCTTTTCCGCTGAATTAAAATAAGATCACGCAAAATTGAAAGCGCCATCAGAACCAATAAAATACCCATCGTGCCGGTAATTGTAAAATAAACAGTGTCTTTGGTCTGAGTATAAAATGATGCCTGTTTGGGACAAAAATAATTTAGAATAAAAATAGAAACAATTGAAAACAGCAATAATTTGAATTTGCTGTAAATGCCAAAACGAGTAATCCATTGCTTACCCGGGATGAATAAAAATACAGCAGCGGTCAATATGGCAATCCCGCGGATCATTTGCTTGGTCATGAACATTGACGGATGAAAAAAACCTGATATATCCAGAATAAAAACAACAAACAGAATAAGTCCAGGGACAGCTAATATTGCATTTAATTTGTATTTTTCAGATATCATCATATCATCACTTTTTACAATATTTTCACTGTCAGCATTGTCATATCATCATGCTGGGGAGCGTCACCCACAAATTTGTAGATTTCGTTTTTAGAATTTTCAATTACTTGTTCTGCTGATGCAGCGGGATAAGATTCCAGCAGCGCCTGCAGGCGCTCTTCCCCGAACTCTGCTTTATTGGAATTCATGGCTTCAGAAAATCCGTCCGTATAAAACAGAAAAATATCATTGCTATTAATACCAATTTTGTATTCTTCAATGACACGGTCGAACACAGGGCCCTTTTCCAGTCCGAGCGCAAGTCCACGGGGACAAAGAATTTCAACCTGTGCTGAATTATTCTTTTGAATGAGCAGAGGATTGTGGCCTGCCCGTGAAAACGAAAAATTTCGTTTGTTCAGATCAAAAATACCATAGATCATGCTGATGAACGTACCTCGTTCCACATTCTCATAAAACAGCTCATTCAGATTTATCATAATTTCCCGGGGAGAAAGTCCGGATTTTGCCTGGGATTTTAAGAACCCTTTTGTCAGTGTCATGTGAAATGCTGCCGAGATGCCCTTACCGGAAACATCACCAATGACAACTCCCAGTCGATGGTCATCGATTTCGAGAAAATCGTAATAGTCCCCTCCAACCTCGTTAGCCGGGATGCAAATACTTGCAACATCGATCCCTTTCAATTTCGGTTTTTCACGCGGCAAAAAGCTCAGTTGAACGCGGCGGGCAATTTCCAGTTCCCGTTGTATACGCTGTCGTTCGGCCTGCCTGAGCATGTACGTTGGAACATACTTTTCGATCCGCACATCTGCTTCGTTTCGCGTCAAACCAATTAACGCAACAACAATCGAACCGGCTATGATGATCCAGATGGAATGTCCGTTCCACATGAGAAAACCATCATCCAGGTACGACAGTGGGTATAATCCCCGGAGCAAAAAGTAAATGAACGCACCCCACCAAACCGTCATGAAATCAGTTTTGAGGAAGAAAATAATAAAAATAACGCCGATAGCCAGGTTCACGCTTTGATTGAGAAAATAGGAAGACAATTTCAAATTGAGATATCCACCATAGGTAAAAATCCATAGCAGTGCGCTTAATAAAACAACAATGGGGAGATTTCCGATTTTCTTTCTCAATGCAGTTACAAAATATAATCTGAAAACAACCTCGCCAAAACCCGTCAAAAATACGGCGCTGGTCAAAACATTCAGGGCCGGCAAAGCAGAAACATTGATGTTTAACTGGTCATTATTCAAACTGAAGAAAAAGCTGAAACGGGAATCCAGAAATTTAAGCAATAGCACGTGAATTCCTGCCGCAATGAAAGCGAGCGCCAGACCCTGAATAATCACCAGGGAAAATTTGGGGAACAGTATCTTGCCATTTTTGAACGCGTCAAACGTGAAGATTTTTTCTTCCCATAACTGACGCGCCTCGGATTCTGCAATGGCGCTCGATGTGAAAAATCCCAAAAAGATGAATGGCGAAGTTACAATAAGCGGAATTAGTATGGTGAGAAGCCAGCGTTGTTCCATATCCAGATTCATGGACAATACCAGCATAACCATCCATGATACCATGACAAGAATACTCAAATAGAGATTACTTTTTAAATCGATTTCATCTTTTCTCAGTTTCTTAATAAGTAACACTATAAATATTATTAAGATACCGATGAAAGAGACAACCTGTGGAATAGCCTCCAATTCGGATTTGTATGAAGAAGGTTTGATAATTTCCGGTGGTGTGTATTTAACATTGAAGCGTCCAACATAATTTCCCAAAATGGAAACAGCGACGGTCTCTTTTTCATCGTAAATGGGCTGATTACTTTCCCATGTGAAATGATAGTCCAACCTGGCATCGCTCAGGTCTTTATCAGATTTTATCAATTGATAGCTCTGAAATCGCTTGGGTTTGTATTTTTTCAGGAAATTTTCTGCCTTTGTTAAAGCAGCCTCATACGAAAGCGAATCGACGGTTTTCTTCTGTCCCATGCGAACATTCAACCCAATCAATTCAGCCTCAGTGTCCAATTGAATTGAAATGGTATCGGACAACGATTTGATAATTTCTTCTTTGGCTTCTTCTTCGCTGTCATAGGTGATAGATATCATTCCATTTTCTTTTTTGCTTTCCCTGAGTGATAGTCTCCAATAATAGACCGGTATTTTATTCTCGCGAATGATCTCATTGGTGCGCTGCAAACCAAACGTTTTTTGGAAATATCGAATTTGTTCCTTATTTGCGTAAAGACGGCTCCGATGGGTCATTGGAGAGATATCATAATTCAATTCCTGAAGGATCCTGTACGCTTTTTTGGAAATTTGCGATTCATTATATGGAAGCCGCCTGGCTGCATCCGGGAAAATCTGGGGATAGTAAAATAGAAATGCTGCCAACATACATGCAGCCAGAAGCATCAAAAGAAAATGATTTCGTGTCAGTTTAGTTCGTTTCATTCAATCGTTACCTCGAATATTCCACGGTCAATCCGTATGGAAAGGCATGATTCCCGGACTCACCTATTATTTTTCCAGACTCGGATATTTTTAATATTCTGCCCGCTCCGGATTCAGCGACAATGCAACTGTGATCATACGGATTGACGTATAAATTTTCCGGCTGCGTCAACCCAGTAAGTTCAACAAGCTTTTCACCGCTCGAAGAAAAACATAGCAATTTTGAATTTTGGTCGAAGTAGCTGAAATCTAACACCCAACAGTTTCCCAATTCGGAATCTACAGCTACATCCAGCGGATAAATCAATCCCTGATCAATTGTCAATTTCAATATGCCATATTTATTGTATAACAGCACTCGACTGCTATCCGCAACCCAGCAATCCCCTGTTTCTTGGTTAACAGTTACATCGGTGGGACGATACAGACTATCAATTTGAATGTCAATCCCGCCATTAATGCCAAGTTTGTAAATTGTGTCGCCATCGCGGTCAGCAAGCCAGCAGGCGCCATCGGACTGGTAGGATTCTAAACTATACGGCCTGACAAATTTATCAAGTTCAAATATTTTTGATCCCTGATTTCTGTATACGTGTATTTTCCCGCGTGTTTCATCTGCAATCCACACTCTGTCATTAAATTTATCGAATGAGAGATCGATGGGTTCACCGGTTTCAAAATCATCGACGATTCGTTGATTGAACTGCCCATCAATAGCATACACTCGGTTCATTAAAATATCCGTGTACCACAGTTCCCCTGTGCCGGGAATCATTTCAATGGCATAGGGATATCCATCTATTGGCACTCTCTTTATGACACTGGTGCAATCATGCGTCAATTTTAAAACATATCGAAATGTCACATCAGACGCCCAAATAAACGTTGGTCCAGGCGTAACTGACACAGTATCACTGGGGCGAGATTCAAAATCTTGCGCCTTCACGGTAATGTAATATTGGTACTTTGTATCGTACGTGAGATTTTTATCGATGAACACCTGAGAATCTGGTGGTGTTAAATAGATGAACTGAAACGATGTATCATCCGTGGATTTTCGGTAAATATTATAGCCCAAAAAATTATTCAACTGAATATTCAGCCATCTTAGCGTCGCCTGATCGTATTCTGAGTAAACGCGCAATCCCTGTGGTCTGCCGCCTGTTTCCGGATTTTGCGGATCGATGGGATTCAGTCGTTCTCTGTCAGAACAGGAGCATAAAAAGTGTACAACAAGCAAGGTGACAGTGAGGCTGATATGTAAAAATTTCCGTGATTTCATGGATTCAAGAAATAGTTATTTCTAATTTTTTTGCCTGGTGTTTAAAAACAGATACTAAAACCCGGGTTTGCCAAGCAATCGGAACATGTTGTTTTTGTACGCTTCCACTCCCGGTTGGTCGAATGGATTTACACCGAGCAAATAACCGCTAACAGCAACCGCATGTTCAAAAAAGTAGATGAGTTGTCCCAGCCAGTATTCATTAATTTCAGGAATTTCGATGGTCATATTTGGCACGCCACCATCGAAATGGGCCTGCAATGTTCCCCTGTAGGCCTCGCGGTTAATATGGGAAAATGATTTTCCGGCAAGATAATTCAAACCGTCCAGATTTTCTGAATCTTCAGGCACATTAATATCCGATTTCACTTTTGATACTATGAGAAAAGTCTCGAATATGTTTCTCAGTCCTTCTTGAAGGTATTGTCCCAAAGAGTGGAGATCGGTTGTGAAATTCGCTGATATTGGAAAAATACCTTTTTGATCCTTTCCCTCACTCTCTCCAAAAAGCTGTTTCCACCATTCTGAAAAATAGATTAATTTCGGATTGAAATTGGAGAGAATCTCAATGGTTTTTCCGCTTGAATAGAGCAAAAAGCGAAGACCGGCATATAAGTTGGCGATATTTTCAAAACTGCTTTCTGATTGAAGCGAGTCAGCCATATCCCGAGCCCCATCAATCAAAGCGCGGACATCAAAACCAACAGCGGCAATTGGAAACAAGCCAACCGGCGTGAACACAGAAAATCTTCCTCCCACATCATCCGGGATTACAAACGTTCGGTAATTTTCATTCTCTGCCAGTTTTCGCAAAGCTCCTTTGGATTTATCAGTCACCGCGACAATGCGTCTGCCAATTTCTGTCGAATCATATTTTTTTTCCATCATCGCTCTCAAAACCCGAAACGCAATGCCCGGTTCTGTTGTTGTACCAGACTTCGAAATTACATTGAGCCAGCATTGTTTGTCCTTCACGGACTCCACAAGCTCAGTCAAATACTGACCATCAATATGGTGACCTGCAAAAATAATTTTAGACCCGCTGAATTTTTTATCATTGAAATGTGGAGACAACGCCTCGATCACTGACTTGGCGCCCAAATATGAGCCTCCGATACCGATGCAAATTATTATTTCAGCGCTTTCGCTTGCATCTTGGACAATTTCGAAGAATTGAGGTATTTCATCCAGATTTTGATATGGAAGGTCTAACCATCCCAAATACTTATTGCCTGGCCCCTTTCTTTCAACCAATAGTTTATGGGCACTGCGCACCTTTTCGTTTACTTTTTCAATATCTTTTTCTGAGATAAAGTTTTTGACGTTATCGATGTTAAGCGTGATTTTTTGTTCCATTCAGCCCACCTCACACTTTTTATTTAGTCCATATAATGGTTACAGTTGATAAAATTGTTAGAGAGTTTTTCGTGCGAGTAGAAAATATATTTTCTTCAACTTTGTCGCTCCAGTTCGCAATCGAATACTCAGCGCTAATGTCCCACTGAATGTTTTCAGTTTGCATGCCAAACCCTGCGGTGAGCATCCACGAATTAATCTGCTGATTTTTACCGTCCAGTAATGGTTTAGCTATCTTCGCGAATCCAGATCTCAAGGGCACCATGAGCCTGCCATAGCGGATTTGATATTCCAGTCCGGTTCGAATGGCGATTGCGTTTTCCCAGTCGATCCAATCTTCCTCTTCGCCGGTCTCATCGTCCACAACACGAATAGTTTGATTGTTCTTGTCTTCAGCATTCGATTTGGAAAATGTACGAATTTCGTAATCCGACGTGATGAGCAAATTTTCTCCCACCTGATAAGCAATGCCAACGCCAAACATGGCCGGCATGGTTATGGAGATGACGCTGTCCGGCTGATCGATTTTCAGCGAGAACGGTGTACGAAAAACAGTGCCGATCATTAAATTATTCTGCAAATATTGCAATCCCAACGTTACATTTTCTCCTGATAATGAATGTTGAAAATCATTACTCATGGAATCGTTGAACTTATATTTGCCTGTGTAGAAATTGCAACTCAAACCAAGCGAAATATTTGGATGGAGGGCGAAAGCCAGCGAGGGAGCTAAAACATCCACACCACCGCTGGATGATTGAAAGAGTTCAGACCCAGCATCTCCCTCATCCCGATAAAAATCAATGACCTTGTAATATGCAACGCCCATCGAGGCTTTGTATTTGAATATGTTAAACGGACTGCTTAATCCTAAAAAGTTAAAAGTCCCGTGGGAGTCTGCTTTTTCGACTGAAGAATGCGAAGTATCATTAACTGCATGAGAATCGTGGTTGAATAATGCAGACAATGAAATTCTCGAAACTTCATTAATTCGAGTCATTCCGGCCGGATTCCAGTAAATTGCCGATTCATCGTTTGTTGCCGCGATGTGGCTGTTTCCCATACCCCGGGCGCGCGCGCCAACGCCAATGAAACTAAAATCGGTCTGACTGTAATCTATTTGAGCATTCGCCCCAAAAGTGGTAAGAAGAATAAATAGGATCGATAGAAAACGATTTGCATTCGACATAGTATTTTTTTCGCAACCTTTTTAGTCACAAGTTACAAAACCACCCTGATATTTTAAAATTCTGATAAATTGAATAAAATTTGAATAGATTTAAAAGTAACAATTTTTTCTCACAAAGTCAATATGTTAAATCTTCATTGGAATATGCGCTTAATAAAAAAGCGAAGCAATTTTTCTTGCTCCGCTTTTTCTGAATTAAACGTGGTGATTATTGTCCGAAGTGAAATACACCGGCAACGATGAATCTCAGGTAGTTGTCTTTGTATTCGTATGTATCCATTCCTGTGTCGATCTCGTAGGTATAGACATTATACTCAACACCGAAATCGATGTTGATATTTCCCATGATGAGTCCGAACCCTGCAGTGAGATTTGCCCCAACGATTTGATCATCGTTTTCGTCTTTGAAAAGCGTTGGGGTGGTTGCCAATCCTAAGCGCAGAGGCAAAATTGTATTACCGCTCATGTAAAGATATTCTGCGCCCACACGAACCTGATTGATGTCTTCCCAGCCGGTTTCCATGGATTCGCTGGTTTCATCATCTTCAATTTCCGACTCTGAATATTTCCGCATTTCATAATCGGCTGCTATGGTTAGTTTTTCCGTCGCGGCAAATGCAAGACCGAAGCCCAACATGTGAGGCATCTTGATGGTTGATTTGAAACCGCCATCGGCGTTTTCTTCGGTCAAATCGAACGGGGATTTAAACACAACGCCCAAACGGATTTTATTGAAATCGAACAAGCCGCCGATATTGAAATTCGTACCGCTAAAATTAAACTCGTTGTCGACAGGGTCGAAAAATCCCGTACGATCTTCTTCAGTGTAATTTGTAGTCCCTGTAAAAATATTGACTGATGCGCCCAATGATATCGAAGGGGTTAGCTGAATTCCTACAGAAGGCGTGATGGCATTCACGCCACCAGTTCGCTCCGTCGTGTAATCTTCATCGTCGTAATAATCGTACAAATCAATGACCTGTTGATAGGCCAGAGCGGCGACCAGATTACGTTCCCCTACGGACAGCGGAAAGGCAGCACTGATAAAGTTCAATGCAAAATGTGAACTTTTATAAGGATCTACATCCGCATCCGGAATGTCAGTAGAAATACTATAATTTTCGAACAACCCAACGACCGAAGCCTCAGGAGTTTCCAGGCGAACCAAACCAGCCGGGTTCCACGATGCTGCAGTGGCATCATCTGCGACACCGATAAATGCACCACCCATGCTACGCGCCCTTGCACCAGCGCCGATAAAGTTAAAATCCTGTGCAATAGCAAAATTTGCAACTGTAAGTAAAATAACAACCGTCACTAGTAGTTTGAGTTTCATGTTGCGTCTCCTAATTTAGTGAAAAGAAAATGGTTATCTAATTATGAATGATTATTTTGTGACAACTTTATTTCCAATTTCAAAAATTCCGGAAGTGCTTTTAATGACCTTTCCGATTGAATAGGCTGAATAGACCTGTTGCAGCTTCACTTCTGCCAGTTCTTCTGTTTGCTTGCCTAATACTTTTTTGGTTATTGGATGAATAATTTCCTGTCCCTCCCGATAGATGATGCACTTCATGCCTTTTTTTATACCATGGTTCATACCAATATCCAGTGTCAAATTATCGCCGTCCACTGCAATCACGTAGCCTTCGACAAGTGGTAAATCAGTACTTATTTTCATCGCCAGTCGTCCGATCATCTCTTTTAATTCGGCAATGTTCGTGTTGCTGCTCAATTCATCCTGTGCTGTAATGATTTCGGCTGTTTCGGTATCGATCAGCCGCGCGTCGATTGCAACATTGCTTCCCGCACGGGTCACGCTTCCGAGGACAATAGCGTCCACACCGATTCCCTTTCCAATCTCTGCTGCGGTGGATGCATCCAAAACGCCGGACATGCCTAATTTCTGTTCTTCGAGAATGCTTTCCAGTTGGGATCTTTCGAATAATTTGAAACGGTTGAGATTGTAAAACGTGGTCATCATCTGTTCGACGACATTGATCTCCCCCATTTCATTTCCCAGGCCGGTGGTTTGAAATGGCAGAACAGCCAGCGCCATTCTTTCGCCCACCAATTTCACAGGTGCAGGCGTGATATGTACTGGTTTTTCGATTTTTGTTACTTCTTTTTTCGGTGTTGTATCTTTAACCGGGCGTTTTATAACCGGTGGTTTTACGGGTTCACGGTCCGCAGGGGAACCGCCAATTTTTGAGAAATATTCCTGAGCGCGTGCAGAATACTGTTGTTTGATGGAGATTCCCAAATCAAGCTTGGCGCGTTTGAATTGACCGAGGTTATAAAAACAAATTCCTCGTTCACGATGTGGGAAATATTCAATAAAGTGCATGCCATAGGTTTTGATTCGCTTTGTGTCCCGGCGTTTAACCTTTAATGCCTCATTAAATTTTTCGATAGCTCTCGCCCAGTTCCCTTGCTTCATTAACTCAAGACCGTCCTCATAATGATTGTACCATTTTCCGCCGGCAAATATAAATGGAGATGTTGAAAACAGTAGAATGATAACGGTTAAATAAATAAAGGAACGTCTCATAATTTCATCCGGTTTTAAATTTATAATTCTCTCAATTATTTTAACTTAAAGAAAGATATTAGAAAAAAAATAAAAAGTCAAGATAATTTTAGTAAAAAACAAATTGGTATTTGAAAATGATTTCCAAACTGTTATTCTGAACCATAGGTAATGAGAGAAAACATGGGGTATTTTTTCAGTTTATCCCGTCCGTTCAGGAACTTTAATTCAATGAGGAATCCAATGCCGGCGACAGTCCCCTTCAATCGTTCAATCAGATTGATGGTCGCTGCAACTGTGCCGCCGGTGGCCAGCAAATCATCGATGATTAATGCGCGCGTGCCATTTTGAATCGCATCCACATGAATTTCCAGTTTATCGGTGCCATATTCCAATTCATATTCTTCAACGATTGTCTCGGCCGGCAATTTCCCCGTCTTCCGGACCGGAACGAAACCTTTGCCGAATTTGTATGCAAGGGCTGCCGCAAAGATAAATCCCCGGGACTCTGTGCCGACAATAACATCGAAATCATCCGCGTTAATCCTTTCTGCAAATTGATCGATACATTCCTGGAACGCTTTTCCGTCTTTTAAAAGTGTGGTAATATCTTTGAATCCAATTCCCTGTTTTGGAAAATCCGGTACATTCCGTATTTTTTGTTCGAGTGTCTGCATGAATAATTCTCCCATATTCGTATTAGAAAAAAATCAAGCCAGGAAAAACAATCTCGCTCGAATCCAAACGCGTAATTTTTATTCGCTGATATCTCTTTTAAAATTTGATTTGAAAGTTGCTGTACCTGTCCTCCCATTGGCTCCATTCAAGGTGAACATCATCAACGCGCGAAACGCGATTACCAATTTTTATCTGCTCTATAAATTGCCCGATTATTTCTTTTTCGCCTTCCACTTCAATCTCTACATCGCCATCGAAACGATTTTTAACATACCCTTTCAAACCAAATTTATTGGCCTCAGCTTCAGTGAACCAGCGAAAGCCAACACCCTGCACCCTCCCTTTTACAATTATTTGGCAGCATGTATTCATGATTTTTCCTTCCGGACTTATGATGGTAAATTCTAAAGATCATTCGGAACCAGGATGCAAAATTACAAATCAAACAATTTGATCTCTGAAATCCCACTAAAATCCTTTATATTAAAAGTCGCGTAAGTATTTATTTGGTGTGCAAGCCCGATACTTAGTTTCCTCAGGAATTTCACAATCAATCATGTTTTCAAAATATTTCCAGGTATCGAGTCCAACGATGGGTTTCTCAAAGGCAAGGCCAAAGGCGATTTCCGAGAGAGTGCCGAATCGTCCACCAACGGCAATCAAGGCATCGGCGGTCCGCACGATGATGATGTTCCTCGCTTCCCCCATGCCGGTAACGATTGGAATATCAATGTATTCATTGGCAGTATTTTTGTCCGTGCCCGGCAATACACCAATGGTTTTTCCTCCGCCATTTTTTGCCCCGCGACTTGCAGCCTCCATAACGCCGCCAAGCCCACCGCAAATTAAAAGCGCTCCCTGTTTTGCGATGTGCCAACCCACGTCTTCTGCTTTTTTCAAATAACTCTGGGGAACAATCACGTCCCTGCCCAATAACACCAATTATTTTTTGTGCGCGCTTTTCCATCACATGCCGGGATTGTTGAAATAAAGAGAGTTTGAAAAATAAAATCATGAGAGAAAAATCATACGCGATCCGAAATGCTCGTACAATTTTTCTCTCATTTTATTTCACTTCTCTATAGCATAAACAATATTCTTTTTATGTTTCACTTTTCACGTTTGACGTTTCACATACGCTTCAGCGCATTAGGGTTTTATTCTGTAAATCGTGCGCGGAAATGGAATCGTTTCGCGAATGTGTTTCAATCCGCAAATCCAGGCGACAGCGCGTTCAATTCCCATACCGAACCCTGAATGCGGCACTGAACCATATTTTCGCAAATCCAGGTACCAGTCAAAGGCTTCTTCCGGCAGCTCATGTCGTTTTATTTCTGCAAGCAGAACATCCAAATCATCTTCGCGTTGTCCGCCGCCAATTACTTCGCCGTAGCCCTCCGGGGCCAATACATCGACGCACAGCGCTTTTCCCTGATCAGTCGGATCCTTTTTCATGTAAAACGCCTTGACCGCAGACGGATAACGATGCACCATCACCGGCCGATCGAATTTTTCCGAGATCACTGTTTCATCGGTTCCACCAAAATCATTTCCATCTACAAAATCCAGGCCGGCTTCTTTGATGATGGCCACTGCGTCGTCATACGAAATTCTTGGGAAGGGTCTTTTCACAGCCTCGAGTTTGGAGATATCTCTTTCCAGCACCGATAATTCATCGCGATTTTCTTCCAAAACCCGTTGAACGATGTATTCAATGAATTCTTCAGCAATATCCATATTGCCGTCCAGATCACAATAGGCCATCTCCGGTTCAATCATCCAAAATTCGGTGAGATGCCGGCGTGTTTTTGATTTTTCCGCTCTGAATGTCGGGCCAAAACAATAGACTTTACCCAATGCCATGGCAGCGGCTTCCATGTACAACTGGCCGCTCTGGGTCAAATACGCTTTGGAGCCGAAATAATCTGTTTCGAATAAAGTCGAAGTTCCTTCGCAGGCAGCAGGAGTGAAAATCGGCGCATCGACGAGCACAAAACCCTTTGCGTCGAAGAAATCGCGAGCCGCACGAATGATGGTATGGCGCACCTTCAGAATGGCGTGCTGCTTGGACGACCTGAGCCACAAGTGTCGATGATCCATCAAAAACGTTGTGCCGTGCTCCTTTGGCGTGATCGGGTATTCCTGGGCCTGCTGGATCAATTCGACAGATTTTACATGAATCTCAAAACCAATGGGCGAGCGCGTATCTTCAACAATTTTCCCTGTCACTTTTATGGACGACTCCTGGGTCATGTCCCGACACAGGTTAAAAACCTGCTCATCGACATCGTTTTTGCCCACAACAGCCTGAATGATGCCGGACCCGTCGCGCACCTGCAAAAACTGAACTTTGCCGCTTCCACGTTTGTTGTAGAGCCATCCGCTTATGATCACATCTTTATCTTTGTAATCTTTAATATCCGCAATGTAAATTTCATTTTTCATACCGTACTCCCAGATTGTTTTGTCATTTCCGATGAATCTAACCAAATCGTTCTTCTTTTGGTCCTCGCATCATAAGTTCGTTCAGCGCATCGCGTGCATCTTTATCTTCAAACAACACCTGAAAGGTTTGAGCTGTGATGGGCATTTCAACGTCATACTTTTTGCTTAATTCGAAAGCGGATCGTGTTGTTTTAACGCCCTCGGCTACCATGACCATATCTTTCAGAATGTCATTCAGTTTTCGTCCCTTGCCAATTTGCTCTCCCACGAATCGATTTCGGCTGTGTTTGCTCATACAAGTGACAATCAGGTCTCCCATGCCGGAAAGTCCTGCAAACGTTTCCTGATTGGCTCCCATGGCCACACCCAATCTCACGATTTCCACCAGTCCCCTGGGCTGAAGCGCGGCTTTGGTATTATCTCCAAACCCGGCGCCGTCGCAAATTCCGGCCGCAATAGCAATGATATTTTTCAGTGCGCCTCCGAGTTCAACGCCGATAATATCCTGATTTGTATACACGCGGAAATATCGATTCATGAACTGGGATTGCACAAATTCTGCCGTGTCTAAATTGGGGCATGCAGACACAATGGCGGTGGGGATTCTACGGCTCACCTCCTCCGCATGACTTGGACCGGAAAGAGTGACGACCTTATCTTCACTCGTCCAGCTCACGTTTTCAAGAATTACCTGAGACATGCGCAAAAGAGTTTCATTCTCAACACCTTTGGCAACATTCACCAGCACCGTATTTTTCAAATCCGGCAAATCATTCAGGCTTCTGCTCACTTCTCTCACAACGTGCGAGGGCACGGCAACAACGATCATATCCTTCCCATCACAAGCGAATTGAAAATCATTCGTTACATCGATGGTGGTGGGAATGGAAATCCCGGCCAGAAACTCACCGGCATCCCGGGTCTCGCTCAATTTTTCAGCGGCATCCGGTCGAAATTCCCAAAGCGTCACCTGATGACCATTGTTTTCGAGAACAAGCGCCAACGCCATGCCCCAACTTCCGGCGCCAAGCACTGCTATCTTGTGCGGCTTATCCATAATCACTTGACTTCACCTACAATAATTGGTTTATATTTAAGTTGACTTAATTTCTCTACCGCCTTGTGCACTGCATATCTTTCGACAATGAAAATGTAACCAATTCCCATATTGAATACGTGGCGCATTTCCTCGTCCTCGATGTTGCCCAGTTGTTGAATCATGAGGAAAATTTCCTGTGGCTCCCAGCTCTCCCAGTCAATATTCAAATTCAATTTCTTCGGCAGAACGCGTTTTGTATTGCCCACAATGCCTCCGCCGGTAATGTGCGACATGCCGTGCAGGTACGGTTCATTCTTTAGCGCCAGTATGGCGTCACGGTAACTTCGATGAACCCGTAACAGTTCCTCGCCAAGCGTTGTTGTAAATTCTTCGATATAATCATCAACTTTATAGTTGTTCAATTCGAAAAAGATTTTTCTCACCAGAGAATACCCATTGGTGTGCAGCCCATTGGATGGCAGCCCCAACAAAATATCCCCTTTTTTGATTTGTGAACCGTCTATAATTTTTTCGCCATCAACCATGCCGACAATCATTCCTGAAATATCATATTCGCCCGGCTGGTAAAAATCCGGCATTTCGGCAGTTTCGCCGCCGATGAGCGCGCACGTATTATTCTTGCATCCGCGCGACATCCCGGTAATTATGCCTTTCAGCACGTCAGTCTTCAATTTTGAAACAGCCAGGTAATCCAAAAAAAACATGGGCTCAGCGCCGGATGTCATAATATCATTGACGCAATGATTCACCAGATCTTCACCAACGGTATCGTGAATGCCGGTCATAAATGCGATTTTCAATTTTGTGCCCACTCCATCCACACTCGACACAAGAATCGGATCTTTCAAATCATTCATCTTCAGTCGATAAAATGATCCGAACAAACCGATATCCCGCACTACCTGTTCGTTGAACGTTTCTTTGGCCAATTTGGAGATATCTTTGACACTATCCTCGCCGGCATGAATATCAACCCCTGAATCTTTGTAGGTAATTCCCGTCATGATGGTTACTCTCAGACTAATGAAATATCATCTATTAACTAAACATCGCCATCCATCATTCGGCGATATTCCTTCATATAGCATTTACGCAATCGGGCTAAAAATTCAATGATAACCATTTCGCGATAATCCGGATATGTCCAGTCATTGATCAAGAATTTGCCATGTCGGTAACGCAAATGTATGTCCCCAAAAATTCCTTTCCCCAGGTAAAGTCTGTGATCAAAATTCTTGGTGGTCGCAAGCACCACTTTTGCGCCGGTCAGGTAGCCGGGATCAATGTTGACCGTCCTCTTCCCTTCCTTGGAAAAATCTTCTTCTATGGAATTTGTCTTTAATTTTATATCCGGCAAAGAATCTTTGGGAATTAAATTTTTAAAGCCCAGCAATTGCTTTTTTAAATTGAATCCCATCTCATGGGAATAATACTGCGTATAAATAAAATCGTAAATCGCCGATCGGATTTCAATTGGTCCATATTCGTTTTCCAGCGCTGCTTTAACATTTTCATAGGTTTCATCATCTTTGAATGTTACGGCGGAAAACAGTTTCACGTCCACTGCTAACGCGGGTTGTCCCATATTTATAACCAGACAATTTTGGCGGTTAAATTTGATAATCATAGTAAGATAGAAATAAATATCTAAATGTCAAGGAAAAAATCAGAACTTTTTTCTTGACTTTCACTGAAAATATTTTATATTATAAAGCTACCGCCGAGGTGGTGAAACTGGTAGACGCACTGGACTCAAAATCCAGCGTTCGCAAGAACATGCGGGTTCGATTCCCGCCCTCGGCACTCATTAATAATCAAGGACTTGGAAGCTATTCTGAGTCCTTTTTTTTATCCTGTTTTTCCACAAGAATTTGCCTCATTTTAACCCATTTTAACAGGTTTTTCCTAATTTTTGCCCCGGATTTGTCCCGGATTTGCCCCGGGTTTTTATACTCCATCAAGAATATTTGTAGCAAAATAATTTAGAAATAATACTTGACACTTCAACACAAAACATTTAATTTTAAATTGAGGCCACCATGGTCTCACTCCAGTCAACTGAAAACCGCTCAAAACCAGCATACAGCCAACGCCTGTAAAAAGTAAAAAAAACTAAAAAAAGACTTGACAGCATTATGCCTCAATGTCTATACTATAGATAGAGACAGTTATCCTACCGAAAACCTGCTAA
>CAZSBG010000107.1:0-21550 GCA_964605145.1 uncultured Cytophagia bacterium | reverse complement strand
AAGATGGCGGATCTGCGACGAAAAGCAAAGTCTGCATTCATCTAAAAATATAATGCAACTTTGCAGGCATGTGACCGAAGGGAATGCCTGTGGTACGGGAATGACAATGATATGGGAATATTGCCTTGTTTCTCGATACGTTTTTCAATCTGACTAAGTAGTACTATTGCCATCGGTTTTTAGACTTTAACATGATGACTAAGTACCCTATTCCATAATTTCGATGACATATATTTTTTTGGTTCTAATAATATAGGTGTGGTTAAATTGATTCAACGCCAGGAATGCAGCGATTAAATAAACGATAGCAATCATAAATAATATTTCTGAAGTAAATAATATTTCACCACGACGTGGTTTTGAAAAATTTCAATCACTAACGAATCCCGCAGGGATGGAATATGGGTAGAAAAGTCACATCCCTGAATGAGAAACCCCGTCAGGGGTGACATATTCTTTAAATCACATTATCCAAAATAACACGTCACCTTTTTGGGAATGAAGAGAGATTCTTGTTCTCTATTTTATTATCCAACAACTTATGCTGTTTTGTGTAAAAGAATTATAGATGAAACGATCATCTGGTACTATTATTTGCGTCTTCACCACGCTGGGAAATATCAGCAATGTATTTTTGTTTCACAAAAAAACCACATAGATGAAATCGCCAAAGAACTATCGTCCGAATATAAAAAACTTCCTTCTACAACGTGGTTGTAAAAGGAAGCTGTTTTGAGATCGGAGAGAATTTCGATTCAACTTCGTTGCACTGACATCATTTTCTAATACGGTGTTAACTCAGGCACCTGGGTTTCAGCCGGCTCGAATCTGATTTCACGCAGCGTGCTGTCAATTTTGACCAGTTTCACATCCGTCTTCTGCTTGAAAGAACCCCACTCTTTTTTCGAAATGTTTTTCATTTCTTCCACTACTGCAAACAGTTCGGCGCGGCGCACTTTCAGATTATTGATATCTTTTTTGGTTTCAATTATTTGGGTGCTATCGCCGGAAGCGATGCTTTCATTCAGGTCTTGCAATTCCTCATCGATTTCGAGAATCATTTCGTCAATTCTCTGCCGTAAATCAAGCTTTTTTAGTGTAAAGCTCTGATCTTCCTGGTTCGAACAACTCATCACCATTAACATGAATAAAATAAAGGAGCTGAGGATGATAGAAATTTTTACGTACTTCATTTTTAAAACACCAACCTTTCGGTTTTTTAGGTTCAATTAATTGTGTACTCATGAAGCGGTATAATTGGATTGAAATTCTGAGCACTCGGTTTGTTAACGCATGTTGCATTTTTTTGGTACGAATCTGAAATCGAATCACCTCGAAATATTATGATTCATCTGAATCCCTGGGATTGGTTCGTTGGATGAGCCATAATTCAGGAATAATTTCAGCGATAATTTTTCCATCATCGAAGATTCGAACGATGGAACTTTCAGACGCCACAACCGCAACAGCGCTGGTCTGCCGCGAAATGGAAGCTGCTGCAAGATGCCTGCTGCCCAGTCCCAGGGGCAATTCAATCTCTCTGCTTTTCGCCTCGATGTAACGCGCTGCGGATAATACTACGCCCTTATCCGAAACGAGAAAGGCTCCGTCTAATTGGGCTAACTCCTTAATCGTCTCTCGCATATTGGGATCCGCGATATTTTTTTTCGCGCTTGTGTGCCCGTAGAGAGGATCCAGGATCAATTCCCGCGACAGGGAAAATACCGCATGGGAATCGCCAACGACAAACATGGTGCCAATTTTTCTGCCCTCGCGTCCCTCCCTGGCGATTTCAATGGCCAGTTCGATAACACTGCGAAGCACCCGTGGATTCACAAGACGATCTTCCGTGCATATTTTGTCTAATTTTGTGGCAAACCTCCGGGAAGATTTCGGCCCCAGACTGCTTACTGTTTTGTTTTCTTCGTCCGACATCTCATTCACCTATTTTCTGGATGATTCGATTAAAAATTTCCATTCCGGTTGGTCATAACCCATAAGTTCAGCAAAATCCTGTGTTAATTTATTTTCCAGTTCTACCAATTCATGCGCACTGTTATTCTCAATTAGGATATAGCCTCCGGCAATCATGCCGTGGCCGCCAACATTTCTGGGATTGGAGACCAATTTTTGGATGAGCTTTCCGGCATGCGCTTTCTCATCCGAAGTTCTGATTGAAATAATCATATTTTTTTTGAAATAACCGATGCATAAAACCCAGCCAATTTGCTTGTGTCGCAAAAGGAAGTCTGCCATCTCAGCCACTATTTCCGCTGAATCAATTTGTCCCAGGTGTGCACAAATAAGGTTCCGATACATGACAGTATCCTGCAATGTCTTCACCATCGTCACAAAATATGAATGAGGCAGTTTCGGTTTAATGATCTTTGCCAATTTTCGAATGCTGGATTTCACATAAACGGATAAATAAGCCTGAATGTCCCGCTGGGTTGCCTCGCGCCCGAGATTTTGCGTTTCAGAGATCATGGCGTATGACAACGCTGTGGCGATATTTGCCGGAATTTCAATTTCACTCTCATTCAGCCATTCGATAAGCATGGTTGTCGTGACGCCAATCTCAGGCTTGATCACCAGCAAATCCGCTTTGGTGCCGCGTCGTTTGGGATGATGGTCAATGACAATATCAGCTTGCACATTATCCGGCAGAGAATGATTGCCAGCTTTGGGCTGCGTGTCCACCAGCGCAATTCGGTCATATTTATCGAAATTCACCCGATTGATCTGCTTCAGGTCAATTTTGAGAATGCGAACCATAGCCTGGTTCTCAGACCGGCCAATATTGCCGCCATACGCGATACTTGGCTTAACGCCGTAGCGCTGTTCAGCCAGATATCCCAGCGCCATAGCCGATGCCATGGCATCCGGATCCGGATTATTATGCATCACAATCAGAAATTCCTTTTGTCCCTGAAGTATCTGGTCAAGTTTCGAGAGTTCTTTCACGGTCTCCTTGTTTGGCTCCGCCATATCTGCCTTTCATAGTCAGGTTGAGGTTTATTTAAATAACTGGTTTCAGTATCAAATATCGAACAGCAATTGTAGCAAGTAAAATGATCATTAAAATCCAGAAGAAAATATTCAGGGCTCGGACAGTTTCCTGGTTAATTCTTTGTTCACGATTTTTCCGCGCGAGCTTGATTTTTGAATCATCTCTCCTCTTTTTAGGTGGAACTAATGTAATGAGCATCAGTGTGATGATAAACCCCACTATAAAAAATGGCAGCCACTGCACGTTCCATGTTCTGGGTCCCATGGGCGTTAGCCATATTCCGCCCGCCCATGTGAACAGAAAAATGATGAAAAACAAATAAAGGATTGTTGGAAAAATCCCTGTCTGCCCTGGCCGTTCCCAGCCCAGTGCAAATACGAGCACCATGCTAAAAAAAAGTGCGATGATAATTGCAGTAACAAGTTCTATTAGGAACATTTTTTCTCCAATTTGATTTCGGTATTCAGGGTCAAAACATCCCGATTTTATCCGCGTCCGGAATTTTTTTGAATATTTTCCGCAGCCGGATTTCAACCCAATCCAGCAAACGAGCTACGACCAACGATTCGCCGGCAATAATTGCCGCTCCGACAAAAAATGTCAACCAGCCAGGGCCTGGCACAAACCACAAAAACATCCCGACAAAAATAATTGCGACGCCTAATACAATCAAGAAAATTTTTTCCAGTTGGGAACGATTTCTTCTCTTTTTCTTTCGATAATAATAACGCTCCTGAAATCGTTTTCCGGGAGGGATATTTTTTATTTTGTCCCATGTGCGCGTAAACCGCCTCATGTGATCCTGTTTCAATCCGTTTAGAAATTGTTTCAAATTTACCTCGTTGTATAACCACCATCAATCACTAATTCGCTGCCAGTCACAAATTTGGACTCATCTGACGCTAAATACAGAATACCATAGGCAATATCGTCCGGCTCTCCGACATGTCCCACAGGATGCAGGCTGTCCAGATTCTCACGGAATTTTTCCAGCCCCTGCGGCGATTGCTTTCCCATTTCTTCGACAAGAGGCGTCCAGATATAACCGGGGTGAACTGAATTAACCCGAATTTTATCCTTTGCGTAAAGCAAAGCATCTGTCTTGGACATCAAGCGAACAGCTCCTTTGGATGCATGATATGGCGGAATATCCTGAGCGCTGATGATACCGTAAATGGACGATAAATTGATTATGCTGCCGCCGCCTGCTTTTTTCAGATACGGGATGGCGTGTTTGGTACAATAAAAAACACCCTTCACGTTCACATTCATCACGTTATCCCATTCCTCCTCTGAAATTTCATGGGTGGGTTTATTCACGCCGGCAATGCCCGCGTTATTCACGATAATATCAATTCTACCAAACTTTTCACTCACTTCACTAAATACATGTTCCACGTCTTTTTCATTTGATACATCGAGGTGCCAATACTCAGCAATTAGATCATCATAAATGATTTCATTCATCACTTCCTTGCCGGCCTCGTCATTGACGTCTGTAATGGCCACTATAGCGCCCTCTTCAGCTAATATTTTGCATGCTGCACGGCCGATGCCCAACGCACCGCCTGTCACAATTGCTACCTTGTCTTTTACGCGTTCCATTTTTCATTCTCCTATTTTTCTAATATGATTTTTTGTCTTGAACGAAAACCTCTTCACCCTGGCTGCCTGAAGCACACAGGAAGTGTGTAAATCAAATAGAATCAATAAAACAAAAACACCCTGTGAAATCCCAATAGTCAGATAAACAGAATTTTCGTTCGGACATTATTTATGAAAATCAATCCTCTAATTCAACTTTCAGTGCAAAAAATTTCAGCAAATCCTTGAGCGTGATGACACCGACCAGATTATTGTTTTTTGTCACCATGAGCCGGCTGTTATCATTACTCTTCATTATTTTTAGCGCCTTTACCGCATCATCTTCCGGAGAGATGGTATTCCCATTCGAGCATTTGATCGCCAATTCCTCAACTGTCCGCTGTGACCATTCTTCCTGATCGATATCTTTCACCTGTCTGGTCGTTACGCAACCGACAAGTTTTGAGTCCCTAACCACAGGAAACATTTTATAATGAAATTTGTAAATGTAATTTTTGACCAACTCTTCCAGCGTAATCGAAGGCGACACCGTCACAGGGTCTTTCCGCATAAAGCTTGAAACCGGTTCACCTTCCAGTTCGCGACGAATGAGAAGCTGCTGATACGACATTTTGGACGCGGATAATAAAAACATCCCGATGAGCGCCCACCACATGCCACCAACAATATTTCCTGCAAAAAATGTTATACCGCCGATAGCAATGAGGAAAATACCAAAGCCGGATCCAATTCTTGACGAAATGCGCGTCGCCCATTTCAAATTGTCTTTCCAGGCCCACAAACCAGATCGAAGCACGCGTCCCCCATCCAATGGAAACGCAGGCAGCAAATTAAATCCGGCCAGAATCAGATTAATGAAACCCAGATAGGACACCACGCCGTGAATGGGCTTCGCAAAAAGCGCAGTGTTCGTTACGAAATTAAAAGCAAAAAATAAAATGCCAATGGCAATGCTCGCTAACGGTCCGGCAATCGCCATAAAAAATTCAGATTTGGCGCTCGGCGGTTCCTCATTCATTTCAGCGACACCCCCAAAGATGAAAAGCGTGATGCCTTTTATCGGCAAACCAAATTTGCGCGCCACCAGTGAATGGGACAACTCGTGGGCGATAATCGAAAGGAACAATCCAATCGCGCCTGCTACGCCCATCCACCAGTATGTTGCCGCTGACAGATCCTTAAAGTAATGCGGAAATGTGCCTCTGGCCAATGACCACACAATCAAACCGACAATAATTAACCAACTGGGATTAACCTTAACCTCAAATCCCAGCAACCTGAATAAACGATAACTATTTCCAAACATATCAAAATCACCTCTTCAGTTTTAATGGGTCAGCATCTCTCTGACGACATTTTTTAATTGTCCAATATCTGTTGATTTTGTCAACAACGCATCCGCTGCCCAGGTGCGAAAATCCAGTTTATAGAGCGGGTATGCCCTGTTTATAATTATTTTTACGTCTCGATTTATACTCATTAACTTCTGCAAATATTCGATTCCGGAACCATGGGGTGAATATAGATCAAGGATGACCAGGTCAATATGTTTTTCATGCAGTTCTTTCAAGGCAATTATATCGTTAGTCGTTGACTCTACATCATAACCTTCATCTCTTAACGCCACTTCGTAACGTTCTTTTAAATTATTATCATCTTCGATTATTAATATTTTCTTTGGCATAAAAAACCTCCAGCCCTGGAATCTCTTAGTACTTTTAAAAAATATTTTTGACCATTCTTGGCAGAAAATCACAAAAAACAAAATTCAATGCGCCAAAGGACGCACAAGCCTTTAGCCTGAATTATTCACAAATTTCAAACAATAGATATTTAACTTATTGTTATGAATAAAATTAATCAGATATATGAAATTTAACAGGATTTGATATAACGAATTCTGAATTAAGCACCATTCAGGCTATCTGGATTCCTTAATGAATTACAATGAATAATCCAGGATAAAATCAAAACTTAAATTTTCTCATATTCCCCAATCAATAAGGCTACCGGGAAGTGCTGAAAAATCTCCCCGATCCATAGCCTGTCCTTGCCTGATATTTTTTCTCCTGTGAAGATGTTATTCCATTTGGATACTTTTTGACTATTCAAAACATGCGTGTCATGCCATACGACTTCGCCTGAGAAATGTTCTCCTTCTTCAAGAATCGATGTTAAGAAACGAGGTACTACTGCAACCACACATTTGCCTTCATAAGTTCGAAGAAACGAAAAAATGTGATTCTTGAACCGACCATCCACTTCAAGCGGAATATAATCTCCCTGTTCGAACAAAAATCGATGCATCTTTTTGGCAGCAAGCGCTTTATACATGAGGAACAGTTTTATTCTGCCATCTTCTTTATGCAGCCATAGATCCCGAAGTAGTTCAAAGGTATTCTGCTCTGCTTTGATTTTGATGTCCGATAAAAACTGATTTCTTTGCTCGTAATCCACCGGTCGCCTGTTATCAGGATCAACCAGATTTAGATCCCATAATTCTGAACCCTGATAAAAATCAGGCAGTCCGGGTGATGTTATTTTCAGCAAAGATTGGGATAATGAATTGAATATTCCATAAAACGATATCTTTCGTTGAAATTTCAAAAATGCCTCGAGAAAATTATTTTCATCTGACGGTAATAGAATCCGCTCAACAAATTGAATGAAAGCATCCTCATATTCGCTGTCCGGTTTGAGCCACGCAGTATGAATCTTGGCTTCCCTGACGGCTTTGATCACATAATTTTTTATCCTGTCGATATATTCAACGAACTCGTCTTCAAAAAACGGGAACGAACCGATCAATATCTGATAGAGGAAATACTCATCGTTTTTGTCCGGCGCATATTCCTGACCGTATTTGATTTTCTCTCGCTTGTTCAACCGGCTCCATAGCTGCATTTGTTGCTGCCATTCATCCGGGATTTCTGACAGTATATTCAACCGCGCTCTGACATCTTCGCCTCGTTTGGTATCGTGTGTTGACGTGGCATTCATCGAGTGAGGCCACGCGTTCGCCCGATTTTTATTGAAATAGTGAAACTCAATTTCTGACACTCCGAATTTTCCGGGATTGCCCCCCACATCGTTCAGTGCTAAAAATCGATTATAATAATAGAGAACAGTGTCTTCAAATCCCTTTGCCATCAAAGGGCCAGTCATTTGCTGAAAACGCATGACAAAATGCAACCATTGTCTTTTTTCTTCCGGAGAAAGATTTTCATCATAATTTTGAATGAGAATTTTGTATATAAAATCGAGCTCGTTTTCAAAATCAGGCAACACTACTTTGGCATTCCGAATGGCAAACTGAATATAATTCAAATCATTTTCAGAAATGCTTTCAGAAGAAATGTACGTGCGATACACAGGAAACCATGTGAGCGCTTCGATGAGCGCTGTGCGAACTCCATGCAGCGTGAAATCATTTCCGTAACGATATCGACTGGCAATTTCAACTAGAACATGGGCGAGATTGTCAATATCTCCGGCCATGTGTTTGCTGATAATCAGTCGTTTTTTATCCAGTACGAGTTCATCGAAATATGTCTGCATGTCCGTAAATTTGCGATATATTTTATCGAATGTGTACTCATTCTCTTTTCTGCAAAATATACCGTTCACGTAATTCAAAAACTCGTAACCTGTTGTCCCCTGAATATCCCAAAAAGCCGGTAGTTCCTCTGAATAATCGAGAATTTTCTCAACCACTAAATAGGTATCCCTGAAATAGTGCCTGATTCTGTTCAGATATTGCGTTGGATTGTAAAGCCCATCCACATGATCGATACGAAGCCCATTGATTTTCTTTTCTTCAATGAGACGAGAAATCAGGTCATGATGTCTTCGAAATACCTCCTCGTTTTCCATTCGAAGGGAAATAAGTTCATTGACATAAAAAAAACGACGATAATTAATTTCTTCTGTTCCGACCTTCCAGAATGAAAGGCGATAAAACTGCTGCTGTAGAAGTTCATCCAATAAGTCAAAGCTCTCAGGCTGCCCCTTTGTGCCATTGAACAATGATATATTTTTATCCAAATGATTTTTGAATAAATCATTATGTTCATATAATTCCCGGAGCATTCGCTTGACGAAAAGGCCTTGTTCATCATTCTCATTCGAATGTTCTCTCGGCGACGGATTTTTAAGCACAAATAAAACACCCAATAATTTGATGTAGTCCGGATGGTCATCGCCCAGAGTGCTCTTGAGCTCATTTACATTTTGGGTCAACACCTCAGTGTAAGAATCAAGCCGAAGCGGAAACCGATGATCATAATAATTTATCGAGAATCCTCCTTCATCAAAGTTGAGTTGAATTTCCCCATTTTCCAGGCAATCGCTGTAAAAGCTACCCAAAAATGGAGCCAGAACTTTTCCGTTGAGGCTTACATTTTGTGATTCCCAGTCAATATCAAAGAAATTATTGTACTGCGAATCCTGACCATTTTCAAGGACATCCATCAACAGTTCATTCCGGCTGTCGAATGCCATGTGATTGGGAACGATGTCCTGAATCCAGCCGATTCCACGGCTTCTCGCTGTTTGGATAAGTGCATCGAAATCCGCACTTGTTCCGAGCTCAGGATTTATCATAGCATGATCAACGACATCATATCCGTGCAGGCTCCCTTTTCGCGCCTTAAAAATTGGCGATGCGTAAATATCTGAAATACCAAGTTCTACTAAATAGGGTATAATTTGTTTCAGCGCGTTGAAATCAAATTGATTATTCAGTTGAATCCTGTATGTTGCGAGCGGAATATAAGTCATGCAATCCTCATAATATGAATATAGTCGTTGCGAGCGGTCCATGGTTCTTTGACGAGTTTTATTGCTTCAGTCTCATAAATAATAAACAATTCATCTCTGAGCCAATCAAGGCTCTTACGAAGCGGCTCTCGCCAGGACTGATTCCATTCACCGTGCATGCCGGAATTGCAGCCACAATCACTTCTCCAGCGTTCAACACCGTGCACACAACTCCATGAGGTATTTTCAACAATTTCCACTTGATGCGTGGGCGGGAATTTTTCCAAATATTCGCCATACACAGTAATTTTTGCCAGTTCATTGGATTCGACATGATGCAGACAAAACGACAGGGCCATGTCCCCGTTCCGCCGATGATGGCCGTACGTTTCACCATCGGTGGCAATGTGAACGAGCTGAGCGTCTTCCTCTTCTTTAAATGTGCCAACAAGTCGATTGGCAAATTCACCTCCATTGTCCAGCAGACTTCCGAATCCAATTTCCTGAGCCACGGCGCCATCATAGAAAAACAAGGCAATGGATTTTCCGGATGGTAAATGACAGCGATAGGGCGTCCCGGGATCAATTTTGCCGCCCTCAACATCAAGCCAATTTTCTTCCCCAATTTTGCGCACACGTTTGGCCTGATGGGGCGATAAAATTGTAAATTTAATATCATATTCTGCAAGAACAGTCAGCGTTTCCAGATCAACTGCAGTCTCGGGCAACCACATTCCCTCCGGCTTTCTCCGAAACCGGAATTCAAAGTCCTGAATCCCCCAAATGACCTGCGTCCGTTTATCGTTCGGATTTGCCAGTGGCATAATGAGATGATTATATGCCTGGGCCAGCGCAGAACCGTGACCTGAAAAATGATTTTGACTATCAATATCCGCCTGAATAATCGATCGATAAATATCCGGTGAATTTTCTTGCATCCACGACAGAAGCGTCGGCCCAAAATTAAAACTGATTCTGGAGTAATTGTTGACAATGTCGATTATATATCCATCTTTATCGAGAATTCTGGATGTGGCGTTGGGCGCATATCCTTCGGCTGTGACACGTTCATTCCAATCGTGATAGGGATAGGCTGAATCCTGTAATTCCACATCTTCAAGCCATGCATTTTTTCTGGGCGGTTGATAAAAATGACCGTGAATGCAAAGAAATCTTTCCATTATCTGCCTTCCTTTTGATAAAGTGCAAAACTATATGGATGTAAATTGATCGCTTGTTTGCCATTTATTGCTTGAGGCGTTATGGCGCCGGCGCCGTTCCACTTTTGCACTTCAGAATCGAAAATCCGGTTCCATTCATCTCCGGGCAATTTGACAGGGATTTCCACACCGATATGATCGAAGTTGAAAATAGAAAATGTTGAATTTCCTCCAACCCATCGCCACATCATGAGCACGTTTTCTTCGCGCAGTGTCACGATCTCTAAATGCTTTTTGCTCAAATTTTTCAGGGCAGGAATTGTTTTTCGCAATTGAATCAATTCTTTGTAAAAATTTAATAATGATCCATGCATGTCCTTACTGCGCGTTTCCCATTTTAATTTTGAGCGCCAAAACACCGCTTCGCTTTGCGGATCCGGGGGACTTCCCTGCCAATCAAAAAACTGGAATTCTGCTTTTCGTCCTTCTCTAACAGATCGAATCAATTCCTCATTTTCGTGGCTCACAAAGTACAAAAACGGAGAGGTTTCTCCATATTCCTCACCCATAAAAATGAGAGGAATATACGGCGAGAGCAGGAGAATCCCGGCAGCTAATTTGAGCGCATTGAATTCAACCAGACTGGAAAGTCTTTCGCCCAACATCCGATTCCCAACCTGGTCATGATTTTGAACGCAAACCACGAATTGATGCGCCGGAATATCAACTGAGGAATTTCCATGACGTCTGTGACGAAATTCAGAATGCTGACCTGAATACACAAATCCTTCCAGCAGCGCTTTTTTAAGATGCTCAATATCACCAAAATCTGCATAATATCCGTCCTCTTCACCGGTAAGCAGCGTGTGCACGCAGTGATGAAAATCATCATTCCATTGAGCATCAATGGCATAACCGCCATTGGTTACGGAAGATATCACTCGGGCGTCGTTCAAATCACTTTCAGCGATTAAGAACACCTTGCGTGCCTGTTCATTGGAAAACTCAGAGATGTTATCTGCCAATTCTTTTAAAAAATGTGACGCGCTGAAATCGAAAATTCCATGAACTGCATCCAATCGTAACGCATCCATGTGATAATATTCAAACCAGTACATGGCATTACTGATGAAAAAATTCCGCACCCCATCGCTATGAGGTCCATCAAAATTGACAGCATCGCCCCATGGCGTTTCATACTTCCCGGTGAAATACGGCGCAAAGTCTCTCAGGTAATTTCCCTCCGGCCCGAGATGATTGTACACAACATCCAGAATGACCGCTATTCCACTTTGGTGGCAGGCATTTACCAACTTTTTAAGCCCGACATGTCCACCGTAAGACTGGTGCACGGCAAAAGGATAGACGCCATCGTATCCCCAATTTCTCTCCCCCGGGAACTGGGCGACCGGCATCAACTCAATGGCATTTATACCGAGTTCTTTCAGTTGATCCAATCGCGGGATGACGGATTCAAATGTGCCATCACGGCTGAATGTGCCGATATGAAGTTCATAAATGATCATCATCTCCAGTGGGACATTTTTCCATGATTGATCTGTCCATGGAAAATTCCTATGATCGATCACCATGGAAAGCTGATGAACTCCACCAGGCTGAGCGCACGATGCAGGATCAGGGCGTTCGATCTCATCATTCAAGCGATAAACATATTGATCCCCTTGTTTAACTCCATCAACTTCAGCGATCCAGTACCCATGCTCAATCTTTTTCATTGGAATGATTCTCTCAGAAGGCGATATTATCTTCAGATCAACTTTGTCTTTCAACGGCGCCCACACAACAAATCTACATGCTGTGTCACCAATTAATTGCGCACCAATTTTCATCGCTATGTCTTTCCATCTCTTGTTAAATCATGGATTTTTTTTCAATGGGTGGAGACGCGCTCCTCATCCCCACCCGAATTCAGTGTCAACTCATTTCGCATTATCATTCAATCGTCGTTTATTGTATGCCATTATGAAAAAACCTGCATGTGCCAATTTATTTTATTTTTGAACTGGCACGCTTGACAGATTTTCGCACATCGGTCCATGCTTTTTCAACAACGGTTTTAACGTCTTCCCAGACCTTCTCATTCGCTGCTTTTAAATCCTGTAATTTTTTCGCGGCAACTTCTTTTTTCTCAATGAGTTCATCCAATTGTTTCTGGTATTCCTGCTTAACCTCGTCTTTTGCATCGTCTGTTTTCTTTTTCAGTTCTTCGATTTTCGAATCCCAGCGCTCTAATTGCGCATCCATTTTATTCAAATACTCTTGCTTCTTTTTCAGCGCTTTTTCAGTTAATCTCGGATTCTCATTACTCTTTCTCGCGGCAATGATGATGATCACAGCAATAATAATTGCAACAACGCCCAAGATGAACACAATCCATGAAATATATTTCTGATATTCAAGCTTCTGCTCTTTTTCATCCAGTTCCATGGCTCTAACACCCAGCTTCTTCTCAAGCTCCAGGGCTCTCTCCTCCCGATCGACCAATGCATTTTCTTTTTTCTCAATAAGAGCTAATAACCGCTCCAAACGATTTTCAATTTCTGTTTTACTTTCTTCGATTGCTTCTGCATCCACTGAAATCAGGACATCTTCCTGAGACTCTGCGGTTTCTTCAACCGCAGTTTCTTTTTCAGCAACCATTTTTTCATCGATTTCCTGTGGCTGTTCAGTTTTTTCACAGCCAATGAAAAGGATGATCAATACTAAAACGAATGAACCAAATAATTTTGATAAGACTTTCATAATAACCTCTTTTCATGAATAATATATTTATTTTCTTATTAACCTGATGCATATCCGATACTCCGTTTTTGCTGATATTTACCAACCGGGCGCGATCACAAAGCCAAAATGGCCTCCGGTACCGGAGCGTTGAAAAGGATACGCATAATATCCCTGAACGATAAAATATCCAAATAAATTGAACCGAGCCGCAAGACCGGTGCTAAACACCGGCACTCTTCTAACGGATCGTTTTTCCAGTTTCAAGAATGGCTTCTCATGCTCCGTCCATGCAATGCCGGCATCCAAAAAACAGGCAATTTCCGTGGGCAAATAGGGAAAATTCAAAATTCCAAATTGATCACTACCCAGCAGCGGGACACGCAACTCAGCATTCACTACGCCAATCTTTGAACCAACCAAGCGATCGAATTCCGGGCTCGCGTATGGATCTGTTGCTTCCGGCATTTTGGATAAATTGGTCGACCGTAAACTGTAACCGCGAACAAATGTTTCATGACCAATAAACAATGGTGTGAGCCTGTTATTTTCCGAATCCTTCAGGTAACGTCCGACGTGGAACGCTCGCAAAGCAAACGTGAATGGATTCCAGAAAAAATAGCGGCGATAGTCTGCAATGGCAGTCACATATCCAAGAGAGCCCATTGTCGGTTCTATTTCGAAACGAAATCTTTTTCCGTTTACTGGTGAAGTAAATCCAAAAAATGAATAGTCGCCCACATAAGCAAGCGTGGGTTGAAATAAATTTAAAGCTTCCGGTGCATCCAGATCTTTCTGCTCCTCATCCACTATTATCCCGCCGACGGTCCATATTTTCTCGGACTCGATGGAGTAGCTCAAACGCGTATAGCCTGCACTGATTTCGAATCGGCGATTCGTTGAAAATGGATATTCGGCTATTGCATTGAGTCGATCCAAAAACACACGCTGCCGAATGAGTTCACGGCTTTGAACGGTATACTTTTCACCATCAATCGTGATGGTTTCCGGGCCTGAACGCATATAGCCTGTCAGATACGGAATATGCGCGATGCCAGCTCCCCAGTTCAATCTTTGCTTTTGGTTTAAATAGTGTACCTGTCCCCCAATATCTTTTATTCCGCCGTTCACCTGAGCCACAACACCAAGAGAATGATGCCCCAGCATGTCATTGAATAGCATGCTCACTCCGCCGCCTAATGAAGTGCCAAATCGGTCGACAGCGACACCAATGGTAGATTGTCCAATGTAAGTCAATCCAAGTGACGGATCATAATCTTTCAATGAAATATTTTCCCGCGACAATACATCCTGCGCCGGTTTTTTCTCAAGATAATTTTCAACAATTATTCGACCCTGTTGTGTTTTGGGTGGAAGTGAACTATTCTCACCGAATACCCACAGATCGGGATTCACAGGGCTGCCTTTGGTTTCTGAATCATTCAGCGTATAAATATTGTAATTCGTCTTTTCAAAAACTGAAAACACAATTTGTCCTGTTTTTTGAGAAACAGACATGGTTGGCGATAATTCAGTTAATCCACTGATTCCTGTTGCAATATTTGTGATCCTGAAAAATTCTTTCGTTTGAAAATGATAGCGATATATATCACAAAAACCATCCGGATTTGCCACAAAATACAAATCATTGCCGTCGGCTGAAAATTGTGGATTTATATGTTTGCATTTTTTGCATAAGGCGATGGTTCGTATATTCTCGTTTTGTAAATTATACAATCCAATTTTCATGGAACCGGTTGTAAATGTTTCAAAATTTGTGTTTGATCCACGATCTGTGACAAATGCAATTGTCCGTCCATCAGGCGAAAATGTGGGCTGGATCTCTGCAAATTTCCCTTCGGTGAGCTTTTGCAGTTCATTTGTTTTTCGATTGAATAAATACAGATCGCCAATGCCTCCTTTAGTTCCGGAAAATGCAAGAAAATCACTTTCAGGCGACCAGGCAATATTGGATATTGCGTCTACTTTTTCCGGCTTTATCGTCGATTCAATATTTCCTGTTTTTACATCAATGATCACAATTGCATTGTCTCCATTTTTGAATACAACAAAAGCAAATTGCTCTCCATTCGAAGACCATGCACCTGCAGAATTTGTGAACCGCAATGCATCAAAATGAGAGTCGGTATTGGAACTTACCAATTTCTTCGCCACCTCACCTGTTTTTGCATCTGCCAAAAAAAGATCAAGTGTGAAAATATCCCGCCTGGATAAATAGGCAATATATTTCCCGTCCGGACTGATGACCGGCGCCAGGTTCATGCCGCCCTGTTTCGTTATTATTGGCCTGCCGATCTCACTCGGTTTGGCGCGTCCCTGAAGTTGAGGAGCAAAATTGTCGCGCGTCACAGTCTGCCATTTTTTTGAAAGAGAATCACTTTCAATTCCCAGGACGACCTTTACACCCTTTTGCCAACCGCTGTCCAGGGCAGCGTTAAATATAACTGGTATGATTTGATCTCCCCAATGGCCAGTCATATAAGCCCAAATTGCATGACCATAGCGATAGGGAAAATATCGATAATCCCGTGAAACATCTCTGATAGTGGGCAAATCCTCGTGCAGCACTGCATCGCGCATCCACATTGCAGTCAGGGGATCATCGCGGCCGATTGACAAATATTCTGCCAGCCCTTCGATAAACCAGAGCGGAAGTCGCCTGGCGCCACGAAGCCCGCCCTTCCTACCTTTCATAATATCGTACTGAAATGCATGAACTAACTCATGTCCCAGCACATGATCGTTTTCACCGTAAATACCGGTGAATGGAAGAACGATGCGATTTTTCAATCCCTCAGTTACGCCTCCCGTGCCCTGTTGTATAATTCCACCGATCACATTTGTTTGCTGAAAATCCGCATGATTGGCGTAAATAATAATTGGCTGATGCGGTTTCAGGCTATAATGAAAAACCTTCTTGTATCGATCGAGCCATCTTTCCAACATATATGCTGCATCAGGTGCTACCGCCGACTCCTTTTCATAATGATAGATTTTATAATGTTGTGACAGAAGCACGCGAAAATCAAAGTCTTCGTACTGCACTTTGTTTCTGCCAAAATACTGTGCATTTCCACTTGTGCTCCAACACAGCATCGTCCCAAAAAATATTAGAACACACAGGGAACATATTCTGAGCGATGTTTTTTTGAGAAGAAGCTCAATTGTGATATTTCTTAAATTTTTTAACAAAACATAACTCCGTCAATCAATATTCCTAAACCGGATAAACCGGAAATTGCAAAACTCAATAACCAAATTCCACAAAATCAAACTCTGACAGGATCGTTTGGTTGTACATTTTCAAATAAAGTTTGAAATTGGCATTTGAATTTTGTTCTTTGTGATTTTTTGCCAAAAATGTTCCGTTGTCAAGGTTTATTTTATCAGCTTTTAAAGACGCTTAGCCTGCGCAGGAAATACACCTTTCTGTGTATGGCAGGGCTTCGAGCCGTTTGATGGAAATCTTTTTTCCACATCGTTCACATTTTCCATATTCACCGCGATCCATGCGGGAAAGCGCCTGATTAAATCTATGCAGCTCTGCATGAATTTTTTTGTCAAGATAATCCGCCACCTCGTCGCTTTGACGTTCAACAGCCTGTTCCTGAAAATCGGAATTCACTGCCTGATCCAGCCTGCCAGGTCGTTTTTTGATGCCCTTCAACCGATTTTCAAGCTCTTTTTGTTTGGCTTCGAGTTTCTCGCGAATGGTTTTATATTGTTTCATTGATGCTTTCAATTTTCGATTCACCTCTGCTTCGTTATTAAATCTACCGAGTTTTTGAAAAACTTTTCTTGAGTTCAAATTTTTCAATGGGTATTGTAGTTTTGCATCGCTTGAAAATATTACTCAATTATATTTTGTCCCAACATCTGATCACGGTAATTTCGATGGAAAAATCCATTTCCGAGCGGCTTCAATTTGATCATCATCGAATACTTTTATTTCCGTGTCAGAAAATTTGCTCAACAGATTCAGAAAGAATTTTTCAATTTTTTTGTCGGACACGATTCCAACTCTTTTCAGATTTTTTTTGTATTTTTTATAGAAATCATATTCATCCAGCATTATCTTTAGATTATATTTCTTCAATGCACCTGCGTCAAATAAAACATGAATGTCAGGGTACATCGTACACAATGATTCCAACTGATGCACTATCTGTTGAAGCTCATCGCCTGTTAATTCATCCCATAAAGATAACTCGATTTTATTGTCTTCTTGATAAATAACCCGATACATAATATTCTCCATTTGAATTCAATTAAACTATTTCTATCTCTCCCCTAAACTTCTATCTAAACGAACCGATACCTGCGCGAATTTATATTCCTTGCAAATGAATATCCAAAATGAATGGTAATTCTACTGAATCCTCGGATAGCTAATTTTCATCAGGAAATTCCGGGGGGACAGGATATTATTTGATAGACCATTCAATAGCGCAGCCGGTTTTAATGATAATAGAGCGGCCCGACAACTACTTTGAGCTTATTTCGCACTTCTTTTGCTCCACCCTGATAGGCTTCCTTCTGAGCTTGCAGCCACTGATGCCAGAACGTGACCTTGCCGGATAACGAGGCCACACCATCTTCCACTTTTACAGTGATGTTTTCTTTGTCGATATAGGGATTCCAAAGCAATTCATTTTCAATATTCTGCTTAATCTCCCAGTCATTTTTTTTGTACCACGATGTATCCGCGACAAGGTGATTTTCCACTGCCACGACATATTTGACTTTTGATGCAATATCTTCTGCATGTTCTTTTTCAAAATAAGAATCTACTTCACCATACAGAAATACTTTTCCATGCATCGCTGTGACGATTATTTCAAATCGATCCAGATAGGGGTCCCTGGAAATAGCCTGCTCCACCAATTTTTGCAATTCATCATCATCGATTACTTTTTTGGGTCGGACTTTCAATAAATTCCTGACGCGCCAAACACCCATTGTATTGCGTGCATCCTCTTCGGCCGCTTTTTTGGCTGTTAAATTATCGACAATGCCTGTAAGCGTTGCAACGCCAGTATCAACCTTTGCCGTCACCGCAGTGGACACTACTTTTGGATCATAAACCAGCGCCTGCCTTATGTAATTTTCTACATCCTTATCTGACAGATTCTGATATTTTACGGTCCTCATAAAATCCCGGCGAGTCCAATCTTGAATCTCCAAATCGCTATAGCTGACCGATTTGACGCCAAACACCCACGAATTCGTGTATGCTTTTTCTCTTTCAATCAGGCTTCCAACACGTCCGCTAAGGTCAACATGACCATTTTCCACCTCCACATCGATGCCTGATTCCTCTATCCAAATGTTTAATTTAAGAAGTCGCTCAATCTCTTTTTTCAGTTCAGGGTCAGGCCTTTTTTCCGGATAATAAACTTGAATTTCATTATTGACTGCTTTCACTCCTTTAACGCCCTTCACCACTTCTTCGCAGAGATATCTTTCCTGATTCGATTCCACCTGACCGGTCAGTGTAATGCTACCATTCTTTACATGCACCTCAATCTCATGCTCTTCAGTCGCGGGGTCGAACAGCAAAGCATCTCTTATATCTTTTTTCAACTCTTCATTTGACCTTTGCAGGGAAGTTACTTCAATTCTATCAATAATTGATTTAACGCCTTTCACCGATCGTGCAATGTCAAGTGTTCTTTCTTTGGCGAATATATTGTTCACTTTCCCAGAAAGTGTTACTACGCCTCCTATGGTTTTTACATCCAGCATGTGCGAGGCAATGCCACGATCCAGAAGTATTTCTGTTTCGATTGCATTTGTTATTTCATGATCTTCCAGCTCAGCACTTTCACTTCGAGCAAAACCCGAGATAAAAACCATGAACAATAACGTTGCACATGTTAAAAGCATCGATCTTATAAGTGAATTTGCTTGTTCATTTTTTTTGTGTCGATATTTTATATTTATCATTGAATACCTCCTGTTTTTTAATTTTTCATTTTAAGATAATTCTTCGATATGGTTTGTTTCTCCAATTACGATGAGTGTATCTTTTTTATGTATCACCGTGGCTGCACCGGGATTATTGACAATCTCCGGTTTTTCTTCTTCTTCATCAGATTTCTTAATTTTCTTTTCAGCTCTGTGAATTGCAAGCACGTTCACTCCTTTCTTTGCGCGCAAATCTAATTCGCCAATTGTCTTTCCATCATAACTTCCGGGCGCTTCAATTTTGGCAATTGCCATATTATCCGCTAAATACGTTATATCCAGTAATGTTTTCAATATCAGCTTATCTGTCAGTTTTTTCGCTGCTTCTTCTTCCGGAGAAATAATCTGGTCAATTCCAACCGTTAGCAGAATATTCGCCTGAAGTTCATCTGAAGCCCTGGCAATGACTCGTTTTACGCCAAGCTGCTTGATAAGAACAGCCGTTAAAAGATTTGCCTCAAAATTTTCTCCGATGCATACAACAGCAACATCAAATTTATCAGGCCCCAATTCTTCAATGGCTTTTCTATCAGTACTGTCCAGACAGGCGGAGTAGGTTACGCTTTCCTGTATTTCCTCGACCAGATCCATGTTGGAATCAATGGCAACAACTTCGGCTCCTTTTTCAATGAGCTCAAGAGCCAGGCTTTTTCCAAATGTACCCAGACCAATTATGACAAATTTATCCATTTTTTTATTCCGCTATATTGTTATCCGATCATCACATATTCTGAAGGATATTCAATTTTTTGTGGCTCTCTTTGATTGATAATTGCTGAAGCCAGGGTCAATGGCCCAATTCTTCCCACGAACATGGAAATCGTTATGATAACTTTTCCAATGCCGGTCAAATCAGGCGTTAAGCCACGCGACAGCCCCACGGTGCCAAACGCAGATATTTCTTCGAACAAGATATCGATGAAATCAGCCGACTCTGTGATTGTTAACACGAAAACAGAAATCACAACGACAATCACAGAAAAGAGAAAAACAATGTAAGCACGATTCAAAACTGTATCCGGGATACGTTTTCTAAATAACTCAATCTTGTTTTTTCCTGAAGCAAACGAACTCAGGCTGAGCCATAAAATTCCACATGTAGTTGTTTTAATACCGCCGCCGGTTGAACCGGGAGAAGCGCCAATGAACATGAGCACCATTAAAAATAATGCAGAATTTACTGACAATTGCCCAATATCGACGGTATTAAACCCCGCTGTTCGCGCTGTTACCGAAGTAAAAACAGATGACAGCACCTTCCCGGTTGTGCTCATCCTGTGAAACTCAAAGATATAAAAAGCGATCGCTCCAGCTAAAAGCAGAATGCCGGAAATTGTCAATATTAATTTCGTATGCAAAGATAAACCGGGAATTTTTTTCTTCGATCCGGGCAGAATACGTGACGCCCCAAGGTCCATGATGGTGATAAAACCTACCCCTCCCATGATAATTAGCATGGAGAATATCAGGAATGTCGGGACATCGGTTTGGAACCGCATCAAGCTATCGCTAAACGTGGAAAATCCGGCATTGCAAAATGCAGAAATCGAATGAAAAATTGAGTTGAATGTTAGTTTTCTCATTCCCCAATTGCAATCCGACCAGGCGATTATCAACAATACCGTACCGATTATTTCCAGCGAAAAAGTAATGACAAAAATATTGCGTATGGTTTTATTAATCATCCCGATATTTTCAACATTCATCATTTCTCTCAAAACCACGCGCTCTTTAATACTGATGCCCTGTTTAAAAAACATGGCAAAAAATGCCGAAAACATCATAATACCCAAGCCACCAAGCTGCACCAGCACAATAATAATAACTTGTCCCAACGAAGTAAAATATGTTCCGGTATCGACTACAATCAGACCTGTAACACACGTCGCGCTGGTAGCAGTAAATAATGCATCTATAAATGAAATTGGTTCTGATGATGTGGTGGCTTGTGGTATTTTTAAGAGCAAAGCGCCAATGACAATAACCGATATAAAGCTAAAAAAAATGATTTGAGCAGGATGAAATTTATTACCAAAGATAAAGGATTTATTGCTTAATTTCATACAAAAAACTTATTTGATTCTTCTTTAATTGTAACTATTAAGCTTGACTTCAATAAAATTTAGATATAATGTAATAATTCTTTCCCTCATCCCCGGCCCTTCTCCCAATGGGAGAAGGGAGTTCAAGCGAACCTGAAGGAAGGTAAAGTGAGTCATCGAATTTGCAATGCCTGAAGACAGAATCAAAGTAATAAATTAAACTTCGAGTTTTTGAGTCTGGTTTA
>CAZSBG010000106.1:0-21616 GCA_964605145.1 uncultured Cytophagia bacterium | reverse complement strand
CCATTCAGGTTATCTCGATACCTTTAGCAATATAATGTGAATAATCGAGGTTAAATAGCTTTATTTTAATTAATTTTCTTTTTTAACAACATCTTATCTGGTACCATCATCCTGTTAAATTTCATTTCCCCCTAAAACGCAACAAATTTTAAAACTTTAGAGATTTTTTTTTACGCAAATCTTGATTGCCGCATGTATTAATGAGATGAAAAATAATTAAATCTTTACTTATTATTTTTTTATAGATTTAATTCGACGAATGATTCAAACATACATTTAGTACATTTTTTTCATTGTCTTAATTGTTCTCTTTTTTCTAACAATAAAAATATTATTAATTAATATAAAAAATTGCTTGACATTTAATTTTATTTTTTGTATTATTTTCATTATAATACAATTTAAATTGTTATTATTCATGTTAGTGGGGGAGTTTATTTTTCTAACTATATATATATAGTAATTTTATAAATGCTTCTCTTTTAGGGCAGATGTGAGCAAGTTATAGTTTTTATTCAAAGTTCCCAGTATTTTTTTTACCCAAATTTTCCCAATTTTTTTTAAATGTGAACATGCCCAATTACCAGGAGAATATTTAAACACTTTCTCGTCAGTAATTTGGTAAATTTTGATCTTCCCAATATCCCCTATCCCTAAAAGTTGGAAGCGGTATTCCTCATCCTTAATATTTGTTATGAGATCTCAAATTCCCAGATCACGTGCAACATCTATTTCATAATTGAAATTCAAATCCTTTTAATTATCGAACAAGGATATGAATGATATTTAGCCTGAATTATTCACAAATTTCAAACAATAGATATTTAACTTAATGTTATCAATTAAATTAATCAGATATATGAAATTTAACAAATTTAAATATAATGAATTCGAAATTAAGCACCATTCAGGCTATCTGGATTCCTTAATGCATTACAATGAATAATCCAGGTTAAATTTTTAGTTATCATTATGAGAATTTTACTTTCAGAGTTTGATGCTTTTTATCATATTGATATCTAAGGCAATTCATCGTAAACAATCTAACTAATTGTTATAATATATCTTATTATTTTTTTCCAATTAGGTATGATTGTTGAATAATCAGATGATTGAATCTATTTTCCAGGTAATTTCAACTTTGGCAGTAATTCGTTCAAACACCCAAATATATTATATCGCCTGCGGGAAGGAGGTGAAAGTTTTTAGCAATCCAGCAGGGGGACAAAAACATATCTAATTCACTTTAGTTGGTTTAACACGGTCAATCTAATTTAGGAGGACCTATGACACGAAAATTTCTATTATTTGCCTTAATGATCGTTTTCACCTTTTCCATGGTTCAGGCAAAACAAACCATGTCAGTAAAGGAGTTAACGAATAAGGCTGAAAGTATCGTCATAGGCAAAGTAGCTGAACAGCAATCTGAGTGGAATAGCGATAAAACTCAGATTTACACTACGGTTACCTTTGACGTACACGAATACCTGAAAGGGAATTCCGAAAATGCAACAAAGACTTTTCGGATTCCCGGCGGTCAGGTTGGTGATATCAGGCTGCAGGTCGCTGAAATGCCTGATTTCAAAACAGGAGAAAAAGCCTTATTGTTTTTAAAAAAGGGCGAGACTCCTGATGACGTTGAAATTGTTGGTTTGAAACAGGGTAAATTTTCAATCAACAAGAACAGGGTTGTTGAGAATAATAAATCTCTGCTTGAATTAAAAAAAGAAATCGTCCAAAATTTAGGCGATGATGCAATTTCAACGAAACAATTCGTCAAACCGGAACGCGTGAAGTTTCCCGATCCGGAACTTCTTAAAAAACGCGCTCAGGGATTCAAGCCAACCACAGACAAATTGGGCGAAGCACAACTCGATGGCGTCTGGGGCAGTGGATACAACTGTATCTGGAAAGACGATTTTGAAGGCGAATTTCCAGGAACTGACTGGGTAGTGGCTCACAACGCCAATCCTGGTGTAAATAATGGCTATACATGGGGTAAAACCAGTGTAAATCCATTCGAGGGCGGCAGCGCAGTATGGTGTGCCCAAACCAATATGATTGACGGAAATCCGGATTTACAAGCCGGAACTGATGCTTACCCAAACAATAGCCAATCATGGATGATCGCTGGTCCATTTGATTTGAGTGAAGTATACTCAGCCAGATTGACCTTTAATATCGATCAAACTGTTGAGCCCTGGCGAAATGGTGGTCCCAATGACTGGACAGGTGTTGGTTTTTCTGTTGATGGAGTCTGGTTCGAATTGGGTCCGGATTATCAATTCTTCTATCATTCAACTGATGGTTATATTGATTATGCCATCAACATCGAAGATGTCATTGGACCTCTCTGGGACAAAACTCAGGTCTGGATTTGTTTCATATTCTGGACTGATTATATGAATGCGGATGATGTACCTCTGGATGGAACATGGGTAGATAATGTGAAGCTGAAAAAATACGATGCTCACAACATGGATCCAGTCATCTATAGTGTGGAACCGGCTGTACGCCCTGCCGGTACTGGCTATAGCGTCACTATAAACGGTAAAGACCTGATCGATGAATATTCACCGGAAAGAACGACAGTGGAATTCTTCTCAGGATTTTACTGGTGGGATGACTCCATGTGGGTTCAGGCAACAGACTTTGATGAATTCACGAAAGAACGAATCGTAGTCGATGTTCCCACAGGCGCCAGTAGTGGCAAACTTCGTGTTCTCCGCGACAAAGAAGGCGATGAATACGCTGATATTGATGTTCCATTCGGATATATCGGTGCAAGATGGCATGCCGGTGTCGGCAATGCCGGTGGAACTGAATATCCCATCATTCCGTTCAAAGTCAATCCATTTACTTGCCCGCACTACAATACGTCCGATGTTTTAGCGGATATTGTAGGCAGCGCAGAAACATGGAACACTGACGGCAATGCCATGGTTTATCTCAATTTTGACGGCATCTCAAGTGTCACTGAAGCAGCGTTGGACGGGGAAAACTCAGTTTTATTCGCACCAATCACCCATATACCGTTTGGCGTGCCAGCGTTGACATATATCTGGAGCCAGGATGGTAAAATACTGGAAGCCGATATTGTTATGAATGTCCTGTTTCCATGGGCACACAGTCCGTCAACAGCTTCCGGCCCTGCCATGATTACAGCGAACTTCGCCACAAACGAATTTGGCAACTTACTTGGTTTGACTGATCTTTATGGTTTCAACGATCAGGCAAAAACCATGTTCGGTTATCATGATCTTTGGGGCGAACAAATGGCGCTCGATGTTCATGCGATCGATCTGCATCCTGAAGACATTGAAGGTGTCCAGTGGATTTATGGCACAGGCCTGAATCCTGATTTTGTTGCCAACAACAGAATCGGTATTAGCCCGCTCACCGTTCAATTCACCGACAGGACAAAAACAATCTATCCGATCACCGGTTGGTTGTGGGAATTTGGCGATGGCTCAACCAGCACCGAACAAAACCCAGTACACACTTTTGTTGGTGAAGGCGACTGCAAATTTGACGTTAAACTGACTGTTACCTCAGATGCTGGTGGCACAACTCTGACAAAATCTATTACTGAAAAAGATTTTGTTCAGTTGAATGTTCGCGTTGCCGCTTCTGTCGATGCTGAACCCACCGTGGGTTACGGTCCGTTAAGTGTTAAATTTAATATGATTACTGAAGGTACTGTGGATAGTTACTTGTGGGATTTCGGTGATGGAGAGACAAGCGAACAGAGAAATCCGGTTCATGTCTATGAAAATCCAGGGATTTACACCGTATCCGTAACTGCAAGCGGTCCTATGGGTTCAACCACTGAAACAATTGCTGGTTTGGTTGAAGTGTATGATGATATGGAAGCTCTTGGTCTCACTTATCTCACCCTGGCAGAAGCCAATGGCACGACCTGGCATAACGAAGGATGGGACAATGCTGTGGATCATGACACCTATCATACCACTGGCGCGACCAATGTACGCAGCGACGGTTGGGCTGTTTTCACATTTGATGATGGTTTCACTCGAACTATCAATAAAGTTCGCATGATGACAGATACCGGCGTCCAGGGGAAAGAAAACGACTGGGTAACCAAATTTTCAGTTGCTGTTTCCACTGATGGCGAAAATTACACTGATGTTGGTACGTTTACAAAAACATCACCAAATTGGGAAGCCTTTACTTTTGAACCTGTTGAAGCGCTTTTCGTCAAATTGACCATTCTCAGCCCGGCTTCAGGATGGCGACAAATCGGTGAATTTGAAGTCTACGAGCAAATTAATGTTCCGGATATTTCCGGTTCCTTTATCGTGGCTTCCACACCGCATGTTGCCAATGGCTATGATCATTGTAGTGTCACCATCGCCCTGGCAGATGCCGATGGCAATCCGGTCACAGGTCTCTCACCAAGTTATTTCAGAGTGAATGCCACCGGAATGCAAAATTACTACAATATCGTCACTGAAACTGAAACACCTGGCATTTACCTTGGTTCTTTAAAATCACTGGCTGCTGAAGAGAAAAATATTTCCGTCCGCGTAGGTGGAATCAAAATTGAATCTTCAACAGTGAATGAAGTCACTCCGGTCAATACAGAGTTTTCACCGGCTGAGCTAACCAAAGATTCACTGGTCGTTCACACCGGCACAAAAACCTGGCATAACGAAGGCTGGGACAAAGCTATCGACGGCATTCTTGACAACCAGACTGCGGCTGCGAAAAAATACAGCGGCTGCTATGGTATTTACAAATTTGCCGATGATGGCGAACGCGCCATTGTGAAAACTCGATTCCTGCGTGGTAGTGGACACGATCATCCGGAACAGTTGGTTAAAGAATATCGCATATCAACTTCGATGGACGGTGTTAACTTCACGGAATTGGCACACAGAACATTGGATACCAATGAGTGGGTCGAAAAAATGAATCTGCCGGTTGTGGCAAAATACATCAAATTGGAATTACTGGATGCTGACAGCGATTGGCGTCAATTTGCGGAATTCGAAGTCTATACCACTCCGTTAATTGGTGCAGGCCCGGTTGCAATGACTGGCGGTGCTTTCAACAAATCAGCCAATGCAATTCCGACAAAGTTTGATCTGAATCAAAATTATCCAAACCCATTCAATCCGGAAACCATGATCTCCTTTGATCTGCCGGAAAATGCTAAAGTGACCTTGCAGGTTTACAACATGCTGGGGCAGGTCGTTCAAACATTAGTGAGCGACAAATTAGCAGCCGGTTCCCACAAAATTATGTGGAATGGTCAAAATGAACATGGCGTTAACGTTGCCAGTGGCGTTTACTTCTATAGAATTAAAGCAATTGGCAAATCAAAAGAATTCAATAAGAAAATGAAGATGACGTTGATTCGCTAATTTTCTTTTCGAATTTAAGTAATAAAAAAACCGGGCAGAACATTATGTTTTACCCGGTTTTTTTTTATCGATCAAGCAAAATTTTTGAATAATTTTTTTTGTTGAAAACTCACGACCCCTGTTTTAATAAATGAGGAAAATTTTTATCCAGTACCTCATTCCACTCATCCACCCTGTTTTGGGTTTTTTCGAAAAGCGGAATATCATTCCCCTCTACTTTAATCGAGTTGATTATATCACCCTGTACAATCTGGTTCACCACAGCCTGGTCGCTTGTGTCAGCGACTTCCCCAAAAATGGCATGTTTGCCATCCAGCCACGGCGTGGGCACGTGCGTGATGAAAAACTGACTGCCGTTCGTCTTTGGGCCGGCATTGGCCATGGATAGCTTACCGGGCTGATTATGTTTAAGTTCAGGGGAAAACTCATCCTCAAATCGGTAGCCGGGATCGCCCCTGCCATCGCCGCGCGGACATCCGCCCTGGATCATAAAATCGGAAATCACACGATGAAATGTAAGGCCATCGTAAAAGCCACGCTTCGCCAAATTCATAAAATTCGAAACTGTGAGCGGCGCTTCTTCTGCAAATAAATGAACCCGTATCTTTCCCTTTTCAGTGTTGATTATTGCCTGTAGCTGTTTTTTTTCTTCCATTGCTTCTCCTTGCTGATTTTGAATTTACACTCATCCTGACAAATCAAGATTGAACAAATTACACCCTATATCAACGCATTGTTAAAGTGTCAATTCTTTATTAATTTATGTTCCCGCGATATGATTTTGCTTTGGTTTTCCTGTAGAACTTCGGTGTTTAAATTTTTTCTCACATTGTTCATTCTCAGTCATTTTCTTCTGAAAAAAATTTGATGTTGTTTTCTGCGTTCATTCATTTCACGGACGACGTTGAATGATTCCCTTGTCAATGGATCAATGCCGGTGTAGTAAATGACCGACGCGATCGTCATGGGCAGCGGTAAGAACGCCTGAACCTGGTCCGGCATGAAACCAAGCACCGAATAGATTTCCCGGGACAGGTTTTTCATTTCGTGAAAATCGCTGCCAGGGTGGCACGACATCAAATACGGCAGCACGTGCTGTTTTTTCCCCAACGATTTATTCTGGCCCCGAAATTCTTTGATGAATCGATCAAGTTCGAAAAGCGGCGTCTTTCGCATGGCGCGCAGCACCGTGGAATCCGTATGCTCCGGCGCGATTTTCAATTGTCCGCTGACATGTTTTTTCAATAGTCGATTCAAGAATGAAGCACTCTTCGGTTCGCGCATAAAAAGATCGTATCGGATTCCGGAGCCGACTGTCACCAGATTCACCCCGGGCAATTCCGAAGCGTTATCCAAAAGCTTCACCCATTTTTCCGTTGTCAGAATGAGATTTGGGCAAAGTTCAGGGAACGTGCAGCTTTCTCTTGTGCACTGCCAGCCAATTTTGCAACCGAAGCCAAAGTTATTCGCCGAAGGCCCGCCAATGTCGCTGATATGCCCTTTAAATTCTTTGCTTGCCGCAATTCTTTCGACTTCCTTCAAAACTGACGTTTCGCTGCGGCTGACAATTCGCTTACCCTGGTGCAGTGTGAGCGTGCAGAACGAACACCCGGAGACACAGCCGCGGTGGCTGGTCACGGAATTTTTGATCATTTCATACGCCGGAATCTTTTCGTGATAACCGGGGTGAGGCAGCCGCGTGAACGGCAGATCGTAAATTGCGTCCAACTCTTTTTCATCGGGATGATGAGGTGGAAAATGAAGCAGATATCGCTTGCCTGCTGGCTGTGCCAGTGTTCGATGCTGGTTGCGATAAAACTGGTTATAAAATTCAACAAACGTTTCTTTGGATTGAATAACATCTTCTTCAGAGGGTAATACTTTTGATTTTTCAGGCAAATCCCGGCTCATGACAACAGTGCCGGGAATTCCCTCCAAATCGTTACCTTCCTCAACTCTCCATGCAATTTGCCCAACTGCCTTCTCCCCCATTCCGTACACGAGTATCGTCGCTTTGGAGTCTTCCAAAATGGAGCGCCGAACCTTGTTGCTCCAGAAATCGTAATGCGCCACGCGCCGCATAGACGCCTCGATGCCGCCGATGACAATCGGCACATCTTTGTAAACCGACTTGATTAAATTGCAATAAACAATCATCGCCCGATCCGGCTTGTGTCCGGAAGTGTTGCCAGGCACGTAGGGATCATCGCTGCGCAGCCGCTTGAACGCGGTGTAACGCGCCACCATAGAATCGATGTTGCCGGAGGTGACGCCGAAGAACAGCCTGGGCCGGCCAAATGTTGTAATGGATTTCGAACTCCTCCAGTCAGGCATGGCGATAATGCCCACGCGATAACCCTGGGCTTCGAGCACCCGTCCGATAACCGCAGAGCCGAACGAGGGATGATCCACGTAAGCATCGCCGGAAACCAGAACAATATCCACGTCGTCCCAGCCGCGTTCCTCCATTTCCTTTTTTGTGACCGGCAAAAATTGGTGGTTCATTTGTTACGCATCCCAATTGAAGGGTGACTGTTTTTTATTATTTTTGTTGCCATATTCCGGTGCCAGATATTTGATGGTCGATTTTGGATATTAGATATTAGATTTTCGATGTTCGCTTTTCGATATTTTCGATGTTCGTTTTGCGATGTTAGATATTTGATGTTTTCGATATTAGATTTTCGATGCTCGTTTTGCGATATAGATTTTCGATGTTCGACAAACATCGAACAACGAAAATCCCATATCTAAAATCTAACATCCAACGACGAATATCCAACATCTATTATCGAATGACGAATATCCAAGATCGAACATCTGCACCAAATCACGTCTCAAATAATGTTGTTTATATCATATTCTCAAAACACCGCATCAATCAACGACCAGCACCTTTGCCCCGCGGATTTTTCTTTCCTTCAATTCCAGCAGCGCCTTATTGGCCTCTTTCAGCCGGTAAAGCTGAACTTCCGGCCTGATGGGAATTTCAGCCGCCAGTTTCAAAAACTCTCTCACATCGCTTCGGGCCACATTGGCCACGCTTTTGATCTCCTTTTCCATCCAAAGGTGCGAAGGGTAGTCCAATTTCAGCAAATTATCTTTGTCGAAATCCTCTTTGCGGATGGCATTGATAACCAGCCTGCCGCCCGGCCGCAGATTTTTCATGGCTTCAATTATGGGCTTCCACACCGGCGTGGTATCGATGATGGCATGGAGTTTTTCAGGGGACTCGTCCCCGGTATCACCGGCCCAGACAGCGTCGAGCTCCAATGCAAATTCCCGTTCCTTTTCACTTCTGGCGAACACATAGACACGCGAGTTGGGATATTTATGCCGCACCATTTTGAGTACGAGGTGTGCGGAAGCGCCAAAACCGGTCAGGCCCAGCGTTTGGCCGTCTCTCAAATTCGTCAGCGCCATGGAACGGTAACCAATGGCCCCGGCGCACAGCAGGGGCGCGGCTTCGGCATGGGTGAATATTCCTGGAATGGGGAAGGCAAATTTCTCCGGGACGGTCATATATTCCGCGTAGCCGCCATTGGCGTCGCGACCGGTGGCTCTGAACTCGCTGCACAGGTTTTCGTTCCCGCTTTTGCAATACTCGCACATGCCGCACGACGTAAAAATCCAGGCGATACCTACCCGATCCCCGGTTTTGTGAGCGCTGTTCGACGGAGTCTGTTCCACGGTTCCAACAACCTGGTGCCCCAAAATCATCGGGAACGAGGGCGGCGGGGTTCTGCCTTCGATTTCATCCAATTCGGTGTGGCATACACCGCAGGCGGTCACCTTGACCAGCAATTCGTCTTTGCCCGGTTTCGGTTTGGGCACTTCGTTCAGTTGCAACGGTTCGCGCGTTTTACTGAGATCACAAATTTCATTCAGCACCATGGCTTTCATTTTCGCATTCTCCGATTTTTTGCTTCAAATTTTCAATCATTCGAAAGAATTTAACCACTGAATCGGTTAGTACGAACTTTCCTCAAATTTGTAAATCTAAAAATTCCTGGATTCATGCATTTCATTTGATTAAAACTTTTCGCTGAGAAAAATATTTCGGTTCAACGCGAAGAATTTTTCAGCGGCCTCTCCACCGCTCATTGAAACAAGCCCTGCGAATTTTGCTTGCTTTAGCGAAAGTCCTCCGAACAAAAGCGAGGAGAACAAAGGCATCGGTAACACGTTCTCCTCCCGAAAAGGTTCCATTTTCACGGACGACCGTACGATTGTGTACGTGCCGGTATTTTCATCAATCAGTTCATCCTTTACCGACACCGATATTTTTTCATCCGCAGGACTCAAGCCTGCTTTCATTTCCAGCAATTTTTGGATGTGCAGCGGTCGCGCCATCCACGAAAAATTATTGTACTGTTCGATCCGAGGCTCTTTGGTCAGCCAACTCAGCGGAAGCATGGGCGGCGGCGTCCATTTAATGTCGCGGCACTGATCACGATGCGACCAGAGAAAATGCATCAGCGTGCGGAAAGCAATCGGTTCAGTCCAGGCCAGTGTCTGGACTTTCATTCGCATGGTTTTGAAATGAAGCTGAATGCAACCCCGGCATTCATTTTCTTCATCATAATACAGGAAAATATGGCCTCCATCCGTTTCGATGGTGCGCTTGAATTCTTCCAGCGATGGTTTTGGCCGAACAATACCGAAATCAAAATTTTGCACCCATTGATTGTACACGGAAAACAGTTCGTCCAACTGATGGCTCGAAAAATCGAATGGCACAATTCGGCCAGGCTCCACATCGGCCTTGCAAATATCCACAGGATCGAAAATATATGCCACAACACTCCCCAGTGATCCATAGCCAAATTTCTGGTAAAATCCGAACCGAAAAGGATGCAATGCCGAATATAATGCACCTTTCTCATATTCTTCCCGCAAAATTCTCAACAGCATATCCCGAATATAACTCTGATTCCGATATTGAGGACCAGTCACCACACATGCAATTCCATTGGAGGATACACTTTCCCCAAAAATCCGGGAAGTGAATCCTTTGGAAAGCATAGCAGCGACAAGGTCATTGCCCTCAAATAATCCCACCGCGCGATCTTCCGAAGGAAGCGGAAACATGCGCGTTGTCCAGCCGATTTCATCTTTAAAACAATAATCCAGCAGTTCTGTAAATTGAGTCTGCTCTGCATCCGATTCGATCGTGCGAAACTCCATTCAACTTGTCCTTAAGTTTGTTGTAATCATCTATTCTGTATTTTGAGGTCATTTTCGCTTTTTCTCTGCTGTTTCATAACGATTTCCTGCATCTCCCTAATTTTAACCTGGTCAAGAAAATCCCGAAAATCTGCGTTTTTTTCCGGCTGGATGTTTTCTCCTGTGAGGAAATACACATGATTCAATTGAAGCGCAGCTTCATTCATCGTTCGCTTCCATGTTGCATATCCAAATTCGGACTGAAGAGAATCCGATGACTCAAGCGACTGTGGCAGCCAATTTTCCGGCAGCGTCACCATCAAATTCAATTCCCGAAATTCGCCGAATCTGAACATGATAGGATGTTCTCTTTCTAATGAACGAAAATAATTGGGCAAGTCGAACGCCTGAAAATCGCCCGGACAGAAAGCCATTGTTCCCTCGGCTGAAACAGCAAAATTAGCCGCCTCGAATGAATACGAAATTTGCAGCGGATCTTTCACCGGTTCGAGACCTCCGATTTCAAAATGTTGCAGCATGGCACCGGAGCAGCGTTCGGCCAAATCGGTTTCCAGCCATCGTTCCTGCTCGGCTGCCGAAGCGAATACCAGTTCTTCCCGAAGCGCAGTCGCGTGACCGCCACTGAATTCGGTGCTTCCCTGAACCGATGCGCTGCCATCGACCTGCAAACTCACCTGCCAGTTAATTGTTACGCGATTATTCTCGGCAGGCAAGCGCGGCGTTGTTCGAAGGTCTGCTTTTCCCTCCGGGCCAATCACCAGCACCGGCACCGCTTCATCGTACCAGGGCAGGATTCCGAACGGACAACCTTTTTCCGTCGCATCCAACCACAAACCGCTGTCCCCGATTGCCGGACAAAACGCGATGACGTGATTGAACTGGTACGGCGTGGGCAGGCTGGTGTCCGCCTTGCCGTTGTACCATGTGCTGATGAGCACCTCATGCGCCTCGATCCCCACGTGGCGCGCCATGGAGCACAGCAGCGTGGTCATGTCTTTGCAGTCGCCGTAGCGGTTGTTCAGCACCTCCTCTGCCGGGTGCGGCTGAAAACTGCCGACGCCTATGGACACGGCAATATAGCGAATATTGTCCCGAATCCATTCATAAATGGACTTCATTTTTTCTCGGTCATTCTCCGCGTGCTGAGTCAGGATTTGCGCCATTTTCTTCACAGCCTCGCCGGCTTTGATCTGCGGTTCGGCAAGGTCGAAATACCATTTGGAGACATCCTCCCAATTTTTGATGCCCAGCGGCGCCATTTTCAAATGGGCTGTACACTCATTCATGGGCGGCATACCGTACTCGGTTGTAACGGCCGGAATATTCCTCGCCTCCCACACGTATTTCGATTTGAACCCGGCCGGAGCCTTGGCAATGGTCGGTTCAATGTCGATTCCGTAAAGGCGGTAGTCGATTTTGGATTTCATCGGTTCCAGCAGCGTGAACCGCGAAATGAGCGTGGGCTCGTCGTTTTGAAACACCCACGAATGGCCGAACGTTTTGACCGGAATATTTAAATTGTATTGATATTCGATCACCGATCCATTTTCCACGCCGGGCATGGTGAACAACTTTGCCCGCTGATCCGAATAAAAAATAAAATTCGGATAAAGATTGATGTCGAAGATATTCTCTTTATCAAGCAGCAGAATTTCCCCGCCTGGCGAAATCGTCCGCGCCTGAATGCCATCCACAAAACTGTTAGGACTGTAAGGAATGGCTACATTCGCGTATTTCAGCCCGCGGCCATTGAGAATTTTGATGATCCGATGCCGCTGGTAAACCGTGCTATATAATGAATTGTTCAGCGAAACATTCATTTTTCCTTCATCCAACAGAATAATGGCGCCGGCATCCTGATATGCTTCCTCGCCCGGGAGTTTAGCAAAATCCAGTTCATTCCAATCAACCGATTTTTTCCATGCATTGTTTTGCGCGCAGGAGAGGAGGGAAAGAAGCAGGCCGAGGAGAATTATAACTATTAGAAAAAAATGCCCTTGATTCCTTTTCCCTGGTGTTTTCTCGAAACATTTACAATTATTGAATTTTGTAATTTTCATAATTCAATCATTTGCTGAAATTCTACTGGAAGGTTCATTGGGAATATTTTGGATAGGTATTTTTTTTAAATAGCTGAATGGAATAAAATTGGAGCAATTTCTGCCCATAAAAAGAAAATTGATATTCGTAGGTGCAATTTCACCAAATTCTTTTTACAGAGTATAAATCAAATAATTTATCTGAACTGATTATGGGTATCTTATTTACAATAGATTGACTTATAAGGAATCGATCAAATGGATCACGATGGTGAAAGGGTAAATATTCCAGTTCAAAAATGTGATCTAATTCCATATTTAATATTTTTACATCATTCCCTTTTATATGAGTTTGGACAAAATCTCTAACCGAACTTCCAATATTTAATTTCTTCAAACTAACTTTAATTGTTATTTCCCAAATACTGGCAATACTTATAAAAATTTCATTGTTCGGATTTAAAAAAATTTGTTTGGCGATATTGCTTAACTTTTCATCGCCAATAGTGATCCATAAGAGTGCTTGAGTATCAAATAGATATTTCATTTAGTATATTCCTCAAAGTCCTTTAATGGCTCATTAAAATCCTCAGCAATTACCACCTGTCCTTTTGCAGAACCAATCCGTCGCTTTGGTTTCAATTGTTCGATTAAAATAAGTTTTACTAAAGGTTTATTGCCTTTTGCAATGATTACTTCTTCCCCGTCCACTACTTTTTGTATCAATTTTGACAAATTCGTTTTTGCCTCATGTATATTCACTTGTAACATGATTAAATCTCCAACAAAATTCAGATAGCTAATTATGTTAGCTAATATAACATTTTTATTTTAGATTGTCAAGCGAAAAACCATGCTCCACCAGCCAGCCGAATTGATCAAAATCGACGCGCCCGGTTTTATCGAAACTAACACCTTCGCCCACCAGTAACTTCCGTTGAATATCGTCCTCTCCCCCGTCGCTGCGAAGGCTTATTTTGCCGAGGCTGTTGATGACGCGCTGCCAGGGCACGTCGGTTCCAGCCGGCAGCGATGCAAGCGCATAGCCCACCATCCGCGCCGTACAGTCACCGACAATCCCGGCGATCTGTCCATACGTTGCCACTTTGCCGTGCGGGATTTCACGGATTACCTGATATATGCGATCGTATTTCGTCATTTCAAATCCAATAAACATTGTGAAATTACAATAAAAAAAATATCAAAATTCAAATAAAAAAAATAGCAATGACCAAAATAATTTGACTGATATTTTGCACATTAAAAAATCCATGCAATGCTCCGAAAGAATCATCTGTCATCGGTGAAATCCGTAAAATCCGTTCAATCAGCGTTCTATTTTATTCCTGGACTTGCTAACGGACACTTTTTACAAAACGAAATTTTTTATAGAATTGTCATGCCCGAATGCCATGTCCAGCTTCCATTAAATTTATAAAGGATGACAGACTGGGCTTTTATCGGGCATCCATTTTAAAAATTTCAGGAGATTCCCGCTTAAAACATGTGACCGAAGGGAATGCCTGTGGTACGGGAATGACAGCACTACCGAATATAATCTTAAAAGTGTCCGGTAGTGAATTCCTGGAATGACCCCGAAAAGAAATCAATAATATTCATCCCAGCTTTTGATTTTCAAATCCTGCAGCGACGTTCGGTAAATCGATTCCACGAATCGTTTGGCCAATTGCAAATTGGTGATGAGCGGCACCTCAAAATCCACAGCCCGGCGCCGAATCAGGTAATCGTTATCCAGCTCTTCCTGCTCGATATTTTTGGGGATGTTGATAACCAGATCGATTTTCCCCTCGCTGAGATAGGTCATCGTATTTGGCTCTTCTTCTTCCAATGGCCAGTGCAGCACGTCGGCTTCGATACCGTTTTTTTTCATAAATTCAGCAGTTCCCCCGGTCGCATAAAATTTGAATCCCATTTCATTCAATAGTTTCGTGGCCTCTAACAATTCTACCTTGCTTTCTAAAGGACCGGTGGAAAGGAGTATCGTTTTTTTCGGCAGCTTAAATCCAACTGAAACGAGACTCTTCAGAAACACTTCATTGAAATCATCGCCCAGGCAGGCCACTTCACCGGTGGACACCATTTCCACGCCCAGCACCGGGTCAGAGCCCTTCAATCGCGTGAAAGAAAATTGCGGCGCTTTCACGCCCACGTAATCGAGATCAAATGCTGACCGATCCTGCCGGGGCACTTCTTCATTCATAATGAGGCGCGTGGCAATGTCGATGAAATTCAGCTTGAACACTTTGGACACAAACGGGAAGCTCCGCGACGCCCGCAAATTGCACTCGATCACTTTCACGTCGTTGTCTTTGGCAATGAACTGAATATTGAACGGCCCGGTGATTTCCAGCGAACCGGCAATCTTTCGCGTGATCTTTTTAATGCGGCGCATGGTTTCGAGATACGTGCGCTGGGGTGGCAGCACAATGGTTGCGTCCCCGGAATGCACGCCGGCATTTTCCACGTGTTCGGAAATGGCGTAGCAAACCAGCCGGCCTTTTTCCGCGACCGCGTCGATCTCCAGCTCTTTGGCCTTAGTGATGAATTTGCTGATCACCACCGGGTGTTCCTGGCTCACGTCCGAGGCTTTCTTCAAATATTCGCGCAGCTCGATTTTGCTCAATGCGATACTCATGGCAGCGCCGCTCAACACATAACTGGGGCGGATAAGCACAGGGTAGCCCACTTTGTCCGCGAATTTCTCGGCTTCGCTGATGCTGGACAGTTCCTCCCATTCCGGCTGGTCGATATTTTGCATATCAAGCAGCCGTGAAAATTTGTGACGATCTTCGGCTTTATCGATGAAATGGGGATGCGTGCCCAATATCTTCACGCGCGCATTGTGCAGCGGCAGCGCCAGACGATTGGGAATTTGTCCACCCATGGAAATGATGATCCCCTCCGGATTTTCCTTCTCGTAAATATCCAGCACGCGCTCGAACGAAAGCTCTTCAAAGTACAGTTTGTTGCAGATATCGTAATCCGTGCTCACCGTTTCCGGGTTGCAATTGATCATAATCGTGGTTTTGTCCAGTTTGCTCAGCGTGGTGATGGAATTGACGCAGCACCAGTCGAATTCCACGGACGAACCAATGCTGTACGGCCCGCTGCCCAGCACAATCACCTTGTTCGGCTCGGAAAATTCGATGTCGTCGGTTCGGCCATTGTAGGTGAGATAGAGGTAATTGGTCTTTGCCGGGTATTCGGCTGCCAGCGTATCGATTTGTTTGATGGCCGGGATGATGCCCATCTTTTTCCGCATGTCCCGCACAGTCATTTCGTCACTGCCGATGAGCGCGGCGATCTGTTCGTCGGAAAATCCCTTTTGTTTGGCTTCGCGAATACATGTATCCGCGCATTCTTCAGGAGAAAGGTTGGCCAGCTTCTCTTCCAAATCGACAATGTTTTTTATCTTGTACAAAAACCAGGGATTGACATTGGAAAGCGCATGAATCTTTTCCACGGAATAACCATTTCTGAACGCTTCGGCGATGGCGAACATTCGCTTGTCCGTGGGCTCGCTCAATTCCTCATCGATATTATTGAACCGCATTTCATTGCCCACCAAACCCTTGGCGCCCACATTCAGCATTCGAATAGCTTTCTGCAGGGTTTCTTCGAACGTGCGTCCAATGGCCATGACTTCACCCACAGATTTCATTTCTGAACCAATGTTGAGCCGAACGTTGCGGAATTTCTGCAAATCCCAGCGCGGGTATTTGATAACGATGTAGTCCAGGGCCGGTTCGAAACAGGCGGACGTTTCCTGGGTGACCATGTTCCGCAATTCGGTCAATCCGTATCCAATCGACAATTTCGACGCGATGAACGCCAGCGGATACCCGGTTGCTTTGGACGCCAGGGCCGAGCTGCGGCTCAACCTCGCGTTCACTTCGATGATGCGGTAATCCTCAGATTCCGGATCGAACGCGTATTGGATGTTGCATTCGCCGATGATGCCCAGGTGCCGAATGGCTTTGATGGCAATGGCCCGCAGCTTGAAATTCTCCGTTGCCGTGAGCGTTTGCACCGGGGCAACCACGATGCTTTCCCCGGTGTGAATTCCCATGGGATCGATATTTTCCATGGAGCAGACCACAATGCAGTTGTTGTAACGGTCGCGAACCACTTCGTATTCCAGCTCTTTCCAGCCGGAAAGGTATTCTTCGACCAGAACTTGTTTGGTGTACGAAAACGCCTTTTTTGCCAATTCAATCAATTCCGATTTATTCTTTGCCACGCCGGAACCAAGCCCGCCCAGCGCATACGCAATTCGGCACATGACCGGGTAACCGATTTCCCCGGCAACTTCAATCGCTTCATCCAGATTATTCACGGCCTTGCTGACAGGCACCTTCAAATCTGCTTTGGCCATTTCGCGGACAAACAAATCGCGATCTTCGGTGTTGAGAATCGCCTCCACCGGGGTGCCCAATATTTTCACATCATGTTTTTTGAACACGCCGGTCCGGGCCAATTCCACGCCCACGTTGAGCGCAGTCTGGCCGCCGAAGCTCAGCAGCACACCGTCCGGCTTTTCCTTTTCAATGATTTTCTCGACAAAATAGACGTCGATGGGCAGAAAGTAAATTTTGTCGGCTAAGTGATCGGAGGTTTGAATCGTGGCAATATTGGGATTCACCAGCACAGTTTTGATGCCTTCTTCTTTCAGCGCCTTGATGGCCTGACTGCCGGAATAATCGAATTCGCCGGCCTGTCCAATTCGAATGGCGCCGGAGCCTAACACTAACACTTTTTTTATGGATTTTATCATTCGATCGCCCTCAAAAACATGTCAAACAAAAACTCGGCATCATCAGGGCCGGGTGAAGCTTCCGGATGAAATTGAGTCCCGAAAAACGGTTTCGATATATGGATGATTCCTTCGTTCGTTTTGTCGTTATTATTGTAAAACCACTCGCGCCAGTCCTGGGGCAGCGTATCCGATTCCACGGCAAATCCGTGATTCTGCGACGTGATGTAGCAGCGCCGCGTCCCGGTTTCCAGACATGGCTGATTCTGGCCGCGATGGCCGTATTTCAGTTTGTACGTATTGGCCCCGGCCGCCAGCGCCATTATCTGGGAGCCGAGACAAATCCCCAGCATTGGAATATTTTTTTTCATCGCCTTTTTGACGTTTTCGATAGTTGCCCCGCACATTTTAGGATCGCCCGGGCCGTTGGAAATGAGAATGCCGTCCACTTTTTCGTCTAAAAAATTGTAATCCCACGGACAGCGAACCACCGAAATGTCGCGGTTGAGAAACGCGCGGATGATGTTATTCTTCACCCCGCAGTCCACAAGCGCGATTCGCTTTGCGCCTTTTTCATATACGACCGGCTTTTTGATGCTCACTTCATCAACCAGGTTTCGCTTGTTGGGATCGTCAAAATGAATGGCCTCGTCCTCGCCGAACACGATTTTGCCCAACATGGTTCCCTGCTCGCGCAGCTTCTTTGTCAATTCCCGCGTGTCGATGCGGCACAGGCCGGGGATGTTGTTATCCTTCATCCATTCGGCTAACGATTGTTTCGCGTTCCAGTGAGAATATTTTTCCGAATAATCCGAAATGATCAGCCCGGACACCTGGATTTTATCCGACTCAAAATATTTGAGCACGCCATTGGATTTCTCGTAACCGGGAACGCCGTAATTGCCGATCAGCGGGTAGGTCAGCACCAGAATTTGCCCGCGGTACGACGCGTCGGTGAGCGTTTCCGGATAGCCGACCATGCCGGTGTTAAACACCACTTCCCCATTCGAAGGCGCAGCCGCGCCAAACGAATACCCGGTGAATTCGGTACCATCTTCGAGGATGAGTTTTGCTTGTTGCATGTGTAGTTCCAATCTGAGATTCGGTTTTTAATTTAAAACGTATGTCAATAAAAACTCAATTCTTATTAAAATAAATAGATTGTAACCCTTAGCAGTAGCCTGCCGCTAAGCCTGTGGTGTCATCTTACGCAAAGTCTCCAATCGCTGCACAATGGGCGGATGCGAATAATAAAGCTTCGCGTACAGCGGGTGCGGGTGCAAATTGGACAGGTTGTCTTTGCTCAATTTTATCAGCGCGCTGATGAGTCCGTCCGGTTTGCCGGTCAAGTCCACCGAAGCCTGATCCGCCTCGCGTTCCTGCTTCCGGGAAAAATAGCTGCTGATGGGCGTGAACGGGAACGAGACGATGCTGCCCAAAAATCCCAGAATCACCAGCTTGGCGAAAAACGTGGATGGCTCGATCTGAAAAAGATTGGTCAGCCATTCTGTTTTCAAAATAAGAAAAGAAATGTAGATGCCCACAAACCCGGAGATTTCAGAGAGAATAATTCGTTTCATCACATGTTTCTTTTTCCAGTGCCCGGCTTCATGCGCCAGCACCGCTAAAATTTCGTCTTCGGTCATATTTTCCAGCAACGTATCGTAAAGGATGATGCGCTTCACCTTGCCGATGCCGGTGAAATAGGCGTTCGTATGCTTGCTTCGTTTGGACGCATCCATTTGGAACACATTGCTGACTTTGATCCCGATTTTTTCGAACATGATTCGGATTTTTTCTTCAAGCTCCTTGTATTCTTCCGCAATGGGCGTGAATTTGTTGAACAGCGGTTCAATGACATACGGCGAAATATACATGAGGAACAGGCTGAAAACGAGGAAGAACGCCCAGAGCCAAATCCACCACCAGTTGGGACTGGCCTGAATGAGCCAGAATGCGATGCCGCCCATGACGAACATGAGGATGAGCGAAATGACGAGGGATTTGAAAAGATCAGTGATCCAGATGCGCATGGTGGTTGTATTGAAGCCGTATTTGTTTTCAATTTTGAACGTGCCGTACAAATCGAACGGCAAATCAAGAATTGTAGATGCCAGGCTGAGAATCAGGAAAAAGACAATGCCCTCTAAAATGAATGGCAATTCGAAACCGTGAATCCAGGCGTTGTAAACAGCAAACAAGCCGCCGAACAGGAAAACGATCAAAAGAATATTATCGAAGATAGAAGAAAAATAGCCGAAGCGGCTGTATTCCACCGTGTAATCGCGCGTCTTCTTCAGCAAATCCGCATCGATGTGTCCCTGAAACGGTTCCGGAATCTGGTCGCCGTATTTTTTCAGATGGCCCAGGTTGAGGAATTTCATGTAGTAGCTAAAAACTTCTATCAAAAGATAAGCGATAAGTATTATCAGCATTGGGGTCGTCATAAAATTATCTCCCTCTATAGTATTACCAATGAACTTTTGCAATTTTATGTAAAAAAAAATGTAACTGTCCGTTTAGCAATGTCGCAAAAAATCAAACGTGAAACGTCAAATGTCAAACGAAAAACATTTTTTTGCGTTTGACGTTTCACATGCGGCTTGCCGCGACAGGAATTTTACAAAAGCTGCATTTTTATTTTATTTTTTTCTCGGCTACGTGAATGGCCACGTTGCGAAACATGACAGGCCAGTACCGTACGTTTGTCCAGCCCACGCTTCGGATTACTTCGGACAGTCCATCTGCCGTGTAAAAATTTTCAATGGATAGCGGCAGATAGGAATAGGCATCCGGGTATTTTGTCAGCCAGCGGCCCAATCGCGGGATGATGTGTTTGAAATATAATGAGAAAATCGCCCGCAGAATTTCATTTTTCTGCTTGACCATTTCCAGCGATACCACCTTGCCGCCGGGACGAATCACGCGATACAATTCGGCGAAGGTTTTTTCCACACTGGTGACATTGCGCAACGCAAAAGCCGTGAAAGCGCCGTCCAGCGAATTATCCGCAAAGGGAAGGTCGAGGGCGTCGCCCTGAATCCACACGATATCTTCGGGATAATTATTTTCCCTGATTTTTTTTTGAGCCATGCGCAGAAGCGGCTCGCTGAAATCCAGCCCGGTGAATCGCGCGGCGGGGAGAATTTTCAGGGCTGCGACTGTCATGTCGCCGCTGCCGGCAGCCAGGTCCAGCAGATGGCCATCCGATTTAAATTCAGCCAGGCGAATGGATTTTCGGCGCCAGTTCATGTCCAGCCCCAGGGACATAATTCGGTTCATAAAATCGTAATGGTTGGGAATGGAATCGAACAGTTTCCTTACGTACGTGCGTTTTTCAGATGCGTTCGTAAATCGGCCTTCAAAAGGATTTTTATTTTTCATAGTTTTTTTTGCCGCTAAGGTGCGAAGACACGAAAAGATAACTAAACGCCCGGGGCTGTATTATTAGACTAAAAAATAGCTATTTGCTAAATAATCCTTAGTAGTTGTCATTCCCGCGAAAGCGGGAATCTCCTCTGGTAGAGTGCGGAGATTCCTGAATGCGCCAAAGGCGCAACAGGAATGACAGTCGCCTAACATAGGAAAAGAACTTTTGATACGCTCAATCTGGCGTCTTCCAACATGCCTGAGCGTTTTTTCGAATATTTATAGTTTTTTTATTTTTTCAATAATGCCGGATGTGGAAATTCCCTTCACCTCCGGCAGCAGGATTATTTCCCCGCCATAGCCTTCCACTGCGCGGCGCTCGGTTTGATCGATGGTGTCGATGGTGTAATCGCCGCCTTTGATGTAATAGTCAGGTTTAAATTCTTGGATAATTTTGACCGGGCTTTTGTCCTCGAAAATAAGGATGTGATCCACGTAAATCAGCGCGCTTAAAACCAATGCCCGCTCCTGCTCCGAGCAAATGGGCCGCAAATCGCCCTTGAGTTTTTTCACCGACGCGTCGCTGTTCAGTCCCACCACGAGCACATCGCCATAGGAACGCGATTTCTGCAAATAATCCACGTGGCCGGCGTGCATAAAATCGAAGCAGCCGTTAGTCCAGGCGATTTTTTTGTTCCAGTTCCTCAGATTTTTAATGATGGTATGCAGTTGTTCTTTTGTTACCAGTTTATCGATTTTCATTCACGATTTTCCATTTCGAAAATGTACTGATTATTTTGCCTCTAAGCTTGCTATATTATAGATGCCGTTAATAAAAAAAATGGCTATACTCCTATAGG
>CAZSBG010000105.1:0-21784 GCA_964605145.1 uncultured Cytophagia bacterium | reverse complement strand
TGCTAAGGTTATTCAAATCTTTTTCTTATATTATCAATCACCTGAATGGTTACGAAAATATAATAACTAATCACAATTAAATCAAGGAAATATTTCAGTTTGAGCAAGAAAATCTGTTAAAACTGAACTGTTGGCAAATTCCAATTTGTTTTCTCTTGAATCTCAGAAGTTAATTTAACGTAACTTTATGAATAAATTAATATTTAGTAAATTTATCGAATTTTCTTGATTCGTAAGTTATTTCCATTATATTTATTATGTTTATGAGATATACCTATTATGACACTCTGCATACTTGATTACTCATTTCAAATGATTATTAATCCAATTAATTCAATTAATATTAAAATGTTATAACACCATTGCATATACGGATAAATCGCACCAGGACAGTCAATTCAGTACAGTTTTCATGGAATGAAATTCAAACACCAGGCCGACATCATCATGGAAGAAACCCCCAGGATTTTAATTGCAGAAGATAATCCGGATCATGCCGAATTAAGTAAATCCATTTTAGAGAAAAATTTTAACTGCAGTGTCAAAATAACATCAAATGGAAAAAGCTGTTTAGAACAAATTCAAGCCAACCATCATGATATTTTACTGTTAGATTATATTTTGCCCGATTGTAACGGACTTTCCATTCTAAAAAAAATCAATCAATCGAACATTAATATTGCGGTAATTATGATTACCGGCCAGGGCGATGAAAAAGTTGCCGTTCAAGCCATGAAGGACGGCGCTTACGATTATATTGTCAAATCGACCGGATATCTCATCACATTACCATTGATCATCAAAAAGGCCATTGAAAAACATCTCCTCACGATAGCCCAACAAAAAATGAAAGACCAACTGGTCAAACAAAACAAAACATTGAACATCCTGTATCAAATCTCATCCACACTCAATAAGCCCAAACCATTTTCAGCTTTAATTAATGATTCCTTATCAAAAATTCTGAAGATGATGAAACTGAATTACGGCGCGATTTTTTTAAATGAAAGTCTATCCGGAGAAGTTGAAAATATCTTCTGCCAGGGTTTTGATAAGGATATTCATGAACACTTGACAAACCATTTATTGAGCGATTCATTTATCGATTTTTTTATCAAGGCTAAAAAATACCCGGTTTCTTTCGATGAAATCGTCGGTTCCGAGTTTACGAAATTATATAACAATCATTTAAAAAATAAGCATCTGTATATTTATGGTTTAAAATTAAAACAAAAACTTATTGGCCTTTTTATTACCGGAGGACGCCCACTAACTCAAACCGATAAAAATATTTTCGATTCTTTATTGAACCAGATTGTTGTTGTCATTGAAAGAAATTTACTGCTGATCGAAGAGAAAAAAGCCAGGGAATTTTCAGAAAATCTTCGAATCAGTTCCGAAATTATTAACAGCAGCCTGAATATTGACGAAATCCTGAATTCAATATTAATGAAAATTGTGACCTACGTTAAAGCAACAAGCGGGGCTATTTTCATTTTTGAGCAGGAATCGAACTCGTTTGAAGCAGTTTATGACTACTGCATTCCGGACACCGTATTCACCCAATTGAAAAGTATCGATAATAATGATTTTTTGCATTCCATCGAAAACAGCCGCCATTACAAATACAACCTGGACCATTCACCACCATCGAAAGACTCATACAAATCCTTCATCAGTGTTCCCATTACTTGCAAAAACAGGATCATCGGGATAATCGATTTAGCATCCATCGAAAAGACCTCGTTCACAAATGACGATAAAATTTTGCTGAAGGCCATCAGCGACCAGGTGAGCACTGCGATTGACAAAGCTCATCTTTTCGAACAAGTCAAGCAGTTAAAGGATTTCAATGAAAATATTGTCCAAAGTCTCGAAGAGGGCATTATTATTGAAAACGAAAAAGGTGAGATCGTTTTTTCAAATCCCAAAATGGAAAAACTGGTAAATCTTCGCCAAAAAGAAATTTATGAAAAAAAACTCACCGATCTGGTGACAAGCGAATATCATGATTCAATCCAAAACCAAAAAGAATTGATCAGGTCGAACCAGCCGTGTCGCTTTGAAGCGACGCTGATCGGTAATCCGCATCATCAGACTGTCGTTCAGATAAGCTGCCATCCTTTATTTGATGGAAATAATTTTCGCGGCTCACTGTCTGTTTTTGTGGATATTACTGAAATAAAACAACTGGAATCTCAGTTACTGCAATCAGAAAAATTGTCTGCGATTGGGCAACTTGTCTCCGGTGTCGCGCATGAGTTGAACAATCCGCTGTCCAGCATAATGGGGCTTTCGAAATTGCTGGTAGATGAAATAGATTTGAATAAAATTCAAAGTGATCTTGACATCATTTACAAGCAAGGTTACCGCTGCCACAAAATTGTCGAAAATTTGCTCACCTTTGCCCGCAAACATACACCGGAAAAAACCTGGACAGATATTCATGATGTCATCAACTCTGTACTGGACCTTCATTCTTTTCAGTTCAGAAAAGATGACATCCACATCATGAAAAAATATAATTCTGCCATCCCTGAACTCTTCATTGATTTTCACCAGTTTCAACAGGTATTTTTAAATATTTTCACCAACGCGTACCAGGCGCTCTTAAAAAAATCAGGGAAACGCATCATCACCATTTGTAGTGACCTTAAATCGGACGAAGTACTCATCTCAATTTCGGATAATGGCAGCGGAATCCCTAAATCCATTATCTCGAAAATTTTTGACCCATTTTTCACAACAAAAGGTACCGGAGAAGGCACAGGCCTCGGTCTGAGCATTTGTTACGGAATTGTCGACAATCACGAGGGACATATATCAGCCAAAAATCTACCGAACGGGGGCGCTTGTTTTAATATACAACTTCCCATGACGAAAAGGAGCCCGGATCATAAACCTCATATACCTGCCATCAAAAATATCAACATACAGGAAAAACGAATCCTGATCATCGACGATGAACAGACCATCATCGATTTATTGCATCGGTATCTTACCAGGGAAGGCCATCAGGTCGACGTAGCTCAAAATGGAGCCACTGCTTTGAAGAAAGTGAAAACGAATGATTACGAGGTAATTATTTCCGATTTGAGAATGCCCGGAATTACCGGGGAAATCCTTTTCGACATCATTGGAAGAACAGCGCCGGAACTACAGCGGCGAATGATTTTTACCACCGGTGATTCGGACAGTCCTGATGCGTTTCATTTTCTGCACACCCACACGTGCCGTTATCTGAATAAACCATTTTCTTTCGAAGATTTGAAAGAAGCCATATTGGATGTGTGTCGGGTTGAAAGCTGACAGTTAAAAATAATTCAGTAGCATGTCTTCCCGGATGGAATAGAAAACTTCAGTTCCCGCTTCATCCACATTTTTTTTTGGGGCTGGATACTAAACCTCTTATTGATCCCAATTTCATATCGAAATATGGGATTTCTTCTATGGAAATCATTCCCTAACTGAGGAAATCTCTCCTCCTAAAGTAAATGATTTTATTAGTACCCGCCGGCATGATATATTCTATATTTACAATATTATCAATAACTTTACCATAATTCTAAATGTGGTATTCTGAATGCGCCATCTTTGGCCTGCAATTTGCTCAATGCTTAAGTGCGATCAGGTTTGATGTTTTGGTATATTTTTCATGTTGGTCCTCATCCTTATTGGTTTTGAAAGGGAAGGCGTCGTGGTGAGCATCTTTGGGAGTAGCAGCCAATTGATTAATGATGCCTTTCCTTTCAATGTCATACAAATCATTGCGGAGAAAACTAATGGTTGTTTATGGAAATTATAAACAAATTCGCGGTGTACATGGATTAGCGTTTCTCCTGAACAATATAAATAAAACGATTGAAGAAAACATGGACATTGAAAATAAATATAATTGCTGTCTTTCAGATAATCATGTTTGTGATGAACAGACTCAACAGACGGACAGAGAACCGCTAAAAGTTAAGGAATATGTTTTAGTATAACCATATATATATCAATCTCCTACGGTAATTTTCAATCAAAGCGAAAGGAGGCCTCTATAGGATAAAACAAATATTTTGGTGAGTTTTCTATTACCTCCCTTCTTTTTTTATCTGGACCTCATTGACTCTTGGGCAGGAGTCAGGTAGATCAGCTTTAAGGCAGTGGACATTGGTCCGCTGCCTTTTCTTATTCCGTTTGATTTAATCACGCTAATCAAGAGATGTAATTGAATGTCTATGAACAAACAAACGACCATACTGGTAATCGACGATGATAAAGAAATTCGTGAATTATTCAAGTGGATGCTCGAAGCATCGGGCTTCCATGTTGAATTCGGTATAAATGGCATTACAGGTATCGAAAAATTTCGTGAAGTTCAACCCGACCTCATTTTCCTGGATGTCAAGATGCCGGACATGGATGGATTTCAGGCTTTAAATGAAATACGAGAACTCGACCCAAACGGAAAATGCCCGGTTCTCATCATTTCCGGATTTGTTGACACATCCAAAATAATGGACATGATGAATAATGGCGCCAGTGGTTTTATTTGTAAACCATTCAACATAAACGAATTGCAGGAAAAAATCCAATCCAGCCTTGGAATTCAGGAAGCCGTGTAATCAATCGAACTACAAATACTTCCAGCCAATCATTTATCTTACCGTGCTCAGTTTACTATTTAAAAAATGTTTATACGTTTATTAATTTTTTCTTGACTTTTGGTGCAGGGATAATTAATTTTGTTTGTCTGGTATCACGATTTCAAAGACATCACACTTCTCTAAATCGGATAATCAACAATATCACGAATCATTTTTCCTGTTTTTTCGTTAATATCTTCTAAACGATTTCCTTGCTCCAATTTGTTGAATCAATTTGACAATTGCCGTTATCGTCAAAGAATCGACTGTTTAATGGCAACCTACTAAATCAATGAATGTAATTTTTAGAAAACATCAACCAATGAACGACTACTAACGTATGAAAGCCACTTTATGAACAAAGGTAAAAGAATTAGATTCATTTTCAATCCAAAATCCGGGATCATTCATCCGGTTCAATACATTAAAAAAGCGATTGAATATTATTTTCCAGGTAATTTGTGCCGTTATGATTTCAAAATCACCCAGGGGAAAAATCATGCGTTTGAGTTATCCTGTGATGCTGTTGACAAGGGATATGACATTGTGGTTGCCATTGGCGGAGACGGCACAGTAAACCAAACCGCTTCCGGCCTTGTTAATTCCGAGACCTCACTCGGAATCATTCCGCTTGGCTCAGGCAATGGTTTTGCACGAGGACTTGGCATTCCGTTGATGATTCGTCGCGCGGCCAGAATGATTACCGTGGGACAAGATCGATGCGTCGACGTGGGGCAAATTGGAGATCGATATTTTTTCGTCATTGCCGGCCTCGGTTTTGACGCAATTGTCGGGAAAAAATTCGAAGATGGCAAAATCAGAGGTCCTGCGCCATATTATTTCGCGGGATTAACTGAATTTTTTCGATACCACGCGCCCCAGTACACCATCAAATTTGATAACAAGGTCATTCGAACGAACGCGCTGGTTGTCGCCATCGCGAACATCAAGCAGTACGGCAACAACGCCATCATTGCGCCCAATGCCAAACCGGACGACGGGTTGCTGGACCTTGCAATTATTCAACAAACAAACCTGGTGGAAACGGTGTATTATTTACCAACTCTTTTCACCGGAAATATTCACAAAACACCGTACACACAAATTTACAGGGCCACTAAATTTGAAATTACCCGGGAATTTCCTGCTCCATACACTCTTGACGGCGAAGTTTATGATGGAAAAAAATCTTTGACTGTAACCATGCTTCCCAGAGCCTTAAAAGTGATTGTAAATGACATAAATTTCTAATGATGGACATTTTTACTTTTTTCATCGTATAAATAGAAAACATTATCTTTCAGCAAAAAATATCTGACACTATGAAAACCAAATCGTACATTGTTTTCCTTTCTTTACTATTCCTGTTGCCATCTGCAATATGGTCACAAATCAATCAATCTCATGAAGAACAGGCGTTTAAAACAGCCAAAGGTATTTACCAGGATGGATTGTACAAAATGGCTGTGGACCAGCTTACAGATTTTCTCTCGCAGTATCCGAACAGTCAACACGTTCCCACTGCAACTTTTTTACTTGGTGAATCTTATTTCAATTTGCAGGACTTTTCAAAAGCGGTAAGCGTCTATCAAAACCTGCTCACATCTTCCCCGGCCATTGAATATCGCGAACAAGCCAATTTGCGCATTGGTGAAGCATGTTTTCATCTGAATCAATTCGCTAAAGCCAGAGATGTTCTGAGCAAATTTATCGTCACCTCCAGCGATGGCAATTTACTCGACGACGCCTATTACTGGCTTGCAGAATCCGAATTCAGGCTTGGCCAAAAACAGGAAGCATCGCAGCATTACGCCCAGGTGGTCAATCTCTATCCGGAAAGCAGCCTCGCTGAATATGCATTGTATTCGCTGGGGTTCATTTTCGAAACAGACGCTGATTTTCGAAAAGCCATGCAAACCTACCGGAAGTTATTGAATGATTATCCTGACAGCAAGTTAAATTCTGTCGCTCGTTATCGCATCGGATTTGCTGCGTACGGCGACAAAAATTTTGAACTTGCCATAAAACTTCTAAAATCAGCCGTCTCAAAATATCCGGATAATAAACTCAGGGGGCGTGCAGAATTTTTGTTGGGCGAATCTTATTTCAAACAGGAAAACTATCCGCAATCAATTGAACAATACCGAAAAGTGATTTTGCAGTCTCTGGCAGCGAATTTGGTTGATGACTGTCACTACGGCATTGGATGGGCTTATATCAAGAAAAACAACTGCGCCAACGCGATTGACGAATTCGACAAGCTAATTCGGAATTATCCGGACAGCCCATTGCGGCCGGCTTCGCTCTATCAGAAAGGACGCTGTTATAGCCGTTTAAACGAATCCACGCGAGCCCGGCAGACATTCATCACGCTGATTGAACAATACCCGGATGACTCAAAAGCACCGGAAGCGTTGTACGAGATCGGCTCCATCGATTTCAAAAATGGAAATCTTGTTCAGGCGCGTTCCTTTTTCAATAAAATTGTGAATCAATATCCGAGGAGCAACCTGGCGCCGGAAGCCGGTTTTATGGTGGGTGAATGTTTTCGTGACGAAGGAAATTGTTCGGAAGCAGAAAAAGCCTATCAAATGATTATTCAAAATTACCATTCATCGGATATTATTCCGCTTGCTTACATCAAATTTGGCTGGTGCTTATTCCAGAGAAAACAATACCAGCCCGCAATTGAAAAATTCGATTTTTTTTTAAAGAATTATCCGAACAATCCTGAAAGAGACAACGCCCTGTTCTGGAAAGCGGAAGCATTGTTCAATTTGAATAATCCCTCCAGGGCCGCCCAAACGTACCAAATGCTTATCGCGAATCACCCAAAATCGGAAAAGCTGGCCGAAAGCTATTATGGTTTAGGCTGGTGTTCACTCAACCAAAACAATTTCACAGCCGCGGCGCAAAACTTCAACCAGGCTGCCCGGCTTTCCGCCGATGCTGCCATAAAGGCCGATGCCATGATTCGCCGCGGCGATGCATTGTTTAATTTGAAAAATTATGATGCCGCAATCACAAGCTACCGCAATACTCAAAAATTGAATATCGCATCTTCAATTAAAGCAGAGGCACAGTTTCAAATCGGAATGAGTTTTTTCCGCCGTTCAGACTATGGCACGGCTGTGAATGAATTTCAACAGGTTATCTCTGCCTATCCTTCAAGCAAATGGGCAGCGGAAGCGCAGTATATGATGGGCAAATCTTATTTTCAGGATGGGCGATACAACTCCGCCCTCACGGAATTTCAGCGAGTGATCACTCATTTTTCATCCAGCCCATTCGTTGATGACGCGGTCTATGCCCAGGCCGACTGCTATTACAATCTCGGGCAGTACGACGAGGCAATTCAACAATATTATCAGTTGATCAATCATTATCAGGACAGCGATCTGGTTGATGATTCGGTGAGCGGTATTCAGTGGGCGCTGCTTCAGCAGGGCAAAAATGAAGAAGCGCTGAAACTGGCAGATGAATATATTCAAAAGAATCCCGGAACAGAACTGGCCGCAGACCTGGCCAGCCGAAAAGCCGAACTTCTTTTCAATTTGAATAAATTTCAGGAATCCATTTCAGCCTATAAACAAATTCTGAAAAATTATCCCCGTTTTGAACCGGCACGATCGTCGTGGTATCGCATTGGTGAATGTTACATGAAACTGAATGACAAAACACTGGCGACAGAAGCCTTCAACCAGCAGGTCAGCAAATATCCAAATCATAGTTCCTCGGTCGATGCCCTCATTAAAATCGGTGAAATTTATCAGGAGCGAGCTGAATATTCCAGCGCCATTGACGCTTATAAGCAAGCTGCGGAAAAAGCCTCCGGCACAGAAAATCAGGGGCGGGCGCTTTTGCAAATCGGGCAATGCCAGAATCTTCTGAATCAAACAGAAAAGGCGAACCAAACATTTAATGAGGTAAAAAATAATTTTGAAGGCACCGAAACCGGTTTGATGGCGCAGTTGGAGTTGGGAAAAATTCATTCAAAACAGGGATTATTTCAGGAAGCATTGAAAGAGCTTCAGCAGGTCGTTGATGCGAACAACAATGTAATTTCCGCCGAAGCCCAGTACCATATCGGTCAGGTTTATTTCGAACAACAAAATTATTCAAAAGCGGCTCGTGAATATCTGAAAATTAAATACCTTTTCCCCAATGTTCAACACTGGATTGTACGTGGTATTTTCCAGGCCGGCGTTTCGAATGAAAATCAGAAAAATTTCGGTGAAGCACGCTTGCTTTACAGGACGATCCTGGAACAATTCCAGGATTCTGAATATCAGCAAAAAGCCCAGATTAAATTACAAGAAATCGTTGGTAAATAAATGAATACTTTCAGACTCTTTTCAATTGTTGCTTTTGTGTTGAGCGCTGTGTTGTTCCTATCCGTGGGCAATGGTGTGCTGGCTCAAACCAAAAAAACAGTCCTGCCGGATTCCAGCAAAAAGGAAAAAATTGAATTACCGGATGTACTCATTTACGGTAAGGACAAATCTGTGCGCAAGACCGGCGACAAAATCGACCTCAAACAGGAAGACGTGAAATTGATTCCCCCAACGGTGAACTATCAGCCGGCTTCCACAATTCAGGATTTCGACAATCAGAAAGTTGCGTTTAGCAAATCCAGCCAACACTCAACCTCCCGAGCCATGCTGCAAATTGACTATGGAAAATTCCAGCAATTCGATGCTCTGGCCGGCTACTGGAAGGAAACAGAAAAACTCAATACGAGCATTCACGGAAATTATTCCCGCAGCGAAGGTCAATTCGATAACAGTCAGTATTTCATTGCAAATCTGAACGGTCAGTTTGGAGGCTATCTGTCCGAAAATTTTTTTATGACACTGAGAGGTTCATTTTATGCATCGGAATATGGGCTGTATACCGTCAAACTCGCGGATGCCGAAAGAACGGTCAGCGATAAAACAATTAGTTTCGCTTCACGATTGAATGTATCCGACGACCAGTCCATTGAACTTGGCATCACGGTTCACCAGAACGATTTCGATGATGCCGACACGGTCAATTACTCGTCAGAACTTGACGAAAGAAATGTCGGACTATCTGCCAGGTATACGACAAAATTTGGTTCCACAAGACTAAATTTTGCTTCTCTGTATCAGTATAACAAGATTAACAATTTCAATGTGTTTGAAACCGTCAACTCACAAAAATATTTTCATATTAAAACGTGGATTTTGCAGCCATTGGGAAAATATGTCGTATTCAAACCTGGAATTATACTGGAGAATCTGGATCTAAGCAATTCCTTTTCAGGCACACTTGTTTCACCTGAAGTAGAAATTGTATTCACGCCCACAAACAAATTTGGCATCCGATTGAAGGGCGGTCGGGAATATTCGCCCCTGGTTTACTCGGGACAATGGAAATCAAATCCATTCACTTCCCACACCTTTAATTTCATTCCGATGAAAAAGAATCTTGAGATGAAAGCGGGCTTTGAGATTCGACCAATCACGCATTTATCTTTTTTCAGCGAAGTCACGTTTCAGAAATGGGAAAATTATGCGTATTGGTTCCGTGAATTGACCAGCGGTCTGTTCTCCATACACAGCCTGGAAAAAGCAAATCTCACGACTGTGAATGTACGAGGGAAATATCAACTGTCGAAAAAGCTAACTTTTGATGCCGGTCTTCTCCTGTTTTACGACTCCATCGAAGACGAATCTGTTTCTTCGGAGCGTCATATTCCATATTTGAGCGCTTACAAAATTCCGATAAGTCTTGAATTGCAATTTCTGAAAAATGCCTCAGCGCAGTTGGGATTTCAATGGATAGGACCGCGCCACTACTCACTTGATACCGACGAATCTTTTGATGATTATGCCTTGCTTTCGTTAATGATTGAAGCCAGTCTCCACAAACATCTCACTGCATTTGCCAGTGGCAAAAATCTTTTAGACCAGAAGCATGAGCCGTGGCTCGGCTATCCCGGTATGGGGGCGCATTTTGAAATTGGCCTCCGAGGGAACTGGTAAACAAATCTTCCTTTAAGCGTATGAAAGATCAAGATAAAAAAAATAGCTGGATTGAAGTCAGCCTGCCGGTGACATTCGAGATGGAAGAAACGATCTCCAACTTTTTCTTCGAATTGAGCGCTGACGGCTGTTACATCTTCGAGAACAATTTGCGGGCATATTTTAAACACTCTGTCTGGAATAAAGATAAATACCTGCAGTTAGTTTCGTATCTCACACAATTGAAAGAGTTAAATTTTCCTGTGCAACCGGACTATATTCATCTGGAGGAAATTGAAAATAAGGACTGGAATGCCATTTGGAAAAAATCCATAAAACCCATCGAAATTGATGGCAGGATCGTGATAAAACCAAGCTGGTCCGATTATCAGCCGCCTGCCGGATTCAATACGATCGAAATTGATCCTCAGATGGCGTTTGGCACCGGGACCCATGCAACCACGCAACTGGTGTTGAAATTGCTTTTAAAGTATATTCAACCCCATGACCGGATTCTCGACATCGGGGCAGGAACCGGGATTCTTTCTATCGCAGCGGCGCAACTTTCAAAAGGCGAAATTGTTGCATTTGACAACGACCCCGTAGCTGCTGAAACCGCGAAGCAAAATTTTATCAACAATCACGCGGACGATAAAATCGATCTCTTCTGCGGCACTTTGGATGCGCTTAAACCTGTGCCCTTCGATCTGATACTGGCCAATATTAACCGAACAATAATTCTCTTGTATTTGAACAAAATGCACCAACATTTGACACCATCGGGCACAATGATCCTCTCCGGCATTCTCATCGACGAACGGGACAAAATTTTGAATGGATTAGAAAATAGATTTATCGTGATCAAAGAGGAGCAACTTGGCGAATGGCTGGGACTGGTCGTTAGAAAAATTTAAATTGTTCCTGAGATTCTGTGACGCATCGAATCTAATTTATGATGAAAAACATAAAATACGTCTTGATAGATAATGCCGTTTGAACCTTAAAATTTCACAATTAATAGTAAGCCGCTAAAAACATGTGACCGAAGAGAATGCCTGTGGTACGGGAATGACACAGGTGAAAAAATCAAGTTTCTTGAAAGAACTTGATGAGAATCATGTCATTTTTGAAAACAGATATGTATTTTCCAATGAAAAATCTCACAAATTTTCATCATAGCGCCCCACCTGTGAAATTTGAAGCTGATAATGACTTCTGCCCTGTCTGAATTTTACTGAACCTTTTTGAATTATCATCGTTATTTATAGGGATATTTCTTTTTTTACACATTTTATGCTACATGAAATGGATGTTCATACATTTTGAATAACTTTGTTTATTATTGATTTCACTCCATGAGAAAATTTATCCTGACATTTATCTTTTTTTCCATACTTTCCGGTTCAATTCAGGGAGCCGGTAAACGCGTCGTGCTTGACTCGATCAAGGTCAATTCTGATCTGCTGATGCTGGATTTCGCCGTGGAAGGCATCATCGACGAAAAAGTAGCCGAGGGACTGCAAAAAGGATTGACCAGCACCTTAGAATACCAGATTGAACTCTGGGAAAAAAAAAGTGGCTGGATCAATAATCTCTTATCGGAAAGTGAAATCAGGATGAAGGTTTTTTACGATAACTGGGAGAAAAAATATATTATCTTGAGCGCAGAAGAGAGACGGTTAACCAGCTCCCTTGAAACCGTGAGAGAGAAATGCTCCGTCATTACGGACAAAGCAATATACGACGTCACAAAGTTGGACAGCACTTCACATTATTTTGTCGCTGTAAAAGCCATTTTGCGACCATTATCTGTGGAAAATTATGAGGAAATAAAGAACTGGCTCAGCGGAGAGGCAAAAAATTTCAAGCTTAAAAAACTGGGTGACACAAAACAGCAGGAAAAGAAAATTAAAGGAGGCATCTTTAAAATGCTCATGGCGCTCACCGGTTTCAGTGACCGGGTGATCTCAGGAAAAAGCGATGAGTTTTCTGTGAAATCAAACGACGTCATCTGGAAAGACTGAATTGATTAAAAAATAAACACCTTGTCCTCCCGTTTTCATTCTCCCTACCATTCCGCAATTAACGTATCGGTTCACTCCATTTTTGGATTTAGGTATCACTTTTCAAAATCATGTTGAACCAATGTTTTTAATGTCGAAATATCAATATTCCGACCGGTGAGAAGCACGACGCTTTTTTTATTTTCAACAGATATTTTTTTGGAAAGCAAAGCCGCAATTCCCGCTGCAGCAGCGCCTTCAACCAGAAGATGTTCCTGTTGAAGCATGAATAAAATGGCGAGGACAATATCTTTCTCATCAACAAGAATCAAGTCATCGACATATTTTTTCACGGTTTCGAAAATTTTTGGGCTGACCAGTCTGCCAGCGAGGCCATCGGCGATCGTTTCTTCAATGGGCGTTTCAATGACCTGATTCATCTGAATTGCTCGATAAATTGCAGGAGAAGCCTTGCTTTGTATTCCAATTATTTTTGAACGTGAACAATATTTTTTCAATGTAATTGCCATGCCGGAAATGAGCCCGCCGCCGCCCATGGGAACCAGGATGATATCAGGATCAGGCATGTCCTTCAAAATTTCCAGAGCCAGCGTTCCCTGACCGGCGATAATTCTCGGATCGTCGAAAGCGTGGACAAAAGTAAGCCCGCAATCACGTTCAATTTGATGGGCAATATCTTCAGCCTCGTCATAATCTTCGCCGGCTTGCACAATTTCAACACCAAAAAATTTGAGCAATCGGACTTTCGTCGGAGATGCAGTTACCGGCAAAACAATACGCGATCGAATGCCCAATATTTCACTGGCATAAGCGACTCCAAGACCATGATTCCCGGCCGATGCAGTAATGATGCCTTTTTCTTTTTCATCATCGGATAACGTCATCATACGGTTCAACGCGCCCCGGATTTTGAATGACCCGGTGTGCTGCCAATGCTCCATTTTCAAGTATACCTGACCTGCCATGAGCTTGGATAACGAACGGCACGCCTCTAATGGGGTATGACGGATATATTTTTGAATTCTTTTTAAAGCGCTTTTTGTTGCTATGGTATTTTCGGAATAACTTTGCATCTTAATATTCAACTCATTTTAATCCGTTTGATTGGTATTTTATTTTTTTGAAAAAATCATTGTTACAAAAATAATAAATATTAGTGAAATGTCAAGTAATTTTTATATTTTTTACAATTTTCAAACATTTCCTCTTTAACCATTTTAAAAACCTGAAAATCCTTAAATCTCATGTAACTGAAATTTTAGTTAAATATTTAATCAAATCGACCGATTTAATTAATGAAGAGATTTTATATCGTTTTTCATTTCATATTGATAATTCATTTTAGCGTAACTTTGGAAGGTAAAGATGGTTGATAAAAATTCAGAATTACTCATTGATAAAGAAGGCGGAATCAGGCGGACTGGCGGTGACTTCGAGTTGTATAATGAATTGATGGATTTATTTTTCGAACAATCAAAAGAACAAATCGCCGCTCTGAATAATGCCATAAAAAATAATCAATCCCAATCTGTTCGCGAATTGGCGCACAGTATTAAAGGTGCTGCCGGAAATTTGGGAGTGAAATTTGTTCAGGAATCCGCCATGATCCTCGAGGATATGGGATCAGCAAGTCAATTAGAACATGCTGAAGAGGCATATTCAAAATTGATTTCTGAAATTGAACGCGTTGAAAATTTTTGGAAGAATTCAGAATAATACTCCAGGATCAGGATTTACACTTTCAATTAAAACCACAGGATATCCAATGAAACAGCATGAATACAAAGACCACGAAATTATTCAGGATGTCATACAGAGTCGTTTTCGCGGTAATGTTGAGTTTTACATGAAGATGATTGAATTATTTTTTGATACGCTCAAAGGCTATCTGGACCAAATTGAAGAAGGTTTCACTCATGCGGACAGCGAAAAAGTGAAGTCAGCGGCTCACTCTATTAAAGGAAGCGCTGCCAACCTGGGCGCATCATCCCTGCAATCGATATCTCAAAAATTGGAACACGAATCCGACAATCTCAACGGATCAAGAGAGACCCTCGATTTATTCGAACAACTCAAAGCTGAACTGAACTCATTCAAAGAGTATTCAGCCACATATCTTCAGTAATCTTCCGGTTTGTAAAATTTTATAATTACATTTATTATCTTCACTCAGTGAACATTTCAACCATGATTTACTGACTTTTTTATTGACAATATCACCTATTATTATTATATTTTCTTAATATGTTTGTGACGTCAATTTTAATGCGTTATTTATTTTTTATATTCGCGTGCAGTGGACTAATTCGTACTGCGGGCGTTGTCCTCCTTTGAACCATACTTACTATTTGAAACGAGTATACCATGTTTCTCACAAGACTCAATTCCAAAATTCTCTTTTCAATTTCAGGACTCTTTATTTCACTTTTCCTCCTCTCCTATTCTGCATTCTCTCAACAAAAAACAGGATCAATCAAAGGGAGTGTTGTCGATATTGAAACCCGAAAACCAATGAAAAATGTTTTGATCAAAATTCAAAATACTTCAGCGGTTGCACTAACCAATAGCAAAGGGGAATTCGAGTTCAAGAAAATTCCCGAGGGAGCCTACAATTTGGAGTTCATCAAAGATGATTATCAGACCACAATTTTACCGCATCAAAAAGTCACCGCAGGAAAAACTCTTTTTTTGCGCGCTGAGATGGCAGCCGGAACAGGAGCAGAAGAGGACGTTTTTTTCATCGGCGGCATAGAGATCACTGCTGAAAAAGAATTGCTGCCGGAAAAAGTTGAAACAGTCACTCAGATAAAATCCAGCGATATTGAACATATTCAGGCCACCAGCCTGGGCGATGTTCTCGACCTGGTGCCCGGCGTAGAAATGAAAAACCAGCCGGCCCTGAAAGAGCCGGTCAAGGCGCAAATTCGCGATCCCAGAAGCGACAATTCCGTCAGTGCATTTGGCGCGAAAGTAATTATCGACGACATCCCCATTTCCAACAATTCCAATCTCCAGGGCGGGCTGCTGAGCGGCGTCTACACCGGCTCGGCCAACGGACTGGACTTAAGAGAAATACCGGCGGATAATATCGAATCTGTTGAAGTGGTTCGAGGCATTGCGCCGGCAAATCATGGGGATTATGTTGGCGGACTGATAAAGGTGAAAACCAAAACCAGCCAAAAACCAACCAGTCGGATCAAGGGGAAAAACAACCCGGATACCAAAGAACTGAACTGGGGCGGGAGTTTTCCGCTGGGCAATACAGGGGTGAACTACAATATTAACTGGGGATACAGTGAGCAGGATATTCGAAAAGACTATGACAATACGCAGCGTCTGGCGGCACAGCTTTCTCTGAACAACGATTTGCTGGATGAAAGGTTGAATTTGAAAAACCAGTTCAAATATTCCACCCTTTTTGAAGAGATACATCAGAATCCTGAAGATCCGGACGCCCTGGAGAGCATCAACAAAGGGTACCGATTCATTTACGGCAATAAAATGATTTATCAACTGGACCCGATTACGGAACTGCTCTCCAATCTGTATATCAATTATCGCAGGGTGAATTCTTACAAACAATATCGCCGCATGGCTGACAATCGCGTTACATCCACACTTATCGGTGAAGGCACCCAGGTTGGTATTCGTCAATATGGCCCCTATATTTATCGATACACGACAATTGGCGATGAGGTAAGCATCGGGCACAAACTGGAATGGTCGCGCCGCTTTTTCACTGGTTCCTATTTGCACCGGCTTGAGATCGGAAACGATTTTCAATACGATGACAATTTTGGAGAGGGCAAAACGTTTGACCTGCTTTACCCATCAAGCCAGGGCGATCGCCCCCGGCCTTTCGACGATGTCCCGGGCACTTTTCAACACAGTCTTTATTTCAATGATCAGATCACAGGAAGATTGTGGAAAGAATTCACGCTGAATTTGGGTTTTCGGCTGGAGCGCTACACAACAGGACGATTTGATGAACTGGATATCTTCAAATCCAAAAATGGATCATTTATTAATCCGCGAATTAATCTCGCCTATTTTTTAAGTAAAGATACACAGCTCCGATTCGGGTTTGGCGCCGCGTCCAAATCTCCTTCCCTGCTTCACATCTTTCCGGAACAGGAATATCTTGACGTGTTAGACATCGTGCAGGTCTATCGGGAAAGCGACACACTCTTTGTCCGCGACAGCCTGATTACCACTTATGTTTTTGATGTCTCCAATCCTGATTTGAAAGGCTACCAGGAAAAGAAAATTGAAATGAGTCTTGATCACAAAATTGGCGATATTGGCCTTTCTCTCACCGGTTTCTATTCGGAAAGAGATAATGAACCCATCAGTGAAACGGTTCCCTATGTCTATCACAAATACTATCGCCCAAACTGGCCCAATCCACAGGGCGAATCTGTAGCGGACACACTGATGGATGACACTCGAACCACGGTCAATGGTGGCTGGTCTAAATTTGATGGGATTGAATTTACACTCAAGACGCGACGATTGAAAAAACTGAACATGGACTTCCGGTTCAACGCAACCTATCATCATGTGAATAGTGGCGCTGAGGGAATAAGCTGGGGCAATGTTCGCTCCGATTACACAATACCCATTTATAATCGTACCTCTCGATGGACGCAAAAAGTACTGTTAACGTATCAAATTAATTATATTTCAAGGCCTCTGGGCATCTGGGTTTCATTTACGGCTCAGCAAATTCCGCATTATCGGAGAAAAACGATTGGTTACGGCGACTCCCTCGCCGTCGCCTATTATAACGGTCTCACCGATGAAACCACCTTTATCCAGGAGAACGAGCGAATGAATCCGGAATACGAAAAATATCGGCTCAATCGGAATCAACTTGATTACATGACCTATGTGTATCCCAATAAATGGCTGTTTAATATTCGCGTGAGTAAGTCGCTATTTAAAGGCGCCGAAGTTTCACTGTTTGTTAATAATTTTCTGGATGATCGGGCGTTTTACCAAGACCAGCGCTATCCCGGCTATTATCGCTCGCGCAATCCTGAAATTTTTTATGGCATGGAATTCAGCATGCTAATCGATAAACTTTTTTAAAACAGAGTGACACGTCAAATGAACCGTTATAACGCATATAAATTTTCCTCAGTATTGATTATTCTATTTGCACTCTTGCTTTTCATCTTCTGTGCAAAAGAAAAGCCCACCGCAATTGACGGGACAATCAGCGCCCGTTTTATGGTAGTGGATACATCCGGCACATTGGCTGATTATTCGCTTTCCCAATTAATCGGCGTGCCCGGCGCCCGCATCCGGATGAACGCCATTGACTATTCTGCGCCGCTTCGCTACGAAACCGATGAAAATGGATTTTTTGAAATCAACAATATACTCGCCGGCCGATATCGCATTTCAGCCGACAAATTTTTCCCGGCCGATTCCATGCTCAACCTCGGCAAAAAAGCTCTGGACGTGATGCTGACCGGTTCCGCTGAAATTGATTTATCCGAACCCCAGCCGGAGAATAACTATTTTATTATTGAAGTCGGCGCGTCGTTCCTTTCATCCATTGTCATAAATGAAATTTACTATTCTTGTCCGGCAAACAGCGGGCTCTATTTTTCCGATCAATTCATCGAATTATACAATGCGTCGGACACCACCCAATATCTCGACCAAATACTCGTCTGCCGCATGGCGAGCTTGCAGGAATTTCCCGGGCAGGCTGAAGCGATCCGCTATTATCAATTTCCGGGTTCCGGCATGGAACACCCCATAGAGCCAGGGCAATTTGTTGTGGTTGCCATGGACGCAGTCGACCATGTCAATGACGGGGGTGCAATTGGCAGTATCGATTTAACCAACGCGGACTGGGAATTTTACAACCAGCTTTATTCTGATCTTGATAATCCCAATGTCCCGAATGTGCTCAATGCATCGCCGGAACGCGGCGGCTGGGATTTTATGATCAGCCTCAGCACTGACGAAGTTTGCATCATTCGCGTTGATGACCTGGATGCTGTCCCATTTTACAAAGAATCCCATAAACTTTTCAACATTGCTGACATTATCGATGGCGTGGAATACTCGTACAATCCCGATCATATCAAAGCGCTCGATTCGAGAATTGACGCAGGGCTGGCCGGGTATACCATTACCACATATACCGGCAAATCCATTGAACGGCATCACCCGGAAACCGGTGGACCAGGCTACGATACCAATAACAGCACATTCGATTTTGTGAGCCTGTACCATCCCACACCGGGATGGCAGCACTCCGCAGAAGATGTTATTCCCAGATAAAACCGGGGTTTTTATGAAAAGAGTTTTAATAAAAATATCTGTATTTTCGCTTTTCATGCTAATTTTTTTTACAACATTTTCTTGCATGCAAAGCAAGCCAACATCACCTGATGGAACTGTCAGCGCTAAATTTGTGGTTGTTGATACATCAGGGACGTTGGCCGGAAAATCGTTTTCCGATCTGATTGGCGTCCCGGGAGCGCGCGTTCGAATAACATCCATTGATTATGCCGAACCAATGAGGTTTGAAACCGATGCAAACGGATATTTCGAGGTTAGTAATATTCGCTCGGCACGTTACCGCATTTCGGCTGATAAATTTATCCCGGCAGATACCATGTGGACTTTGAACCAGCAGGCGCTTGATGTACAGCTATCCGGCTCAATAGAAGTTGATCTCACTTCAAATAAGGATGATCATAGCCGTTTTATCATTGAAATGAGCGCGACATTTCTTTCTTCAGTCGTGATAAATGAAATCTACTATAGTGGCCCGGCTAACAGCGGACTTTACTACTCCGATCAATTTGTGGAGTTGTACAACGCTTCAGATTCTGTTCAATATCTGGACGGACTCATTTTATGCCGCGCTTCGACCCGGTTAGACTATATGGGCCAATTTGCTGAAGTTTTCTATACATACCAGTTCCCGGGAAACGGCACTGATTTTCCCATCCAACCCGGGCAATTCGTTGTCGTGGCGCAGGATGCAATGGACCACATTTCCGTTGGCGGCGCGCCCGGCAGCGTTGATTTATCCCAGGCTGACTGGGAATGCTACAATCAGCTTGGCAACGACCTGGACAATCCAAACGTGCCCAATCTCATCAACATTAATCCGAATAAAGCGATCGATTTCATGATTTCACTTTCACATAATGGCGTCATACTTGCGAAAATTGACGATAACAGTCAACTGATATTCAATGAGAAAGGCTATGTTTTATTTAATTTCAGCGACGTGCTTGACGGGGTCGAATACGCGTCTAATTCGGATGCGAATAAAGAAATGGAACCGCGAATCGACTCTGGGTTTGCCGGCAATGGAATACATCGCTACAGCGGACATTCCACTGAGCGGGAAAACCCGGAAACCGGGGCACCGGGTTACGATACCAACAACAGCACATTTGATTTTGTGAGCTTACAAAGCCCCACCCCGGGCTATCAGCACAGTGCAGCGGATTTGCTTACACCAATGAAATAATGACAATATTCAAACTCCAATATCTCAGGACAATAGAATGCTTAAAAAATTTTCCACATCTACTTACTTGCTCCTTATTCTCATAATTCTCTTTTCGAACGTATCAGCCTCAGATCTGCGCGTTAAGACCATGGGGCAAATGAAACTCATTGTTCGGGATGAGGACAATCAGCTCAATCTTTACGATTTTGGCGGCAATCCGGCATGGCTGTTGAAAGACCAGACCAAATCGTGGCTAAAGCCAGTCTTCACTTCAGACATGGTGACAGGCGATTTCAAACGAATCTATGATCCGGAATCCTCTGTCGATGTTGACGCAGTATTTGAGGGCGTTAAAATTATGGATGAAAATCAGGCTTTTCGCGGTCTGGTAAACTATCATAATTTGAGCCTCAATAATGTTTATCAGGCGATTATTCGCGAGCCTTATGAAGAGCATCCATTTCGGCTTGCGGACAACACCACAGGAAACATCAACTATTGGGGACCGACCGTTTCTGCGGAGTACAGCCGCAATCTATACAACCAAAAATTATTGATGGGAGCTTCGCTTGACTATTTGATTGAAACAGGATTGAAAGACTATTTTCCCCAGTCAAGAACAGTGTATCGTTACGCCGGCCTCGGCGCCGGAATTGCGTATATCGTCAATTCAAAATTAACGCTTGGAACTATTTTCAAATATTCGCATACGCAGGAATTCACCGAATGCATTCCGCCAAGCTCTAATGATCCCCGGTCCATCAGTGTGATGAAGTTTCGCGGGGAAATAATTGGATCGGAACGAATCGGAAGCATGGAACGGTTCACTAAAATAGCGCACTATCACATTGCTTTCCAATCCAGCTATAAACCTTTGAATTTTTTGGAAACAGCGTTATCCCTTCAATACAATTTTGATGAACTGGACGCCACAGAAAGCCGTTCGAAACCGGTGAAAGACGGTACATGGCAGCTCAGCGGCTACGAAATGCACTGGAAAAATCGCCTGCGAACGCCTGGCGTTCCTTTTATTTTCGGCTTCTCTTTTGATCGTATATATTTCAATGACTGGGCCAGGCATCCGCGATACGACATTTTATTAGGGGATGACCACTTTTCCGAAAACAGTGTTAGCTTTGGTTTTGCCTATGAACCACAAAGCCTGCCTTTTTTAATTGGCACAGAAGTGCATTTCAGCTTCCAAGATGCCGATAAAAAGGACTATGTGAGTCAACTGTTTGAAAAGGGACATGTTAATGGGAAAGAATTGAAATTTGGCGGCGAAGCACGACTTTTAAGGAACTGGGCTGTAAGAGCCGGCTATGTGTATCTAGACAAAGAAACAAATCCAAATTTGTTGTCCTTCAGTGAATTCCTCCCGGAAAATCGCGCTCATGTATTCACTTTCGGACTTGGTTTAATTCAGGAATCCATGGAATCTGAAATTTACGCGTATGTGAGCAGACAGCGTCCCACAGAAAATTCAGCGAATTTGCATCGTGATTCCCTGGGACTACTTTTTTCCATGAAATTTTATATGGATTGATTTTTTTATTTAACTTTTGTTCACTACCGGACACTTTTCAAATTATGTTCGGTAGAGCTGTCATTCCCGTACCACAGGCACTCCTTTCAGTCGCATGCCTGCAAAGT
>CAZSBG010000104.1:0-21948 GCA_964605145.1 uncultured Cytophagia bacterium | reverse complement strand
GACGCCAGTACTTTTTTAACTTTTTTTATGATCAAAATGGGACTGAATAGTTACGGATTTTTTAACGAAGAAAACTTATTCAGGAAGAAGAAAAATGAAAAACGGTGAAAGCCATGTCAATTTTATTTAAAGCCACAAAACAGATCGTTGCCCAGATCGACGATTTTTTAGATGCGATTTCTCAGGGCGGGATTACATTCAAATTAGGTGTACAAAATTACCTGGAAAAAGATCAGAAACATTTTTGTGAACGCATTAAAACCATCAGCGCGTTGGAAAAACGTGCCGATGGCCTTCGGCGAAATATTGAGACACGGCTTTATACACATACGCTCATTCCCGAACATCGGGGCGATGTGCTTGGTTTGTTAGAGAGCACAGACAATGTCATCGATCAAATGAAAGAAACATTGTTCCAGTTCGACATTGAAACGCCGGAAATTCCCGAGACGCTGAATAAAGATTTTCTGGATTTGACGGAGATGTCTGTGAAATCAACCGAAGTACTCGTCAAAGCAATTCGCGCGTTTTTCAAGGATGTGAATGCAGTTCAAGACCATCTTCACCAAGTTTATTTTTATGAAAAAGAAGCCGACCGAATTGGGGATGATTTGAAGAGACACGCATTTCAACTGGCTATCGATTTGAGTAAAAAATTTCATCTGCGCTATTTTGCATTACATATCCAGCAGGTTTCGGACAGGGCTGAATCTGTCGCTGACCGATTGGATATTTATACGATTAAACGAACCATTTAAATATGATTTTAGCATTCTTATCCAGCGGATTGTTCCTGGGTTGGTCGTTGGGCGCCAACGACGCATCCAACGTGTTCGGGACAGCCGTGGCAACAAAAATGATCCGTTTCAAAACAGCGGCTGCCATTTGCGGTGTGTTCGTAATTTTGGGCGCTGCCGTGAGCGGAGCTGGTGCGTCTCACACCCTGGAAAGACTGGGCTCTGTGAACGCCATTGCAGGGTCGTTTGTTGTCGCGTTAGCGGCTGCCATCACAGTTTTCTGGATGACACGGTTGAAATTACCTGTATCCACGTCACAGGGCATTGTGGGAGCGATTATCGGATGGAATTTTTTCTCAGGCTCTTTGACAGATTTTAATTTATTTATAAAAATTATAACAACCTGGATTCTATGCCCTGTGCTTTCGGCAATTTTCGCCATTCTTCTATTTGGCATTTTCAAGGCAGTTTTAAGCCGAGTGAAAATTCACCTGCTCCAAATGGACATGATGCTCCGGGTCGGGCTGGTGTTTATCGGGGCATTTGGCTCGTACAGTTTGGGCGCAAATAATATTGCAAATGTCATGGGGGTATTCGTTCCTGTCGCCAATTTCACGGACATTCAGCTATTCAAGATAATTACAATTTCCGGCACAGAGCAGTTATTCGCTTTGGGCGGTGTGGCGATCACTTTCGGCGTTTTTACATATTCCAGAAAAGTGATGGACACAGTGGGAAAAAGCCTGTTTAAACTTTCACCTGTGACTGCCCTTATTGTTGTATTAGCTCATTCCATTGTGCTTTTTCTGTTTTCGTCGGAAGGATTGGAATACTTTTTAGCGTCTCACGGACTGCCCACAATTCCATTGGTGCCGGTGTCCAGTTCCCAGGCGATTGTCGGCGCGGTTATCGGCATCGGTATTTTAAAGGGCGGACGTCAGATAAAATTCAAGGTGCTGGGCGGCATCGCAGTGGGCTGGGTGACCACGCCCCTTCTGGCCGGGATTGTGGCTTTCATTTCACTCTTTATTTTTCAGAATGTTTTCGACCAGAAAGTCTATCATAAAATTGCTTTTGATTTGAATGCCGAAGTCATTCACCAGCTTGAAACCGAAGGCATTTCAGGGCCGGGACTGGATTCTCTGCGAACAGCAGAGTTCGAAAATCCGGCGATGTTCCAATCAGTTCTGAGGCAAAAAACAGGGCTCACAAAGAATGAACGAAAAAAAGTTATCGAATATTCATTAAAGGAAAGTTTTCTGATAAAAGAAAATCAAATCGAGTTACATTGTGATCAGGGCTGGTTTACGCCGGGGCAAATCGCCGCATTGAAAAACCTGACCGGCAAAAAATATGAATATCGCTGGCAATTAGTCAATGACTTGAAAGAACAAAGCGCGGAATGGAATATTCGAAAAACAACTGAGCTGAATAAAATGTACAATAATGATCTCGATAAAAAATATCAAGTTGTATTTGAAATTTTTCGCTCAGACGAGCACGTTTCAAAATAGTAAATAAATAAGTAACTTTTCAGCCACAAAGTCTCAAAGGCACGAAAAAAAGATACATATTATCGATTCCGAAAAGCTGAACTTGGTTTAAAAAAAATGGTAACTACTCAGCTTGACTTCAATAGAATTAGAAATAATGTAATAATTCTTTCCCTCATCCCAGGCACTTCTCCCACTCGGAGAAGGGAGTTAAATTCAACCTGAAGAAAGGTAAAGTTAATCATCGAAATTGGTATGCCTGAATACAGAATCAAAGTAATAAATTAAACTTCGAGTTTTTGAGCCTTGGAGGCTGTGTAGTTATAAAAAATGAATATCACAAAAATTGAATGAATAAAATGACATCTTCGTGTAACTTTGTGGCTTGGTGACTTCGCGGCAAAAAGACATGCCTGAATAGCGACAAAAATAATTAACTAATTCTATAAATTTTATTTAGCAGGAGAATGAATGAAAACACTTGTCAATGCTGTATTGTTTTCTTTGATGTTATTGTTACTTGCTCCTTTATCTTTTGCACAGGAACACGAGGGCTCAGCTCGCACAGATTGGGATGATGGAATCTTCATCCATAAATCAGATGACGGCAATTATTTAATCCGTTTTGATACGCGCGCCTATCTCAATGGCGGCTATTTTTTTGAAGATGATAATCGGTTGAGCAGTGGCACGCATATTCGCAAGGGGCGTTTTGCATTGAAAACGCAGTTATATAAAGTTTGGCGTCTGGAATGGGATATCGATGTGGCAGAAGGAGAGGTGGAAATAAAAGATATGTATATTTCATTTGTTGGATTGGAAAATTCACACATCAAACTGGGGCACTTCAAAATGCCGCTGGGCTTGAACGAATTGATGACCTCGCGCTACCAGACATTTATCGAACGCGCCTATCCCATGCTGGCATTTGAAACCGACCGACACATGGGATTGCAATATTCCAGATGGGGAGAAAAATGGAACCTTCGAGCTGCCGTATTTGGTCAGAGTATGGACACTGAAAAAAATAAAACCGTGGACGAAACCGGAAATGGGGCAGCCGTTCGGTTCGCTGCTGCGCCAATTAAACGGAATACTATGTTTCTCCACACCGGTTTGGCCCTGGCGTATCAGCGACCTGATAACAGCGGGCATTCCATGGAATTTCAGAGTGAACCGGAAACAAAGCTGGGCGATCCGGAAATTCTTTCCACCGGAACAATTTTCGATATTAAGTATTCAATGAAAACCGGGCTGGAAGGTGCACTTATTTATAAAAATTTTTCACTTCAAAGTGAGTATATCCAGACCAACTTGAGCCGAATGAATGGCGCGGAAGATGCAACGCTCAGTGGCGGCTACGCGTTTGTGAGCTGGGTTCTCACCGGCGAATCGCGACCCTGGGTGAATGAAGAAGGCGAACTTGGCCGGATCATTCCAAAGAGCAACACGTTGGGCGCATGGGAACTGGCCGCGCGATACAGCCATCTTAATTTAACCGATGACAAGGCGGGAATTACAGGCGGCAAAGCCAATAATTTCACCTTTGGCCTCAACTGGTATGCCAATCCCAATATTCGGTTTTTATTGAATTATACCTATGTGGATAATTCCATTTTCGCCACCAATGATGGATTTCCCGGCGATTATGATTTCAGCGTTATTCACTTCATGGCTATATTTTATTTCTAATAACAGATATGACTGGAGGGTAAAAAATGAAATATCTCAACACTTTTCTTGTTTTGCTGATGATCGCTTTTATCACATCGTGCAGCACGGACGAACCGACCGGGCCGGATACTTCGAATATGAAAAGCGATTATAAACTTTTCATCAACGAATTTATGGCCAGCAACGATGCGGCAGTCGCCGATCCTGATGATAATGGCAGCGGCGACAACAGTCCTTATGACGACTGGCTCGAAATTTATAACGCCGATTCTGTGGCAGTGAATATCGGTGGTTTGTATGTCACTGATAATTTGGAAAATCTGAATCAGTACCAGATTCCAACCAGCGATCCAGCCAAAACCACAATTCCCCCGGGCGGGTTCATTGTTATCTGGGCGGATAACGAGCCGGATCAGGGCCCGCTGCATGCGAGTTTTGCCCTGTCCGGCGGTGGTGAATCCATTGCTATCGTGGAGTCCGATGGAAGGGTTGTCATCGATTCCTACGAATACGAAGCCCAGCAAACGGATCTTTCGTATGGCCGCAACCCGGATGGAAGCGACACCTGGCAGCAATTTGGTCAGGCTACGCCAGGTGCATCCAACAGCGGTGGTTCAACCAATCTTCCGCCGACAATTTCCAATATCACAGTCACCCCGGCTACCATTAACGCCTGCGATTTGGTCACAGTCGCGGCTGACGTTTCAGACGATAATTTGAGCAGCGTTATGCTTTCCTATGGGGAAGCCGGGAACATCAGCTCAACGGCGTCCATGGTTTTGAATGCTGATGTGTACCAGGCCCAAATAGGTCCCTTTGATGACGGCAAAGGGATTTACTATTTCATAACTGCCACGGATGAAGACGCAGCCCAGGCAAAATCCGACACGCTGTATTTTGAAGTCGGATACGTTCCGCCGGTGCTGTACATCAACGAATTTTTGGCCAGCAACGACTCATATTTTCAGGATGCGGATGAAGATTCCAATGACGGCGATCCGTATGACGACTGGATTGAAATTTTCAATCCCGGTCCGAATCCGGTGAATCTCGCCGGCATGTACATCACCGATGATTTGTCAGAGCCAAACAAATGGCAAATTCCTGATACCGATGCGGACAAGACGACAATTCCGGCCGGCGGTTTTGTGATTGTTTGGGCGGATAAAGAAATGCATCAGGGACCGCTGCATGTGGATATAAAATTGTCAGGTGGAGGCGAGCAGATCGGTCTCATTGCGCCGAACGGTACATCGGTAATCGACTCACTGACCTATGGCGAACAAAACGCAGATATTTCTTTCGGGCGACAACCGGATGGAAGCGATAACTGGATTTTGTTTACAACCCCGACGCCCGGAGCAAGCAATAATTAAATGAAATATGAAAATTTAATAATTTTTTTCTGGGCGATCTTTCTAATTTCCAGTTGCAGCGTGGGCGAAAATTCGGTGCAGCCGGAAAATTCCGGCGTTTCATTGAAAGTGTTGAAGCAATATAACCTGAATGTTCCCGAGCCGTCCGGGCTGGCATTCCATGTCGATAAAAAAAACTTGTGGACTGTCAGCGATCAGACCGGGAATGTGTACAAAATTAATCTTGCCGGTCAAGTCATCGAAGCACTGGAAATTGGCGCGGACGATCTCGAAGGCGTTTTCTTTCACCGAGGATTCCAGTCACTTTTGGTCGTTGAAGAATATCTGGCCGATGTGCTTCGGATCGACACGCTCGGCGTTGTAAGCAATCGCTATGAAATTCTACGGACTCATGACAATTCCGGGCTGGAAGGAATTTGCGCAGACAACGATGGAAATATTTTTGTGTTGAAAGAAAAAGCCCCGGGGAAGTGGATCGCTTTAAATTCGGATTTTTCTATAAAAGAAGAAATAGAATTGCACTTTGCCCCGGATTATTCGGACATCACTCCTGACACAACATTGAATCGCTTTTGGATACTCAGCGATCAGGCTAAGCAAGTTTTTCTCTGGGACAAAAATGATGGGGTGATAGAAAAATACAATGTGCCGGTAGAAAACCCGGAAGGAATAGCGATTGATTTTGAAAATAAAATTTTTTATATTGTAAGTGACGCCCAACAGAAATTTTTCATTTTTTCACTGTAATAAAATCGTGCGAATACAAGTTCGAATAAAGAATAAATCAGACTAAAACCAAACCTGGAGGTTTAAAATGAAAAGAAAATCTATTATTTTTTTGATGCTTTTTTCGCTGGTGGTTGTTGCGTTTGCCTTTGGTCAAACGCCTGCGCTGAAGATCAACGAATTTCTGGCCAGCAACGATTCGGCCAACACCGATCCTTTTGGCGAACATGACGACTGGATTGAAATTTACAATGCCGGCACTGAATCTGTGGATATTGGCGGCATGTACATCACCGACGATCTGACAACGCCGGACAAATGGCAAATTCCGGCGACTCAGCCGGATTCAACGACGATTCAGCCCGGTTGTTTTTTGATTCTTTGGGCCGATGGAGACCCGGAACAGGGCGTTTTGCACATCGATCCGAAATTGGGCGCTGGTGGTGAGCAAATCGGCTTGTTTTTAAGCGATGCTGCCACAGTCGTTGATTCGCTCACGTTTGGCGAACAAGACACCGATGTTTCCACCGGTCGTTTAGTCGATGGGGGAGAGACTATGGTGACATTTGACAATCCCACTCCCGGTTACACAAACAGAGTGGTGCCGATTATTGTCAATGAATTCTTGGCCAGCAATGATTTCTGCTGCACCGATCCCTATGGGGAAAACGATGACTGGATCGAAATTATGAATGTGGGAATTTTCCCGGTGGATATTGGCGGCATGTATGTAACAGACGATTTGACCTCGCCCACCGAGTGGCAAATCCCGGCTGATTTCCCGGATTCTACAACACTGCAACCCGGTCAAATTGTTGTGCTCTGGGCGGACAAACAAGCATCACAAGGAATATTTCACGTCGATATCAAATTGAGCGGCAGCGGAGATCAAATCGGCATTTTTGCTTCCGATGGAATGACAGTCATTGATACGCTGTCGTTTGGTTCGCAAACAACAGATACTTCGTTTGGCCGCATTTATGATGGCATGAATGTGTGGGATTATTTTTCCACACCAAGTCTGGGAGCTTCGAATTCAACAGGAGTTATTTCGGCTGTTTCCAATACTTTATTTGCAAATGTCGTCGAAAAATCATTCCAATTGTACCAGAACTACCCCAACCCCTTTAATCCCGTCACCACCATTCAGTTCAATCTTCCCGAAGCCAGGCAAATAAATATTTCCGTTTATAACATGCTTGGCCAAAAAATTGCAACTCTTTTTGACGGCGTGCATCAAGCTGGAAAAGGGGAAGTCAATTGGGACGCAGCAAGTCAGAGCAGTGGAATTTATTTCTACCGAATTTCATCGGAAGATTTTACAACAACCCGTCGTATGGTTCTGATGAAGTAAATATTGCCGACGATTGGCATTTTTAAACCCTGATTACACGGCAGATGAATTTTTATCTGCTGTGTAATCATCATTTCAGTAAAGCCTCGTATCATTACCCAGTCCCCTTTATTCAATCGAGATGTATGTTCAATAAATATAGTCTTATATGAAATATAACACGTGATAATTAATTAATTTTTATTACCGAATTGAAGCTCGAATAACAATTTTGTATTTATTTCAAAAATAATTTAATCAATCTTAAGAAAAACTAAAGATTGTTCGATATATTATTAAGAATAAGTATTATTTTTTAGTGTTTTAAGGGGAATGAAGCTCTGAAAACCTTAATAATCAATCATTAAAAAAATGTAATTATTTGATTCAGGCAAAAAGCCAATAAAATTATAGAATTATAAAGTGACGATCGGATAGGTGAAAAAAGGAAATTTTCTTGCTTTTAAAATATGAATTAATTACGTTATATGTGTCTTGTTATTTTATAAACAAAAAACTCCCAATCTCATCTTTCAGTCGTGTGATACCATAAAATAATCGTGATAGGGTGGTTGTGGGCCAGCACTCCTCCCTGTTCCAGTAACTTCCATAAAATCGGGTGACCATGAACTGCAACGTGAATTTCTATGTGACGAGAATTATTATTATTATCGGTATTATGGGTGCAATCATTTTCCGCCAGGATTCGTACGGCCAAACAGATAGTTATAATACTGCACTGACACATTATGCAATAACAGAATCCGGCGAACGCGGCGTGAATCTCGAAGATAAAGTTGAGATTGAGGATGCCATCAAAGAAATTAATCGCTACACGCTGAGTGATTCCCTCTGGAAAATGTGGCGCGCGGTCGAAGATTCACAATATGTGATTCCAGAGAAGGATTCGGTTCAGGCTGAAAAACTATTTCTTAAAGGTGCAAAATTGGCGCGTGACGCGTTTAATTCAATCAAAGCGATTAATGATGAGGAAGCGGATTCATCCACAATCCGCAAGACAAAAGTTAAAGCAATTCTCCAGTTTGAAAAAGCACGAATGTATTTTGAACAAACATTTAAACTGAATCCTTATGACTTGAAAACGCAAAATTACCTGATCTGGATATTTCAAAATTTGGCTGAATTGCATGATCATTGTAATAATACTGTTCGCGCCATAAATATGCTGGAGTACCTGACGTATATTGTAAATGATGATCCAGGTTTATATTATAAGCTCAGCAAAAAATATTTTAATACAGGAAAATGGGAGAAAGCGCTGTTCAACATTAAATCGGCGATTGATTTGATTTTAAGTGATGACTGGAATAAGATTGATACGAATTATCTTTTCGGGCTTTATTATATCAAATCCAATTCTGAAATTCAGTTGAATAAGATTCCCGAAGCTCTGCAATCCTTGCAATATGCCAAGTTAATCGCACCATCCGATGTGGAGTCCAGAAGAATTCAGCAAAAAATTAAGTGGATTAACTGGGACGATGGCAATTTGTCCGCATCGCGCAAATCTGATCAATTGAATTACAAGTTATCCCGGGGTGAATCAGATTATCGGACGATCAAATCGGAATATGCGGACTTACTCAAACAAGTGAGGACAAAACGGGCAAAACACGATACTCACTGGCGTATTGCTCAACTTGAGTTTAAATTCCTCAATCAAAAACTATTAGCAGCAAGGCGTATGCGTGCGTTGGTGGATGAAATTGAGATCGATTCCACCGGCAGGGCACGAATCGCCGAAGACGAGAAATATCTTGAAGATTATGGCTCCATGTGCTATAATCTTGGGCTGCAATATTTAAGAGAAAAGGATTACAGAAGTGCATTTGTCTATCTATATCAGTCCATTGATTTTCAATGGAGTGGCCTGGGAAAAAGTTATTTACATTTATCAAAACTCACATCACTGGATAATAAATCCTCATTGAAATATGCCAATCATGCGTTGAGTCTGGAAGATCATTTATCCATTGAAGAGAAGAATGACTTGTATTATGTCATTTACCTCGCGTATAAACGCATGGGAAGTTTTGATGTTGCCAGAAAATGGTTCCTGAAAACTAGCAATTTAACGTTGAGCCAATAATGCGGAAAATATTATTTCTTCTTTTAATAACTTCCTTAATTACTTCATGTGCTGTAAACCGCTCCTTAAAACCAGAAAATCAATCAGCGCCAATTCTGCAAAAAGAGCATCAATACCCTGGGGTAGACAGCACCGTTGTTCGTGAAGCGCTTGATTATGCAGATCGAATGCTTGTAGATGCCGCCCAGGTTGGCGCGGCAGATTCTTTGTATTATCGCGCGCTATCCACATTTGAACTTGCAGATACACTCCTGGCGATACAGGCTATTGCAGGTTTGAATGATTCATTGTTTCTGTGTTTGAGCAAGCAGTGGAAAAAGCAAATTAGGTTTCCGCAAAGGAAATATAACTCATTTCTCAAATTAAATCAGAGAGAAAGAATTGATCATTTACTTGAGCTTGCAAATAGGGATGCAAGTCAATCTAAAACTCTCAATCCATTTAGTCTGAGCACACGTGGATTGCTTGTTCAAATTAATATGAAGCACGGTGATCTTTCTGGCGAAAACGAATACTACCGGGTTGCGGTTGAGGAAATCAATAATTTGCTTCTTGTGGATAAAAGCAATGCAGATGTGTATACTGAACTGGCAGAATGTTATTTTGCGCTCGGCGATTGGGAAAAAAGCTATGTGAATTTCAAACAAGCGGAAAATGTATTGCAGGCTATCTCACAATTCCGAGAAATTGAAAATCCTGGTAGCCGGGTCAGTGTGGATACAGCGAAATGGGTCTATCTGCTCAGGGGACAGGGTGAAGCTCGAGCAAAACTTTACGATGCAGAAGGGGCAATCAATTATCTGACCCGGGCTCAAAATCTGATTCCATCAGACCAGGTAAAAAAGCAGTTGGACAATTATCTGGCGTGGATTGAGTGGGATGATGGCAACATTCGGGCTTCAGAAATTCGCGATGAGGTGCTGAAGCTGGAAAGCGCCGGTGAACAAAAAAAAGCGAAACAAAAGTACCTTGAGCTTCTCAATTTATTGCGCACCCAGCGTACAAAAAATGAGATCAACTGGAAAATTGCTTCCATCGATTATAAATACCTAAATAATGAGTTGGAGGCAGTACAGCGACTTTTCGGTGTGGTGAAAAATATTGATAAAAACGATTTGAATCTGGAAGTCAATCAATTTTATCTGAAAGATTATGCGGCCATGTGTTTTTCTATTGGGAATAAATATTATGAAAATAAAGAGATGCGGCTTGCTTATATTTATCTGCGTCAGGCAACAAAAGTTAATTGGGAACTTCAGGCTAAATGTTATTTTCAATTAGCACTATTGTCTCAATCAAATCCGGATGAAACTATACGCAATTGTAATTTTGCATTGAAAAACAGAAATCAATTATCTGATGACGAAGTGAAACAAATCAACCAAATGCTTTTTTCTGCGCACAAGCAAAATGGTGAATTCGATTTAGCGCGGAAATTTTTCAGTTTAAATTCAACGAAAGAGTAAGCCATTTCCATGATGAGAAATCATTCAAAAATATATATTTTACTAATTCTTCTGATAGCAATTGTGATAGGGGGGTGTGGTACATCGCGTCATAGCCATTTTAGCGCGCATCAGCGATCCAGCCCAGTGGGAGTGGACAGCCTGATAATTGCCGAAGCGGATTCCCTGATTCCGCATCTATTTGTGAGCTATCAGGCAACACGCCATGCGGCACGTCTTGCTGAAGAAGCGAATTCAGTCTATTCCCTGGCTGATTCGCTTTGGCAAATTTTAACGGCAGAATCTGAGGAATTGAAATCAAATAACGAAGCCTTATTGCATGAACATGCTGAGAAAAAACGAAAAGGTGCTCAAAGTTCGTTCGATGAAGTCAAAAAGATCCTGGCAATCGCAGAAAAGAAATTTTTGAAATCAATTAAGACGGATCCTTTTCCGCTGGATAGTCGTGACGGATTGGTTCAAACTTATTTTTTAATGGCAGAAGTTGAAAATAAGAAAGAATACTTCCAAAAAGCCGAACATCAACTGAGACAACTTGTGGACTATGAGAAAGGCGAACATTTTGTTTTTTTCAATTTAGCGGAATGCTGTTTTCAACTGGAAAAATGGAATGATGCTTTTAACAATTACCGAAAAGCTACAGATGTATTTCTGGAGACTCAGACTTTTTCAACGGAACCATTTCTCGCCTCCAATGAGCAGGATTCCTTAAATAAGGTGCTGCTTTTTACATATCTTTATTCTCAGGCGGTCAGTTTATCAAAAATGTATCGCGCAGAAGAAGCAATTGCGTTGACTAAGCAGGCAAAGAAAGTCGCTGTCACTGAAGAACACAAAGCAATTGCTGCCCGGTTCGAAAAATGGCTGAACTGGGACAATGGCAACATCCAGACTGCAGAGCGGAGGGATGAAATATTAAAACTGGTGGAAGCTGCTAAATACCAGGAAGCAGCAGAGCAGTTTCAGGCATTGCAGAAATCCCTCAGTGATTCGCGTGCTATTGATGAAATTGAATGGCGCATTGCCGGTCTGGAATTCCAATATTTAAATAAAAAGGAACAGGCCTGTGAACGACTTTTCCGAGTGGTAAAACAACAAGAAAACTCGCCAATGAATTTCACTCTCCGCGATGAAAGCGAGCAGCAGTATCTGAAGGATTGCGGGGCGATGCATTACCATCTGGGAATGAGTTATATCGACAAGGCCAACTACCGTTTAGCTAAAAAATACTTCGATGTTGGAGCTGAAATTGACTGGTATGGTAGTTATAAATGCCAGCTTGAATTAGCAAAGATGAACAAGCACAACCCGCAGCTATCGCTTAACCTGATCGAAAAAGTACTGAATGCATCGTCAAATTTAACAATCGTTGAACAATTGGATGCTCTGCAGGTGAAGCTCAAAGTACTTAAAAAATTGGGTACTCAATATTTATCAGAAGCCAAACAAACCTACCTTCAAATTCGGGAGTTGCAAAAGAACTGAGAACGTCTGTTAATCCTGTCTCCTGAACATACTTCGTTGGTCATCACGAGAAATTTTATCAAAAATAATGCATGAACTTTTTTTTATTTACATCGTCTAAAATAATAGTTTTGGAATATGGGTTCTATCTCCCAGTTTTTCTAATGTTTTTTGGTGGTAAATGATGACTTGAAAGGATATAATTGCGAAATAAGGCCTCAATAGAAAGTAAATTGAAAATAAGTTCGTGAGTCATTCAGGCAATTTTTTTGTAATATGAAGATTTTTCAACACAAGAGACTTTAATAAATAAATTATTCAGCAAAATCAGGAGGCGAAGCTGATGAAAACGAGAACAAAATCATTTTATATGGCTGTGCTGTTCATTTTTATGATTAGCTTCATTCTGCCAGGATGTTACACGCAGCTTTCCCGCCCCCAAGTCGATACTCAGGATGAATATTATTCTGATGAGTATATCGAGGAATACGATACAGAGGAAGTTGAGGATTATTACGACGAGGGAGAAGAATATGCAGACCCGGCTGTTATTTACGATACTGATGTGTACGTAAATCCGTATCCATATTGGGATAGCTGGAGTTACTCCTATTACGATCCTTACTATTATGATGTATATTCCTGGAACTACATGGGTGCATACCCGAATGACTGGTGGAGTCCATATAGTCATTTGTGGGGACCAAGCTGGTACGTTGGGTACGGTTACTACGACTATTACTCATGGCGAAATCGTGGATATTATCATGATTATTACCGCTATGGGTATTATGAAAAACCGACTCGGGGAAGATTGCAGCAGAGAGATTTCACACGTCGAACCCCGGGTTTCGCAGATCGCGAGCGAAGGGACGAACAGCGGAATGTGACGAGAGCAAATCCTTCTGCGGGTGTGGATCGAGCAGTGCGTCCGAGTAATACGCTACAAAATCCGACTATTCGAAATGATGCAAGAGCTGTGAAACGAGCGGACAAAAATGCACCAAAAGCGCTCACGCGTCCCAGTTTGAGAGATAATAAGAAGATAGCTAATGAATTAAAAAAACGCTATCTAAACAGGAGTTCGGATCGTAAAACGACCGATCGCAACAAAATCAGAATAAAGACGATTCCCAGAAACACACGGCAATCGGTGCAGAAACCAAAGATCAACACAAATCCGCGGTCAAGAGTCACACGGCCGAGCAGCACAAATAAACGATATTCTCCACCAAGTAAATCCAATCGACGAAGCAGCTCGGGATACAAACCGAGAAGCAGTTCGAGCAGCTCGCGTTCTTCCGGAAAATCGTATACACCTCGCAGCAGTAGCAGCAGTCGAAGCTCTGCTACAAAGAGCATATCGAAACCACCTTCAAGATCGAGCAGCAAAAGTTCGTCAAGTTCTTCCAAAGGATCGAGCTCAAGCAAAAAAAAGTAACTTTTAGTATTGGAGCCTAAAATGAAAAAATGGATTAGCATAAAAATACTTCTTGTGGTTGTGTTTCTGGTGCCATCTTTGTTTGCACAATCAGAAGCATTTTTCTTGGGCCACATTTCCGGCGTGGGAGGACGCGCACTGTCCATGGGAAGCGCTTATCTTGCAATTTCTGATGATTATTCAGCGACCATGTGGAATCCTGCCGGTTTGACGCAACTGCGTCGAATGGAACTGTTTACTTCAATCTCGCATTTGCAGTATGTCAATGACATCAGTCTTGGAGAATTAAATAACACCGATAAAACAACAAAAACAAAGTTGAATTCCGTTGGCTTTGCATTTCCTGTTCCGACGTATCGGGGAAGTCTCGTTTTCGCGGTTGGTTACAATAAGGTGCGCAATTTCGACTCCGGTTTTTCACTGAGTTTATTCAATAATTATTTCTCCGTGAACCAGGATTACACAGAAATTGAAGAAGGCGGCTTAAGCAACTGGGTTTTTTCCGGGGCAATGGAAATCACCCCAAATTTGTCCATTGGGGCGTCAATGAATTTATGGCGCGGTAATGACGATTATTATTTAAAATTCTATGAAGAAGATGTTGACAATGTCTATTATTATGATAATTACACGTATGATCAGCAGATTTTGACAAAATACAACGCTGTGAATTTTAAGCTTGGTGTGCTTTATAAATTCGCCCGTTTCTTTCGGTTTGCGGCAACGATTTCCACGCCGGTATCTTTGAAAGCGAAAGAGGATTGGGCAGAGATGATTGAACAGATTGAGGATGTTGACAACCCTGAAGAAGATTATTATTACGAAGCAAGCGAGGCCTGGGACTACGGTATCAAATTCCCGTTTGTTTTTTCTGCCGGCGCTGCAGTCACCTTGTTGCCGAACATAGTCGTTTCCGGAGATGTCGAATATACGGACTGGGCGCAAACGCGGTATACGTCTGAACCGCCGGTTGGCGATCAATTTGGTGAGAATATCGATTTCAAACAGAATTTTTCCGCCACAACCACTTTCCGTTTAGGTGCAGAATTTACGGTGCCGTTCATCAATACCCAATTACGCGCCGGCGCCATCAGAATACCTTCGCCGTTGAAAGACGCAACTTCAGACCAGGACAGGAATTTTTATACACTTGGCGCAGGCATACTCCTCGATAAACAGGTGAAAATCGATGTGGCTTATGTCCGCGGAGAATGGCATAAACCTGCAAGCTTTCTCTCGGAAGGTCTTGACCCTGTCAGCGAACAAATTACTTTCGACAAAGTGTTTACAACATTGTCGGTTCGATTCTAAGGTAGCTATTTGATATTTCAACGCTTAAATTGTCTCTGTCATCGAATTCTCGACTTCGATGACAGAGATTTTTTTTAATTTGAAATGAAATGAAAACCATCTGCTCTCGAAAAACTTTCTTCATTATTTTTTCTCTGATTTTTTCATCATCACAAAGTCATGCTACAGATAAGCACGATAAAGCGGAAACGCACTATCACCAGGCTGTTACATTCTACGAAAACGGCAAACGTGACTCAGCGATCAGTCATCTCAAAAAGTCAATTTCGCTGAATCGAAAACAAGCAAAAGCCTACAATCAATTGGCTTTGATTTACATGGATGACGGAACGGTTCATGGTCGGTTCAAAGCAACTTTCGAAATGGAGCGGGCGCTGAAACTTGAACCGGATAACCCGGAATTTCGCTACAATTACGCTTTGCTGAATTTGAAAAAAGGATTGACGTTCGAAGCAAAGCGGCAATTCAGAAAAATTCTCGAAGCTGATCCCTACCATGCCATGTGTTACTTCCACCTTGCCTCCCTCGAAGAAGAAAATGTCATGCACTACAAAAACATGATCAGTATTGATCCCACAATGGATGGAATTATATTCATGCAATCGTTTGCAAAAGAAGCCCAGCAGAAAGCCGCCGATTATTACAAACAGGCTATTTCTGCAAATCCTGAATTCAGTGATGTATATTATCGACTGGCGCTGCTTCTTTTTGAATTCAATGAATTTAATGAAATGATCCAGTTACTGGAAAGCGCTGTGAAAATAATGCCCGAGGACAAAAATTGTCGCTTGTTCCTGGGGTTTGCCTATCAACGGATTCAGAGATTCGATGATGCGGAACGGGAATATAACATCGCGAAATCACTGATGCGACCTGCGGAAGTTCGGATCATCGAATCCATCAAACCGATTCTATCTTCAGCAGCATTGCAATATCTGAGTGAAAGCTTCCTAAAAACTGACTCTGCTGCGGTCCTGGAAAAATTTTGGAAGAGCAAAGACCCGTTCTATCTGACAGAGTTCAATGAGAGAAAACTGGAACATTTCAGTCGTATGGCTTACGCCAATTTGCGCTTTTCTTTTCCGGAAAAAGGCATCGAGGGATGGCAGACCGATCGCGGCAAGGTTTTTATTCGCTACGGGAATCCAAAATACAAGTACAGAACACGCCCTTACATCGGCACGCACGTGGGCGGCACCAGAAATCCATTGCATCATTCCAAAGAATACTGGATCTATGATGATTTCCATTTCATTTTTGAAGACCAGTATCTGTCACGCAATTATAGTTTTGCGTGGGAAGACGGTAATCAGCCGGACTTCAAATATGTTTATGAAGAAATGATCCAAGACATTCCGGATCATTATCGCGTATTTCCTGATTCAAACATGTTTCAAGTGCCGCTTGAAATCGCTGCATTCAAAGGCTCGGAGGGTATAACTGAACTGGAAATAAATTATGCAATACCTTCAGAACATATTAATTTGGCTCAAAAAAAATACGAGCTCAATCAGGGACTGTTTTTCTTTGATGATTCCTGGGAAACTGTTTTAAAAAATATCAGGAAGCTGAACAATTACGAAATTATTGAAATAAACAATCGCCGCTATGGAATGGATGGAGTTCAGGCCCGGTTACAGCCGGGTAATTATCATTTTGCGCTGGAATTTATGGACACAAATTCCAGAGAATCTGCATCCATTCACAAAGAGGTGGTGGTGGATACCTTTTTAACAGATCAATTTCAGATGAGTGATGTGTTATTTGCCCATGCACTGGAGCCACCTGTGTTCGATCGGCCAACGACGCGCGCCGATTTCCGAATTATCCCCAATCCATTGAGAACGTATGAAACTGGCAAGCCGATCCCCATTTATTTTGAAATTTATAATTTGAGCCCGGGTCACTCAGGCGCCAGTCGCTACACGATCGAATATAAAGTCGGGCTGGACAGCGACGCTATTCCCGGCTGGCGAAAATTTCTCACCAGTTTGAAATTCATAAAAAAGCAGGGACAGGTCACATCTCGATACGAATATGCGGGTGATTCAGAAAAGGAACTACAATTCCAAAACCTTTCGCTGCCAGCGGAACTTGTTGGAGAAGTTAAATTAATAATTGAAGTAACCGATTTATTAAGCATGAAAAGAATTGAAAAACAAGAGCGATTTATTGTGACAGATTCAGCGAGGTGAAGATGAAACGGATGCTCATTACCGGCGGAAGCGGATTTGTCGGGACGTATTTGATGTCACGCGCTGTCGAAAAATTTAAGGTCTACTCCACATATAACACCCATGCGACAAGTGATCCCCGTGTTTCTGCAATTACGATGGATTTGACAAACAAGGAACTGATTCTGTCAACGCTAAATCACATCCAACCTGAAATCATTATTCACACCGCCGCAATCTCGAAGCCGGATGTCTGCGAAAAATACAGAGACATGACAGAAAAAGTGAATATTCAGGCGACTGAAATCCTGGCTGATTGGGCAAAAAAGCATGATGCGCGGTTCATTTTTACGTCGTCCGATATGGTGTTCGACGGCAGGCAGGGCAATTACAGCGAAACCGACTCCCCGAATCCGCTAAGCTTTTACGGCGAAACCAAAGCCCGGGCCGAACAAAAGCTAATGGAAATGGAATTCAACTGTGCTATCGCCCGGGTTGCACTTGTTTATGGAATCGGAAAGTCTCATCATTCAAATTTTTTTCATTCTATGGTGAAGCATTTGCAGCAGGGTGAAAAAGTCAATCTGTTCCACGACCAATTTCGCACGCCAATTTACGTGGAAAATCTTGCTGAAGTGTTGATTGATCTGGCAGAAAACAATCACATCGGCCTCATTCATTTGGGCGGAGAAGAGCGAATCAGCCGATGGGACTTTGGCTTGAAAGCGTGCGAGATTTTGGACCTGCCTGACGCGCTGCTGCAACGAACCTCCATGTTTGACTTTCCCTCGGCGGCGTCGCGTCCCAGGGATGTTTCCATGGACATCCGTCTTGCAAATAACATACTGAATACGAAACTTCTTGATTGCTCTGAAGGATTGAATCGTGTGAAATTAAAATTGCGTTAAAATGCAGATTTTATTCTTGCTTTTTTGTAACGGTTTTGTTATAATATGAAATCGTTTTCCTGAATATTGAGTATATAGCCTGAATTATTCACAAATTTCAAACAATAGATATTTAACTTAATGTTATTCATAAAATTAATCAGATATATGAAATTTAACAAAGTTAGATATACTGAATTCGGAATGAAGCACCATTCAGGCTATCTGGATTCCTTAATGCATTACAGTGAATAATCCAGGATAGAAGTCCTGACTAAACATTTCCCACCCAAACCACTCAAAATTTTGTTAAATTACTTCATAACCGGAGAATTTCATGACACAAAACATGCTTGAAAAACCGGAACACTCTCGGGATTTTCGCATCCGGCGATTTCTGAACTGGTTTCCCATGGGCTTGACGTATGCTTTTCTATACATGGCGCGATATAATTTGACTATTTCCAAAAATGCGCTTGGCGAAATGATGTCAAAGTCAGATTTCGGAATTATCTTTGCCGTGGGCACATTCACTTACGCGTTCGCGTTTTTGATCAACGGGCCTCTGACTGATAAAATCGGTGGAAAAAACGCGATATTAATCGGAGCACTTGGATCGGCAATTGCCAACGCATTAATGGGAGCGCTGATTTACGGAATACTCATTTTGAATTGGTCATTCGATCTGACACTGGCATTTTCGATTCTGTATGCGGTCAATATGTATTTTCAGAGTTACGGCGCAGTTGCCATCGTGAAAGTCAATTCGTCTTGGTTTCATGTAAGGGAGCGAGGCGTTTTTGGTGGTATATTCGGAGTGCTCATCTCATTGGGATTATATTTCGCGTTTGATTGGGGCGAGTCCATTGTGAATGCGACAAAAGCAGTTGCCCTTGATTTGAATATATTTGAAAGCGCTCTCCGGACTATGGTTGGAATAACGGATGCAACGATAGATCAGACCTGGTGGGTGTTTTTCATCCCGGCAATAATATTGGTCGTATTTTTCATTCTTGAAATTTTCCTGCTGAGAGACACACCCGGCCAGGCTGGTTTCACAGATTTTGATACAGCGGACGCATCTTCCGGTGAAGAAGACAAGCCGTTTCAATTGAAACAAATTATAATTAAAATAATAACCAATCCAATTATTTTGACTATCGCGTTCATTGAATTTTGTTCCGGCGTCATGCGAAATGGCATAATGCATTGGTACAAAATATTTTCTAATGACATGGGATATTTGCCTGACTTCTTTATCAGCAATAATTGGGGGCTTTTTTTGATGCTGGCCGGTGTTACCGGGGGAATATTTGCAGGATTTTTATCCGATAAAATTTTCGGTTCCCGGCGTGGTCCTGTTGCCGCTTTATTGTACGGTTTGATGTTGCTCTCAACTATAATTATGCTACCGTTTGTAATGAAATCAAATAAAGCTGTGAAACAGGAGATGACTGTAAATATTTATCATGGTTTATTGGAAAAAAATAGGCAATTTGCTGATATAGATTTAGGAACAGTCAAACAGCAAATCAGTGCGGAATATTTGATCACCGATGAGCAAATTCGATCTGAGGAAGCAGATACATTTACTGTATTAACGATTAATCCATTGCCCGGCAAAGAAAAGAAAATGCTTGCTACAAAAATCGGTGCAATTCAACTTGCTGAATATGAATATTTTAATAAATACCAGAATAAAAATGAGAAAAGAGAAATCAGGGTTAAAAATGTTGGAAAAATTATTGGCCTTCCCAGCAATTCAACTGCGATTATACTTGGCTTTATCGTCATTTTTATGAGTTTGTGTGTCATCGGCGTGCACGGCATGTTATCTGGAACCGCAACGATGGATTTCGGAGGAAGGAAGTCAGCCGCAACAGCGGTTGGGCTGATTGATGGATTTGTCTATCTGGGAACTGGTGTTCAGTCGCTATCCTTGGGATTTTTAACAGAATTGAACTGGAATTATTGGCCGATATTCCTGATTCCGTTTTCAATTATTGGACTTATTCTGGCAATTAAAATTTGGCACGCATACCCCCAGGCGAAACGAAAAATCAAATAATGATAAAACATAGGAGTGTGAATATGAACCATTTTGAAGTGATAATTTTAACCGCCCGGCCGGCATCCGGCAAATCCGAAGTCATCGACTATTTGAAAAAGACGGACGTGGAAAGCCGAAAGAAAAGATTCCACATTGCTGAATTTGATGAAATAGATGATTTCCCGTTTGTCTGGGACACCTTTGTCATCGACGATATTATGACGAAGCACGGCAAACCGCGTTATTTCACAGACGAGGATTACTATTTCAATGATCCGTTTATCTGGAATTTATTCATAGAAAAGATCAATGTGGCCTATGCGAAAAAACTGGCGTATAATCCTGATTACCACGAAAATCGTACCGCAATAATCGAATTCGCCCGTGGCGGTGAAAATGGCATCGGCGAAGCGCTGGCTTATTTGAGCGAAGATATTTTGAAGAAAGCTGGAATTGTATACATCGATGTGTCCTACGAGGAATCGCTCAGAAAAAACCGGGCGCGGGCGCGTAAAGGCCAGGAAGATTCCATACTGTTTCATTCGCTGCCAGATGAGAAAATGGAATATTATTATAAAATAAATGACTGGAAAAAGCTTTCGAGTGCGGATCCCGAATATATCATCGTGAAAGGAATTAACGTGCCGTACTCAGTATTCCACAATGAACCGGATGTCACCACAAAGGGGGGCGAGCCGCTTGGCCAGGCGCTGGAAAATAGTCTGGGGCATCTTTGGAAGATTAAGAATAAGTAGCAATTTATTTTGAATGAAAAAAAGTGCAGCTTCATTTTTGGGGCTGCACTTTTTTCGTTTAAAAAAAAAATTCAAAAGATGAAATTTTGTCATTAGCTCACCAGAATAACATACTGAAACTACGATGGTCATCTGAAATATACATTTTTATCTTGATTTTAAAAATCAATATTATTACATTTAAGAAAAAGTAATGAAAATTAGCGATAGGGTGAAAAATGAATACTGCGACCATTACTGAAAAAGGGCAAATCACGATACCTAAAAAAATCAGGGACGCGTTAAATTTAAAGCCAAGTGATAAGATTATATTTGTTCGAAGGGGAAATGCAATCATATTAAAACCGGTTGCTGATGTTATAAATATTCGCGGCGTTCTAAAAACAGAGAAATCTCAGGATGCAAGCGAAGTCAGGGAGCAGACACAACAAAATATTGCGGAGCGTATTGCTAATGAATAGATATTTTGTTGATACGAATCTATTTCTTCGTTTTTTGACTAATGATATTCCCGAACAAGCTGAATTATTGGAAGACCTGATAGAAAAAGCAAAGAAGGGATTTGTCAAATTAGTAGTAACCTCAATGGTTTTTGCAGAGATTGTTTGGACATTACAATCATTTTATAAATTTCCCAAAAGCAAAATTGATGAAATTGTGAGCTCAATAGCTGCTTCACCTGCGTTTGAAATTAATGAAAGAGAAATACTATTGCAGGCGTTGGAAGATTTTAATTCATTGAATATTGACTTCATCGATGCTTATATTGGAGCATGGATGCAAAATAATGGAGTTGACACAATTTATACTTTGAATATAAAAGATTTCAAGCGTATTCCAGGAATAAAAATAGCCAATTCAGATGATTAAAGTATTTGGGTATTTATCGAATTGAAATCAGCATCGTCCGGTTAGGTTTTTGCTGTACGATTCAATTTAAAAAAAAGTGAG
>CAZSBG010000103.1:0-22033 GCA_964605145.1 uncultured Cytophagia bacterium | reverse complement strand
AAGTGAAAAATAAATTATCAAAGAACTTTTTACCATAAATTATTGAGCGGATACGCCCCCTACCCGCTGCTTTAATTTAATCTGACAAAGTAGAAATCATCTTCTGAAAAACTTACAAAATCAATTATTTTCGAGTCAATTGCTTAATCAGCTGCATCAGTTATCACAATTGTTTTTTTAATATAATCCAACTCCGGAAAGTTCTTTTTTAGATAGGAATTTCCACCTTTGCGAATATCCATCTGACTGGGGCCGCTACCCCGGGGTGCGCCTTCTCCGTATCCGCCATAAAGTTTGTCAACCACATCCATGCCTTCGACAACCTTTCCGATCGGGGCAAAACCCTGCTGATCCAGCATGGTGTTATCAGCATAATTGATAAAAAGCTGTGTTGTGCGGGAATTCGGCATTCCGCTCTTCGCATAGGTAACATAACCGCGGAGATTGCTCTGCACTACGGGATCATCCGGAAATGTCAGTGAAGACCACGTTTTAATCACTTCGGGATCGGTGTGATAGCCAAACTGAGCCATGAAACCTTTGATCACACGAAAAAACCGGACGTCATCATAGAAATTATTGTTCGCCAGATAATACAGCCGGTCTGCTCCGTTGGGTGACCAGTCGCGGTGTACTTCAACGACAAAATCACCTTTGGACGTCTCAAATTTAACCTTGTATACATCTGGCGATTGCGCATTCAATTTCTGCAAATCAGGGTCCAGCAACGGGGATTGCTTTTTTTCGCACCCGGTGTACAGGAAGCTCAGGACTACCATCCCAATTGCCACTACAAAAAACGTTTTGCTCCATTGCTTGTTAACCATTGTGATTCCTCCAAAAATAATCAGGTTCATCAATTAATTATAATTTTATTGTTCTCAAATTGAGCGATTAGCTTTCAGCAATCGGTTTAAAAAAAAACTATCAGATGAATTTGATAATTTTTTTCATCTTTACAGATTTGCATAAACAATCATTTCTACAAATCACTCAAATCGATATTTTCACGGACAACAGCCAGAATTCCCTGCTGCGAAACGATAAGGTACTTTTCTTCCTTGTACTCAATTTCGACCGCTTCCTTGCGCAGAAAAATTGCGTAATCGCCTTCCTCCACCTGCAACGGAATGTACTGCGGTTCCCCACTTCGGCTGAGCCAGGGCTCGGATGAATCCTTGTACGGCAAAATATACCCCGGCCCCACTTTCACTACCGTGCCTCCATTGACTTTCTCTTTTTCCGCAATGCCCTGGGGTAAATACAATCCGCTGTCCGTTTTTTCTCTGCTTGTATCCGGCGAAATGAGCACCCTGTCGCCAATAATAATGATTTCTTTGTTCTTTTTCATTTTGAACCGCTCTCCTCAGCGATAGGCTTTTATCCAATGAATATCCTTCAACTTTTATTTTCTTTTTGAACCGGGTCTCTTATTCGCTTTTTTCTTTGATGGAAGCGCGTATGTCGCAATAACGGCGCTGATACCAGCCACGAGAAACGTCATTACGCGGGCGGTGATTTTCTGATCCATACCGGTGCTGATCCATAGAATTGTGAACACCATCCCAACAATGATGGTCACCAGCGCGGCCTTTCCATGAAATTTCTTCCAAAATAACGTAAACAAAATAACAATGGAAAATGTTCCGCCGATGCCGGCCCAGACATAACCAACCAGCGTGTAAATGAGATCGGATGGAGACAGGTACGCAACAATCAATGCAATGACGGCCAGAATTGCAGTGACCACTCTGCTCCTGGTCAGTGCTTGCACAGCCTGTTCCCTGGACGGCCTGATTAAATTCTCCGAAAGCTCGGTAGCCGACAAAATGAGCAGTGAATCTGCCGTTGAAATCATCGCGGCAATGGCGCCGGTGATGAGCACTGCTGCGATGGCCGGCGGGAACAATTTTAACAGCACGGCCGGCATCACATATTCCTGGTCTTCCAGGCCGGTCGGGCCAAAAAGCGCTATCCCGATCCACCCCAGCGACAGCGCGCCAATGTACGCGATGACCGTCCAGATGATGCCAATATTCCGCCCCCGCTTTGCCTGACCCGCATCTTTTATGGCCATGAACCGCATGCTCAGTTGCGGCTGACCGCCCAGATATCCGAAAAACCAGGAAAAACCGCCCATCAGCACAACGCCTGCGGCAAAACCGGAGGCTGCCCCGGTCAGCGACGTATATTCATCCCCGGCTTTTGACAACGCCTGCGGAATGGAATAGGCAAATAGTTCCGGATCACCGTGATTTACCAGATATATCACTCCAACAATGGGCCCGATGATGAGCGTGGCGATCATTACAACTGCCTGAATGACATCGGTGTAAACCACGCTGCGGAAGCCGCCGTAAATCGTGTACGGGACAATGATAGCAGCCGTGATGAGCATGCCCACCTCAGGTCTAATATTGAACATGGTGTGCAGCGTTTTTCCACCGCCCAAAAATTGCGCGCCCACATAGAAGAAAAAGAAGAAGACAATGGTCAGGCTGCATACGGCCCGAATCCAATTGCCCTCATCGCCGTGTTTCTTCGCAATGTATTCTGTGAATGTGTTCACCCTGTATGTCTCTGCTTCATCGCGGAGACGCCACGCAATGACAGCCCAGGCCGTGATGATTCCGGCCACGCAGCCAAGCGCCGTCCAAATTTCTGTCAGGCCGGTTGCATACGCTGCGCCGGGCAATCCCAAAAGCGCCCACGACGATTCCCCGGTCGCTCGTTCTGAAAGCGCTGCTGCCCAACCGGGCAAATTTCTGCCGGCAATGGAATAATCCACGTTATTCTTCACCTTCCTCCCCTGGTACAATCCCCAGGCGATGAGAAGTGACAAATAGGCGATCATCACAATCAGTATTTGAGTTTGATTTTCCACATATCCCTCCAATAAATTTTAAATCAAACCAGTATCGAACCTGAAAATTTCATACGCATTGAAATGAAGATACAATGATCTCCTCAGCTTTTCGTTCAAATCCCAGCGAATCTGCCAAACGAATCGATGGCTTATTCTCGCATGAAACGAGATAAACAGGAATGACAGCGTGTTCAAAACACCAATCAGCAACTTTGGAAACAACCGCCTTGCCCAAACCCTGGTTCCGAAATTCAGGTGATGTGGCAACAACTATATTTCCGCCATTATCAACAATATCGGAAATGTACGCGTACGCGGCAATGGTTTGATTCAAAGGGAAATAAAAGAATCGCCCTTCATGGATGATCGGTTCGAAAATTTTCCGTTGCTTTTCTTTGTACTTCCTGCCTCGTTTTTTTTACAGATCGAAGAACAGTTCTTTTTGCGAAAGGGTCAGCGATTTAACCTGTTGCATGCCTTTGTCGAAATGAATGAGCGTGGCATCCGTGCTGAACCGAAGCATCCGCTGCATTCGGTGCGGTAAATCGTATTCCAGAAAAAAATCGTCGATGTTTTGAAACAGGATCTCACTCAAGTGTTTTTCATTCAGATTTTCAAATGTGCGAAAAAAATCCAAATAAAATTCAGGCGAAACAGAGAAAATAATTTTCTCCTGAAATGTGGTCGCGATGAGGTATTGGATGTAATAGAGTGCAAATGATTTCTTTCGATTAGTCGAACTGAACATTCGCTCACCGGCCCCGAACACTTTTCGATTCAATTCTAAAAAATGCACATAATGTTCTTCAAAACTTTTCAATTTCGAATCGATGTTGACTGCGCCCCCAGTTTATTTTGAATTTCGTTTCATCCGCACAAGCATTTCCCGGTTCTGTTCTATTATCATTTGATTTTGCACAATGAGCAGTGCGGTCGATACTTTCAAAATTTCAGAAATCTTCGGTCCCCAAAATTCGGTGCCGGGCTGCCATTCAACAGAAATAACCTGTCCTTCGTTGTGTCGGAGGTCAAGCTTTTCCGGGGCCACTGCTGCCTGCATTTGGGTCTTGTAAAAATTTTCGATAATTGTGCCTTTTTTGGAATATGGAGCGATCACAACGAATTTTCCCTCTTGCACCAAACCGATAGCTTTATTCTGAAAAATCATTTCGTCTGTAATATGCCTGACTTGTTCATCCCCGGGTAGTCGCCGGGCCTGAACAATTGCCACCACCAAAATGACGAGCAGAAATGCCATTATCGACGCGGAAAGGTTTTGCAGTCGGCTCATTTCATTTTCCTTTGAAAATTAATGAATCGGTACTTCATGTCGCGTACAAATGAAAATTAAAGATGAATCCATTCTAAATTTTGGCGATGCTGCAACGCTATCGCCGGGATAGTTGCTGATAAATTTCATTATAATAAAGCGCGCTTTCCACCGGCGTATTGGACGGGATCATGTTGGAAACGGCCATGAAATAACCGGGACAGTGCCGGCCCAAGTTCATGCATCGCTCCACTTCTGTCCTGATTTCATCTTTTGTTCCGTAAAGCAAAATGCGCGTATCCGCATTGCCGATAATGACATGGGTTTTGCCATAAAATTCAACAACGTGTTTCAAGTCAGTGAGCGGCTCGAAAAAAAATCCGCTGGCCCCAATTTTTGCCACATCGTGCACAAATTCCGTGTAGTTCCCGTCCGCGATAAATATCACCTTTTTCCCGCTCTCAAGAATCGGCGCGTAGAGTTTTTTATAATTGGGAAATATATATTTGCGATACCAGTCCGGATGGAATACTGCGCCGGAGGCCCAGACAATATCGTCGTGCGCGTAAATCACCTGGGCATCGCTTTCGGCCAAAGCGTCGTAAAATTGCTGCATCCAGCCGGCATATCGATTGGCAACTTCACCGAAACGATCAGGATCGATTCCGCCGGCAGTCAGCATCATGTCCCAACCAAAGATTGAAATGAATCCTGAAAAAAGCGTCACATACGTGCCGGTCGTGTTCACCAGGTCAGGGTCATCTTCATATTGCTCGCCAAGGTGTTCGTTGAATCGACGGATGAGCTGGCTGTGATCCTTTCTGCCGTAGCACTCCCAGGGATCAAATTCAAACACCTCTTCAGGGTCTTCGAACGGGCAATAGAGCTGAGCGCTGTAATCCTCACCACCGGCCGCATATTCTGAATGGCCCATGGATGTTCGTTTTGCATCCAATTCCTCATCGTGTATCAGTGGCATCAAATTTAGATCATAATTCCATGCTTTCTTGAATGCGCTGCTTGCTTTTTTCTTCATCGCATCAGAACTGGACAAAGAGACATCCATTCCGGTAACGACTCGTACCAAATCCCAATGGAACTGGGCATCGAATTCTATTCTCGGGACACGGGGCGGCATATCCAGATTGACCGCTGCCCAGCCATCGTCGTATGACATTTTTGCTCCAAAATCTGTACTATGAAAAAACCAAAACTTAATTATCAAAAAATTTAACGCCCAAGCCGGATAAGTCTGAAACAACAAAAATCAATAGCCAAATAACAAGCAAATTAACAAAACCAAATTCCAAAAAATCAAACTGGGACAGGATCGTTTGGTTGTACACTTTCGAATAAAGTTTGAAAATTAAACTTTTGTATCTGGAATTTATTTGGCATCCGCTAAAGGCTTGTGCGTCCTCTGGCGCATTGAATTTTGATTTTTGTAATTTTCTGCCAAAAATACACCGGGCTTAAGTCATCCAATACTAAAAACCAACTCCTTGTTTTCACTTCAACGCCCCGGCCGACAATCCTTTCACAAATGTGCGCTGCAATAATGAAAATAAAATCAACGGCGGAATGCTGAAGAATACCGCCGCAGCGGACATCTGATTCCAGACATCGCGGTACTCGCCAACAAACAGCCCGATCCCGACAGGAATGGTTCGCGCCGAATCCGAAGTCGTTAAAATCAACGCAAAGAAAAATTCATTCCAGGAACCGAGAAAAGCAAACAGCGCCGTTGCTCCTAAACCGGGAAGCGCCAGGGGCAGCAGCACCTTGCGCAATGCTTCGAGACGTGAGCAACCGTCGATGAGCGCCGCGTCTTCCACTTCCTGGGGAATGGTTTTGAAAAAGCCGTACAGCAGCCAGATCACAAACGGAAGCAGCACAGCCGTGTGTGTGAGAATGAGTCCGATGTACGTGTCGTACAAACCGGCCTTGCGAATCAGTTGAAACAGCGGAATGATCACCGATGCGCCGGGCAGCATTTGAGACAGAAGGAAAATCAACAGAAATAAATCCTTTCCTTTGAACTGGAATCGGGAAAAAGAAAAGGCAGCCAGGCTGCCGATGAGCAGGGTCAGAAAAGTTGCTGACAGCGCCACGACAAGGCTATTCACCGTGTACTGGGAAAACGGGAGAAATTCGAACATGTCCACATAGGGCTTGAAGCTCATGTTTGGACTCACCCATTGCGGGGGATAAACATTCACTTCCGGCAAGGGTTTGAACGATGTTGAAAACATCCACAAAAAGGGAACGAGAATCAGGAGTGCGATGAACGTCATTAAAGCGACCAGGATTGGTTTTTTCACAGTCTCTCCCTCCTTGAAATGATTTTCAGATAGATGAAGGACAAACTGATGAGCACGGCGAAAATAAGGATGGAAAGCGCTGATCCCTTGCCCAGATCAAAATGGACGAATGAGAATTCCCGCACCAGCACCGGCAGCACCATGGATGAATAAATTGGGCCGCCGCGGGTCATCACAAAAACCATGTTAAAATCGTTGAAGCTCCAGATCACACCCAGCAAAAGCAGCACTGCAGTGACCGAACTGAGATTGGGCAGCGTGATATGGATGAACTTGCTTACGTGAGTTGCCCCGTCCACATCCGCAGCCTCGTATTGCTGCTGGGGAATGGCCTGCAATCCGGCGAGGAACATAACCATGGCAAATGGAAAGAATTGCCACACGCGCGCTACGATGACGCACACCAGCGCTGTGTCCGCGTTGCCCAGCCAGGTAATGCCTTCATCGATAATGCCGAGACTGGTTAGCCAGTAATTGACCAATCCGAAATTATCGTTGAGCAGCCATTTCCAGGCGAATCCGGCCACGACCGGGGAAATGACCCAGGGAATTGTGTACAGAAATTTGAACACATTGTTGATTCTGCCAATTTTCATATTTAGAAGCAGGGCGATCGCCATCCCCAGCACCAGCGATAGCAGGGTGCCAAGAACTGCATACAGAGTTGTATTTTTAAAGCTGACCCAAAAAATATCGTCAGCAAGCACGCTGATATAATTTTTAAACCCTGACCAGGCACCGGCCCCCTGGATCAGGCTTACCTCCCGGAAACTGTTGATTAAGTTCTGAATAAAAGGATAGACAAGGACGAAGATCGTGAACGTCAGCGCCGGTAAAAGCAGCCAGTATGGTGTCGATTTTTTCATTTCATATCCTCTATCATGGCCTGTGCTTGTTTTGCAGCTTCATCCATCGCTTGTTTGGGAGACAATTCCCCAATAATCCCTTTTTGACCAAATGGTGCAAGCACATTCCGCGCAATCGCGATCATTTTCGGATGCGCAGGCCAGGGCCGTGCATGCTGAAGTTCATGTTTAAATACTTCGAATCCTTTGAATTTAGCGCCCTCAGGCCGATTCAGCGCTTTTGCCGTCGTTGGAAAGCCCCCCATATCCTGTTCCATCCAGGCCATATCCGCTTCTTCGTTTCGAATGAATTTGGTGAATTCCCACGCCGCATCCAAATTTTTTGAATGAGCGCTGATGGCGATCATCAGCATGTCTTGCAGCGTTGGAGCTGTATCATAAAACTCAATTCGGTCATCCGGCACGGGTACAGGGACAATGTAAAAATCCTTGCCCGGGCTTTTCTCTTCAACAATGCCGGAAAACCATGGTCCTTCGATGCTCATGGCCACCTTATTACTGCAGAACAAATCATTGATTTCTGAAATGGTGTAGGCCAGAAATCCCGGGGTAATGGATTTATCGATTTGAAACATGTCGGAGAATAATTTGAGCGCTTCCACACCCACTTTTGAATTGAATTTCACCTGAGTTAAATCCTCTGAGAGAATGTCACCACCAGCCTTGTAAATGAACGGCGCCAATCGGTAGGAGAACCCCCCGCGATCTCCGCCCAACAGCACCAGCCCCCACTGATCAATTTTGCCATCGCCGTTGGTATCTTTGGTCATTTTTTTTGCCACGCTGCGAAATTCCGACCAGGTTCTCGGCGGTTTCAATCCTTCTTTGTCGAACATATCTTTATTGCACACCAGCACAAATGCAAGCGCTGATCCCGGCAAACCGTAATAGTTGTTTTTATATCGAACAGATTCGAAAAGATTGGGCAGGTACCAGCTTTTCACCTCTTCGAAATCCGGGAATTTGTTGACAGGATAATAATATCTGCCTTCACCGAACTCGGGCGCATAATTCGCGTGCACGCGCATCACATCAGGCCCGGTGCCGGTGCTGAAATTCGTATACAGCAACTCCCGAATCATATTCCAGCTTTTCTGGCTCAAATTCACTTTTATATCCGGGCGAGTTTCGTTGAATTCAATGACTCTGGCTTTAACCCAGCGATTCATATTGGGAAGCCCGCCATGAGCCCAATATTCCACTTTGATTCTGTCATCTTTTTGCCCGCACGAGATCAGGAAAACAAAAAGTGAAATAAATAAAAGTCTGGATTTCATCTAATCCTCCGTTATAATTTTACTATCCTACGCATTTTTGAACGTGAAATTGTTAATTTATACGTACGCCTGGAATCGCGCTGATTCGATCACGATTATTCGGGTAAAAAATCCGATTACTGCGGAGGGTCCAATTCGATCATATTTTTAACTTTTTCCAGAAATGCTTCCGGCGTTGCCTCCGGCCCGTCGCCATAGTTAAAGTGATTATCCCCTTCCCACGAGCACAAGACTGTTCAGTGTCCACCGGCCAAATCCACACCTTTTTCAAGAGTATAGTAGTAAACTTTTGGATTATCGGGCATTTTTTTTACAGCTTCACTGGGTGGCACTCCAAGTACGGCGCAGACCATGTACGCCTCCATTGTGAAATAAGGCGGCGGCATTTCAATAAGCACTGCCGGGTACTCACCAATATTCCTCGGGTGAATCAGGACGTCCTGAGACGAAAAGTATGCCTTGCCTTCTTCATCACAATGCTCGTACACATGCTTCCAAATATCATTCAGAAATTTCTTCCGTCGCGGAGACCTCAGCATTCCAAAAAAAATGTATGGATCGCGCTGGGCAACCTGCCTCAGTACTACATGCGCCAGAACGTAGTGGTGCTCCGTCTGTTTCTCAGGCGGCTTCAGCACGGATTTCTTGAAAGGCCACATATTTTTCACCTTTTTCGAGAAGATGAAAAGCTATTTGTTGATTATTAAATTCTTTACAGGAACTTCACACTGAGTGGTGAATCCTGATTTTTAGAGCTCTGCAATTCAGACCGAAAAAAAATCACTCCCCATTCCATCATTGCCGGCAATAGAACATCGCCGCCAGTTGTAAAGAATCAAGAGTGATTTTTCCTTTATTTGAATTCAACGTGTCGTATCAAATTTTGTATTTTGATGTCAACGAAAATTTCAGATTTTAATATCGGAATTTTTTGGGAATTGTGCAAGTGTAAATTTGCCCCAATCACATCACCACGCTCTTTTCGCGGGCGGTTCGAACGAATGCAATATAATTTTCCGCCGGCGTGCCTTCAAGGACACCATCTGCAGTCGATAAAATATGGGCGTAACCCAGAACCGCCTCCACCATTTTTTCGGTCTCTCCGACTATCTGAGCCGGCGAGCCATCGCGCAGCAAATTCAGATTGAAATTTCCTTTGGAGCAAATGCCTTGATGAAGACCCTTGCGAGATTCTGCCAGATCGTTATCGCCCTCCGGCGGCGGTGCGATGGTCTCGATAACGTCTGCATCCAACGTATCGAATGTACCGTCCAAAATGAACTGTCGCGTGAAGCCGCAATTGTGATACCAGAAAAGTCCGTCTCGCTCGTGCGTCCATTTTCCGAAATTTTGAATGTAAGGCAAATCCATCTCGCGAAACAGTGCCGGCGAGGTCATTTCCAGACCATAGCTGGAATCGCTCATGAAATCGATTCCCTCGTCCATCGCAATTTGCATAACGAACAGCGACGCATCGTACAGTGCATCCATGCTTCGAATGAACGTGGATTTAAAGTCGTTCCAGTGATAGTAAATTGCCTGCGGACTGATTTGGTAGCCCAGCCACGAAGGATGCGGATGGCCCAGCACAATCACGCCGTCCTCGCCCACATTTTTCCGGAACTGCCGGTAATAATGGCGAATGCTATCTTCCAAATCCCACACCTGCTCGCACACAGCCACAAACATTTCGTGGTCCGCCTCGGTCTGCACCGGGCATTGCACATCATCATTCCACTGAATTTCTTTCCGCGGCCAGCGTCGCAGCCATTCGCCTTTTGCCGTACGAATAAATGAAACCTGGTATCCCTCATCCGAACGCGACTCATCGACGTCCCAGTTGAAAATCAGCCCGGTCATTTCAGCCATGAACATGGGCTCGTAATCCAGATGTCGGGCGAGCGTAATTTCATCCTGAATGGGATCGTTGGTTATCGGCAACTTCAAATATTCGAGCGTGCTTTTTATAACCGAGTGCGAAGGCAGAAACGGCGAAACCACAGGGCGGGTGGCGCCGTTGGTTGTTACGTAGTTCAGGAATCGTTGTCGGGGAGTTGGATTCATGGTTTCCATGTTGGTTCACATACTTTTATTTGGGTGAATTGGTTTTTTTTGACAGGATGAACTGCATAGACGATCAGCTTTCCGCCACAATCCGATCCACCACCATTTGCCTGAATTCCGGCGACAGACTGCCAAAATAGGCGCTGAAACCGGTGACGCGCACGACCAGATCAGGATGACGGGTCGGGTCTTCATGCGCTTCCAGAATTTTTTTCTTATCAACGATGTTTAAATTAATCTGGGTGCCGCCCAGTGTGAAATGCGTTTTAATGAGGCTGACTACTTTGTCAATATTTTCTTGGCCATTTGACATTCCCGGATCCAGTTCCAATTGCAACGGCGCGGTATTTCCATACCCGGGCTGAACCTCGGCAACGGTCACAGCCAGGGCCGAAGGTGCGCCGTCCTTGCGAAATCCCGGATCAGGGTTGGGACCGTGCGAAATCGGCGCCTGCTTATGTCGGCCATTCGGAGTTGCTCCCACATCCTTGCCCAGGTAAATTGTCGCCGCCCAGGAAAAAATGCCGGGAACCATGTTAAATCCCTTTGGCGTTGGCTTTTCTTTGACAAATTTAGTGTATGTTTTTGCGATGCGTTTTCCAAATTCATCTGCGACCGATCCGCCGCTGCCGTAGCGGGGGATATTTCTCATCATCAGCCGCGCCTTTTCGCCATCCGGCCCGGCCCAGTCTTCATTGAGATGCCGCTGAATTTCCTTCCAGGTGAGCCGCTTCTCCTTATCCACCCGCAAATCCAGTGCAGCAAACGAATCCGCAACTGTTGCCAGGCCGGCGCCATCGATGCATAAATTATAAAACTCCACACCGCCGTGCGATGCGTCCCGACCTTTTTCGATCGGGCCGTGACACAGCAAATCGAGATGCAGTTCAGGGAACACATTGTACATGTGGTCGATGTGGTAATCGAGACTTTCAGCGATCACCCCGACCGCTCGCTTCAAGTGATATTCATACCGCTCCCACAATGCAGGGACCGAGGGCGCTGTCGATTCATCGGACATCAGATCGCGGAGGGTCACTTCGAACACTGCGGCCAGGTTCACCTTGACGCAGTCATTCACCGTGTATTCGCGCCCGGGAAGGGCGCACCAGTGACAGCCGGAATACGCGCGTTCATACCCGAGTTTAATGGGATAGCCGTTTCGGGCAAATCCTTTACTCGTGTTGTCAACGCCAAGAAATTTGGGTATGCCTGTCTTGTCTTCGAACATGATTTCAACGCCGCGCCGCAATAAATTGGGATCGACATTTTCACCAACGCACACGCCGGTGTTGACCGGAATTTTCAATTGATGGGCGGCTTCCAAAACAAGATAAGAAAGTTCATTGGTCGTGTCTTCGCCGGACCTGTCAGGTCCGCCCAGTTGCGTGTAACTGGTGTCCTGAATAAAATGACTAGCAAGATGAAAAACCGCTTCTTCGTCGGTTAAAATTCCAGCTTCTTTATCCCGTTGATAAAAAGGATAGAGAAACTGATCGATTCGGCCAAGTGAACCACCCATGTTGTACATTTTGCCGGCCAATTGATACCACAGCATCCACTGGCAGGCCTCGCGAAATGTCCTCGGCGGATTGGTAGTGATCCAATCGTTTATTTCGGAAATTTCAGCCAGGTTCTTTTTGAGCTGTGGATTCGGCTCTGTATCTGCCATGTCTTTTGCAGCAACCGCAGTGCGATGAATCCAGTTCTGCATGCCCAGGATAAAATGCTCCAGACCGGCATAGAATTCCTGCGCTTCTTCATCGGTATTCATTTTTCGGTACCGCTCAATTTTATGGAGAATGCCGCCCCAGCCTAATTCGAAACCGATAGTCATATCCTGGCAGAAATGCTGGGCTGCGCCAATGCCATGCTGAACTTTGTATTTCTCTTGCTCAGAGCGAAGATGCGCATAATCATAATCCGGATTCCAGTAGGGATCTCGGTACGATAAAAAGTTGGTCATGTAGCCCCCGGCCAATGAGCTCATGGGATCGATGTAAACCGGGTGTATTTCCAGCAGCCCCCGAAAATTCTCTCCGCAGGAACGTGGACCAAAAAATCCGCCGCTGGGATGATTGCTCTTTGGTTCGAATTCGCTCAGCAGTACATCTGTAATGGGCACCCCGGATCCACTGATAACCTCTACCATTTTCCGCGATTCCGGCGGAGGCAGAATAATCGCATGGTCATCGAAATCCATGGAACCAATCACGTCCCATTTCTCTCTTGTGTGCTTCATTTTTGTTTCGCGCAGTGCATCAATACGCTGCTGAAAAGTCAATTGTTTTTCCATAATTACTTCCAAAAATTATCGTTCCCTCTGTTGTTGTCAAATCTCATAACTAAATATTTCGTTCATTTCACGACGCCCAGTTTTTATCGCCAAAACGTTTTCGCCAGGTTTCAATCATTAAATCCACTTCCCGTGTGGCGAACGGTTCATCCACCAGTGATTTCAATCCATCGAGAAGCATTAAACATCCGGTTGCGCCGGCCCGAATTCCTTCACGCACCTCTCTGACATCGCGGGCGAAAAATATCATTTCCGTTGGAAATTGATAGTCCTCGAACGCGTTCATAATATTCAAAAGTAAATCTGCGGAATCTGCCTCGAATTGCTGCAAGCCGCCATAGTAAGGGATAACGCTACTCGCGCCGGATTGCGCAGCCAACACAGCCATGGTGACGCTGTTCACCGCTGTCGCTGCAACTTCAATGTTTTTATCAGCCAGAATCCGCATTGCCTTGAGTCCTGCCACAGTCACAGGAATTTTCACTCTGACATCATCGAGCAATTTGGAAATCGCCTCACCTTCTGCCACCATTTCTTCTGGCTCAGTCGTCGTCACCTGAACATGGATCGTCCCGCGCGCAATTTTTCTCATCTGTTTCAGATAGCCCTTGAAATCATCTGAGGTATGATACGCCATCTCCCGGGTATTGGTGGTCACTCCGTTAACATATCCGAGACTCATTGCCTGTTCAATTTCTTCCAGATTTGCGCTGTCAATTAAAAAGTACATACCTGCCTCCTATTTCAAAAAACCAATCGGGTCTGTGATTCATTGACGTTTATTCCAAATTTTTTCAACATAATGCTATTCTTTTTGGTTATGAAATCCTGGACCATCAAATTTATATTTGATTGACCATTGCGCATCACAATCCCATTCAAAATTCAATTTCGATCAATTACATCAATGCTGCTGGCCCGGGCAAGATCGGCAAGTTGACACATTTTCTCCTTCGATGGAGGATTGATATCACGCGCGCTGTACTCCATACCCAGACTATTGTATTTATCTGAAGCCAGTTTGTGAAACGGCAACAATTCGTATTGAATGGCCTCCTGACGAACATGCCCATTGCTTTGCGAAGCGCGTTCATTTATTAAATTTTTGATGAAGCCAACAATCGCCTGTATATCTGCCGGATCATCATTGACTGACGGGATTACCGGCGTACGAAAAATAATCGGTTTATCTGTCAAAGCGAAGCGGCGGGCATTCTCGAGTATTTTTTGGTTCGACGCGCCGGAAACCTCGCGATGTTTGTCCTCATTCAGATGCTTCAAATCCATCATAATCAGATCAGTATACGGCAGCAACGGTTCGACGTGTTTCCAGGGATAATGACCACAAGTTTCAATTGCAGTGAGCAATCCTTCCTCTTTACATCGTTTCAGTATTTCAAGTGAAAATTCCGGCTGCAGGATAGGTTCCCCCCCGGACAGGGTAACGCCACCATCAGATGTCTCATAGAATAACCGATCACGTAAAATTTCTTCCATGACTTCTTCTGCAGTGAACACGGTGCCGGTTTTCACCAACGCTTCGGAGTAACACGTTTCCACGCATAAACCGCAGCCGACGCATCGGTCACGAAAATAAATGTGAAGATTTTCCTGAAACAGGTGCGCCTCATTCACGCATTTGGACACGCATTCCAGACATGTGATACATCGATCCGGGTAAAATTGTACTTCCGGGATGTTTTTTCGACCTTCAGGATTATGACACCAGAAACAACTCAATGTACAGCCCTTAAGAAAAACCGTTGTCCGAATTCCCGGGCCATCGTGGATGGAATAACGTTGAATATTAAATATGGTACCGCTAATGCTCAATTCACTTTACCTTTTATTTTTTAGCCCAGAAAATACGCAACAGAGCACAAAATATTTTTAATGAAACGTAAAACCACAAAGCGCGCGAAGGGTGTGTCAGTGCCTCTGCCACTGACTTTCCAACCTTCAAGTCTTTTCGTCGTTTTTCCTGATAGTTACATTGATATTTTTTGTCCAATAGAAAATGGATTTCTCACCCGTGGTAGAGGCCACTGGTTTATCCAATGGTTCGATGTAACAAAATAGAATTTAATAAGAAAAAATTTCCAATGAAACAGGTTTTACATTCGCTTTTATTTCACGCGTTTCCGCATGTTCTGCGGTCCACAACAATCACCACTCCAGACTCCCCTCAAAAGTCGCCAATCCGATTTGGGAGAAGGAAGTCTTGGCATAACCGCCGTAATCCTGTTCGCGGCATTCCTGTGACGCTGGCCGCGTCGACGCAGTCTCTGTCCCCAGGCCACAGCCGGTACCTTCGTACCAGAGGAGATATTTATCCTTTTGCCTGTATACCGTTGCAAACCACACCGCGCCTTCATCCCAGGTGCCCGGTTCGCCGCGCTCAAAAATGGGGTTGCCGGGATATCGCTCCCAGTCCAATAAATTTCTCGAACGGGCAAGACCAATGGCAGTCGGGTAATCATAATAGCGGTCGCAGCCACCATAAAACATGTAAAACCAATCTTTTTCCTGCCAGATTCTCACTGTGGAAATGCTGAACCGGTCAAACGCGCCGGGTTGACCGGACGGTTTAAAAACGGTTGACCTGTTTTTCTCAGGAAAATGAATGCCATCCTCGCTGTGACATTTGTGAATTTCGAAAAACCCGCCCTCTGTTCTTCGCTGAAAAAAAAGATGAACTTTTCCCTGAAATTCAATTGCTTCCGGAGCCAGGCCATAGATCACCGGATTCGCTGCATATTTTTCAAAATGAGTACCATCTTCAGATATGGCCAGTCCGATGCTCGAAGGCACATCGCGGATTTTCCAATACATATTGTGGGCTGAATAATACAAATATACCTTGCGGTTCCACACAATAGCTGCCGGATCCAGGATATGGCCGGAATCAAAATCCTCAGCGCTGGCGCCTACCTTAATGATTGGATTTTCAGGCGCCATCTCCCAGTGAATCCCGTCGAATCTTTCCGGGGGTGCATACACCACGCCTATTTGATCATGGCTGGCTTCGGCCTGGCCTCTAAAATACAAATGATATTTATTGTTAAAATATAAAAGATCGGGATTTGCAGAGAAAATTGAAAAGAAAGTACCCTTTGTTCGGGGGATAACAGGATTTTCGCCATACCGCGTAAATTCAATGCGATTCATCAGCCTTGTAGTAGTTTATTTTCGATGATGGTAAAGTTTTGAACCCATTCAATGAATCTTAAATTACTGTTGATTTTTTCGGTTCTGTTTTTATCGTTCAATTTTTTATCAAATTCCAGCGCGTCTGACAGATGTTTTTCTGCAACTGTAAGCAGCGACATCTGTTCCTGGAAAACCTTTCGTGTTTTTGCAATGTATTCTTTTTTTTCTTCACCGTAGTTCAATGTTTCTATGGTGTGCATCCGCTGATCGTAGTCAGTTTTTTTCTTGAATTCCTGAATTGAATAATAGCCAATGTTATTCAACTGCCAGGCGACAATATCCGGCCGGTCGAGTTTTTTGGCAAAGCTGGCAGCACGCAGTAAAGCCAGCTTCAAATCTTCCAGATTTTCTTTTTCTTTCGCCTCCAGAGCTGCGTCCTTTGCTGCTTTATATTCTGCCCACATCTCCGCTTCGGATAGTACATCTTCGCCAACAGGTGAAATATCGGTTTTCGTCGGGTCGATTTCTGATGCCTTTTTTACTGTTTTATTCGATTGATTTATTTCCGATGAACTTGAATCGTTTTTTTCCGTTTTCTCCTCTTCCTTCACACTTTTTTCACAACCGAATAGAAAAAAGATAATTAAGAGTAACACGGAGAGGTTATGCCATCCTTTGCTTTGTAATTGAGACACGGTTTTTCTCCCTGTTATTTTTACGCTTCGAATTTTACTCAGACATTTACCCTCGATTATTCACATTATATTGCTAAAGGTATCGAGATAACCTGAATGATGATGAATTTAGAGATTAGTACATTTTTACGTCTAAAACTGAGTTTTAAATTGATTGATAATTCAATTTGATAATAATCAAATAATTGAATCAATTTTATTATAATTACATGAATAATTCAGGTTACGAACATCATTATCATCCATTGGATATACAAATCACAAATTTTTAGTACAAATCATCAAATTCTGTAACGAGCATGAATGTTCTATCACCAAAAAATACATTAATTTTTCAAAAAAGTCAAGTTATTTAATTAAAATATGTTACGCCGGCATTTACCAAACTTACTGAAGTTTATTTTACTGACCTTTCTTTCTACCCTGGATTATTCATTGTAATGCATTCAGGAATCCAGATAGCCTGAATGGTGCTTCATTCCGAATTCAGTATATCTAACTTTGTTAAATTTCATATATCTGATTAATTTTATGAATAACATTAAGTTAAATATCTATTGTTTGAAATTGCTGAATAATTCAGGCTACAGACTTTTATTCGTTGTCTCAGATAATTTCACCGATAAATTATTAAAGGATGAATTTACAGTGGATTTTTCACCAGTAGCAGATGCCACTGGTTTACCCACATATTCAATATTACGCTTTAGAATTAGTAGATCCCCAAAAAAAAAGTTTCCACCTGAATTGATGGAAACTTCTTTTTGGTACACTTTATTTTTCAATGACTTATATTTCCAGACTGATGCCGATAGATGGCAAAATTCCGATTTCACTGCTTCGGATAATTCTGTCTTCCCAAAAATCGTATCGGGGGCGCTGAGGCACTTTGTAGTCATAAATATTTTGAATGTCGAGATATACGATAAGCGTCCAACTCGAAAAATTGAAATACCGGTCCACGCGGATATCCAGATGATGGCCGGCATCCAGTCGCGCGGCAAGATATTCATCCGGTAAATTGACAATAGAGCCGGGACTTTCTGCGTTCTCCGAAGGACGATATATGGGGGTATACGGCACGCCGGTAAAATATCGAAATTTTGCGGCAAATTCCCATTTTGAATTCAGAATATATCCGCCGGACAGGTTGAAAATAAATCGCTGATCGTACTGACCGGGATATGTTTTCCCATTATTTGCTACCAATTCAGTTTTTCCAAGCGTGAAACTCATCAAGCCATAAAGCGGAATATCTGAAAATTTTTTCTGAAGAAGTAATTCGGCTCCATACGAATCGCCTTTGGCGTTGGAATTCAAATCATAATAACCAAATGACTGGAAATCGTCTTCTCTGCCTCCGAAGCCTGTGCCGGTGTTGGTTAAAACGATGTAATCAGTCGCGCCCGGCACGGTTCCACCGGGAAGGTTGGAGTATTTTTTGTAATATCCTTCCAGCGCTAATCTCAAGTCATTCCGGATGAGGAAATCCCATCCCAAAACGCCCATGCGGTTTTGCAGCGCTTTCAGGCGTTCGTTTACAGGATTCGCAACCCACACGTAAGACGGCGACTGGTAATACACGCCTCCACTGGCTCGCAGCGTATGTTTTTCTGTAATTTTGTATTTCATGGACGCCCGCGGCGCAAAGTACAATTTATCATTTAAAAACTGGTAATAATCTCCCCGGACGCCGAAATTGACGTTTAATTTTGAACTGACCAGCCAGTCTGCTTCTGTGTAGAATGCAAATTTCTGAGCGGTTGTATTGTCCTGAATGAATGGATTGATGCCAATGGCCGCAACCGGTATTCTGTTTCCGCTTCGGTCATAAATTGTATCTGCGAAACTGGTCGTATTTTCAGATTTGAAAAACTTGGCCGTTATTCCACTGCGGATACCAATGCTCTTCGAAGCGATCCAGTAATGCTGCAATTTTGTCGAATATTCCCATTCATCCGCGTCACTGCTGAAATACTCCTGTTCATTTTCATCCAACTGACTGAGCCGATAGCGATACAGATTCAGTCCGACGGTTAAATCCAGGTAACCACTTTTCAGCAATCGGCGATAGTTGATCCCAGAAATCCCCTGGTACAGGGAATTGTCCAGCAATGCTGCATTTTGAACGCGATTTTCAAGCGAGCTTTGATCCCGATCAACATTATTAATTGCCGAAAGCCCCAGAAAGAATAATTTATCTTTAGGTGAAAGATCATAATTTCCAATGATATTGAAATCGGTGTAGACAGGCACAAACGGGAGTCCGGCTGCTTTGAATATCAAATCCAGATAACTTTTTCTTGCTGAAAAAATAAAGTTTCCCCTGTCAGCCAGGGGCTGCTCAACATTCAAACCGAACTGAGTTGCCGAGACCGTCATTTTGCTTTCGAGCTGCGATGGTTTATTTTGTTTCATCTTAAGTGATAAAACAGAAGACATCTTATCGCCATATTGAACCCCGAATCCGCCGGTGGAAAACGTGACATCTTCAACAAAATCAAGATTCACAAAGCTGAGGCTTCCACTGCTATTGCCCTGGGTTCCGAAATGATTGATATTGGGGACTTCGATATTATTAATGATGTACAAATTCTCTGAGGGTCCTCCGCCCCGCACTAATAAATCATTTCTTCCTCCGGCAGAATTAATGGCAACCCCGGGCAGTGTGGACACTGTTCTCACCACATCTTCAAATCCCCCGGGGAAGCGGCGGATTTCCTCTCTCGTCAGCCCGATGGTACTGGGTTGAATTTTCTCTTCTTCTACAAAATAACCGGCAGTGACTGTCACTTCGTTGGTTTGAATAACGGTCGGTGTCATTTCTGCGTTGACATACGCCGGGCTGGCTGTTTTTACCACCACATCAGTCTTCAAAACACCTTCGTAACCGATGTACATGAATTTCAATCGGTACGTCCCGGTAGGAACATTTTGAATGATATAATTTCCCTCCAAATCTGTCGATGCGCCGCGCTGCGTATCCAATACAATAACATTTACACCAATCAATGGCTCTTTAGTTCGAGCATCCACAACCTGTCCCGTAATTTCACCTCGTTCCTGCGCAAACATCGGCAGCGTGAAAAATAGCAGGATAAATCCAATAACAATTCTTTTCATAATCTATTTTTCCTTTCTCTGATTCTATCGAATAAATATCATTATTTCAACACTCAAAACAATTGGGTGATAAACCATATCAGTGCAGTTTTCACTCCAAATTTGAAAAACCCAAAAGGGAAAATATTCCGTATTCATTCCGGCCCTTAACTTTTCTTTTATACGGTATTAATATCTATTGGTTCAGACGTGAAGAATCGTATCACTTTCATTACAATTGAAAATAAAAAAAGCTGACAGGCCACTCCAGTGTGACCTGCCAGCTCATTTATTGATTATTTATTGCAGGAAAAGCATGCGTTTGCTCGCTTTGAAATCTCCTGCTTCGATTCGGTAATAATAAACACCGGAAACCAGGTTGGACGCATCGAATAAAATTCGATACTGACCGGCATTCATCTCTTTATTCAAGAGTGTTGCCACTTCCTGTCCCAGCATATTGTAAACGCTCAATCTCACGAATTCGGAATTGGGCAGTGAAAACGAAATATTGGTCGTGGGATTGAATGGATTGGGATAGTTCTGCTCCAAACCGTAGCTTTTGGGCACTCCAAAAACTATTTCTTCTTCCACATTTGTCAACGGCGGATCCGGGAAAATCACAACATCGCCATTGGCCAAAACACCAATCAGTTCGAATTTCTTGCCACCCTGGTTACCTTCTTCATTGAAGAAACCGGAAGCAAGTACCACTGCCGACTGTCCGCCCAATCCGACCAGATTTACATCAAACGCGATGATGGGCGTCCCATCTGCCGGATTGCTTAGGTAAATAATGTATTCCTGCTGTGATACCGACACGTATTCTGAAATACCGCCGTAGGGTACATTTTCAGCAAGAACAGGTCCTTTTCTCACAACAACATCAACAGCCGGAGCATCGGTTGAACCGTGAACGATGAAGAAATCGACATTGCTGCCGGTACCTTCCTCGCGAGCCATCGGTTTCACAAAAAGTGTGAAAGCAGTGCTGATGCCATCAGGATTTTCGACAAAATTATCAGGATTCAGCACGCCATTGGCGATGACAACATATTTTTCACCAGCCAGCAGATTTACATCAAATGTTGCAATGATATCTGCTGAAGAGGAGCTGGTTCCAGGGGCAACACCAATTTCGATGTCCTGGTTTGCCGGCGCATCGATGAACGGTGTCGCGGTGCGGAATCCAAAATCATCCAGCAAACGCTCGCCATTAAGGTAAACGTCAACCATTTCAGCAGCAGGATCAGCCGCATTGTGAATCACCTGCAAGCGAGCTGTGGTGATGGCTGGAAGTTGTAAAACCTGTCCGTCAGCCAATGCTGCGAACACTCCGAACCCTTCGCCATTCTGATTGTCAACAGGATTTAAAAAACCAGACGCGAACACAAACGCAGCGCCATCAGCCAGACCGGATAACGGAGCGGTGAACGTGGCAACTGTCACAGCACCTGAAGAATCTTTCACATCGATAGTGTAATCAGCCGGTGGCACTGAAATATAATCGGTAATGGCAGTGTAAGGCGCGTTGTCCACCAGTGTTGCCACGCCGCGAGCTACAATGTCAACGGTCGGAGCATCGGTTGAACCGTGCATGACAGCAAATTCCACATTGCCTGGTGTCATCGACATTTCCTGTGCCATGGCTTTGACGTAAATATCAAAGCCTGTGCTGATACCGTCCGGATTACCAGCAAAGCTGTTGGGATCGAGCACGCCATTGGCAACTGCGATGTATTTTTCACCAGCTAACAAATTGAACGGAAAGCTTGCAATCACATCACTCACCGAAGAACTTGTACTCGGTGCAACACCAACCACGATTTCCTGGTTTGCCGGCGCATCGATGAATGGTGTGGCTGCGCGAAATTCAAAGTCATTCAGCAACAGTGTTTCGCCTAAATAAAGATCAACCATTTCAGCAGCAGGATCAGCCGCATTGTGAATCACCTGCAAGCGAGCTGTGGTGATGGCTGGAAGTTGCAAGACCTGTCCATCCGCTAGTGCTGCGTAGACACCAAAAGCAGGGCCGTCTTGATTCATAGTTGAATCGAAGAAGCCGGATGCGAACACAAACGCAGCGCCATCAGCCAGACCGGACAATGGAGCGATGAACGTGGCAA